>NZ_JNJP01000003.1:0-85486 GCF_000701705.1 Bilophila wadsworthia ATCC 49260 | reverse complement strand
TAAACCAAAAACAGCTATTTTTCCGGCAGCTCCCCGTCCTCTTTTACCTTTTCTTACACCTCCAAAGTAACTTTCATCGGCTTCTATTTCACCGGACAGTCGATAACTGGGGAGATGCGAAGCAATGAGACGTCGCAAACGCATGAAATAGGATGTGGCTGTGTTACGGTTTACTCCTGCCATTTCTCCGGCAGCCCTTGCCGTGGCACCAGCCACAAAAAATTTTATGAGTTCGGCCTGTTGCCGATAATTTAGTCTGCTGCGTCTTTCATACATGGTCTTATCCTAGCTCTTTTTTCTTAGCTAGGACAGCCCCATTTATTAATATAAACATATTGTTATCTATAAATAAAAAGTGACATGCTCCGTCCGGAAACGAACGGAGCATGTCATTGGCTCATAGGAACAAAACGCGCAGGGGACGGACATAAGGCCATCAGCCGCCTTGCCGCCCGGCCCACCATCTACCGTTACAAAAGTCTTTGGGGTTGGAGGGATGGGTTTTGGGGAAGGGAGGGAAGAGTCTTTCTCCAGAAAGGTCCTTCCCCAATTCTTACTCCTCTTCACTCACGCTTTCCCCCGTCCCCGCGAAACGGCGCAGCTCGGACCAGAGGGCATCGACGCCGCGCATGTCCTTGGAGGAAACGGGAAGGGGCATGATGCCGTTGAGCAAACGGCTCCACTCCTGCTGGCGCTTGCTGCGTTCGACCTGCGTGCACTTGTCGGCCTTGGTCAGGACGGGCAAAAGCGGAATACCGTGCCCGCGCGCGAAGTCCGCGAGATCTCGGTCCAATGCCTGCGGCGGAATCCGGCAGTCGAGCAGCAGGGCTAAGGCCTTGAGCGTCGGGGTGTTCGTGAGGTAGTATTCAATGAGCTTGGCCCAACTCTTGCGCTCTTCCTGCGAACACTTCGCATAGCCGTAGCCCGGAAGATCGACCAGAGAAAAGCCGTCGGGGGCGACCCTGTAGAAATTGATGGAACGCGTCTTGCCCGGCGTCGCGCTGATCTTGGCAAGCTGCTTGCGGCGGGCGAGGGCGTTGACGAGGGACGACTTCCCCACATTGGAACGCCCGGCAAGCGCGATCTGCGCTTCCTGACGCTGCTCGAGCACGGAAAGCTGTTCCTGAAGCTGCGGCTTGTTGAACGTCGTCGCCTCAAGGGTCAGTGTGGGGGGAGTCTCTTTCATCATACGGGAACCTCCGGTGTATGTTGACAAGCGCGGCCTGATGTTCGACAATATCGAGTTGCAGTGGCAAGGCTATCCTGCCGCAGCGTGAAAAGCAATCGCGGCAGCCGTCCGATTGCTCCGGATAAGGAACAAGCGGGGGGCGCGGAGCACTCCCTTGGTACGTTTTGATATTCAGCACTGTTTTTGGAGGCAGCATGTATTCTACCACGGATTTCCGCAAGGGGCTTAAAATCGAAATCGACGGGACTCCCTTCGAAATCATCGAATTCCAACACTTCAAGCCCGGCAAAGGCGGAGCTATGGTACGTACCAAGCTGCGTAACATCCTCAACGGCCGAGTGCTGGACAACACCTTCCGTTCCGGCGAAAAGGTCGAACGCCCGAATCTCGAATCCCGCGACATGCAGTTCCTGTATCACGAGGGCGAACAGCTCGTGTTCATGGACATGACCACCTATGATCAGATGCACATGGACGCCGAAGCCACCGACGGCAAGGCCAACTACCTCAAGGACGGCCAGGAATGCCGCGTGCTGCTCTACAACGAAAAGCCGCTGGACATCGAAATCCCGGCGTCCCTCGTCCTTGAAGTCACCGAAACCGAACCCGGCGCCAAGGGCGACACGGTGAGCAACGTGACCAAGCCCGCCACCCTCGAAACCGGCGTCGTCATTCAGGTTCCGATTTTCGTGAACATCGGGGACCGCGTCAAGGTCGATACCCGCACCAACGGCTATCTCGGCCGCGAATAATGCCTTTTCCGGCCCGGGACCCGCTTCCGGGCCGGATGATTCCCCGCTTCAACTCATCGCCTTATATCTCTATCATGCAGACAAAACGGAGAGCGCCGGAGGAGGTTGCCATTACGGACGGACGCAAGATCGCCCGGGAACTGTTTGGGCTTTTTCTTATTTTCTGGGGACTGCTGGTGCTCTTGAGCCTGGTGTCCTTTGATCAGAACGACCCCAGCATCAACCATGCCGTGAGCAACCCTGCAATCGTCAAAAATTACGCCGGGCTCTTCGGCGCGTACCTCAGCGGGCTTCTGGTCGATATTTTCGGGTTCGCCGCGCTTGTCTGGCCCCTCGTCTTCCTCGCTTGGGGAGCGGGCTGCGTCTCCACATGGTTCACCATGCCGTGGTGGCGCTGGTTCGGCTTCACCCTTCTGGCGGCTTGCCTCATTTCCCTCGGTGCGGCCTGGAACCTCGGCATCGGAGACGTCCGGGGCGGAGGTATGCTCGGCATGAGCCTCTATACCAAGTTCACCACCCTGTTCAGTCCGGTGGGGTCTTCCCTGATCTGGCTGTTCTTGTTGTTCATCTCCCTTGAGATGGCCTTCGGCATCGCGTGGATCGCGCTTATCCGCAAGGGGTGGGCCCTGCTGAGAGAACAGCTGAGCGGGACGCCCTTCTCTCTCGACGACCTGCCGGAGCGCCTTTCCAAGGTATCCATGCCCAAGGTCGCCCTGCCCAAAATCGGGTTGCCCCACAAGGACAAAAAAGCGGAAGGGGAAACGGCCGCCGACGTCATCGCGCTGTTCGACATCCATGATGAAGAGGAAAGGCCCGCGCCCAAGCGCGAGGAGCCGCTCAGCATGGATCCGCCCTTCTCCCTGACGCCTGAGGAAACGACCGCCGCGCCGAAAAAGGACGCAGGGGATCCGCTCAAACTCTGGGAACCGCCGTCCGAGCACGACACCTTTGATTTTCAGCCGGAAGAACCGCGTGCGGGAACGGGAACATTCGCGCCGCAGGTGAACATCCACTTGGCTTCGCCGACGGATGCCGCCGCCAGAGCCGTGAACCTTCTCGCCGGGGAAAACCCGCTGCTGGCCCTCACCATTCCCGAAACGCAGCCCGCCCCCGCGCGGCCTCAGGCGGAACCGCAAGTTCAACCCGTGCAGCCGTATGCGGCGGAGCAGCAAGCTCCGGTTCAGCCTGCACAACCCCACGCGGAAGAGCCGCAACAGACGATTTCTTACGCCCCGGAGCAGCCTCGGGACACCTTTACGTTCGCGCCGCAGCAAGATGCCGCACAGCCCGTTGCCCAGTGGCAGCAAGCGCCGCAGCCGGTACAGGCTGTCGCACAGGCGGCAACTCCAGCCGCGCCCGCTCAGCCCTCCGTACAGGCGGCTCCGGCAACGTCTCAGGCTCCGGCCCAAACCGCGCAGCCCCGCATCGACGCACCCGTGGGAACGGCTCCCGCCGCAGCGAAACCGATCCTGCGCAAACGCTCCTATCCCATGCCTTCGCTGGACCTGCTCCAGCAGCCGCAGCAGAGCGATTCCCTGCCCTCGCGGGAAGTGCTGGAGGAACAGAGCGCCGGCCTGATGAACTGCCTCGCCGAATTCAATATTCAGGGCGAACTGGTCCGGGTGACGCCCGGCCCGGTGATCACGCTGTTTGAAATCCGCCCCGCCCCGGGCGTCCGCGTGGGCCGGTTCACCAACCTGACCGACGACCTTGCCCGCAGCCTCAAGGCCGAAGCCATCCGTATCCAGGCCCCTGTGCCGGGATGCGACACCGTGGGCGTGGAAATCCCCAACCTGAACCGCTCCACCGTCAACTTCCGCGAGCTGATCCAGTCGGAAGCCTTCCAGAGTGCCCCGTCCTTGCTGACGATGGCCCTCGGCAAGGACATCGAAGGGCGCCCCGCCGTCCGGGATCTCGCCACCATGCCCCATGTGCTCGTCGCCGGTACGACGGGCTCGGGCAAAAGCGTGTGCCTCAACTCCGTGCTGGTGAGCTTCCTCTACAAGGCATCGCCGGATGAAGTGAAGCTTATGATGATCGACCCCAAACGCGTGGAAATGGCGATGTATGCGGATCTGCCGCATCTCGTGCATCCCGTGGTGACGGAAACCTCCCTCGCCAAGACGGCGCTTGAATGGGCCGTGGCCGAGATGGACGGCCGTTACGACTGCCTCGCCAAGTTCGGGGTCAAGAACATCAAGGACTACAATAAGAAACTGGCTTCGTTCGGCGACGAAAGGCCGCAGGAATACGCGGACCTCAAGCCCATGCCCTACCTTGTCATCGTCATTGACGAACTGGCGGATCTCATGCTCACGGCGGGCAAGGACGTGGAAGGCTGCCTCGTGCGCCTCGCCCAGCTCGCCCGTGCCGCGGGCATCCACCTCATCGTGGCGACGCAGCGCCCGAGCGTGGATGTGGTGACGGGGCTCATCAAGGCGAACTTCCCCTGCCGCGTCTCGTTTCAGGTCGCCAACAAGTACGACTCGCGCACCATCCTCGATACGGCCGGAGCCGAACAGCTCCTCGGCAAGGGCGACATGCTGTTCAAGCCCACGGGCGGCAAACTCCAGCGCCTGCACGGTCCCTTCGTCACCGACGACGAGGTGCAGGCCGTGGCCGATCACTGGAGACGCCAGTGCGCGCCGCAATACGAGGTGGATTTCACCGAATGGGGCACATCCCTCGCGGAAAACGCCAAGGCGTCCTCCGCTCCGGCTTCCGGGCCGGGCAGTTCGGATGAGGAATCCCTGTACGCCGAGGCCGTGGCCTTTGTGCAGGAACAGGGCCGCATGTCCATTTCCCTGCTCCAGCGGCGTTTCCGCATCGGCTTCAACAAAGCCGCGCGCTTCGTCGAACGTATGGAGGAGGAAGGCATCCTGCCGCCCGCTTCCCGCGCCAACAAAGCCAGAACCGTGCGGATGGATTGATTTTTGAACCGGGAAGGAGTGCGCGTTCTACACGCCCTTTCCCGGGCCTGCCCTCCTGCTCGCGCCCATCGGCGGCTGGAGAACGTGCGGCGAACGGCCCTTTTTGAGAAGGGAACGCACAAAGGGCACCCTTCACGGGTCCGAGCAGGTTTCCCAGAGTACGGCGGCCATAGTCCGCCGATCGTTGCGGCAAGACAGTTGATGCGTTCCGTATCAGACACTCTTTTTCAGGAGATCATCATGCGTTTCCCGACCCTTTTTGCCTGCGCCGCGGCCCTGCTGCTGATCAGCGCGGGCGCTTCGCACGCGGCGGCTCCCGCCATTACGGGAGAGATGCAGAAAAAATATGAGTCGATGCAGTCCTTTACCGCTGAATTCACCCAACGCCTCGTCCATCAGGAAAGCGGCTCCGAGGAAACCCGCCAGGGTACCCTCGCCTTCCAGAAGCCGCTCCGAGTCCGCTGGGAGACCAAAGCCCCCCATGCGGAACTTTTAGTCATCACGGACAAGGATGTATGGGACTACCTGCCCGACGAGGAGCTGGCCTACCAGTATTCGCCGGAAGTGGTCCACGACTCCCGCTCCATCATTCAGGTCATCACCGGCCAGAGCCGCCTCGACAAGGATTTCACCGTCGAGGCCGAGCCGGACGACAACGGACTGGCCGTGCTCCGGCTCTACCCCAAAGATCCTTCTCCGCAGCTTGTGGAGGCGCTCCTCTGGGTGGACAAGGGCACGAAGTTGATCAAGAAGGCGCAGATTCTGGACTTCTACGGCAATACCAATGAAGTGGCCCTGACCTCGCTGACGCCCGACGCGTCCATCAAGGCCGGAACCTTCCAGTTCACGCCTCCTCAGGGCATCACCGTGGAGAACCTGATGAATCAGGACGCTCCCGAACGCCCGCTGCTGCAATAACGCCCTAGCCCTGCGAGGTGTCCATGTCCATCGGCTCCCGGACGCATGAAGAATTCATGGAAGAGGCCCGTGCCTTTCACGGGTATCCCGCTCCCGGCCTGATCATCGGCGGCTACATGGTGGAGCTTGCCAAGCGCCACATGCCGGAAGGCGTCCTGTACGACGCCGTCAGTGAAACGGCCCACTGCCTTCCCGACGCCGTGCAGCTGCTTACGCCATGCACGTTCGGCAACGGCTGGCTTCGCGTCCTGCCCTTCGGCATTTACGCGGTGACCCTGTACGACAAAGCTACCGGAGAAGGCGTCCGCGTCGAGCTCGACAACGACAAGCTGGAGCCCTACGACGCCATCCGCAGCTGGTTCCTCAAGGAGCGCCCCAAGAAGGAGCAGGATACCGAACGGCTGCAGGCCCAGATCAAGGAAGCGGGCGAGTCGATCCTCTCGTTCCGCAAGGTCCGCATCCGTCAGGACATGCTCGGGCACCGTTCGTTTGGGGCGATCACCCGCTGCCCGCTCTGCGGCTCCCACTACCCCGCCTCCTACGGCGGGATCTGCCGCTCCTGTCAGGGACAGTCCCCGTATGAGGACGGCCCAGGCTTCGCCCTGTCGCAGCAGCCCCGTATGCCCGCTCCCGTCCCGATCCCGGTCGAGGAGGCGGTCGGCAAGCACGCCCTGCACGACATGACGCAGATCATCCCGGGCAAGGAAAAGGGTGCCGCGTTCGTCGCCGGGCAGGAGCTTTCCGCCGGAGACATCTGCCGCCTCCAGCAAATGGGCAAAAACCGCGTCTACGTTCAGGAAAACACGCCGCATCCCGAGGGCTGGGTGCATGAGGACGACGCCGCCCGCGGCTTTGCCCGGCTCATGCCCGGCGACGGCGTGGAAGTGGAAGCCGCCCCGCGCGAAGGCAAGGTCAACTTCCGGGCCACGCGCGACGGGATGCTGCTGGTGGACACGGAGCGCCTTGAGCGCTTCAATCTCGTGCCCGACGTGATGTGCTGTACGCGCCACAACTACAGCGTGCTCACCGCGGGGACGCGGCTTGCAGGAAGCCGGGCCATCCCGCTGTTCCTGTCCCGCCCCGGGTTCCTCAAGGCGCTTTCCGTTTTGGAAGACGGCCCGCTGTTCAAAGTCGTGCCCATGCGCAAGGCCAAAATCGGCATCCTCGTGACCGGGACCGAAGTGTTTCAGGGGCTGATCGAGGACCGTTTCGCACCCATCATCACCCAGAAAGCGCAGCAGCACCACTGCGAGGTGGTCAAGACGCTCTTTGCCCCGGATGACGCGGCTCTCATCGTTCGGGGCGTGCGCGACCTGCTTGACGCCGGGGCGGACTTCATCGTCACCACGGCGGGCATGTCCGTCGATCCCGACGACCTCACCCGCAAGGGCCTCACCGAGGCGGGGCTTACGGACATCCTCTACGGCGTGCCCGCGCTGCCCGGGACCATGACCCTCATCGGCCGCATCGGCGGCGCGCAGATCATCGGCGTGCCCGCGTGTGCGCTGTTCTTCAAGACCACCGTTTTCGACATCATCCTGCCCCGTATGCTCGCCGGTGTGCCCATCACCCGTCTCGATCTCGCCAAGATCGGCAACGGCGGCCTGTGCATGGAATGCAAAGTCTGCACGTTCCCCAAGTGCCCCTTCGGGAAAGTCTGATACACGGCCCCAAAGTATGAAGGGAAGCCTTTCTTCGGAAAGCGCTTCCCTTTTTTATGCGAACAGAGCGTCGGCGTTGCTGCAATAGCGGTCCAGATCCGCGTCGCCGAGTTCCGCCTTTTCCTGGAGGTGCATCATGGCGTCGCCCGGATCGTACAGCGGGTAATCGCTGCCGAACAAGATGCGATCCTGCGGATGATTGCGGAGAATGGCCTTGAGAAGATCGGGCTGGATGAACGGGGTACAGCTTGAAGTATCCAGCCACACGTCGCGCCCCACGAGCGCCTTGAGGGAGTGTTCCCACTGATGATACCCGCCGAGATGCCCGGCGATGCAGCGGAGGCGCGGGAAACGATCCAACAGCGCCGCCAGCTTGTACGGGCAGGAAGGATTCTTTTCCGGCGGTACGTTGTCCCCGATATGGAACAGGAAGATGAAATCGTCCTGTGCGGCCTCGAACATGGGCAGAAGCCGGGGATCGTCCAGCCAGAAATGCTGGAAATCGGGATGGAGCTTGAGCCCGCGTATGCCCGCCGCCTTCAGGCGTTCCAGCTGGCTCTCCCACGCTTCGTAACCGGGGTGCAGAGTGCCGAAAGCCGTCACTTCGGGGTGCTCGCGCTGGAGCGTGACGGCGTAGTCGTTGGCCGGGACGACCTGCCCCGGCGTGGTGGCCGCGCACAGCACCACACAGCGGCCTATGCCGGAACGCTTTTCCCGCAGCAACAGATCGGCGATGGTCCCTTCGCCCACGCAGTCGAGCTGATAGGCTTCGTTAAGATGTTCCACCGCATGGCGGGCGATTTTCGGGTGAAAAGCGTGCGTATGAATGTCTGTAAACATGATCCTGTCCGAAGGCTGATTCAGGGAAAAAGGCCCGCGTTCTTTCGCGGGCGCGGTTCCTGAACATACGTTCGGCGCGGCCCGTTGTCCACAGGCCGCGCCGGACGGCCTATATCCCGAACAGCCGTTTCACCGCGCCAAGCTGCGTATCGTCGAGCACGCCGCCGTATCCCCGGGAAACGGGCTCCAGCCCGCCGAACTTGGCGGCGACGGCGGCCTTGATGGTCGTCACGAAGTCGTCGCCTATCGTATAGATGGACGAAAGCCGCCCGATTTCCCTGTGCGCCGCGCACAGATCCTCGAACTGCCCCGAGCGGAACGCCGTTTTCGCCTGCGTAAACAACTCGGGGACCACGTTGTTCAGCCCGGACAGCACGCCGTCCCCGCCGTTCATCAGGTTGGGGATGAAATACTCGTCGAACCCGCACAGCACCGAAAAATCCTCGCGCACCTCGGCCGCGGCCCGCACGATGGCCCGCGTATGCGAGGCGCAGTCCACCGTATCCTTCACCCCCATGAACCGGGGGAACCGGGCGGCGAGCTTGGCGATCAGGGCCGCGTCCACGTCGCACCCCGTGCGCGCCGGGAAATTGTAGATGAGCCACTCGCCCTCGAAACGCCCGCCCAACGTATCGAAATACGCCTCAAGCTGGCGCGGGGTCTGGGCGAAATAGTAGTGCGGCAAGGCCATGACCGCTTCATAGCCTTCCGAATAGGCGGCATCCGCCAGACGCGTCATGTCTTCCATGCAGGTGCCGGACACGTTGGCGATCAGCGGCAAGTGGGTCATGGTCCGCGCCGCATGGATCAGGCTGACCCGCTCGTCCATGCTCAGGGCCGTGAACTCCCCGATGCTCCCCATCAGCAGGACGCCGTCGGTCCCGGCTTCCGACAGCCGGGAAAAATGCTTTTCCAGCGCGGCAAGATCAAGCTTCCCGTCCGCGTCAAACGGCGTGATCGAAGGGCACCACGCTCCCGTATATTTTTTCTTGTTTTCCGGCATGATTCACTCCTTTGACCGCACTGTTGCACGAAGAGGGTGTTTCCAAAGCTTTCGGCTGATGGGGAGCGAGCGGCCGCGCAATCCCCCCATGCATGGGACGGCGCGGCGCGTCCGCGAAAACGGACAACTCCCCATCAGGCGAAAGCCTTGGAAACGGGAGGGGGAAGTCCCCTCCTCCCTGTTATTCCTTCACCAGCCGCCCATATGCCGCACCGTACAGGACGACGCAGACGAAGCAGCACAGCGGCAGGAGAAACGCCGCCGCGGTGTGCGTGTAGTCCGCGATCAGCCCCATAAAATACGGCATGATCGCCCCGCCCACGATAGCCATGATCATGTACGAGCCGCCGAGCTTCTTGCGGGTCCCGAGGTTCTTGGTCCCCATTGCAAAAATGGTCGGGAACATGATGGAAATGAAGAAGAACACCGCGATGAGCGCGATGACCGACACGTATTCGACGGCCGTGAACACCACCCCCGTCAGGATCACGCATACGGCGCCGTACGCCGCAAGCAGTTTCGCGGGCGCGATTTTGGTCATGATGCCCGTACTCACGAAACGGCCTATCAACAGGCAGAGCATGGCGATGGACAGGAAGAACGCGCCTTGCTGCGCCGTGCCGCCGGGCCAGCATTCGATGTACAGGTTGATGAAGAACGCCCCGATGCCGACCTGCGCCGCCACATAGAGGAACTGCGCCGCCACCCCGGCGACGAATTCCTTATGGGCCAGCAGGGAATGTTTCATCATGGCCGCCTCGTCCGCCTCCTCGCTGCTCCGCAAATCGGGCAGTTCGGCCTTGGCGAACAAAATGACCAGCAGGATCACCACGCAGGCGATGCCCACATAGGTCATCCTGACGGCATCAAGCCCGCCTCCGCCGCTGGCCTCGTCGCCGCCGAAGAACAGCAGCCCCCCGAGCAGCGGCCCGGTGAATTGCCCAAGCCCGTTAAAGGACTGGGAAAGGTTCAGGCGGGTTTCGGCGGTTTCCGTGGAACCGAGCGCCGAAGAGTAGGAGTTGGCCGCCGTTTCCAGACATCCGAGCCCGAGCGCGATGACGAACAGGGCGAACAGGAAGAACGTGAAGCTTGCGACGCCCGCCGCCGGGACGAACAGCAAGGCCCCGATCGCGTACAGGCTCAGGCCGCACAGGATGCCCGCCTTGTAGCCTTTCCATTCCATGAACAGGCCGGCGGGGATCGCCACGACGAAATAGGCCCCGAAATACGCGGCCTGAATGAGCCCGGACTGGGCCTTGGACACGTTGAGCGTCACCTGAAAATGCTTGTTCAGCACGTCGATGAGCCCGTAGGACAGGCCCCACATGAAAAACAGCGTGGTGACGAGGATAAACGCCTTGCGGTATTGCGGACTGGTTATCTGGCTCACGGCGCACCTCCCTCAGCGGGCCGTCAAGGTACGGTCGAGATGCGTGTAGCCGCCGTCCACCACGACCCACTGGCCCGTGGTATGCGACGACAGCGGCGAAAGCAGGAACACCGCCATGTCCGCCAGTTCCTCCACCGTGGTCATCCGGTGCCCCAAGGGGATGTTGCGGACGATGGTTTCCAGCTTTTCCGCCGGGCGGGGGAATGTGTTCACCCACCGTTCATAGAGCGGGGTCCAGACCTCGGCGGGGACCACGGCGTTCACCCGGATGCCGTCCTTAAGATAGGATGCGGCCCACTCGCGCGTCAGGGACAAAATGCCCCCCTTGGCGGCGGTGTAGCCGCTGGTCCCGCCCTGCCCCGTGAGCGCGGTCTTGGAGCTGACGTTGAGGATGCTCCCCTTGCTCTTTTTCAATTCCCCGATGCAGTAGTGCGCCATCGTGTAGTAATGGACGAGGTTGCGCTCAAGCGAAACCCGGAATGCCTCCACCCCGGTTTCGAGGCTGACGTTGTCGTTGCCCCCGGCGCAATTGATCAGGCCGTCGATGCGCCCGTACATGGACACGGCTTCCTGAACGGCGTCCGCGCAGGCTTGCTCATCGGTCAATTCGATTTGGATGAAATGCATGAGCGGCTGGAGCGCCCGCACTTCGGCCCGGAAACTCTTTTGCAGCGGGCTGCGCCCCAGAATCACCGGAATCGCGCCCTCACGGGCCAGCGCAACGGATATGCCGCCGCCGATGCCGGAACCGCCGCCGGTCACGAGATACACTTTGTCCTTTATCCGCAAATCCATGACATGCTCCTGCGTTTAGAGATTGCCGATGCCGTACACGCGGCAGGCGTTGCCGCCCCATACGGCATCCCGCTCCGCCTCGGAGAGGGACGCCGTGGCCTTCCCGGCCAGCCCGCACACCTGATCGTACGTTCCGGACAACAGGCAAACGGGCCAGTCCGAACCGAACAGCAGCCGGGAGGGCCCGAAACATTCCAGAGCCGCGTCGAGGTATGGGAGCAAATCCCGCTCGTCCCAGCCGTGCCAATGGGCTTCGGTGATCAGCCCGGACAGCTTGCAGCTCACATGCTCCTGCGCCGCGAGCGGGGCGATGCGCCTGGCCCACTCCGCCGCGCTCTCATGCCGGACATCCGGCTTGCCGAGGTGATCCAGCACGAGCGGCCCCAGATCGTGCCGCCCGCAGAAGGCAATGGCGGCGGGCAGATCTTTCGCGTGGATCAGGACCTCGTAGACCTTGCCCCCCCGCTGGAGCGTTTCCACGCCACGGTTGAACCGCCCATCTTCCAGAAACGCCGAAGGAGACGGCTCATCCTGCACCTGATGGCGGTATCCCTTGAGCACGGCGGACGAAGCCCGCGCCTCAAGCCGGGATTCCAGATCGCCGGCCCGCAGATCGATCCAGCCCACGACCCCCAGAATCCACGGATTCGACGACGCCAGCCCGAGCAGGAAGTCCGTCTCCGCCTCCGAAGCCCGGGCCTGCACCGCCACCGAACCGCCGATGTGCCGGATGTCCAGTTCAAACCGCAGCTCGGCGGGCAGGAAGTCCCGTTTCAGGACGGCCATATCATCGCCGATCCAGCCGTATGCGGCCGGATCGAACCGCCAGAAATGCTGATGCGCGTCCACGCGCCATACCGTACTCATCGTCTTCCTCCTTCACAGGCCCCAGCGAAGCAGCCTTGTATGGGATCCCGGCCCCGTTTCATGCGGCGGCCCCCGCCAACGGCAACGGCCTCAAAGAAGAGGGAACTCTTTCCGGAAGAGAGAAGCCCGTGTGGAGCTCCCGTTCTCCGGAAGGCATCCCTTCCCCAGCCTTTCCGCCCGCTACAGCGACACTTCGCGCTTCCAGAACAGGAAATCATGCTGCCCGAGCCGATCGGCCTTGGTGGAGTACCGCCCGCTGGCGGTGTCGAGCACCTTTTCGAGCAACCGGTCGGCCGCCGCCGCAATGGGTTCCCCGTCAATGATCGGGCCGCAGTCAAAATCGATCAGGTCGCTGAGCCGTTCCGCCACCGCCGTATTGGTCGCCACCTTGATCACGGGCACGATGGGATTTCCGGTGGGCGTCCCCAAGCCGGTGGAGAACAACACCACGTTTACGCCCGCGGCCACGAGCCCGGTCACGGCTTCCACGTCGTTGCCCGGCGTACAGACGAGGGACAGCCCGGCGTCCGGCATGGGTTCCGCGTAATCGAGCACGGCGCTGATCGGGGCCTTGCCGCCCTTCTTCGCCGCACCAGCCGATTTGATGGCATCGGTGATCAGCCCGTCGTGGATGTTCCCGGGGCTGGGGTTGTCGGAGATGGAAGCCCCGCAAGCGTTGGCGGCGGCCTCATAGCGGCGCATCAGATCAAGGAAGCGCGCCTTGTCTTCCTTGCGGATGCAGCGGGAAATCATGTTGGCTTCCACGCCGCACAGCTCGGGGAATTCCGCCAGAGCGGACCCGCCGCCGAGCGTCACCACGCGATCCGAGACTTCCCCGATGGCGGGGTTGGCCGAAATGCCGGAAAAGCCGTCCGAGCCGCCGCACTTCACCCCAAGCTTGAGTTTCGAGAGCGGCACGGGGCGGCGCTCCACCAGATCGGCGTTCTTGAAATGCGCCAGCGTTTTGCGGACCGCCTCTTCCATCATCTTGACTTCGCTGGACCAGTCCTGTTGCCGCAGCAGGATGCAGGGCTTGTCGAAACCAAGGTTCCGCTCCCGCAGCGCCTCCTGAAACAGCCCGATCTGCGCCTTCTCGCAGCCAAGGCTGAACACGGTGAGCCCCGCCACGTTGGGATGGTCCGCGTAGGCGGCCAGCATCCGGCATAGGGTCCACGCATCCTGAGCCGTGCCGCCGCACCCGCCGTTATGGGTGATGGCCCGGATGCCGTCGATATGCGGGAAAGGCCGGGGCGCGGGCGCGCAGCCCGTGCCGCCCACCAGCGACCGCGCGAAGTCCGCCAGATGGTCCCCCGCGTACCCGAGCGTCCGTTCCAGCGCGTCGCGCAGCTTCAGAGCGTTGCGGTTTTCACAGAACACCAGCGGGATGATGAGCCAATAGTTCGCGGTCCCCACGCGCCCGTCGGGGCGGATCACGCCGTCGAACGTGCGGTTCGCCCAGCGGGAGACGTCCGGGGCCTTCCACATGTACGGAACGGCGTCGCTCAGATCGACTTCCGCCGCGTAGTGGACCACGTTGTCCACGGTGATGCGCTCGCCGGACTGGAGCGGGGCGACGGCCTTGCCCACGGGCACGCCGTACAGCGTAACGATGCCTCCCACAGGCACGGGTTCCCGGGTAAACTTATGCTTGGCGGGGACATCCGTAACCAATTGGATACGTTGCCCGTCGTTTTCGATGATGTCGCCTTGAGCCAGATCGCGCAGAGCCACAATCAGATTGTCTTTCGGATCGATACGGAGGATTTTCTGCATAGCCGAATCCTTTGGACGGAGACCCCGTCCGGCATGGCCCACGGACATTCCGCGCGGCGCGCACAAAAAAAAGGAAAGCCGAACGGTACGCCCGACTTTCCATTTATAATTTGCTGAAATAAAAGATAAATGATTATATGAACGCGCTAACGCGCCGCGCGCTGAGAAACATCCCCGCGCCGAAGGGCCGGGAAACGGCCGCCTCCCTCAGGGGAGAAAACGCGGGGCAGGGTTTTACAGGGAACAGCTCCCGCCGCCCGTGGTGAAGATGGACAGAGGCCTTTCCGTATAGATACGGAAACTGCCCGTAGGATCATAGTCGATGAACACCGCGCCCACCTGATCCATCAGCGCCTTTTCCATGCAAAAATGAAATTCCCCGACATCCTCGGTCACATCGCCTTCTTCCGGCTCATCCAGAGCCAGTTCAAAGTTGGTGCTGTGTCAGCCGCTGGAACCCTTTTCGATGCGGATCGTACGAGCCGCGTTACGCCCCCGGAACGTCCGCAGATCGTCGAGGACAGAATCGGATAGAGTGATCATAAGTATCGCCTCACTGTTGGATTGATGCCGGAACGGCCCGGCGGGGCCCTTCCGGTTTCGCCGCCAGCATATACGGAATGCGCCCCGTTGGAAAGAAGCGGACTGAGGGCAGGGCCCCCGCCTCGGCAGCCGGGCGAAAGCCGGAAGAAATGTTTCTTCACCCTACCCGGCTCTTTTTCAGCAAAATACGGTGTCCCCCTTCCCGCCGACGCAGGTTCCGGCTTTGCCCATCTCCGCGAACGGCTCCACGGGCACGTTGCGCCGCCCACATCCGCCCATGCGCAACAAGGCGACGCGCACTCCCTCCGCCTCCCCTTCCGTAATGTCTCTAGGAGACTTCACCTCCGCTCTGGGATACCATCATCCAAGAAGAACCGGATCAGGAGGACGGCAATGAAACAACACGCCATAACGCTGGCACACGGCACCTATACGGAATTGAAAGACACGGAAGGCGCCAAGGGAACGGAAGACAAGCTGCTCTGGCTGGACATTCAGGGAACCAGCGAGGAGCTGACCCATTTTCTCAAGGAGCGGCAAATCCCGCCGTTCCTGAGGCGGCGCGTCCTGTCTTCGCAACGGTTCCCGTCGGTGTTTTCAGGGAACGACTATGTGCTCCTCAGCGTCCCGGCCCGCAAAACATGGGTGCAGAAACGGTCCGTCTCCATCACGTTCATCCTGTTCGCGCAGGAGGTCATCACCCTCTGCCGTGACGAAGGCTACAATTTCGACGGGGAACGCAAACAGCTCGCGGAAGGCGACACCGCCAGCATCCGCTCCGCCTCGGACCTGCTCATCGCCCTGCTCGACAGCCTCGTGGAAACGAATATCTGCAACTTCATCGAAGCCCGCTCCCAGACCGAGAACCTTTCACTGCATGTGGACAACGCCTCGGGCAAAATCTCCGAGCAGACCATCCTCGACACCCGCCGCCAGATCAACCACCTCGTCAACCAGTTCGAGGATTTCTTCTATGGCCTTGCCGATCTGCACGCGCTCACGCCCCACGCCATGCTCTCCGACGCCGTGCGCGAAAAGCTCCGGGACATCCGGGACGCCCAGAACCACCTCGCCAAGAATGCGCTCCGGCTGGTGACCCGGCTTTCCGAGCTGCTCCAGCACTGCCAGTTCGTACTCCAGCAGCAAACCGACCAACGCCTGCGCCAGCTCACGGTCCTCTCCGCGATCTTCATGCCGCTCACGCTGATCACCGGCGTTTATGGGATGAATTTCGCCTATATGCCCGAAACGGGCTGGCGATACGGCTATTATGCAACGCTGGCGGGCATGGTCTGGCTCGCCATTTTCCTGTGGATTACCCTCAAACGGAAAGGCTGGTTCCGGTGAGGCCCGCTGGCGGAATCCGCCCTCGGAGCCGCCTCCGCCTGACGCGGGATATTGCGGAAATCAACGTGAAGCAAAGGCCAGCATGAGCGCAAGCCCCAGAAAGATGCATCCGGCAATACGGTTCATAAGCATTTGCGCGCGATCGGAACGGTTGAACCATGTCGCCATCCTGCCCCCGAGCGCGGCGATGGCCGTAAAGACGATGAGGCAGGCCAGCTCATACAGGCCGCCGAGCGACAGGATCTGGAGCGTCGGGTGGCCCCGTTCCGGCTCCACGAACTGCGGCAGCACCGCAAGGCAGAACAGCGTCACCTTGGGGTTGGTGATGTTGGAGAGGAACCCCCGCCGATAGAGCGTGCCGTATCCGGGGAACAAAGACTGTGTGAGGAAGGCCCGGAACACCCCGGACCGGAAGGATTGCCACGCGAGGTACAACAGGTAGGCCGCGCCGAGGAACTTCAACGCCGTGAACGCGGCCTCCGAGGTCTGGAACAGGACGGCCACGCCGAGCGCGACGGCCAGCGTGTGCCCGAGCAGCCCGGTCATAAGGCCAAGCGTCGTGAGCACACCGGCCCGCATCCCGTACAATGAGGACTGAGTCAGCACGATGATGACGTCCGGCCCCGGCGTCATAGCCATCAGCAGGGATGCCACAAAAAACGCACACGTCGTTTCGAAAGAAAGCATACGACCTCCGCAGGCGTTGCTCTACCGGAAAGCACCGGGAGATTCAATCCGGGGAGGACGCGGAAAACGGGACAGCACCGGACAAGAGGACATGCCCGAAGGCCGCCTTTTCCGCAAGCGCCTTGCCGACGGCACCAATGCCGCGTAGCGTATGCCCAGACCGGACAACGGACGCCCGGCGAACAAGGGAGACCCTCCATGCTCGGGCTCATGCACGATCATCCGTATGTGTTTACGCCGACCATCGCCAAGATCATGCTCCCCGTATGGGTATGCCTTCTTGTGTCCACCGTGCGGGCCATTCGCCGCGACATGAAAAAGGAAAAAGCCGGAGACCTTTCCAAGGAAGAAACCGACGAACGGATGGGAATCAACGCCCTTGTCCTGTTTTTCAGCTTCGCCTTCACCGTGGGATGCCTCGCCGCCCTGACCTCCTTCTGATCCCGCCTCTTCCGCAGGAGGCACACTCCGAGACATCCAACCCCGGACATAAGGGCCTTTCCCGGCCCCGTCCGTTACGGCATCAGGAAATCGCGTTCGAAAACGTCCGGAGGCACGGGCTTCCCGAACAAGAACCCCTGTATGAAATCAAGCCCCATCGACCGCACGCGGTCGAATTCCTCCTCGCGCTCGACGCCCTCCAGACAGACCTTGATGTTCACGTCATGACAGAGCGCCACCACAAAATGGATGAACGTGGCGTCGAACTGGCTGGTCAGGATGTCGCGGACAAAAGTCCTGTCGATCTTGACCACATCCGCAGGGGAATTCTTGAGCATGCCGAGCGAAGAATAGCCCGTGCCGAAATCATCCATGGCTATACGGATGCCGAGGTTTCGGATGCTCTCGAACACAGCCCTGATACGGGCATTTTCACGGATCATGCAGCTTTCCGTAAATTCAACCGTCAGATTCGCGGGGGACAGATCCAGCCGCTCCAACGTGTTGTTGATAAACGGAACCATGCTGTTTGAAACGACTTGCAAGTATGAAAGATTGATACTGATTTTAAAATCAGGGCGGCTTTTCGTCCATGCCTTGCACTGTGCTGCGGCCTCCCGGAATACCCACCTGCCGAAGGGGATGATGAGCCCGCTCTGCTCCAACAGGGGGATAAACTCGCCGGGGGACACGGGGCCGTACTTCGTGCACGTCCAGCGGGCCAGCGCTTCCGCGCCCACCACATGCCGCGTATCCACGGCTATCTGCGGCTGATAGACAAGCTCAAACCCTTCGAACTGCCGCTCGATGCTCTCGCGCAGCAATTCCACCAACTCCAGCGAACGCATTTCCTGTTCGAGGATGGCGCGGCTGAAAAAGACGATCCGGTTTCTGCCGAGCTTTTTGGCGTACTTCAGCGAATGGCTGGCATACTCCGACAATTCCGTATAGCCTGAGGCGTCCTCGGGATAGCTCGCGCTGCCCGCCGAGATGGTGCAAAAATACTTCTTGCCGTCGTATTCCTGCTGGGAACGGAAGCTTTCCGAAAGGGAGCGGTACAGCTCCATCATTTCAAACCGTTCCCCACTCACCGTGATGCCGAATTCGTCACCGTCCAAGCGGTATACCGAAGCCGAAAGCGGGAGCATCCCCTGAATCCGCTGGCCGATCACGCGCAGGATCTCATCCCCGAAGCTTTTGCCATACAATTCGTTGATATGCTTGAAGCCATCCAGACCGAGGACGAGCAGATGCAGGGGATGCTCGGGCCGCTTCTCCAGCATGGACTCGATGTCCTCTTCGAATTTCAGCTTGTTGAACAGCCCGGTCACGTGATCGATTTTGTTTTTCTGGCCCAGATTGGTGATGAACCCGGCGAACAGGCTCGGCTCGCCGTCCCCATCGCGCTCCAGATAGCCCCGGCAGCGGACCCAGATCCACTCGCCCTTACGGTTTTTTGCCCGGTACTCAACGCAATGGAAGTCGGACCGCCCGTCAGCGATGATCTGATTGGCCTCCATGAAAGCGGCCTTGTCGTCCGGGTGTACCTTGCTTCCCCAGACGGCGGCGGCATTTTCCACGATGGACTGCGGGAGGCCGAACTCCTCCACCATCGACGGCGAGTAACGGAATATTCCGGTCTTCATGTTGGAAACAAAGATATAAGAATCGGTGCTTTTCACCAGCGCATTGTACAGGCGCAGCGAATCGTACTCGAGAGCTTCCGGGGGGATATCCCCAACCCCTTGTTTCTCTTGAAGCAGCCGTTCCGCTTTGCGGATATGGGCACGTTTCTTTTGCTCATACATGCTTTCGTCGGCTTTTGAGAGTACCTCGGTCACCGTCATCCCGCACCCCGGCATCACCTTGAAACAGCCGAAACTGAACTCCAGCGAATAGGGGAGGCCAAGCTGTTCCCGCCGTGCCTTCAGCCGTTCCAGCACGCCCGCCACCAGCCCGTCCACGGCGTGGCGGTTGGTATTGTGGAACAGGACGACGAACTCGTCCCCGCTGAGCCGGAAGCACATGTCCGGCGCGTGCAAGCTCCGCTGCATCTCCTGCGCGATGGTGCGCAATGCACGGTCGCCTTCCCCATGGCCGTATACATCGTTGACTTCCTTGAGCCTGTCCAAATCGAACATCCCCACGATCAAGGAAGATTCTTCCCTGTCGAGGCGTACCAGCGCGTCGGCAAGCGCGGCCTTCCCCGCCCTGCGGTTCAAAAGCCCGGTCAGTTCGTCGTAGTTCGCCTCCTTGTGCAGGCGGAGGGAATCCGTAATATCCACAGACTGCTGCAAGTGTACGAGGGAACCGTCCGTCCAGCGCATCAGGCTGTCGCTGTTGTCATAGATCCGCCACGTCAGCGTGTTCCGCTCCTCCCACCGAAAGACCTGATTCTGATTCGCGTCGGCCATGAGCCTGTCCACAGGGCAGAACGGGCAGCGCCCGTTCATCCCGGATTGCAGCACCTGCCAGCAGATCTTCCCCTCGGGATGTTCCAGCTTGAAAACATCCTTCATGAATTTATTCATATACAGGATGGCGTCCGTGTGGGGATCGGTGACGTACAAACCGACTTTCACCTGATCCATCGCCGCGTTGAGCACGCCGATATGAAACGATTGCTGTTCGCAATGTGCTTTTCCCGCGAAGAAAAACCCGAGCATGGCGCACACAAGCCGTAAAAAATCCCGCTCCCGATCCGGCCACTCCGTTTCTCCGGACTCCCTGCCGACAAACAGCAAGCCGAGCGCATCGGCGTCGCAAGCAATGGGCAACGCCAGCCAGTTGAGCTTTCCGGCCGTTTCCTCCGGGAACAACGCGGCGAGCGCCTCCTCCGAAAACGGGGTATCAAACGCCTTGGGGAACTCTTTTCCGTTAAAGGCACGGAGCATCAGCGCTTCGGGCAGATGCGGCGTCCCGCTCCAGCACGCCGTCTCGCACACGCCTTTTTTCCCTTCCATGCGGACGATCGCCAGCGCATCCAAGGGCAGGATGCCGCCGAGCGCCCGGACAAAAAAAGGCAACAGTTCCTGAAGGGGATTGCCGTACTGAAAAAACGGCTTGGCGCTCTCCAGAAATGCGAATACGGCTGTACACATCTGTTCCATGCTCTATACCTTGTTGTTATCTTCTCGATGCAGCGGCCAGCTTCCCTCCCCTGAGAAATCGGCACGCTCATCCGACGGGGCTCCGCGCTGATACGGGTTCCTTACGCCGTTATTCTACGTGTTCAAAAATCATTAGTCTAGACGGAAAAGTTGTTTTGTTACGATATGTCATGGGCGCCATACAAGAAACTTCCGGATGCCGCCTTTCCCCGCAACACGGACACCATCCTCCCCTTGCATGTCATCCCTCCGGAGGAAGCGTTGCCCGGAAAACCGTTGAGGATGACATCGTTGCTACATGGAGACACAAGAACTGTTCGTATCAACCCCTCCTAACAGCCCAACATTTCTTTATTTTTACAAAGAGAAACGGAGCGCCGCAAACAGAGGCAGCGGAGGGGAACTGAAAGGAGGCTGTCGGTCTTTTTTTCATGCAAAAGAACGGCATGGAACCCATCCAGCAATGTAAATGCATTTTGCAATCCATACAATGCGTAATATGTATGAATGTCGATATCCAATAGCCAACGCAGCACAAACGTTGTAAGTCCAATAAAGGGACACCCTCCGGAGAATCCGTACCTGATTTTCACCGCACGGAAAAAAGAAACAGGCATTTTGATGCCGTATTCGTGTCTTTTTCGTATATTACGAGAACATTTTTCCGCTTTTGCAATACGCTGTCTACCTGAAGCATTGTTTCCGCTCTTTTTTCGTATTCAAAACGCTAAAAAACTTTTTTATAACGTTTTCGAAATATCAGAAACCGTTTCTTTGAGAATCCGCCTGTAAGCAACCCACAATTTGTGCGATCCGATGAGAAAACATCCCTTTCCCGTGAGAAAGGCGCTTCAACATCTCATTGACAATCATTCCTGACGAGATTACCGATTGTTCCAAACAGTACAAAGTCGGCAGACACAAGAACACGGGATACGGAATATGTACGCCAGCCAAAGAAACAGCCTCTCACCCACATGGCACATGCTGCTCATGGGTCTGATGAGTGTTATCCTGTTCTTTGGCGGATTGCTTACGTCCAATGATCGCCCCGTGCCCATCGTCGACAACCTCCCCAACGAAGGCTTGTTGCGTCCCACGTCATTGCTGCCGTGGGAGTCCGTTGAGCTGTCCGAAACGCGCCTCTTGTTCCGGCACGAGGAAATGCAGGAGGTCAAGAGCCCGCAGCGCCTGAACCAGCCCACACAGCACAACCTTCTGGCGCGCCATCACGGTTTCCAGCCGTTCGCGTCGGCCTTGCCCACGCCCGCCTTTGCCGAACGGATTCTCCCCGCCTACGAAAAGGCCTTCCTCCCCTATGCGGGATGGGACGGCCCCGTCTCCTTCGCCCTGCCCCCTCCCCTGCTCGCCTGACCGCGACGCGACGCCTCCCAGACCGGCCGATCTTCCCGCCGTCCCGTGCTGACGGGCGAGCTCCTCTGAAAGGGAGTTTCTCCCCACCTGCGCCCCAAAAGAGGCAGCAGGCTCCGGCGAAACGACGACGGAGAGGCGGCTCCACGCCCCCGGTTTGCCCGACGCCGCGCCTATGCGCCCTCTGACTGTTTGATCCTGCAAACAGGTCTCCGGGTGCGGACAGCGCTCGCGGAGCTTTTCCCACAACAAAAGACAACACCGATCCATATGCCGCGGGCGAGGGGCCCGCGGGACGCATCCCGACGGATGCAACAGGGGAACCGTTTCCCTTGAATTCATATATGAGGACCGCTCCTGAGCGATGCCGGACGGCACACGGGAGAGGGGTTAGAGGATACGATCGCGGCGGACGCCCGATCGCCGTATGTGCCACCTTCACCAACAGAGGTTTCGTATGAACGCTCTTACGGTGGTTTTCGCAGCCTTGTGTATCTTTGCGATAGGGTATCGTTTTTACGGCCTGTTCATTGCAAACAAGGTGCTGAACCTGAATGACGCCCGTGTGACGCCGGCCGTCAAGTACTCCGACGGCCACGACTATGTGGATACCAACAAGTACGTGCTCTTCGGGCACCATTTCGCCGCCATCGCCGCAGCCGGCCCCCTGCTCGGACCCGTGCTGGCCGCCCAGTTCGGCTACATGCCCGGCCTGCTCTGGATTCTCATCGGCTGCGTGCTCGCGGGCGGCGTGCACGATATGGTCGTGCTGTTCGCCTCGGTGCGGCACCGGGGGCAGAGCCTCGCCTACATCGCCTCACAGGAAATCGACAAGACGACCGGCTCCGTAGCGGCGTGGGCCGTGCTTGCCATCCTCCTGCTGACGCTGGCGGGCCTGTCCATCGCCGTGGTCAACGCCATGCACAACAGCCTGTGGTCCACCTACACCGTGGCCGCGACCATCCCGATCGCCATCATCATGGGCCTGTACATGCAGATCTGGCGCAAGGGCGATGTGCTCGGCGCCTCCATCATCGGCGTGGTCCTGCTTGCCCTGTGCATCCTGACCGGGCCTTATGTCGCCGCCCATCCTGAAACATTCGGCTGGCTCGACATCGACAAGAAGCCCATGTCCATCCTGATCCCGGTGTACGGCTTCGCCGCGTCGGTCCTGCCCGTGTGGATGCTGCTCCTGCCGCGCGACTACCTGTCCACCTTCCTGAAGATCGGCACCATCGGCGCGCTGGCCCTCGGCATCGTGTTCGTCATGCCCGACTTCAACATGCCCGCGTTCACCGAATTCACCAAGGGCGGCGGCCCCATCGTCGGCGGCCCGGTGATTCCGTTCATCTTCATCACCATCGCCTGCGGCGCGCTCTCCGGCTTCCACGCCACCATCGGCACGGGCACCACGCCCAAGATGATCGGCAAGGAACGCGACGTGCTGTTCGTCGGTTACGGCGCCATGCTCGTTGAAGGCTTCGTGGCCATCATGGCCCTGATCGCCGCCTGCGTGCTCGTGCCCGCCGACTACTTCGCCATCAACGCCCCGGCCGACAAGTTCGCGGCGCTCGGCATGTCCGTCGTCGACCTGCCCACGCTGGAAAAGGAGGTGGCCGAAAGCCTGATGCACCGCCCCGGCGGTTCCGTGTCCCTCGCCGTGGGCATGGCCCACATCTTCGGCCAGATCCCGTGGATGGCCCACCTCATGAGCTACTGGTACCACTTCGCCATCATGTTTGAAGCGGTATTCATCCTGACCGCCGTGGACGCCGGCACCCGCGTTGGCCGTTTCTTCCTGCAGGAAATGATCGGCAAGGTCATCCCCAAGTTCGGCGACAAGAACTGGTGGCCCGGCATCGTCGTGACCAGCTTCCTGTTCACGGGCGCGTGGGGCTATCTCGTCTACACCGGCGACATTTCCAGCATCTGGCCCCTGTTCGGCATCAGCAACCAGCTCCTCGCCTCGGTGACGCTGCTCATCGGCACGACCATGCTGCTGCGCATGAACAAGACCAAGTACGCGTGGATCACCGCCGCCCCCGGCATCTTCATGACCTTCATCACCTTCTGGGCGGGCATCTGGCTGATCATGTACCAGTACATCCCCACCCAGAAGTACCTGCTTGCCTCGCTGAGCGTGCTGGTCATGGTCATGATGGGCTTCGTCATCATCGGTACGCTGCGCCGCTGGTCCGTCCTGTTGAAGGAAACCAAGATCGTGCGCGACCCCTATGGCGATGAAGTGAAGGAAATCGTACAAGAATAAAGAGAGCCGGAGAAGGAACCCTCATCCCAAAGGATCCGGTTCCTTCTCCCCTCCCTCTCCAAAGCATTTCGTAGAAGAGGGCAGCAGCGCGGCGTACAACCCGCCGCGCGGAGAGATTCCCCACAAAAATCCCTCGTGGCGTTCACGTCACGAGGGATTTTTGTGTAGCCGAAACGGACTCGCGGAGAGCCTCCCCGCGAAGGTCGGAGCGCCCTTCCGAGGACGCCGGAATCCGGAAGCGGCAAGCTATTCCTTCATATTGGTCATATACCTGTTCCAGAGGCGGACAGCCGCGGTCTTGGACACGGACCACTGGGTCGGGGCCTTCTCGCAGGGGCATTCCACACGCCACAAATCCGCTGTCCGTCCTTCTGGCCTGCACGAAACCAAGTGGGGTTTTTCGTTCTTGCAGTGGGAACAGGGAAGCATTTCCAAAAGTTCGTCTTGTTCAACCATAAAAACGGCTCCTCATCAGACCTTTCTTCCGTCCGAGAGCGCCCGGAAAAGAAGAAGCAGTAACCGCCCCTAAAATAGCTATGAACGGAGGGCCTGTCCAGAGACGGAAGGCGCACAGGGAAAGGCGCCCGCAACATTTCCGTTACGGGCGCCTCATTCCGGCGGCCGATGGGCTCCGGCCGGGGGCACAGCCGTCACTCGAATCAGTGCAACATTTTCTTGAGCGCGGCGGCGGCCTGCGCCACGGCGGCGCGTGTCGGCGTCGTTTCCGCAAGGGCGTTCAGCATCATAAAATCATGATGCGTGTTGTTGTAACGCACGCAGGCCACATGCACTCCGGCCTCGATCAGCTTGCGGGCGTAGGCCTCGCCCTCATCGCGCAGCACGTCGTTTTCCGCCGTGATGATCATGGCCGGGGGAAGCCCGGCGAGCTGTTCCGGCGTGGCCCTCAACGGGGAGGCGGTGATCTCGCCGCGGCGGCGCGCGTCCGGGGCATAGGCATCCCAGAACCATTTCATGGCTTCGCGGGTCAGCCAAGGGCCCTCGGCGAAGGTACGGTACGATTCCGTATCGAAGTTGGCATCCGTCACCGGGTACAGCAGAAGCTGGAACGCAATCTCCGGCCCTTTCCGCTCTTTGGCGAGCAGCGTCATCACCGTGGCCATGTTGCCGCCCACACTGTCCCCCGCCACGGCGATCCGGCTCGGATCCAAACCGTAGGCGTCGGCATGTTCAATAATATAGAGCATGGCGGCATAAGCCTGTTCGAGCGGTACGGGATATTGGGCCTCGGGCGACGGCGTGTAGTTCGGATAGACCACGGCGGCCTTGGCTCCTTTGGCAAGCTCGCGCACCAGACGATCATGCGTATCCTTGTCCCCCAGGATCCAGCCGCCGCCGTGGAAGTAAAAAACGATCGGCAGCTTTCCGCCAGCCCCTTCGGGCCGGATGAACCGGGTTGGGACCTTACCCGTGGGCCCTACGGGCAAATCTTCGTCATGCATGTCCATCGCGAGTTTCTTGATCGGTTTGGCCTGCGCGTCCGCCAGAATCCTTCGGGCGGCCTGGGGCGGAAGGGTATACAGAGGCGGATTGTTTTCAGCGGTGATGGCGTCGACAAACGCTTTCGTCGCCTTCGTCAGATGAGGCGAACGGGAAGATGCTGCGGGCATAAGGGACTCCTTGCAGGGAATGATAAAAAGGTGTTGTCCAGCCCCTCCTCGTAGAAATAAACGATATGCCATTCGGAGGGTTACACGCAGAGTAGTGCCCAGCGGCATAGACGGCAATGAGAAGCGTGCCGGGAAGCGGATCAAGATTTTCTTTTCGCAAAAAATAGGGGATTTCAGACGATGCGGCAAAAATACCGCTTGCAAAGTGCTGCTTCTTGCCCTTGGCAATACGTAACGATCATATCCGTTCCGTCCGATATGCCATCCATGCCATTTATCGTATTCAATGTTATTTACAATAAAATGTTAAATAAAACAGAACACTCTATTCTTTATTCCGCCTTGATCTGATGGGAAGGTGGACATACAATAAAAAAGATTTTTCAAACAATAGAAGGCATCCGCCTTTCACAGCTAGGAAAAACAGATGATTGCTCTACGCTGGCATGTGCTGCGACTTCCTCTCCTGTTGAGCTTGCTCTGGTGCCTTCTGCTCTTCGCGCTTTTTCAATGGACCGTGCAGCGTGAAGATGAAAATGCCACAGAGCTGGCGCAGATCCAGACCAGGACCCTCTTTTCCAGCATCGTGAATACACGCGGCTGGAATGCCGACCGGGGCGGCGTCTGGGCCACCGAACAGCCCAATTGCCAGCCCAACCCGTGGCTTCCCGAAGATCAGCGCACGCTCCTCACCGCGGACGGGCGGCGGCTTGTCAGGTTCAATCCAGCCTATATGACCCGGCAAATCGCGGAACGCTTCCAGTCCAAGACGATGAACTTCCATATTTGCGGCTTGTCCCCCAAACGCCCGCAAAACCGCCCCGACCAATGGGAAACGAGTGCCCTGCTCGACTTCGATGCGGGAAAGACCGAGCGGTTTCAGCTTGTTCCGGGACGGAGGGGTGCGTATTACCGTTATATGGCACCGCTGCGGGCGGAGGAAAGCTGCCTGCAATGCCATCAGAGAAACAAAATCGGGGACGTGCTCGGCGGCATCAGCGTATCCATTTCCGCCTTTCCCATCCTTGCCTCGGTTGAGCAACGCAACAGTATGGTTGGGCTGACATTCGGCTTGATCGGGTTTATCGGCGTGCTCGGCATCGGCGGAGCCACGTTCCAAATCAACCGCAAAAAAGAGCAGGCCGAAGAAGCCAATCGGGCCAAAAGCGTTTTCTTGTCACGCATGTCCCATGATATCCGCACGCCCATGAGCGCCATCATAGGCCTGACCGCAATCGCCAAAAAGAACGCCGGCGATCCTGAACGCCTCAACGAATGCATAGACAAAATAGCCCTCGCCTCCCAGTTCCAGCTTTCCTTGGTCAATGACATCCTTGACGTTTCCAAAATCGAAAGCGGCAAGATGCAATTGGCCTCAGAACCATTTGATCTTGCTGGGATCATTGACGATGTGACGCTGTTCACCTCCAGCAGCGCCACAGCCAAGGGCATTGTTTTCGAAACGTCCGTCGATCCCCGCGTCGGACGGATGTATGTCGGCGATCCCATGCGGCTCAAGCAGATACTGATGAACCTTTTATCCAACGCCCTTAAATTCGTGGATGAAAACGGGAAAGTGACCCTCCGCGTCGAATCGTTACGGCGTACGGGGCGGCAGGAGACTGTGCGCTTCATCGTCTCAGACAACGGGATCGGCATGAGCAATGCCTTCCAGAAACGGATGTTCCTCCCCTTCGAGCAAGATGCCGCCCCCCGGCGGAAAAGGTCGGGGAGCGGGCTGGGGCTTGCCATTATCGGCAACCTGACTGCTTTGATGGGAGGCTCCATCGCTGTGGACAGCGAACTGGGCAAGGGAACGCGCTTCACCGTGGATATCCCTCTGGAGCGCACCGAAACGGCAGAAAAACACGATACAGCCGGAGAAAACGCGGAGGAGCGCTGTCTCTTCCGTGGAGAGACGCTCCTCCTTGCCGAAGATGACGGATTGAATGCTGAAGTCCTTGAAAATCTGCTTGGCTACATAAACCTGAGGGTCGTCCACGCCGAGAACGGCAAGGTGGCCGTGGACCTGTTTGAGCGTTCCGCTCCGGGGGAATACGCCGCGATCCTCATGGATATACAAATGCCGATCATGGATGGCCTTGACGCGGCCCGGACCATCCGTGCGCTGCCCCGTGAAGACGCCGCCAGCATCCCCATTTTCGCACTGTCCGCCAGCGTCTTTGCGGAAGACGTCGAGCGCTCCCTGTGTTCCGGTATGAATGGGCATTTGGGCAAGCCTGTGGACATCGAGCAGATCTGTTCCATGCTCCAGACGTGGCTGTACCCGCAGCAAACGGATACCCAGGAACAAGCTTAGCGCGGACGGGGTGTTCCGCTATGAACGGACAGCCTTCCCGCCTCAAGGGAGGGCTGTTTCTCCATGCGGTTCTTGGGAAACCGCCCAAGAGCCTTCCCCTATGAGAGCACATTCACATGCAGCAGGTTCCATAATGAATCGGGCAGCGTTCCGTACGCTGCCATGCGCTGGCGGATATGTGATACAACTAGCCTCCCGTATATGCGGGTTCCAATCCCGTTCCCTCGGCTACACGAAAGGCTTTCCCGTCCGGTGCTCCGCTCTCTTTTTTCAAATCGCCTTCATTTGCGGCCCCCAACCCATGTTTGCCGCCTCGCGGTGTGCGGAAAGCTGTATTTCCGCGTACCCAAACGGATTAGAACTGGCAGGACCTGCTCGCGGGAGCACATGCCTTTTTATTCACAAAATATTTTCACTATAAATATCAATATAATATAAAATGATAATTCCAATCCCCATACAGTCGGCACGGCAGATCAAAAAAAATTTCCAATTCGTAAATGATTTTTGTCGAATGTATACAAAAAGTTACCTCATTTTATTCATATGATTTGATTGATAATCCATATGCCTTATACCCCTTATGGTGAAGCGCCGCTATTGCTTTTATACCTCTCAGAATGAGTACGTTAAAGCTCCTAACCTATGCATATGCCTGCCAAAGCCCATTGACACCCACTCGAAAAACGTGCTCTCTTGTTCTCACAGGAACAAAGTCCTTTGAGGCACAGGCGTCCATAGTCCCCATACAGCCCAACCGTTCAGGCGTCTTCTGAACAAGGGAATGATGTATGCGATACGCTTCCGAAAGACTCTCGCTTTTCCGCACGGTGTTCGTGCAGGTCGCCGCGTTGCTCCTGTTCGCGGCGGGCGGGATGTTGCTCGCGGGAGCGGAAAGGGAACTGAACGTACGCCCCACCCATCATGCGGAAATGGCTCCCGCCGCCGAGTTGCTGGACAACCGGCTGCCCGCTGTGCTCAAAGGCCAGCCGGACGAGCTCCCAGCGCCTGCCGAGAAATCGTTTCAGAAGAAGACCCGCGGTTCTCAGCCGCCCTTTGCCCTGAGCGGACTTTCCCCCATGCTTCAGCCGGAACCTCCTGTCCGGCTCAGTGAAGCCGTCTCGGCCCTCCTCCCCTCTTGGCGCGGCCTCGTCGCCTTTCCCCTGCCTCCCCCCGCGTCCGCCTAGCGGACCGGGAACGGCCTTTCGTCTCCTCTTGGGGGCCGTTCCCTCCACGCGCCTTGTTTTCCCATGTCGATTCCGGTCCGGATGTGCCGTTCCGCCCGACGGGCTTTTCCGCAAAGCCTCCGTCTCTCGGCGCTCGTCCCTTCGCCTCAGGCTGGCCGCCTGGCGGAAGAACGCGGTACGTCCCGGATGCCCCGCATCCACACTGTGACGCTTTACGACAGGAAACAGCCATGAAGATCAAGTCTCTTCTCGGAACGCTCGCGCTCTCCCTCGGTCTGCTCGCCTCCCCCGCCGCTGCGGAAAAGTTCGTCGTCGGCTTCCAGCCCTATGACACCATCTCCTATCAGGCCATCGTCAACGCCGAACTGGGGCTCTGGAAGAAGTATACCCCCGCCGGTACGGAAATCGAATTTCAGCCCGCCCTGCAAGGCACCGTCGTCGCCAACAACATGCTGGCGAACAAGGCGCAGGTCGGCTACATGAGCGTCATGCCCGCCACCATCCTCTGCTCCAAGCCGAAGCAGGCGGAAATCAAGATGGTCGCCACCCTCGGCATGTCCAAGGGCACCCGCTGCTCGCTCGTCGTGGTCCGCAAGGACGCCCCCGAATTCAAGAGCAACGAAGAAGTCGCCCGCTGGCTCGACGGCAAGATCATCGCCGCCCCCAAGGGCAGCGCGTCCGACCAGTACCTCCGCCGTTTCTTTGAAAAGTATAACGTGAAGCCGGGCGAATACCTGAACCAGTCCATCGAAGTCATCGCCACCAACTTCCGCATCGGCAAGATCGACGCCGCCTCCCTGTGGGAGCCCACCCTGTCCCGTATCGCCACTGACGTAGGCGAAGGCACCGCCCGCATCGTGGCCGACGGCAGCGCCTGCGACAACCCCGACCTCGGCATCCTGAACATGCGCGCCGACTTTGTGAAGAACCACCGCGACGTGGCCAAGGGCTACCTGCGCGCCGAACTCGAAGCACAGCGCTACATGCTCGATCCCGCCAACTGGGAAAACGTCATCAATATGGTTTCCAAGTACGCCACCGGCATCCCGAAGAACGTGCTGTGGTACTCCATCTACGGCCTCGTCCCCTCCGACAGTTCCGACCCCGTCCGCGAATGGAAGAACTTCTATTTCGGCGACCGTGAAAACGCCAACATCGTTGAAGTCGCGCCCTTCCTCTTCAAGTCCAAGATCATCAGCATGGAAAAGCTCCCCGACGGCACCGTCGACGACACGCTCGCCCGCGAAGTCTTCAAGGAAGCCGGATACGCTCCCGCCAGCCCCGACGCCGCCCTCGGCGTGATCAAGGGTGCCAAGGCGGCCGACTGCCCCTTCAAGAACTAACCGGTCCCAGCGGTTCCGTTCCCCGCCGGAGCGGAACCGCAACGAAAACCGTTTGCGGCGGGCCCTCCCCTGAGGGCGGCGTCTCAGCCCCTGCGCCTCAAACGGGCTTTTCACAAAGCTGAACCCACCCCAACCCCGAGGGGAACCCCATGAGCCAAGCCATCATGCAACGCCAGACGACCAAAGGCCCAAGCGCCTGGGAAGTGACGCTGGCGAATACGAAACTCTGGCTGAAGAGTCCGACCCCATACCTGAACGCGCTCGGTCTGGTGGCCTTCGTACTCTTCTGGTACCTGACGACGGAATATTTCCAGCTGCCCTATTTTGAAAAGCTCCCCGGCCCCGTGGCCAGCTTCCAGGAATGGGTCTCCAAAGACCCCATCTACGGGATCTCCATCTATACCAGCGACTATTACGCCCACATCGGCATCAGCGTCTGGCGCGTATTCCAGGCCTTCATGCTCGCCACGCTCCTCGGCGTGCCCACCGGCCTGTTCATGGGCTGGAACAAGACGTTCAAGGACTACTCCTTCCCGCTGCTCGAAACCCTGCGCCCCATCCCCATGCTGGCATGGGTCCCGCTGGCGATCCTGATGTGGCCCGGACGTGAGGCGTCCATCGTGTTCCTGACGTTCCTCGGTTCCTACTTCGCCACGGTGCTCAACACCCTGCTCGGCGTGGAGTCCATCGACGAATCCTATTTCCGCGCGGCCCGCTCACTCGGCGCACGGCCCCGCGACGTATTCTTCAAGGTCATCCTGCCGGGCGCCATGCCGTTCATCTTCACCGGCCTTCAGATCAGCATGGGGTACGCGTGGTTCTCGCTGGTCGCGGGCGAAATGCTCGCGGGCGAATACGGCCTCGGCTACCTCATCTGGAACTCGTTTATGCTGGTGCAATACCCCGTGATCATCATCGCCATGATCACGCTCGGCGTCATCGGCTCGTTGAGCAGCTTGCTCATCCGTATGATAGGCAACCGCCTCATGCAGTGGAAGGTCAGGGAGGAAGTACGATGAGCGGCAACGAAACGCCCACGCGCGGGCACATCCAGATCAACAACGTCAGCAAGATATACGATCCCGACGGCGCCAAGGTCCTTGCCGTGGACCGCTGCACCATGGACATCGCCCCCGGCGAGTTCTGCGTGGTCGTCGGCCCTTCGGGATGCGGCAAAACAACCCTCCTCAACGCCATCGCGGGCTTCCACAGCATCAGCAGCGGAGAAATCCTCCTCGACGGCGAAGTGCTCTGCTCCGCCGACAAGCAGGCGCAGCCCGGCTCCGACCGCATCGTGGTCTTCCAGAACGGCGCGCTGTTCCCATGGTTCACCGTGCTTGAGAACGTCACCTTCGGGCCCATCGTCCAGAAGGCCATGCGCAAGGAAGAGGCGGAGGACAAGGCCATGGAGATGCTCGGCCAAATGGGCCTCATGGGCATCGAGAACAACTACCCGAGCGAAATCTCCTCGGGTATGCGCCGCCGCGTGGAAATCGCCCGGGCCATGATGAACAACCCCCGCGTGCTCCTGCTCGACGAGCCGTTCCGGGCCATGGACGCCCTGACCAAGACCGTGGTGCACCAGTTCCTGCTTCAGGTGTACGATAGGAGCAAGACCACCGTCTTCTTCATCACGCACGACCTTGAAGAGGCCATCTTCCTCGGGAGCAAGGTCTACATCATGACCACCCGCCCCGCGACCATCAAAAAGATCCTCGACGTGGACATCCCCCGCCCCCGCGACTTCCGCGTGCTGTCCTCGCCGACCTACACGCGGCTGAAGGAAGAATGCATCTCCGCCGTCCATGAGGAAGCCCTCAAGGCATTCAAGGCCGGCGAACGGGAAATGTAACCGAAGGAGACACCATGTCGTCGATCAAAAAGAGCCTGTGCAGCGCAACCGCGCGGCGCGGCATCATATCCATCATCGTGTTCACCGTCGTTTGGGAAATCTGCACCCGCCTGCACGTGCCTATCATCGGCAACGTCCCCGCGCCCTCGTCCGTCATCGGCTCCATGGGCAAGCAGCTTACCGACGCCTTCTACTGGATCTCGTGGCGCGACAGCATGATGCGCATCGTGGGCGGCTTCGTCCTCGCGCAGGCCATCGGCATCCCGCTGGGCCTGCTCCTCGGGGCCAGCAAGACGGCGCACAGCCTCATCTATCCTGTGTTCGAAATCATGCGCCCGGTTCCGCCGCTGGCGTGGGTTCCGGTCGCGGTCATCTTCTGGCCCACCCCTGAAATGAGCATGGTCTTCGTTACCTTCCTCGGGGCGTTCTTCATCGTCGTGATCAACATCGTGGACGGCGTGCGCAGCATCGACGCCCGCTACCTGCGGGCCGCCCGCTCCCTCGGTTCCTCGCGTTCCGACATGTTCTGGCACATCCTGCTTCCCGGCAGCCTTCCGAGCATCGTCGTCGGCATGACCGTCGGCATGGGCGTGACGTGGGCCGTCGTGGTCGCCGCCGAAATGATCGCCAGCCGCACCGGCCTCGGCTACCTGACGTGGAGCGCCTACGTTGCGGGCGAATTCCCGGTCATCATCATCGGCATGATGAGCATCGGCATAGCCGGATACGTCTGTTCGGCCATCATCCGCTTCGCGGGCGCCCGCATGACCCCGTGGCTGCGTACATTCTAAAGAGAGGCGACCATGAGCGACATCGGTATGGGATACGGCGAAATGCAGATCGCCGACCTCTGCAAAGGCTACGGCATCGGCCCCCTGCATAAGGAAGTCATCAAGGATTGTTCCTTCACGCTGGAAAAAAGCAAGCTCACCGTCCTCATCGGGCCGTCGGGCTGCGGCAAGTCGGCGCTCATCAACATGCTGGCGGGCTATGAGACGCCCGACGCGGGCAGCATCCTCATTGACGGGGAAAAAGTCTCCGGCCCCGGACCCGACCGTCTGGTCGTGTTTCAGGAGACCGCGCTGTTCCCGTGGATGACCGTGTTCGAAAACGTCAGCTACGGCCCCCGCGTGCGCGGCGAGCTGAGCGGCAAGGACCTCGAAAACACAACCATGAAGCTGCTGGAAATGGTCGGCCTCGAGGATTTCCGCAGCAAGTACCCCTCGCAGCTCTCGGGCGGTATGCAGCGCCGCGCCGAACTGGTCCGCGCCATGATCAACCAGCCGAAGGTCATGATGATGGACGAGCCCTTCCGCGGTCTGGACGCCATGACCCGCGCCCTCATGCAGGAATACTACGTGCGCCTTTTTGAGGAGCACCGGGGGACCAACCTGTTCGTCACCTCCGAGCTGGAGGAAGGCATTTTCCTTGCCGACCGTCTGGTCGTGCTGACGAATCAGCCTTGCCAGGTCAAGAAGGTCATGGACGTCAACCTGCCCCGCCCGCGCACCTTCGACATGATGGCCATGCCCGAATACGTGGACATCAAGCGCGAAGTGCTGGAACTGCTGCACGACGAAGCCATGAAGTCCTTCGCCACGGGAGCGGTCAACGCGGCGGATTTTCTCGAAGCCTACTCCCAGCTCGGGCAGGATCAAGCCCAGCCCCGCATGGAAGGGCACAAATAACCCGTAGCGGCGGCCAAACCGGAAAAGGCGGGGAACTCCCGCCTTTTTCATTTCTGGAAGCCAGACACGACAAAACCCGTCCCACATGCTCGGGAACGGGCTGCTCCGTTGTCGGCGCACCCTCTGTAGCGCTATGCGCCTTTCGGCTGAATGGGGTATTTGGTCATAAACCCGGTGACGGTGGCGATGGCGACCAGCGTCCCGTCCGAATCGGTGATGCGGACGTCATAGGTCCCCAGATTCCGGCCTGAGCGGATCTTGCGGGCTTCGCCGCGCAGGGGGCCGATGCGCCCCGGCTCGAGGTAGGAAATGTTCGTCTGGGCGTTGACGCAATAGAGCCCGGCGGCATTGGAAACCGTGGCGAACGTCATGTCCACCAGCGCGAAAATGGCCCCGCCGTGCGCGTGGCCCATGCCGTTGCGGTGGCGCTCGTCCAGCGGCATGATCGCCACGCCATGCTCAGACCCGACTTCGAGGAGCTCGATGCCCATATGCCGGGCGAACGGATCATGATGGTTGAAATGGTAACGGACTTCTTCGTAAGACGGCATCCTGCCCTCCTGATGCGTGTGCGGCGGCCTTCGCGGGACGCCGGAAAGCGTTGTTCGTAGGGCTGCGGAGCGCCTCTCCGGGCGTACGCGCAACCGTCAGCATACGAACATTTTTTCCCTGAAAACGCCAGCCCCCGCGCGGTGCTGCCCAGCCTTCCCCTTTTCCTCCCTCCGTCCCCATATATCCAGCTCGATTTTACCGGATCACACCGCGGCCTTTCTCTTTTTCAGCGGATCAACATCCTCTTCGGGGGCCGCACACGCTCATGCCCTACATGCGGATTGCCCCGTATGTATGAGCACTATTTCAGGGACGTATGACGTCCTTGCCATTTTTTTATCATGTCGCTTGTAGACAACCTTATACGAATCTGATATATCTATGACAACAAAAATATTTTATTATACCGAATGCTTATATATTAATATTCATAATTATCTTAAAATACTATAAAAATATATGTAGTTTCCATAATTATGTATATTTTATATATAATTATGCTCAATTTTTTTATTTATATTTATATAAAAATATCAATTTTGACTCATATATATTATTTATTATTGAAATTACATGGAATATGTCAAAAAACCAACATTTTTTTCGTTCACAAACAACCCGTCGCCCATTATTTGCGGCGATTCCCCTGGGAGGTGATACATCAAGAAAATGATCCAACGGTGAGTCGCAAGCCTCTAACCCCTTACATCAAGGAAGAGAAACTCGATGAAATGCCCAAAGATCCTGTCCCTGCTGCTTATGATCCTGCTCTTGTCGACCGGCTATGCCTCCGCTGCCCCGAGCCAGACATTGAAAATCGCCGCTGGTGATCCTGAAGATTCCGAAATGGGCGTGGTCGGCAATGCCTTTAAGGAATACATCGAAGAAAAGACGAAAGGTGACGTCGAGATCCAGTGCTTCTACAGCGGCTCTCTCGGCGACGAAAGCGAATGCCTCCGCAACGTGCAGAAAGGCACGCTGCCCATGGCGATGGCCGGCATAGCCAACCTCGTGCCTTTCGAGAAAAAACTCGGCCTGCTGACCCTGCCCTACCTGTTCTCCAACATAGACGAAGTGGTAACGGGCACCAACAGCGCTCCTGCGGAATTGTTGAACAGCTATGCCACAAAATCAGGATTCCGTATCCTTACGTGGACCTATACGGACTTCCGCTACATCTCCAATGCCAAGCGCCCCATCACCAAGATGGCCGACATGCAGGGCCTGAAGTTCCGCGTGCCCCAGAGCGCCGTGCTGATCGCCGCTTATAAAGCCTTCGGCGGCAGCCCGACCCCTATCTCCTGGGCCGAAACCTTCACCGCGCTTCAGCAGGGCGTCGTGGACGGCCAGTGCTACGGCTACATCGGCTTCAAGGCCAATAAGTTCAATGAAGCCAACCAGAAATACCTCACCGAAGTCCATTACACCTATCAGCTCCAGCCTCTGGTCATCAGCGAGCGCGTCTTCAAGAAGATGACCCCCGAAATGCAGAAACTGCTGATAGATGCGGGTAAATACGCGCAGGAAAAAGTGCTCAAGTACCAGATCGAGCAAGCTGACGCGGCCAAGAAATACCTCATCGACAACGGCCTCCAAGTCTCGCAGCTGGAAGACGAAGACGTGTGGAAAAAGGCCGCGATGGAAAAGGTCTGGCCTGAAATGGCCGACTTCGTAGGCGGCAAGGAAACCATCAACGCCTACCTGAAGGCCTGCGGCAAGCCCCTCTGGAAGTAACCCCTTCCATCCGGACCTGCCGAGCCCGGAATGCCCCTCCGGGCTCTTTCCCTCTCCGGATGGGGAAACGGGGGCATCCTCCCTATACGGGAAAAGTTTTTCCATTGAGCCCCACACATGAAAACGCCTCCCGCCCCTGGACCAGGGTGGGAGGCGTTTTCACGCTGGTGTAGCGGGAAAGAGGCAGTCCCCATTGCGTTTCTGTTGCCGTTTCACACGGTTCCGGGTAAAAACGCCGGAAAGCCGGGTGAAACGGAATCGCCGCATCCGAAAGCCCTCTGCGGAAACGCCGCAAAAGCCTTCTTCCCATGTCTTCGGAGGATTACTTGAGCGCCTTGAGGAAGCGGTCCGAGACGGCTTCGGGCGTGGCGTGCCGATGCGCCGTGTCGGGATTCATCTTCTCGGAAAAGGCCGCAATCTCGGCCAGCCATGCCTTCAGCGGGCTTTCCCCATCTTCCCCGAACAGGGCAAGCTGCTCCTCCAGCGAAAAGACGGGATGTTCCCGCAGTTCGGCAATGGCGTCGGCCTCGGAAAACTTTTTGCCCATCCACGCCTCCGCGAAGCGGACATAGGCTGGAGCCAATGTTTCCGGGCCCTGCGCCTTGATCTCATCCACAACCCGCAGGTAGACTTTCAAAAACGCACGCACGGCGTCCGGATTCTTTTCCGTGAACGCGCGATCCGCGACAAGGAGCACGGGCTGCGTTGCACCGCAATCCTGCGAATGCGCCGCGACTTTGAACCCGAGCGTTTCGGCCTCGCGGGTGAACGGCGACCAGACGGCGAGGATATCGCCGTACCCGTTCTTGAACGCGCCGAGGGCGGGTGTCGGTTCCAGTTCCTCGATCTTGACGTCCTTCTCCTCAAGCCCGAGCGCGGCGAGCCATTTGTCGAGCAGATAGCGGGCCGACGTTTTTTTGGGGCACAGGATGAGCTTGCCCTTGACGGATTCGGGCGTCCCGAAGACATTCGGGAAATCGGGATTGAATCCCTTTTCCGCAAGGATCGGGCTATCGGGGCGGGTCAGGATCATGTTGGCCGAAGATTCGTCGTTGGCGATGGCAATCACTTCCACCTGATCGCTCATGGTGGCCTGCATGGCGGGAACCGCCCCGCAACCGGCGATGGCCCAATCGTAGGCCCTGACGTTTTCGATGAGGCTCTTGCCGGAATCGAACCGGAGCATGATGATGTCCAATCCGGCTTCCTTGTCCCAGCCTTTTTCCTTTGCGTACCATGTCAAAAACGCCTCGTGCTCGCCAAGCCATGCCGTACGGAGGGTTTCGGACAGGGAGGGCGACGACTGAAACAGGCTGCCGAAAAGCGCGCATACTGCAAACAGTGTCTTGAATCGCATAACAGGTTCCTTTGTGTTGAATGTTGTAAACCGGGCTCAGGCCCGGATGCCACCCGTCCATAAGCAAAAAGCGTTCCTACCCCTCACATCCCGGCGCCGGGGAACGAGGCAGGGCGCACGGGGAAAAGAGATGCTCCCGCAGTACGAATTTCAAATGACCCTCATCGCGCCCTACAAGGGCCTCGATGCCCGGATTTTCAGACAGGTCGCCAAAGATCTGCGCTGCCGCATCAAATTCATGGATCTGGCCTTCGATGAGGCCATCGAAGCGGCGAAACGCCTCTCCCCGGATACCTGCGACGTCGTCCTCAGCCGCGGCGTCACCGTGGACGTCGTCAAACAGAATTCCTCCATACCCGTCGTGCCCATCGACTTCTCCGCATGGGATCTCCTGCAGGCGCTCCAGCCCTATGCGGGGCATGTCCGCAACGTCGCGTTCTTTCGGTACTCCACCCCGCTGCCCGGTCTCTCCAGCGTGGAAAAAGCCCTTGGCATGAGAATCAAGGAACACCTTTACGGCTCCAAAAACGAGATGCACCTCCGGCTCATCCAGCTGGACCCCGCCGACGTGGAGCTCTTCGTCGCACGCGGGACGCTCGTATGCCAATGGGCCACCGCAGCGGGGTTCCCCACGCTTGAGATCATCGACGGCGAAATATCCGCCAAGCGGACGCTCCTTGAGGCGGTCAACGTCGCCCGCGCCCGCCGGTCCGAACGCCAGCGCACCGCGCGCTTCGGAGCCATCCTCGACGCCATCGACGAAGGCATCGTGGTGTACGACGCACAGGGCAAAGTGAACCTCATCACCCCCTCGGCGGAATCCCTCCTCAACTGCGCGAAAAAAGAAGCCCTCGGAGAGCACATCCGGACCGTTATGCCCGGCGTCTTCTCTCCCGGCACGCTGGCGGGCGACAAGGCGGAACATGGGCGCGTCCACGACATCCGGGGCACCACCCTCGTCATCAACCGCGTGCCCATCCTTTTCCAAGGGCAGAACGTGGGGACGGTCTGCTCCATATCCGACGCCCGGCGCATCTACAAAGCGGAGGCAAAGCTCCGCAACAAACTAAAATCAAAAGGTTTTACCACGCGCTACTCGTTTGGGGACATCCGTACCCGCTCCCCGCACGTGCGGCATCTCAAAGAGCTTGGCGTACTCTACGCCTCCACGGACGCCAACCTGCTCATCTGCGGGGAATCCGGCACGGGCAAGGAACTGTTCGCCCAAAGCATCCACGCCGCCAGCCTGCGCAAAGACAAGCCGTTCGTGGCCGTGAACTGTGCCGCCATCCCCGAAGGGCTGCTGGAAAGCGAACTTTTCGGCTATGAGGAAGGCGCGTTTACCGGCGCGAGGCGTCAGGGCAAGGCGGGCATGTTCGAGCTGGCCCACACCGGAACCCTGTTCCTCGACGAAATCGGGGACTTGCCGCTTACCCTTCAGGGGCGGCTGCTGCGCGTGCTTCAGGAACGGGAATTGGTACGCGTGGGCGGGACGCAGGTGATCCCCCTCGACGTACGCGTCCTGTGCGCCACGCATCAGGATCTCCGCCAGCTTGTGGCAGAGGAACGGTTCCGGGCGGACCTCTTTTACCGCCTCAACGTGCTCTCTTTGCGCCTCCCGCCACTCAGGGAAAGGCTTGAGGATATTGTGGATCTCGCCGTTTCCCATCTGAGGGAACATCTCGACGAGCCTCCGGCGGAAAGCCTGCTCGTCTCCCAGCTTGAGCGTCCCCTGCTGCGCCATCCGTGGCCCGGCAACATCCGCGAACTGCTCAGCCTCATGGAACGCATGGCGATCGTAGCCAACCACATGGCCGAAGTGACGGACTGGGAACAATTGCTTTTGTCCCTATGGGAAGATCCGCCTCTGGAGGAGTCCCCCATAACGCCGAGCCTCCCCCAAGAGCCCGAGGATTCGCCGCCTCTTACCCTCAGGAGCCACATGGCGCGGGAAGAGGCCCGGTTCATCCGGCAAGCCGTCGCCCGGTGCGGAGGGGATATGGGCAAGGCCGCCCACCTTCTCGGCATCAGCCGGATGACGTTGTGGCGCAAGCTTCAAGGGCTTGCGGAAACAAATGCGGAACATTCCGAGTAACAATATTGATACAAAAAGTTAACAAACATGGTATAGTGTAACATTTTTGTTACAGCCAATGCCGCCTTTTTCCCTTTCCATATACCAATAAACGGCGATTTCCCTTCAAATGGGCTGGCATATTTTTTGATATAATGTCTCTCAAGAGCCTTTCGGCACAATGCCGTCGGCGCGCTGGAAGGGGCAGTCCCCTGCCCATGTCCCCCACACAATCAGAAGGATGGAGTTGCCATGAAGAAAAGCATCATCGCCTCGTTGCTCATCGCCTGTTCCCTGTTTATCGGCGGCAACACGGATGCCCGGGCGGAATACCCCTACGACAAGCCCATCAACATCATCGTGCCCTTCGGCCCCGGAGGCGGCGTCGACATCGCGGCGCGCATCCTCGCCGACTACTTCCAGCAGAACTACAACATCACCATCAACGTCGTGAACAAGCCCGGCGGCGCACAGGCCATCGGCATCAATGAAATGCTCCGCGCCCGTCCCGACGGCTATACCCTCGCCTTCCCCGGCTTCAGCGCCCTCGCCACCACCCCCAAGCTGACCAACGTGGGGTATACCCTCAAGAACATCAAGCCCGTCGCCCACATCGCCAGCATGGAATGCGTGCTGAGCACCAACAAGAGCTCCGGCATCGACACGTGGGAAAAATTCCTCCAGGCCGCGGAAAAGAACCCCGATGGGACCGTCTACGGGACTACCGGCTCCATCTCCACGCAACGCCTGTACATGACGAAGCTGACCGACCGCTTCCACGGCGATCTCAAGATCCGCCATACCGCCTATACCAGCGGCCATGAAGTGAGCACCGCCCTGCTCGGCAAGCACATCACCGCCGGCTTCCAGGTCCCGGCCAACATTCTGCCTTATGCCAACTCCGGCGACTTCAACGTCATCGCCATCTCCCGCAAGGAACGCCGCGCCGATCTGCCCAATACGCCAACCTTCCGCGAACTGTACGCCGACAAGATGACCCCCGCGGACGAGAAGTGGATCGATCTCGGCGCGTGGCACGGCCTCGTGGTGTCCAGCAAGGTCAAGGACGATCGCATCGCCGCGCTCGAACCCCTCATCGAAAAGGCCATGAAGGACCCCGAAGTCATCGAAAAATTCAACAAAATCGGCCTTGATGCCGGGTATCTCCCCGCCAAGGAATTCGGACAGCTTATCCAGTCGTCCTCGGACCTCGCCGACGAAGTGCTGGCCGGGCGCAAGTCGCTTGACTAACGAATACCGGGGCGGAGCGCGGGTGCGCCCCGCCCTTCCTTTTCACGACGAGGGGTCGCTTCATGAAAAATAAGACGGATTTCTTTATCGGCTTGGCGCTGCTCGCCTTCTGCTGCGTCATGGGATACCAGATACACTTGATCCCGGAACCCGCAGCGCTCGACTTCTTCTCGGCGGGTTCGTTCCCGATGGGCGTCACGATCGCCTTGGCCCTGCTCTCGCTTGTCCTCGTGGCAAGGGCCGTCTTGGGCAGGGATGAAAGCGCGGCCTGCTGGCCTGAAAGGAAGCTCGCCGTCAAAATCGGACTGATGGCCGCGTGGATCCTCATCTATGTCATCGGGTTCATTTTCCTCGGGGAATACGCCTACGACGCCGAGTGGCCCGAAGGCACGGGCTTCGTCATCTCCACGCTGGTTTTCCTCTCTGGGGCGCAGGTGCTGACCGGATACCGCAATCCCTTCTACATCTCTCTTATTTCCGCAGGGATATCAGCCTTCCTGTATGCCGTGTTCGCCATCTTCTTCAAAGTCCCTCTTCCCTAAAAAGGCGGTACTCCATGTTCGATATGTTCATGACAGCCTTCAGTTCGGCCTGTAGTCTGGAAGCCCTCGTCGCCAACTTCATCGGCGTGGCGCTCGGCATCGTCTTCGGCGCGCTGCCCGGCCTCACCGCCGTCATGGGCGTGGCCCTGCTCATTCCCTTGACCTTCGGCTTCCCCGCCGTCATCGCCTTTTCCTCCCTGCTCGGCATGTACTGCGGGGCCATCTACGCGGGCAGCATCACCGCCATCCTCGTCGGCACTCCGGGCACGGCGGCCGCCGCCGCGACCATGCTCGAAGGGCCGCAGTTCACCGCCCGCGGGGAATCGCTCAAGGCGCTCGAAATGACCACCATCGCCTCCTTCATCGGCGGCATCTTCTCCTGCCTTGTGCTGGCCACGGTCGCCCCCCAGCTCGCACACTTCGCCCTCGACTTCAGCGCCCCGGAATATTTCTCCCTCGGCATCTTCGGCCTGACCATTGTGGCGACGCTGTCCGAAGGTGCGCTGCTCAAGGGCTGCATCGCGGCGCTGCTCGGCATGCTCATCTCCATGATCGGCATGGACCCGCTTTCCGGCAATCTGCGCATGACCTTCGACTCGCCCGACCTCATCAACGGCGTATCCCTCGTCCCGGCGCTCGTCGGCCTGTACGCCCTGTCGCAAGTGCTGATCACGGTTGAAGACGTGTTCATGGGCCGCAAGCTCTCCACTGCCGAAATCTCGCGCAAGCGTATGCCCCTTTCCGAAATCTGGACAAACCGGGCCGCCCTGCTCCGCGGCTCGATCATCGGCACGTTCATCGGCATCGTCCCGGCCACGGGCTCGGGCACGGCCTCATTCGCGGCCTACAGCGAAACCAAGCGCCATTCAAAGCATCCCGAACTTTTCGGCAAGGGCTCCATTGAAGGCATCGCGGCCACGGAATCCGCCAACAACGCCGTCACCGGCGGCGCGCTCATCCCCTTGCTGACCCTCGGCGTGCCCGGCGACGTGGTCACGGCGATCATGCTCGGCGCGCTTATGATCCAGGGCATGACTCCCGGTCCGCTGCTGTTCCAGGAACAGGGCACGCTCGTCTACAGCATTTTCATCGCCCTGTTCGTCTCCAACGTCTTCATGCTGCTTCTGGGCTACTACGCGGTGCGCCTGTTCGCCAAGGTCGTGCTCATTCCCGGCGGCATCCTCATGCCCCTCGTCACCACCCTGTGCGTGGTGGGCGGCTACGCCCTGAACAACTCCAACTTCGACCTCGCCGTCATGGCCGGTTTCGGGTTGCTCGGCTACATCATGACCAAGGCGCGCTTCCCGCTCGCCCCCCTGCTCCTCGCCATGATCCTCTCCGGAATCATCGAAACCAACTTCCGCAGGGCGCTCAGCATCTCCAATCAGGATTTCTCCGTATTCTTCACCCGTCCTGTCTGCGCGGCGTTCCTCGCCATCAGCCTCTTCATCCTGTTCAACCTGCTCTGGAAGGAATGGAAGAAGTACCGCGCCGCCAGCGCCGCCTGATCCCGCAACCCTTATGAGGCCAGCCATGCAACAAGCGACTCACATCTACCGGAACGGCACCATCCTGACGATGGATTCCCGCTGCTCCATCGTTTCCTGCCTTGCCGTATCCGGCGAAACCATCCTTGCCGTGGGCTCGGAAGCCGAAATGGCCCCGTTCCAGGGCCCGGAAACCCGCATCGTCGATCTGGGCGGGCGGTTCATGATGCCGGGCTTCTACGACTGCCACAGCCATTTCATGCGCGCGGGCATGTACAACAAATACTATCTCGACGTGAATTCCCATCCCATCGGGGACGTGAGGACGCACGGCGACATCCGCCGCAAGGTACGCGAAGCCCTTTCGGATATGCCCGCCGGGGAATGGCTGCTCTGCGCGGGGTATGACGATACCGCCGTTGCCGAAGAGCGGCATTTCACACTTGCCGAACTGGACGCGATGGCCCCGGATCACCCGCTGTTCCTGCGCCACATCTCCGGGCATCTGGCCCTGTGCAACAGCAAGGCGTTTGAGGCAGCCGGAATCACGGATGAAACCCTGAATCCGTCGGGCGGCGTGTTCCGGCATGACGGCAACGGCCGCCTCACCGGATTGGTGGAGGAACCCGCCGCAATGGAGATGGTTCTGGCAGCCTCCCCGCAGATGACCGAGGAAAAATGGCTCGGCGCGGTGGAACGGGCTACCGACGACTATGTCGCCAAAGGCGTGACGACCGCCCACGACGGCGGCGTCACCACGGCCATGTGGAAAAACTACATGACCGCCCACAAACGGGGGATGCTCAAAAACCGCGTCCAGCTTCTGCCCAAGCACGGCTGGTTCGACTTCTCGCTGGCCCCCACCGTGCAATGCGGCACGCCCCTGACCAAGGACGGCCTGCTCAGCATGGGCGCTGTGAAACTGTTTCAGGACGGGAGCCTCCAAGGGTACACCGGCTATCTGAGCAATCCCTACCATTCGCTGCCGGACGCCATCTCCGACGGGTCATGGCGCGGATACCCCATCTACAATCCCCGTGAACTCGTCAACATCGTTACCCGCTACCACGAAGAGGGCTGGCAGGTCGCCATCCACGGCAACGGCGACGCGGGCATCGAAGACATCCTCAACGCCTTTGAGGAAGCGCAAAAGGCGTACCCCCGGGCCAACGCGCGGCACATCATCATCCATTGCCAGACCGTCCGCGAGGATCAGCTCGACCGCATCGAACGGCTCGGCGTGGTTCCGTCCTTCTTCACCGTACACACCTATTACTGGGGCGACCGCCATCGGGACATCTTCCTCGGGAAAGCCCGCGCATCCCGGATCGATCCGCTGCGGAGCGCCCTGAAACGCGGCATCCCCTTCACTTCCCACAACGACACCTCCGTCACGCCTATGGATCCGCTGCTCTCCGTCTGGTCGGCGGTCAACCGGCTCACCGGCAGCGGCAAGGTGCTCGGCGAGGATCAGACCGTCTCTGTGCTGGATGCCCTGAAAAGCGTCACCATATGGGGCGCCTACCAGTTCCATGAAGAACGCATGAAGGGCAGCCTTGAGCCCGGCAAGCTCGCCGATATGGTCATCCTCGGCGAGAACCCGCTTGAAATCGCGCCCGAACGCATCAGGGACATCCCGATTCTGGCGACCCTGGTGGGCAACCGGCTCGTCTACGGCTCCCTGTAATGTCCCCGTCCCCAACGCACCGGGCAAAGGATGATCCCCCTTCCCCCGCCCGGTGCGATTTGGGGTTCCCCCGGCGGCACACTCGCCCATTCCTCCGGGCGGCCGCCGGGGGAACCAACCTCCATATAAGAACACCCGCTCAGTCAATCCGAGCGGGTGTCCTTATATGGAGGAAGGATAGGGGGAGACGCTCCATTCGGCCGCCGTCCAGCCGCAACCGGGACGCCGCACAGAATCGGCATACCGGAACTTATGCGTGCCGCCCCATTTCGTATGCCTCATTCAGAGCCGGGCTTTCCTTGATGTCGCCTTTTTTCCATGCGCCCGATCCGTAAACGATGCCCTTTTCCTGCGCGCCTTCCAGACAGTACAGGAACCCGCGGAACCCTTCGATGGTCCTCTCCAGCGACCGCTTTTCGCCGTCGGCGGCGGTGGCGATGAAGTAAAACGCCTTGTTGCTGATTTCCGTATACCGGGCGACGCACCGATCAATAAGCGTCTTCATCTGCGCATCCATCGTATAGAAATACACCGGCGTCGCCATGACGATCACGTCAGCGGCGATCATCTTTCCCAGAATCTCGGCCATATCGTCCTTCTGCACGCAGACGCCGTTGTTCTGGTGGCAGGCTTCACAGCCGATGCAATAGCCGATGTTTTTGTCGCGGAGGAAAACCTTTTCGGCCCGATGGCCGGATTCCCGCGCGCCTTCCATGAAGCGATCACACAATATATCGGAATTGCCGCCCTTTCTGGGGCTCCCCGACAGTATCAGTATATTTTTGCTCATGACATTCCTCTCGACGAAAAGGTTATTTTCCCATGCCGATCTTGCGAAGCCACGCGGCCACCTCGCCTTGCGCGGAAGCGGCCCGGCTTCCCCTGACGGCAAGCCCGTCCAGAACAACCGCCTTCGGGCAAAACGTCTTGATGTCCGCAACGCTGCGGCCCAGCGCGCTGCCCTCATGCGTGATGAACGGGGCAATCCGCTTGCCCGCCAAATCGTACTCGGACAGGAACGTCCTCACCGGCCCGGCTACAGTGCCCCACCAGTTGGGCGATCCCACGAAAACGACGTCGTACGCCTCGATGTGCCCGATCCTGTGCTTCAAAGGCGGCTTGTAGCCCGACGCCAGTTCCTGCTTCGCCTGATCCGTGGTCGCACGGTACGCCTCGGGATACGGCGTCACCGGCTGAAGTTCCACAATATCCCCGCCGACCGCCGCATGAATGGCCTCGGCGACGGCGCGCGTGTTGCCGGAACGGGAATAGTAGACGACCAACGCCTTGGCTCCGCCCTCCGTGGCGGCATAGGCCGACGAAACATGCGGCAACAAACGACCTCCGAACCCGGCAAGCAGCCCGGCGACCGTATATTTCAGCAGACTTCTTCTGGACGAATCGATTTCCAGTGCCTTGCTCATAACAATCCTCTCTTGTCCGTTTCGAACTTTCAGCTGTGTATTCCATCCATACGGATCAACAATTCCATGAATCAGATATACTGCCTCCGAACCTCTGTGAGTAGATACGATTCTACCCATTTTTTGCCTGATCCTCTCTTCCCTCCCCTCTGCAAGAGCCTATGGCTGTCTCTTCGGACACGCGGGCGCACATCTGAGGAAAGTACATGAAGATGTACCATTGAAGGACACGGCACGAGATACGGACAATGTCCGGCAACGCTTCCCAGAGACAGGGCGACAGAAAAAGCAAGGAGATCCCAGAGGCGGGGGAGGAGGAAAACGGCTCAGGCCCTGTCGAAAAAGCCGGAAAGCGTTTCCACCCTGACCACACGGGGAGGCGGAAGCTGGGGAACGGCTTCGGCAATGCGGCGGGCCAGCTCGGCACAAAGGCCGGGAGCAAGGGCGGGCTCCGGCAGGACGTGCAATTCCAGCCGTTCCGCATCGACGAGACGCAGACGGAAATCCGGCCCGGGCAGTCCGGCCGAGGCGAACACACCATGAACGGCCCGCTCACCGGCGGCAAGCCCCGCGAGCAGGGAACGCTCCGGCTTCATGCCGTACGGGAGCCGCGTCAGCAGGCAAGGCCGGGCTTTCTGCTCCGGATCTTCCATTCCCGTCAGTGCGGCGCACCGATGGATGTCCGCCTTGGTCAGGCCGGCGGAAGCCAGCGGGGACAGGATGCCGAGTTCCTCGACGGCCCGTATGCCGGGGCGGTACTGCCCCGCATCGGAAGCGTTCGTACCGTCGCACAGGGGAAGGTCGGTTCGAGCTTTCAGCAAGGAAAACAGGTTACGCTTGCACGCATAACAACGGCGGCGATCCCCGGAGGCCACCAAAGCTAAATCCAATGGATCGGCGGGAAGTTCCTCATAGGCGAGCTCCCGGGAGGCCGCCCAATGACGCGCGTAGTCCGTCTCTTCCGGGGGAATGTGCGGTCCGACGATGTGCAGCAGTACGGGCTCGAAGCCGAACCGCTGGGCAGCATGAGCGAGAAAACGGCTGTCCAGCCCACCCGAGTAGGCCAAAGCAAAACGGTTCCCTGCCGCGAGGACGCCGAGGACGCTTTCAAGACGCGGCAGGAGCGCGGTTTCCTCCGGAGACGCGGCGGTCATACTTGAATCCATCACGGCAATACCCTCATACACTTACAAAAAAATGCCGGAAACCCCGTTCACCGATACGGCGGCATCAGCCTTCAAGCTCCGTACCACAGGCGAAGATCGTCCCGTTGGGCGCATTGGCGAAAACACGCGACCCGTAGACCAGAGCCCGTTTTTCCACCAGCATGGCGGGCCACGGCCCGAACGTCGCTCCAAGGCTGCGAAGCAGGGCGATGGCTGTGGGCGTCACGGTTTCGCCTTCCCCGGAGAACGGACGGACGGGAATGCCTTCGAGCAGTTCCAGTACCGCAGGAGCCGGAACGGGTATGACGCCGTGGGCGCAAACGACCTCCCCGTCCGCAATGGGCAGGGGGCTGACCACAAACCGCGCGGGCGAGAGCCGCGTGAACAGGACGCAGGCCATACAAATGTCCAGGATGCTGTCCAGCGCGCCGACCTCATGAAAACGGACGGCCTCCGGCTTCATGCCGTGCACGGCGGCTTCGGCCTTCGCCAGCAACGTGAACGTATCCGAGGCCAAGCGCTTCGGCTCATCGTCCATGCCGCTCCCGGCGATGATCCCAAGAATATCCTCAAGGGTGCGGTGTTCGTGCTGGTGGGGAAGCGACACGTCCGCGAACCAGCCGCCGATACGGTTCACCTGCCGCCGCGTCAGGCGCACGGTCCCGGCGAGCTCGGGCAGCACGGCGGCAAGCAGCCTGTCCGTTTCCGCCTCGCCGAGTTCCGTCATGCGCAGCAGCCCGGCAAGGAACATATCCCCGGACAAGCCGGAATGTGACCGGATGGTCAGGATGCGGCCTCCCCGGGCTTTGCCCCGCCCATCCCCGTGGGCCGTTTCATGCGTATGGCCGTGCTCATGATGGTGTTCATGGCGGTGGGCATGATCCCCGTGTGCGTGCGCTTCGCTCATAATCCGTTTACCACCCTTGCGGCGGCGCAGGCCGCGCCGTACCCGTTGTCGATATTCATGATCCCCACGCCGGGAGCGCAGCTTGAAAGCATACTCGCCAGCGCGGCCCGTCCGCCCTGCGCCGCACCGTACCCAACGGACGTCGGCACGCCGAAGATCGGCTTGGGCGTAAGCCCGCCCATCACGCTGACCAGCGCGGCGTCGAGCCCGGCAACCACGATCACGGCATCGAAGGTATTGATCTCCTCCAGCCGCTCCGCGAGCCGCCACAACCCGGCAACGCCGCAGTCTTCAAACAGTTTGTGCCCGATGCCCAGATACGCCAGCGTCCGCGCCGCCTCCCAGGCTACGAAGCCGTCCGCCGTGCCCGCGGAAATGACGGCGACCCTGCCCTTGCCCTTCGGCGGGAGCGCGTCCCCGAACGCGGTACGCGACAGGGGATGGTAGTCATACCCTGCGCGGATCTCGGCGGGAACCCGGGCGAACACGTCCGGGGCAAGCCGTGTGAACAGGACCGGATGCCCCGAGCCCCTGCCAAAACGGGAGAGCAGCTCCACGAGCGCCTCGAAAGGCTTCCCTTCGCAAAAAACCGCTTCCGGCAGCCCGATCCGGGCCGTCCGGGCGTGATCAAACAGAATGCCGTGCTCCATATCCTTACCCGTCTTTTGGAAAATTCCGAAACACCACGCCGCCGGGGTGAAGGCCGAGGGGAGCCCCGCCCCACCGGTGCGGGCAGCCATGCGCCCGGGCGCATCCGCATCATGGCCGCCCGCGAACGGCGCCTTACACCGTGATCAGTTCATAATCCCGCGAACCCATGCCGATGGATTCGGCATACTCAACCTGATGCCAGCCCCGCGTATTCGGATGCAGCGCCGAGAACTTGTCGTAGCCGCAGGAGTGCGCGCCGTGCTCGCCCAGCGGAATGAGGCTGTGCGCTTCCTTCACCAGATCGAAACAGGCCGTGTCCAGCGCTACGGGGTCCTCCGAAGCGAGGATACCCAGATCCGGGACAATCGCCGGCTCGGACCATCCGGCGCAGTCGCACTGCGGCGTCACGTTGAGCAGGAAGTTCAGGTAGCAAATGCGGCCTTCCTTGCCCTTCACCGCGCCATAGGCGTATTCCGCCATGCGCTCGGCGAAGTCGGAATACTCGTTGGGCGTGTCGACGCCGATGGCCCCCTGTTTACATGCCGTTACGCATTCGTAACAACCGATGCAGCGTTCCTTGTCGATGACGGCATGGCGGCCCTTCTCGGCTTTTTCCAATGAAAGCGCGCTCCTCGGGCACAGCGGTACGCACTGCCCGCAGCCGATGCATTTCGGGTAGATCACGACGTTTCTGCCGTGCTGATCGATTTTCCCGGCCTGCGGGGCGCAGCCCATGGCGAGGTTCTTGATCGCGCCGCCGAAACCGCCCATCGCGTGCCCCTTGAAGTGGGACAGAACGACCATCGCATTGGCGGAAAGGAACGCCTGCGCAATCTTGACCGAAGCGAAATGTTTCAGGTTGACGGCCACTTCCTCGTAGCACTTGCTGGTCACGCCGTCGGCCATGATCACCGGAGCGTCCACGACATAGGGCGTAAAACCGTGGCGATACGCCGTTTCCAGATGATCCACGGCGTTATGGCGGGTGGACTTGTAGAGCGTGCAGGTATCCGTCAGGAACGGGCGGGCCCCCGTCGCCTTCACGCAATCCACGACCTGCCGCACGAACGTCGGGTGCAGGTAGGTATCGTTGCCCGCTTCGCCGAAGTGCAGCTTGATGGCAACGACCTCATCCTCGCCGACCGTGCCGAGCGGCTTCACCTTGTCCGCAAGCCCCACGGCGTCGCAGAGCCGCTTGATCTTGGCGAGCCGGTGATCGGAAGGATTTTTTACAGCAAGTTTTGCCAGATAAACGGGAACAGACATACTTTCTCCTTGTTTGCAAACTGCCCCGCCGAGTACGGCGGGAACTCCGGCACCCGGTGCGCGGCTCACAGCGAAGCCCTCATGCACACCGGGACACTCTCAATACGGAAGGGAAACCACGCCTCCTGAACGGGAAAGCGGGCGAGCCCCCGCTAGTTTTCCGGGATGACCGCGTTGACGCACCCGAGCGCGTTCAGTGTCCGGGGGAATCCGATATACGGCAGGCAACACGTCAGCGCGTCGATCAGGTTTTCTTTCGTGTTCCCCACATTCACGTTGCCCTGCACATGGCTCTTGACCTGGCTCTCGCACCCGCCCAAAGAGCTGATGATGCAAAAGGTCAGGATTTCGCGGGTCCGCAGGTCCAACCCCTTCCGCGTATACACGTCCCCAAAGCAGAATGCCGAGAGCATGTCGCGGAGGAGATGCCGCTGGTTCTGCGGCGTGCTCTTGTGCATGGCGTCTATCGCCGCTCCGAAAATGGACTTCTGCACTTTGACGCCCTGCATGAAGCGGTCGTCTTCCGTTACCGTCTTCTGCGAGGCCACGGGCAGCGGGATGCGTTTTTCCCTGAAGACCTCATTGACCAGCCGGAGCGCTTTTTCGGTCTTGGGGAACCCGATATACGGAGCGCACTGGTACATCGCTTCCTTGATTTCCTCGGGCGTCGCCCCGACCTGCAAGGCCGCGCCCACATGCGGGGCGAAGCCGTCCAACGTCTGGCTAGCCGTCAGGACGACCAGCGTGATCAGCTCCTGCATTTTGGCGTCGAGCGACCCGTGCCACGCGACTTCGCCCCAGATGAGGCGATCCCGCATCTCGGCGAAATCCGGATCGGTCGCCTCTAAAGGAGACCGGGCGTTTCCGAAACGTTCCAACTGTTTCTTTTCGGCCAAGGCGGCTCTGCTCATGTTCTTGCCTCCGTTTGGAACCTGCTGCGTAGGGGAAGAAGCCGCGATTGCCGCGCCGGACAACAGCAAACAAAACAATGCGGCGAAAAGCCCACAAGAAATGTTCCTTTTTTTGTGTGCAGGCATATGCGACCTCCCATCATGTCAATGCGTTGAAAGCGGCCCGGATACCCGAGGCCGGAAGGGAAAACGCTGCGGGCATGGCGTGATTTCCCTATGGGTGCACCATACGCTCCCTAATGGAGAACAGAAGATACGATCCTCTCTTATTCTTGCCTGATTCTCTCGCGGTGCTACCCAAAGAGGTCGGAGTGTGGTATCAAAAAACCGAACCCTGAAAAGGATTTTTCTTTATTCCATGCAAAAACAGAGGATTATGCCATATGATGGAAACGGGGAGTGGAGAGACGGCAAGAACCGCCAGCCTTTTGAAAGAGAAATTGCTCCAGCGGGCGCCCGAGCACGGGAAGTATCCGATGGACATCGAAGGGCTGGTCATCACGCGGCGGCATGAAGCCAACAGGATTGAAACCTGCTTCTCCAAGCCTTCCGTCAGCGTGATCATTCAAGGCTCCAAGCGGACCATGCTGGGCTCCGAGGAGTACTGCTACGGCGAAAACCAGTGCCTCGTGGCCGGGGTGGACATGCCGAGCTCCTTTTACGTCACGGATGCCAGCCCTGAGCGGCCCTTTCTGGCGCTGTGCCTTGATCTGGACAAGTACCTGATCACCCGGCTCGCGGCGGAAGTCCCGCCGCCCTGCGCGACCGGGGCCTGCTCCTACAAGGGGCTCTCCGTCGCGGACGTTGATCCCGATATCCTACATGCGTTCCTGCGCCTCGTCGAGCTTCTCGAGAAACCGGAGCAGATCCCCATACTCGGGCCGCTCATTGTCCGCGAAATCCATTACCGCCTGCTCATCGGCCCCCAAGGGGAATTCCTGCGCCGACTGAACACCCTCGGCACCCAGAGCAATCAGATCGCCCAAGCCATCACGTGGCTGCGGGACAATTACAGGGAACCGTTGCAGGTCGACAAGCTGGCTCAGAAGGTAAACATGGCCACCTCCACGTTCCACCGCCATTTTAAGGAAGTGACGACGCTCAGCCCGTTGCAGTTCCACAAGCGGCTGCGCCTGTACGAGGCCAAGCGCCTCATGCTCACGGAAAGCAAGGATGCCTCCAGCGCGAGTTTGGCCGTCGGCTACGAGAGCCCTACGCAGTTCAACCGGGAGTATAAGCGGCTGTTTGGCGAACCGCCGCACAGGGACGTGATGAGGATGCGCTGAGGACGGCGGCGCTTGCGCACCTCCCCCGCGCCTTTCCCCTGAGTGGTGGGAGTGCGGTGGGATCACTCAAAAAAACGGAAAAAAGCCCCTTCCGAGCATATCGGAAGGGGCTTTTTTCCGGGTACGGCATTCGCCGCCCCACTGTCCCTCACCTAAAGAATGTACCGCGTTGGCTGCGGCATAGGTATTCCTTTCCGGCAATAAGGCGGCTCTTCCGGATCGTTCCGCACGGGGCACATAGAGAGATAATTTCTTTACAATACATATGGATATACACTTTTTAGAGAAAAATCCCTTCCGTTATTGCCTTTATAGACAGATCAGTCTAAAAATCATCCATGCAAAATCACGCGCAAGACGCCAAAGGCCGTGGCCGCCCGCCCAAGCAACGCGGCGACAAACTGCTGACCCGGGAAATGCTGGTCCACGTCGGGACGGAAGTGCTGACGGAAAAAGGCTATTCCGCAGTGGGGGTCGACGAGATATTGCAGCGCACGGGTATTTCGAGGTGTTCTTTCTACTACTATTTCAAGACAAAGGAAGGGTTCGGCGCGGAACTCATAGACCGCTACAGGCTCTCCATCACGCAAAAGCTGGAGCGTTGCCTCTCTGACACGTCCCTGTCCCCTCTGGGCAGCCTCCGGGCCTTCGTCGGCGAAGTGCGGGACGAGATGGCGCGGACCGATTGCCGTTCCGGTTGTCTGGCCGGAAAGCTGGCGCAGGAGGTCAACACGTTGCCGGAAAACTTCCGCGAGCAGCTTTCCGCCGTCTTCGCGGAGTGGCAGGATGTTTTCGCGCACGGCCTCAAACGTGCCCAAGAGACTGGAGAAATATCCCCGGAACTGGACTGCGCCTCTACGGCGGCCTTCTTCTGGTACGGCTGGGAGGGGGCCCTGCAGCGGGCCAATCTGGAATTGAACATCAAACCCGTCGATATCTTCATCGGCAATTTCTTTTCCCGGCTGACGGGATAAGCCTAACGTCTCCATGAATCGGCAAGCGGCCGAACAGCTTCCGGCGTCCGTCAATAACGCCGGGGTCTCCGGTTTTTGCCTCTATCCGGCCCACTCACACAGCCCGGCTTCCCGCCGCCGGCAACGTTTCAAAAAAGGATATGCCTCATGGCTCACGCGGACCCCTCCAGCGAACTGGCAACGAAACCCCTCGGCAGGCTTCTTTTACGTTTCGCCATCCCGAGCATTTTTGCACAGATCGTCAACCTCCTCTACAACATTGTCGACCGCATTTTCGTCGGCAGGATACCGGAGATTGGCCCACTGGCGCTGGCCGGGCTCGGCGTCGCCTTCCCCATCATCCTGATCATCTCGTCCTTCTCCTTCCTCGCGGGCATGGGCGGCGCGCCGCTCGCATCCATCGCCATGGGGCGCGGCGACAATGCAAAAGCCGAGCGCATCCTCGGCAGTGCCTGCGTGTTCCTCCTCGCCATGTCGGTCGTGCTCACGGTGTTGTGCTTCTGGGCCATGCGCCCGATGCTGCTCATGTTCGGGGCAAGCGAACAGACCATCGGGTATGCGGTCGACTATTTTTCGCTCTACCTGCTCGGCACCCCGGCTGTGCAGCTCTCGCTGGGCCTGAACTACTATATTTCCTGCCAGGGCTTTGCCAAGACGAGCATGATGACCGTCCTCATCGGGGCGGCCCTCAACATTATCCTCGATCCGATATTCATCTACGGCCTCGATATGGGCTGCAAAGGCGCGGCGCTCGCCACGATTTGCAGCCAGGCCGTCAGTGCCGTCTGGATCTTCGCCTTCTTCTTTGGCAAACGCACGATTTTGCATTTCCGCAGGCAATACCTGCGGCTGGACCTCAAGGAACTTGTGCCCGTCATCCTGCTCGGCCTTTCCCCGTTCTTCGTCCAAGTGACGGACTGCATCGTCCCCTTGGTCATGAACGCCGGGATGCAGCAATACGGCAACGACTACTACGTCGGCACCATGACCGTCATGTTCAGCATCGAGCAACTGCTGCGCCTGCCAGCGGACGGCCTGTGCCAAGGCGCCGTGCCCATCATGAGCTATAACTACGGCGCGGGCAAACCCGAACGCGTGAAGAAGACCTTTTTCCTCATCCTGGCCTTTTCCTTCGGTTTTACCACCATCGCAAGCTGGCTCATCCTGCTCTTTCCCAAGACCTTCATCATGCCGTTCACCGATTCCCAGCGGCTCATCGAAATCACCATCCCCGCCATACGCATATACTTCGGGGGCATGATGTTCATCGGCGTCCTCTACGCCTGCCAACGCACATTCATGGCGCTGGGGCGCACCAAGCTCTCCCTCCTCGGGGCCATGATGCGCAAGCTCGTCATCCTGCTCCCGCTCTGCTTCATCCTCCCCAGGCTCGGCTACGGGACGGACGGCCTGCTTTATGCGGAATGCATCGCCGACGTCCTGGGCTCCGCCATTGTATTTGCGATTTTCATTTGGAACTTCAAATCGATGCTCAAAACCCCCTAACGGTATAAAAGGCCTTCACAGGCGTTTCGGCGTCCCGCGCGATTTCCTGATCCTTATCCGTATACGGCGTAAGGTCCAAAGCGGCAGAGGCGGAAGGCCGTTTCGAATCATTGGCAGAAGGGGCGGGCATGTTTTTCTCCTCCGCGCTTGACGCCCTCCCTTGAGTTACAGAGCGGACTCCCTTAGAATCATAGGACATACGCTCTTCTTTGGAGATTCACCGTGAAGCCGCTTGCCGCCCTCGCCAAAGGTATCTGCCTGTTCTGCGCCATTTTCGCGGCACAGGCGATGGCCTTTGCTGATGTGGCGGAGCGGACGGCACCTTTGCCCCCCGCCGAAGTTTTGATCATCAATTCTTTTCATTCCGGCCACTTCTGGGAATACAACATCATAAAGCGGATCTCTGAAGAGCTTGAAAATACGGAAACGGGCTTCCGTATACGCCTGCATTGCGAATATCTCGACTATGAACGCCATCCTCCCGGAAGTCTGGATAACGAACTCGTAAGCCTGTTTGCCCGAAAATACGCCGGGGTATCCCTCAAAGCCATCATTGTAACGGATAACGACGCGCTGGACTTCATGCTCGCCCACGGGAACCGCCTTTTCCCTGGCGTCCCCGTCGTCTTTTGCGGCATCGCGGATCCTCCCGCAGAGCTTGCCGAACGCCGGGCGCACTATACCGGCATTCTGGAAAATTTCTCCATCCACCGCATCCTTGAATCCATCCCCCTCGTCCACCCGGAAGCCCGCCATCTGGCCATCATTTGCGGCGACACGACGTCCGCCCGTACGGCATTGCGCCAAGCGGCCCCGGAACTGGCGGCAATGAAGCCGGGCATTGCCGTCCGGACTCTTGCGGCACTGCCCGCACAGGCCATGCAAAAAGCTCTTGAAGAACTGCCCCGGGATACGGTGCTCCTGAACTTCGGCTACTACCGCACAGCCGACGGCCAAAGCTATTCCATGAAGGAAAGCCTGCAACAGCTCCGCAGCTGGACCGACCTGCCCATGTATTCCCCGTGGAGTGGCCAGCTCGGCAAAGGGGTGCTGGCAGGCCAATGCGAATTCAACGAATTCCACGCCGTACATGCCGCGCACATGGTCCTGTCCGTTCTCGGCGGCACGCCACCGGATGCCATCCCGCTGCTGCATGAACCGTCCCCGTATCTCATTTATGATCATGCCGTGCTGACACTGTACGGCATCAGCGAAAGCGACCTTCCGCCGGATTCGGTCATCATCAACCGCCCCCTTTCGTTTTATGAGCAGCACCGGGCCGCTTTGCTGCCTGCGATGACCGTCATGCTGGTCCTTTTCGGCATCATCCTGTTGCTCATGTATCTGCTCCGCGTGAAACAGCGTTCGGAATCCCTGCTCAGACAGGAAAAAGCTGTGCTGGCCCAAGCGAACGCCCTTGAACGCCGCAGCCAGCTCGAGCGGCGTATGGAGGCCATCGGCCGCATGGCGGGAGGGATCACCCATGACGTGAACAATATCCTCGGAGGAATCGCCGCTTGCGCCCAGCTTGCCCTGCCTGAAATTCCACGGGAAAACCCGGCCTACGAGGACGTTTTGCATATCCTTGATGCCACTGTCCGCGGCAAAGATCTCATGAAGCAGATCCGCATGACCGACAGCACCAAAACGCTGGATGCCCGTTCCGAAACGCCGCTTGTGTCGAAATTGATACGGGAATGCGCGGAAACGCTTCAGCCGCAACTCCCTCCCCACATTTCCCTCAACGTGCGCAACGCCTGTCCCGAAGCGCGTATCCGGGCCGTATCCGTTGAGGTGCACCAAGTCCTCCTCAACCTGTGCCTCAACGCCATCCAGGCAATGCCGGATGGAGGCGAGCTCACCGTTTCCGCCGGGCTCTACGCCGTGGAGCGGCACCGTTCCGGAGACGAGCTTGCCGAGGGCAGCTATGTCCGCATAGACATTTCCGATACCGGGAAAGGCATCCCGTCGGGGCTCATGGAATTCATTTTTGATCCCTTCTTTACTACAAAACAGGAAAACGGGGGCAGCGGCCTTGGGCTCGCGCAAGTCCACAGCCTCGTCCAGCGTAACCGGGGAGCGGTGCGCGTGGCCAACCGTCCCTGCGGCGGGGCCCTCTTTTCCGTATTCTTGCCGCATGATTTTCCCTCTCCCGAACGGGATGATGCTGGCAAAGCAACCGGCACCCCCCTCTCCGAAACGGTATCGCCCGTCGATTCCATCCCGCAGCCGGTTGAAAACGGTTTCCCCACGGGCCAACCCCGCACCGCGCCGCCCGGCGGCACAGCCGGGGAAATCCTCGTTGTGGACGATGATCCGGGCATACTCTATCTTCTTGAAAAGCTGCTGAACCAAATGCGGCTTTCCGTCGTCACCGCCGCTGATGCGGAAACGGCGCTGTCCCTGTTCGAGAAGGGGATGCATCCGGCTCTCGTCATTACGGATCAAAAACTGCCGGGTATACAGGGCATCGCCTTTGCCCGCCTTGTGCGGAAACGTTTTCCCCGGATGCCGATCATTCTTTGCAGCAGCTGTTCGGCCATGCATGACGCGCAATCATGCCATATGGGAGCTGACGAGGACATACAGCGGTTCGTGAAGCCATTTGATCCGCAACGGCTGAAAGAGGCCGTGGACCGCGCTCTGCAACCCAAGACAGGAAGATGGATATGGCGCGCATTTTAGTCATAGACGATGATGAAACGTTCTCCTACGTGCTCAAGCGTGCCTGTAGCCGCCAAGGCCATGAGGTGATGCTCTCCGCCTCGGCGTGCGAAGCGAAAGAAGCCAGTGCCGGCATGTTCGACATTGTTTTTTTGGACATCAGCCTGCCGGACGGCAACGGCTTGTCCCTCCTTCCCCTGCTCCTAGGCAACGAAGGGCACCCTGAAGTCATCGTGATCACGGGACACGACAACCGTGACTGGCTGGAACAGGCACTTATGGCAGGGGCATGGGACTTCATCCGCAAGGACGACTCGCTCGACACCGTTTTCGCGGCTCTGGAGCAGGCGCTCCTTTATCATCAGAACCGCTGTGGTCCCCAGCTCTCCTCTTCCGGCCAGCGGACAACGCCTTTGAAGCGAAACAGGCTTGTCGGATCGGGCGCGGCCATCGGCCGTTGCCTGGAATCCGTGATCCAGTGTGCCGACAGCGATGTCTGCGTTTTGCTCAGCGGGGAAACCGGGACAGGCAAGGAGGTTTTCGCGCGAACCATCCACGAAAACAGCGGCCGCCAAAACGGTCCCTTCATCGTCGTGGACTGTGCGGCCCTTCCCGAGAACCTTGCCGAAAGCCTGTTGTTCGGGCATGTACGCGGCGCCTTCACCGGTGCGATTACACGTGAAAACGGCCTGATCCCCGAAGCAGACGGCGGGACGCTGTTCCTTGATGAAGTGGGGGAACTTCCCCTTTCGCTGCAAAAGGTCTTTCTGCGCGTACTTCAGGAAAAGCGCGTCCGCCCCGTGGGCTCCACACAGGAAACCCCCTGCGATTTCCGCCTGATCGCAGCGACCAACAGAAATCTCGAACACATGGTGGAGGAAGAATCCTTCAGGCGGGACCTTTTCTACCGTCTTCAGACCGTTCACATTCCGTTGCCGCCCCTGCGTGAACGCCAAGAGGACATCCTGCCTCTGGCGCACCATTTTTGCGCCCACTTCTCCGAACTCTACGCCCTCCCCGCAAAGCAGCTTGCCACGGGGACGGCTACGGCGTTGCAGTTGTACGGCTGGCCGGGCAACGTGCGGGAACTGTGCGGAGCCATGGAGCGTTCGGTCCTCACCGCGGGGCGGGCTTCCGTCATTTTTCCCCAACACCTGCCCACAGGCATCCGCATCCATGCCGCAACGCAGCGCTTAGCCGCGCTTTCCGTTCCAAAGGAAGAAAAGGGCTCCTCCGTTTCCGAAAGCGGCCTCCCCTCCTATGCCGAGTTCCGCGAACAGGTATGGCAAAAGGAAGAAGGCCGTTATCTGGCCCGGATACTCGATCAGACAGGGGGAAACATTTCGGAGGCGTGCGAGGTGACCGGGCTTTCACGCTCACGGCTCTACGCCTTGCTCAAACGCCACGGCCTCACGCGCTGATGTCCTGAAAAACAGGATTTCGGCGGTTCCGCCGTCTTCTTATCCAGGATTTCCGCATTCGCTCCGGTCAAGAAGAGCCGGTAACATACTGCCATCATAAAGGGGATCTTTGGAATCCTTCTTGCTTTGCGCAAGACAAAAACCGGGCGCCATACCCCGGCAAGGAGGAAATGATGAACAGATCCCAAAAGTTTCTCGGTATCACGCTGATGGCCTCGCTGCTTTGCGGTTTCACCCCCATGCAAAGCGAGGCCAAGGAGTACAAAATCGGAGGGATGTACACTTACGACTATCACGACGGGCGCCATGCGGACTGGGGGGAGTACGAGCTCCACGCCGCCAAGATGGCGATCGAGGACATCAACGCCTCCGGTATGCTCGGCGGAAACACACTCGACATGCCGCCCGAACTTGTCATCGATTACCATTGCTGGCCGGAAGGCGCAGCCGAAAAAGCCCGGTCACTCCTGAAGCAAAATATCATCGCCCTTACCGGCGTGGATTGTAGCGGCCCCGCCGTCCTCATCGCCAAGGAGGCCGAAAAATTCAAGACTCCTGTGGTGTCCGTCGGCGCCAACGCCGCAAGCCTGAGCTCCCCCACCGAATTCCCCTACTACTACCGCAACGTGACTCCGAGCACCAAATATGAAGGCTACCTCCTTGAAGTGGCCAAGCATTATGACATCAAGGAAATCGCCCTGTTCCACACCACTGACGCATGGGGTTCCGGCGCTGCGGCGGTTATCTTGAACGAAGCCGCCAAGCTCGGCATTGAGGTGAAGGCCTCCTACGGCTATTCGCGGAATACGCCTGTCGAGGAAGTCCAAAAGAGGATGGCTGCGGTCAAGGAGTTGGGGATCAAAAGTATTTTTATCACCATGCCCACGCCTGATACGGTCATTGCCTTCCGCACGCTGACCAACCTCGGCATGAACCAGCCCGGCTACAGCCTCTTCGCCGCCGAGATGACCTCAGCCGATGAAAGGCCCGATGCCATCAACGGTGCCTTCGGCTATCTTGCGCCCATGACCAAGCTCGTGCCCAGCAAGGCGCTCGACGAATTCGCCGCCCGGTTTTCAAAAAAAATCGGCAAGAAGGTGGACATGAATTCCAAGGCGTTCTTCTACGGCGTGCTTTCCTATGATCACATGATGGCCCTGGGCCTCGCCATGAAAAACGTCCAAGATCAAAAGCTGGAAATGAATGGCGACACCCTTATGGCAAGCCTGCGCGCCTTGTCATTCGATGGCCTTTCCGGACGCCAGAATCTGGCCCCGGGTACAAACGACCGCGAGATCATGGCCGTGGAAATCATGAATTGCCAAGGCTACAAGGAAGACGGCAAAACAGTCCGCTTCGTTCCCGTGGGATTCGTTGATTCCGTTACCGGCAAGCTCACCATCGAAGAGGACAAAATCCTCTGGCCCGGCAAGACCAGTACTCCGCCCAATCGCTGATCAGACGCAATAGATTCTTGCAGAGCAGCCGCCCGCAATACCGCAGGCGGCTGCTCTGGGAAATATGCTCCTCCCAAACGCTTTCCGCTGCTCTAGAAAGAGCGCTCCCCAAAGAGCCTTCCAGAAGGCACGCCCCTGTATCCCTCTCCCCTGCCGCACTTGAGAACGTTTCCCGTACGAGACCGGAAAAACCGCGACGGGCTGCGAGCCCTTTCAAAGGACATGGGGCAAAGAGTTGTGGGGAGGAGGGAATTTATGGCTCCATTTTCTCAAGAAGAAGAGGATGCTACCTATCCCCGCATCGGGAGCTTCATCATCGCATAAAGCGGAGAGAACGGAGGGCGGCATCGCCCCAGAAAACAGAAAGGGCCCTACAGCTTTCGCTGTAAGGCCTTGTACTTTCTGGCTCCCCGGGACGGACTTGAACCGCCAACCTAGTGATTAACAGTCACCCGCTCTGCCGATTGAGCCACCGGGGAATGAGGCACTCGTTGGTGCGAAAAGAGGTCTATCGAAATGCCCTCCTTCCGTCAAGCGTTTTCTCCGTTTTTTCTGAAAAAACTTTTTGACCCACGGCACGTCCTTGACTGTACAGCACAATTGGACTACGGCTTTGCGGATACAAACTGTGCGATCAGGTCCACAGGGCGCCACGGCCGGAGGGGGGGTCCCGCCGCCGCGGGCGGGAGGGCAACGCGAGAACGGAGAAACGGTCCCGCTGTCTCTAACCCGTTGGAACATTGCACGGCTTTCTTGTAGCATCGGTCACGCGCCGCAACAGGAAGCCTGTCCGCCAAAGCCCCGTTCTCGCCGCCGGATACGACCGCGTTTCTTGCCGTCCGGAAACGCGGAAAATTGTCACCGGTCGCCAATCGCTATTTTAATTGATGGAGAGATTCCCTTGAGCAGCCCGGAAACTACGCACCACAAGCCCGTCAAGCTTGCTACCAAATCAGCCCACGCATCCTATTTCATGCCCATGCTTCAAAGCCTCGCCGATAAAGACGAGCTCAACGAAGTCGTCAAAAACTGCGTGGTCAAATCCTGCGAACTCATGGATGCCGGGGTCCCTCTTCATCTCAATGGATTCGTGAAGACGCATGACGCCGGAGCCATCCGGGCCGAATACGAAGCCTGTTCCGCCACCGAACTCGAAGAACTGAACGAGTCGTTCACCTGTGCCGGACGCATCATCTCCCACCGCTCCTTCGGCAAGGTCGCGTTTTTCCATCTTATGGATCGCAGCGGCCGTATCCAGTGCTATGCGTCCAAAGACCTCATGGGTGAGGAAGCCTACAAACATTTCAAAAAGTTCGACATCGGCGACATCGTGGGCGTGCACGGGAAGCTTTTCCGCACCAAGACCGACGAGCTGACCCTCGCCTGTGATCAGGTCACCCTGCTCACCAAGTCGTTCCGGTCCCTGCCTGAAAAGCACAAGGGCCTCACCAACGTCGAAATCCGTTACCGCCAGCGGTATGTGGACCTCATCACCAATCCGAAGGTCCGCGACATTTTCCGCAAGCGCAGCAAAATCATCCGTACCTTCCGCGCCTTCCTTGAGGAACGCGGCTTTGTGGAAGTGGAAACCCCCATGCTCCACCCCGTGGCGGGCGGCGCGGCGGCGCGTCCGTTCATCACCCACCATAATGCGCTGGACATGGAACTGTACATGCGCATCGCGCCCGAACTGTACCTCAAGCGCCTCCTCGTGGGCGGCTTTGAAAAAGTTTTCGAGCTGAACCGCAACTTCCGCAATGAAGGCATCTCCATCCGTCACAACCCCGAATTCACCATGTGCGAATTCTACTGGGCCTATGCGACGTTTTATGATCTGATGGACCTGACCGAGGAACTGTTCTCCACCATCGCCACGGAAGTCTGCGGCAGCCCGATCATCACCTATCAGGGGACGGAACTCGACCTGACCCCCGGCAAGTGGCAGCGCCTCACCTTCCACGAATCGCTGGAAAAGATCGGCGGTCACTCCCCCGAATTCTACAACGACTTCGACAAGGTACTCGCCTACGTCCGCGAACGCGGGGAAAAGATCCTCAAGACGGACAAGCTCGGCAAGCTGCAGGCCAAGCTCTTTGACCTCGACGTCGAGCCCAAGCTCGTCGCCCCCACGTTCATCTACCACTACCCCACGGAGATCTCTCCGCTGGCGCGCCGCAACAAGGATAACCCGGACATTACGGACCGTTTCGAGCTCTTCATCATGGGCCGCGAATACGGCAACGCGTTCTCGGAACTCAACGATCCCATCGACCAGCGTATGCGTTTTGAACAGCAGGTCCGCGAGAAGGCGGCCGGCGACGACGAAGCCTGCGCGATGGACGAAGATTACCTGCGCGCGCTGGAATACGGTATGCCCCCGGCCGCGGGCGAAGGCATCGGCATCGACCGGCTGGTCATGCTCCTGACCGACTCCCCGTCCATTCGTGAAGTGATCTTCTTCCCGCTGTTGAAGCAGGAATCCTAAACTCTATGCGTTTTGAACTCTTCGTAGCTTTGCGCTACCTCTTTGCTCGGCGCAAGCAGGCCTTTATTTATATCATTTCAGCCATGTCCGTGCTTGGCGTGGCCATAGGCGTCGCCGCGCTGGTCGTGGTTCTCGGCGTCTACAACGGGTTCACGACGGACATCCGGGATAAAATCCTCGGCGCGAACGCGCACATCATCGTTTCCGGTCCGCTGGCGGCGCTCACCGCGCCGCCTTCGGATGCGGACTTCGAAAAAATGCGCGGCGGCGAAGCCCCCGAACTCTCCGGCATGGCGGCTGTGCTCCGGCGCATCAACGCCACTCCCGGCGTCGTCGGCTCCACCCCCTTCCTCTACGCGGAAGGCATGTTGTCCTCCCCGAGAGGCGTCAAAGGCGTCGTCCTGCGGGGTATCGACCCCAAGACCGCGCCGGACGTCCTGACCATGCTGGACAACCTGAGCAGCGGCAGCGTCGCGGACCTGAACGCTTCCGTGGAGGGCGCGCCGCCCGGCGTGCTCATCGGCAAGGAACTGGCACAGCGCCTCGGCCTGGTCGTGGGCAGCCGCGTCAACCTCCTTTCGCCTTCCGGACAAAAGACCACCGCCGGTTTCCAGCCCCGCATCCGTCCCTACAAGGTTGCGGGCATTTTCCAGACCGGCATGTTCGAATACGATTCGTCGCTCGGGTTCATCTCCCTTGCGGCTGCGCGCGATCTGCTGGGCCTGCCTTCCGATCAGATTTCCGGCATCGAGGTCACCGTCAAGGACGTATACAAGGCCGATACCGTGGCCGCCGCCCTCCAAAAGGAGCTCGGCCCGCTGGCTTCCGTCCGGACATGGATGGACATGAACGCGAATCTCTTCGCTGCGTTGAAGCTTGAAAAAATCGGCATGTTCATCCTGCTGGCGATGGTCGTCCTCATCGGCTCCTTCTCCATCGTCACCACGCTGGTCATGCTGGTCATGGAAAAGACGCACGACATCGCCATCCTGATGTCCATGGGCGCGACCAAGGGGATGATCCGCCGGATCTTCATGCTTCAGGGCACGATCATCGGCGTGGTGGGCACCTTGCTCGGTTATGTGCTCGGCATAGGGCTGGCGCTCCTCCTCCAACGATACCAATTCATCAAACTTCCACCGGGGGTTTATACGCTGGATCACCTGCCCATCCTGCTCAATTGGGTTGATATCGTCGTGGTCGGCGTGTCCGCCATGACCTTGTGTTTCCTTGCCACGATCTACCCGGCGCGGCAGGCTTCGAGCCTTGAACCCGCCGAAGCCCTGCGGTTCGAATGATGGAACAGACAGCGTACGCGACCGCGCCCCCGGTGCTCTACGAGCTTTCCGGCGTCGAGAAGTCCTGCGAGGGACCTGCGGAGCGCATCACCATTCTGAAAAATATGGACCTGACCGTCCGCGCTGGCGAATCCCTCGCCATCGTCGGAGCGTCGGGATCGGGCAAATCCACCCTCCTCCACCTGCTCGGCGCGCTGGACACGCCGACCGCGGGCAAGGTATTGTTCGAGGGCAAAAGCCTGCCGGACATGACGCCCGTGGAAAAAGCCCATTTCCGCAACAAAAAGCTTGGGTTCGTCTTCCAGTTCCACCACCTGCTGCCCGAGTTTTCCACCGAGGAAAATGTGGCCATGCAGGCGCTCATCGCCGGGATGAACCGGTCGAAGGCGCTGGGGCTGGCGCGGCAGGCCCTCGAACGCGTCGGGCTTTCCGACAGGAAGGATCACAGGGTAACCACCCTTTCCGGCGGCGAGCGTCAGCGCGCCGCCATTGCGCGGGCCATCCTGCTGGAGCCACGCGTGCTGCTGGCCGACGAGCCGACCGGCAACTTGGACCAGCGGACCGGCGATTCCGTCGCCGAATTGCTTCTGGAACTGAACCGCACACTCGGCATGACCCTCGTCATTGTCACCCATAACCGTGAAATGGCGGGAACCCTCGGGCGCTGCCTCGAATTACGATCTGGAGAACTGTATGAAGAGATGCGTACTCGCGCTGCTGGCGCTGGCGCTGTGTAACCTGTTGTTCCACGGTACGGCTCAGGCGGCGCCCAAACAGGCGGCCTCGGATGCTGTCCGTGTGGCTGTGCTCCCCTTCCAGATCAATGGAGGGGCGGATCTCAACTACCTGAACGACGAGCTGCCCAAGCTGTTTGAGCAGCGGCTGGCCCAAAAGGGATTCAAGGTCATTCCGGCAAAGGATACGTTGCGCCTGCTCAAGAACCAGCAGATCAGCCAGCTCAATCTGGCGACCGCGCGCTCCATCGCCAGGCAGACCGGGGCGAACTACGCCGTGTACGGCAGCTTCAGCAAGACCGGCGACGCGTTCAGCATCGACGCCCGCATGGTGGATGCCGCTGGGCAGCAGGGGGCGCAGCCCTATTTTGCCCAGAAGCAAAACATGATCGAACTGCTTCCCGCCGTCGACGAACTTGTCGACAAGATGGGCGGCGGCGCGGTCAAGGGCGACGCCATCACGGACATCCAGATCCGCGGCGTCAAGGTGCTCGACCCCGACGTGGTGCTGATGCGCCTGTCCACCCGCAAGGGTGATGTGGTTGATCCCTCCACGCTCAATGAAGAAATCAAGCGAATCTGGGATCTCGGCTACTTCAGCGACGTGAACGCCGACATCGAACAGGGCGGACAGGGCCGCGTGCTCGTGTTCACGGTCAAGGAAAAGCCCCGCATCGACGACGTGATCGTCAACGGTTCCGACGAAGTCAAAAAAGAAGACATTCTGGCGGCCATGAGCTCCAAGACGGGCTCCGTCCTCAACGACCGCCTGCTTGCCGAAGACATCCAGAAGGTCACCGAGCTGTACCGCAAGGAAGGCTTCTACCTCGCCGAAGTGAACTACCGCATCGAGCAGAAGGCCAACAGCGCCTCCGCCGTGCTGGTCTTCGACGTGAAGGAAGGCAAGAAGCTCTACATCAAGGAAATCAAGATCGAAGGGCTCCAAGGCATCGACGCCGGCGATCTCAAGAAGGAACTCGCGCTCCAAGAACACGGCATCCTGTCATGGGTTACCGGAACGGGTGTGCTCCGCGAAGAATACCTTGAGCGCGACTCCGCCGCGATCACGGCCTACGCCATGAACCACGGCTACGTGGACATTCAGGTCGCCGCGCCGCAGGTGGACTACTCCGAAGACGGAATCACCGTCACGTTCACCGTCAATGAAGGCAAACGCTACAAACTCGGCGAAATCGGCTTCAAAGGCGATCTCATCGACAGCGACGAGCGCCTGAAAGAAGTGATCAAGCTTGACGACTACAAAGATTCCAACGGGTATTTCTCCCTCACCGTCCTGCAGGACGACATCAAGGCCCTCACCGACTTCTACGGCAATTACGGCTACGCCTTTGCCGAAGTCGATGTGGACACCCCGAAGAACGATGAGGAAGGCATCATCAACGTCTTCTATGTGCCGCACAAGAAGCAGAAGGTGCATATCCGCCGCGTGGTCACGCAGGGCAACACCCGTACCCGCGACAACGTCATCTTCCGTGAATTGCGCCTTGCCGACGGGGACCAGTTCGACGGCTCCAAGCTGCGCCGCTCCAACGAGCGCCTGAACCGCCTCCGCTACTTTACCCAGGCCGACACCACCATCGTTCCCACGGACAAGGACGATGAGGTCGATCTCCGCGTCAACCTGAAGGAAGACCGCACCGGCGCCATCATGGGCGGCGTGGGCTACTCGACCTTCTACCAGTTCGGCGTGAGCGGCAGCATCCAGGAGCGCAACCTGTTCGGCCGCGGCTACTCGCTCGGCCTGCAGGGTTTCGTGTCCGGCAAGTCCTCGTATCTGGACCTGTCTTTCGTCAACCCGCGCATCTACGATACCGATTTCGGTTTCAGCAACAACAGCTACGCCATCTGGGAAGAATGGGATGACTTCAAGAAGAAGACCATCGGTAATACCATCCGCCTCTTCCATCCCATTGGCGAGTACACCTCGGTGTCCGTTGGCTACCGTCTCGACCGCTACACCCTGTTCGACATTCCCGACACGGCCTCCCGCGCCTACAAGGAATACGAGGGCAAGAACCTCTCGAGCGTCGTAAGCACCAGCATCACCTACGACTCCACCGACTCGCGCGAACGTCCCACGTCCGGTGTGGTGGGCCGCGTCTCTATGGAATACGGCGGCGGCGGTATCGGCGGTAACGACAACTTCTTCAAGCCTATCGGTGAATTGCAGTCGTTCCACACCCTGTTTCGCAACCCGAACCACATCTTCCATTGGCGTGGCCGCGTCGGCGGCGTGTTCGAAAACTCCAACAAGCCGGTCCCCGTATTCGACCGCTTCTTCATCGGCGGCATCGACTCCATCCGTGGTTATGACTCGGAAGACCTTGCCCCGCGCGATCCCAAGTACCACGACGAAATCGGCGGCGACCGCATGGGCTTCCTGAACTTCGAATACATCTGGACATTCCATCCGGAAATGGGCATCGCCCTCGTGCCGTTCTTCGACATCGGCTACAACATCGACTCCAGGCAGACTTCCGATCCCTTCAGCGACCTGAAGAAGTCGGTCGGCCTCGAACTGCGCTGGCGTTCGCCCATGGGCGACCTGCGCTTCGCCTACGGCTTCCCGCTGGACAAGAACGTCAAGGGTGACCGCCCCGGCGGACGGTTCGAGTTCTCCATGGGTCAGTTCTTCTAAAAAACAAGGGTGCGGGAAAGAATATCTTTCCCGCACCCCTTCCGCTTTGCCCGCTTCTGTGCGGGCGGACTTCTTTGACGCGGCACGGCCGCCCATCAGGACAGCTTCCCCTTCATGATTCTTACCGGTTCTCAGACTCCGCACAGATCATCCCCCGCCATCGGGCGTCTGTTCAGACCCCTTTTGGTCGCCTTTGCCCTCGCCCTGTTCGTGACCGCGTTTTCCGACGCGCACGCGGCTCCCTCCTTTGAACAGCAGTACGAGAAGGCCAAGCAGGATATGGAGTTCCTCAAGAGCGACTCCAAACGCGGCGGCTGGCGTGAGCCGTGGGAAAAACTCGCCCAGTCGTTTTTCGACCTCCACGAAAAATATCCCCGCTGGCGGAACCGCCCTGCGGCGCTCTTCCGTTCGGCGTTGGCGATGGAGGAGCTTGCCAAGCGTTCCATGCTGCGGCAGGACGCTCAGGCCGCTGTCGATCGGTATGGGGTGTTCCTCAAAAGCTACGCCAGCCATGTGCTGGCCGACGACGCGCTGTTTGGCATTGCGCGTATCAAGGCGGAACGGTTCAACGATTTTTCCGGAGCTCAGGAAGCGCTCAACACCATCCAAAATCAATATCCCCGGGGTGATGTCGCACCGGAAGCCAAGCTCTACGCCCAGCGCCTCAAGGCGGCGCTGGAAGCGGCCAAGAGCAGCACGCCGGGCAAAAAGACGGCGGCGCTTCTGACCGACATGAAATGGGAAAACCAGAAGAATCTGGCCGTCATCACGCTGGAGTTCGATCGCCCCATCATCTGGTCCATCGACACGCAAAGCGGCAGCAAAAAAAACGACATCCCCAACAGGATGGTTGTGGATCTCATGGGCGTCAATCCGGCTTCGACGATCCGCCCCGGCATCAAAGTGCAGGGCAGTTCCCTCCGCCGTATGCGCCTTGACTTGTCCGCTCCCGATAAAACCCGGCTTTTGCTCGATTTCAGGCAGGTCAAACGCTTCATGGTCAAAACGGAATCCTCGCCGTTCCGTATCGTCATCACGACCTCGGCCACGGACGCCGCCATGCCTCGCGGCATCTCGTTCGGCCAAGGGCTGCAATCGAGCGATCCGCTTTTCCGGTTCGCCACCCGATCCATCATGATCGATCCCGGCCACGGCGGCAAAGATCCCGGAACCGTGCACAACGGCGTCATCGAACGTGAAGTGACGCTGGACATCGCCAAACGTGTGGGCAGCATCCTCGCGGGCAAAGGCATCCAGGTGCACTACACCCGAACGGACAATACATGGGTTTCGTTGTCCACCCGTTCCTATATGGCGAATCAGGCCCGCGCCGATGTGCTGCTGTCCATCCACGTCAACGCCAGCCCCAATGAAAACGCCTGCGGCCTGGAAACGTATTTCCCGGATACAGCCTCAAGCAGTGCGGATGCGGGCAAGCTTGCCGGGCTGGAAAACGCCAACGGAGGCCATAAGGGAGATACGGGATCCCCTGCCGCTTCGTCGTCGGTTCGCAGTCAGGAATCCCGCCGCCTCGCCGACACGGTCCAAAAATGTACCCTCTCCGTCATGAAGGAAAAGACCTTCACCGTCCGGGACGGAGGGGTCAAATCCGGCCCCTTCAAGGTCTTGCTCGGCGCGAATATTCCGGGTATCTTGGTTGAAGTCGGTTATTGCTCAAACGCACAGGAAGCCGCCAACCTTGCGATCCCCACGTATCGGCAGGCGTTGGCGGAAGGGATCGCTTCCGGCATCCTTGCCCATTTGGGCAGCCTCGACGGGAACAAGCGCTGATCCCGTTCCCCTACGCGTTCTTCCCCGTCTGGCAATTTTCTTCCCAGCCCTGTTCCCCTCTGCCTCTTTCACGTGCGCTTCGGGAAAAGAGAAAACGCTGCTCCGTTCTCCTTGAGTAACAAACCTGCAAGGGGAGCTGTCCAGAGGACAGTTATCTACTCACAGCGCTCTCCTCGCAAAGTATATTTTGCGGTAAAACAAACCCGCCGAAAGAAAAAAACTCAGCCTTCTCCGCACCGGGAATATCCCTGAAGGATCCTAACTTTCTTTATCTTCCGGAATAACTGGATATAAAAATCTTTTCAGAAATCCGGGCTCTCTATCCGCTTTCATGCCCATAACGGAACATGTCTTGACGACTCACGCGTTGAAGGCTATCCATTTCGATCTGCGGGCCGGGTTCCCGCTAGTGTCTGTACATCCAAGGAGAAGAATATGTTCAGAGTATTGTCCCTCGCTCTTGTGGCTTGTTTGTTGATGGCGGGTTCCGCTTTCGCCGACATGAAAATCGGTGTGTTCAACTCTCAGGCCGTTGCTATGGACAGCGACGCAGCCAAGGCCGCCCAGCAGAAGCTGCAGTCGCAGTTCGGCGCCGAGAAGACGCAGCTTGAAAAGCAGGCCAAGGATCTGCAGTCCAAGGGTGAAGCCCTTCAGGCTCAGGTCGCTAAAATGTCCGCCAAGGAACGTGAAGACAAGCAGATGGAATTCCTCCGCCTGCGCCGCGCCTTTGAAGAAAAGTCCCGCAACTTTGCCCGCAAGGTGGAAAACACCGAAAACCAGATCCGCCAGAGCATGGCTCAGCAGATCTACGACGCCGCCACCACGATCGCCAAGCAGCAGAAGCTTGATCTTATCCTCGACGCCGCTGCCGGCAGCGTGATGTATGCCACGCCCAGCCTCGACATCACCAAGCCCGTCCTTGCTGAAGTCAACCGTTTGTGGAAGGCCGGCGGCAGCAAGTTCCCGGAACCCAATACCGGTAAGAAGTAAATGGTTGCCCGTAAACTCTCCGAAATCGCGGCCCAGCTTGGCTTGATCCTGCAAGGCGACGATGCCGAAGTCATCGGCGTCAACACCTTGGAGGGGGCCGGGCCCGATGAAGTGAGCTTTCTGGCAAACCCCAAATACGCTGACCAGCTCGCGGCAACGCGGGCTGGCGCCGTCATAGTCCGTCCCGAACACGCCGGGGATGTCAGACGCGCCCTGATCAGCGAAAATCCCTACCAGGACTTCGGCCGCGTTCTGGAGCTGTTCGCCGCACCGCAGGGCAGCTTTTCCGGAATCAGCCCGTTGGCCTTCATTCATCCCGATGCCGAACTCGGCGACGGGGTGACCGTTTACCCCTTCGTTTACATCGGTCCCCATGCCACGGTGGGAAGCGGCGTCAAGCTCTTCCCCGGCGTCTACGTGGGCGAGAACGTCCGCATAGGCAAGGGCACCACCGTCTATCCTAATGCCGTGCTCATGGCCGGAACGCACGTCGGCGAAGGCTGCATCCTGCATCCGGGTTCCGTGCTCGGCGCGGACGGCTTCGGCTTCGCACGGACCCCTGCGGGCATCCAGAAAATCCCGCAAGTCGGCAAAGTCACCATCGGCAACGCCGTCGAGGTGGGGGCCAACGCCGCCATTGACCGGGCCGTGCTCGATGCCACCCGCATAGGTGACGGCACAAAAATCGACAATCTCGCTCAGATCGGGCATAATGTGCAGATAGGCCGTAACGGCTTCGTCGTCTCACAAGTGGGCATTTCCGGTTCCACCACGGTCGGGGACAACTGCACGTTCGCCGGACAGGTCGGTATCGCCGGGCACCTGCACATCGGCGACAACGTCACCATTGGCCCCCAGTCGGGGGTCGCCAAAGATATCCCCAGCGACGTCGTCGTGGGCGGCACGCCCACCGTGGATCAGCGTACCTACATGCGCACGCTGGCCCTTATGCCCCGCTTCCCCGAACTCTTCAAGCGCCTGTCCAAGCTTGAAAAGGAACTGGAAGAACTCAAGGGCGGCAAGCCGGACGCCTAGCTCTTTGCAATTCAGACTCAAGGAATACACAGCATGGACCAGCCTACCTCGTTTGACATCCGCAAGATTCTGGAGTTTCTCCCCCACCGTTATCCATTCCTGCTCGTGGACAGGGTCAACGAGATCGTGGACGGGGAATACATCAAGGCGCATAAGTGCGTCAGCTTCAATGAACCGTTCTTTCAGGGGCATTTCCCCGGCGTCCCGGTGATGCCCGGCGTGCTGATCATTGAAGCTCTGGCGCAGGCTGGCGGCCTGCTGGTGCTGCATGGTTTCGATCCGAGCGAGACCGCCGGGAAGCTATTCCTCTTCTCCGGGCTCGAAAAGGTCCGCTTCCGGCGTCCGGTCTTCCCCGGCGACCGTCTGGATCTGGAATGCCGCCTCATCCGCCACAAGCTGAAACTGTGGAAGATGGAAGGTCGGGCTTACGTTGACGGCGTGCTCGCCGCCGAAGCGGAAATCACCGCTGCCGTGACCGATCGTGGAGACATGTAATATGGGTTGCAGTATGGCTTCTCAACAAGTCCACCCCACTGCTATCGTGCACGCCAATGCGCAGATCGGCAAGGATGTGGAAATAGGCCCCTATGCGATCATCGAAGAGCATGTCGTCATCGGGGATCGCTGCCGCATCGACGCCCACGCCGTCATCAAAGATTACACGAGGATGGGCGTGGGCAACCATATCCATTCCCACGCGCTGGTCGGCGGCGAACCGCAGGATCTCAAGTTCCAGGGCGAAGTGACGTGGCTGGAGCTCGGCGACGATAACCGTATCCGTGAATTCGCCACGCTCCACCGGGGCACGGAAGGCGGAGGCGGCATTACCCGTATCGGCAGCCGCAACCTGTGCATGGCCTACACGCACATCGCCCATGACTGCCAGCTCGGCAATGACATCGTCATGTCCAACGGAGCCACTCTCGGCGGGCATGTACGCGTGGACGACTTTGCGATCATCGGCGGCCTTTCCGCAGTGCACCAGTTCGGCCATGTCGGTACCCACGCTTTCGTGGGCGGCATGACGGGCGTTGCGCAGGATCTTCCCCCGTGGATGCTGGCAGCGGGCAGCCGTGCGCTTGTGCATGGCCCCAATCTTGTGGGACTGCGCCGCGCCGGGGCTTCCCGCGAGACGATCTCCGCTTTTAAACAGGCCTTCCGCCTCATTTGGCGCAGTGAGATGCCCCGCTCCGAAGCCTTGGATCTGCTTGCGAACGACTACGCGAATCTGCCTCAACTGATGGAGTTTGTGGATTTTGTCCGCAGCAGCGAACGCGGGCTCTGCCCCGCCGAAAAAAATGTTGAAAAAAAACTTGACGACGACGCTGTATAAAGCTAAAAGCTTCTTCGTCGACAGCGACAAGCGCGACACATAGAGATGCCTTTGTAGCTCAGTTGGTAGAGCGCATCCTTGGTAAGGATGAGGTCTCCAGTTCAATTCTGGACAAAGGCTCCATAAGAAATCAAGCCCTTTCGGTGAACAACCGGAAGGGCTTTTTCGTCATGGCCGTTCAGCTCCACTCCTGTCCTGCTTTTTCCATATGGAGAGTGAAGTGCCCACTGAAATCGTAATCTCCGCCAGGGAGCGCCGGTCCACGCCTGGTACAATGTACAGTCCTTCTCCTCATGGCAAGACCGCCCGCCGTACAGCCGCCCCCGACCGTCATGACCTCTTCACTTTCCACCGGTTCCATTGCTCCCGGTCTTCATGGATGGGGGCTTTTAGTTACGGTTGTGCAACTTCCCGTCGGGATTTCCCCATCACGAAATTTTTCTCCTGCCGCATCAATGGAAAGGACTTCAAGCGTCGAACCGTTCACCCGGAACCTGACATTGCGTCCGGCAAAGGCAACTCCGTAAATCCGTTCGGGATCATCCTGATAGGATGGTCGCGGATCAAGGGCCAGAACCTCACGCAGCGTCTTCCATTTGCCTGCGGGAAGTCCTTGCAGGGCTTCCCGCGCGGCACTCACCTCAAGCCGGGGTTCCGGCTTCGTTCCCGCAAAACCGCCTGTCGCCTGAGGGATACAGTCGGCGTAGGGAAGGTAGGGTTTTATATCCAAAATCGGCGTTCCGTGCAGCAGGTCGGCCCCAGAAACCCGTAACAACGGGCCTTCCGGGGACTGAAGCACAATATTTTCCAGCTTCACCGCCGACAGCCCCAGCGGATTTGGACGGAACGGCGAGCGCGAGGCAAAAACGCCCACCCGCGCATTGCCGCCTAAACGCGGAGGCCGGACCGTGGGCGACCAGCCTTTGCCTGCGGATGCGGAAAACGCCCAGATCAGCCAGATATGGGAAAAACCTTCCAACCCCCGCAACGCCTCCGCACTCCGATAGTCCGGTTCAAAAATAATCTCAGACAGAGCCGTCTCCACGACGCCGCTTTGCCGGGGAATACCAAATTTTTCCTGAAAGTCATTACGGATAGATGCGATTACGTTCATAGGAGTACCACCTTTTCGAGCATCACCGGGCATCGCCTGACGGCCCACCGGAACAGTTGAAACGGCATTGAAGGGAGAACCGCCCGCCTTTGGCTGACGGCGAGGCACCAAGATTACGCCTGGCGTTCTGAATATGGGTAACGTTGTCCGGAAAAAGGGCGTTGGCTCCCAAAACACATACGTCTGCTCGGGTAGTCCTCGAAATATCATGGGGCAGCGGGCCCCTCTTCGCCTCCCACCGGTTCCACGTCCACGAACCAATCAACACGATGACCCAAGCCAACACAGCCGCCCACTGTCTCCCTCTCCGCTCAAGAGCGGTTTCATGTTCCGCCCATAAGGCCCATAGCCAGTCAGACGCCCACCATATTAGGCCGGAAGCCGACGCGCAAGACTCCTCACCATAGAAAGCCCTCCTTTCGTGTAGGGTATCCGCCGGACCATGCCGGCAACAGGGAAAACTGCTTCAGCGCAGCGATAGGAGGCGAGCGCAGATTCCCCCTTCGTCCTCCCCACAAGGCATAAATCCGTTTCCCCAATCCCCTTACACGCTGCGGCATAGAACACTCCGAGGGGAAACAATTCACCCCTTCCCCATACCGCCGTACCAGTCTGCCCCGGTTTCAGCATGAGGGAAAAGAGGAAGAACGCCATAGGCGCGTACCTCTTGTTTCAAATCTTGCCGTTTCCTCTGATGCAAAGATGCCTCACCACACCTTTCCCCTCTTGGAAGCCGTTTCACATTGGGCAATGACAACCCTCTCAGCACCTATGTACTGCTTTTATTGATTTTACAATCTAAAACCTTGTCTTTGGAGAGGGCTCACCACCCACCCAGATGGAAAACTACCTTTTTCTGTGCGATGGCATGGTTCTGAAAGTCCTGCGCCCCATACTTGGCAATAGGTTCCCTCTACCATATTTACCCTTTTCCGTTCATTCCTAACGGAATTATCCCCCTGTGCAGCCCCGTTAAGGCACAACAGCCTTTCATCACTCGTAAATCATACGCACTTATTCTTATGGACTCTACACAATATCAGCATATACCCGCGTATCTACACTGGCATCGCAAAATACTCACTCGGCTCAAACAATTCATAGTTGCCAACTCATTTCTTGATATGCCTATATGGCGAGAAAGGCGTTCTCGTGAGGTGTATCATGTCCATTCGTTCTCTTCTCTTATGCTGTATCCTTTTATTTCCATGTATCGCTTCGGCATCTCCGCTTTCCATCCAACCTTCTGTGAGCACACTTGGGGTTGGAGTTGACATCAGCTATCGACAAAATAGTTTCATAGCCTACAGGTTAAGTGCTTTTACTCAACCATTCGATACAAAAATAAAACTCAAAGGCATTCAGTATAAGACTGAAGACTCCAGCCACAGCGTGGGTTTACTGTTGGACATCTTCCCCTTTGAAAATGCTTTCCGGATATCCGCTGGCGCTTATTATTTCAAGCTGGATACCGCACTTTCCACGTCGGTAGATGCAATCAATCCCATTTATGAAGAGCTGATCAATCAGACGAGTGGAAAGGCGACATGGGAAAGGCTCGCACCTTATATTGGCCTTGGTTGGGAAAGTACTCAACAATCCGAATCGTCTTTAGGATGGCACGCCTCGCTTGGGGCCTTATATATGGGGAAAGCTCGTGTCTCTTTCCAGCTTCCGGATGTCCCCATCCCCAAGCGTTACGTTGGGAGAATACAAGCAGAGGAAGACAATATTAAAAGCAAAGTACATAAATACACTTGGTACCCTGTTTTATCACTTGGATTCACATATCGTTTTTAATATAGTGAAATTATAAGAGCATCCTCCAATTATCCCCCTATACTGGCCGTACAATACACCTTGCCGATCGTTCCGTTTTATTGAGGAATAAAGATGATCATCAAGTGGCTCTTGCGCGTAACGGGCCTAAGACGCTGGCTCGATCGGCTGGATCGGGAGTGGAAGGGAATCCTTTAACCAGAAAAGGAGTCTTTCAGCGCCTCTTTCCAGCCTCAATACACTCTCCAACATGTTGAGTATATGACAGTTTCCTCATGAGCGAATTCTCGGTTGTTGCCTTTTTCATGATTTTCGAGCTGAGAATACAGTATCCCTCTTGACAGGCATTGTATTCGGGTTTAATTGTGAATAAAAGAACAATTTGTTTGATTACTCAATCTAATCTGTTTTCCATAAAGGAGATCGCCATGTGGGATACTCGATTCGATGAGCGTGATGTTAAGGAAATCCGCACAAAGACAACGACCTATCTTGGAGTCGGAGCCATCGCCAAGATTGATGACATCGCCGCCGATTTGAAGGCCAGAGGCATCGACTCCATCCTTTGCGTGACCGGCGGGCATTCCTACAAGCTTACCGGCGCATGGGATTACGTCACCGCAGCCTGCGCCAAGCACGGCATACGCATCTCCCTGTACGACAAGGTGACTCCCAACCCCACAACCGACTCCATAGACGAGGCGGCGGCCCTCGGCAGATCCGCCGATGCCAAGGCCGTACTCTGCATTGGCGGCGGCAGCCCCATCGATGCGGGCAAAAGCGCGGCTATTATCCTTGCCAATCCAGGCAAGACGGCGGAAGAGCTGTATACCTTCGCGTTCACGCCGACAAAGGCTGTCCCCATTGTTGTCGTCAACCTGACCCACGGCACGGGCAGCGAAGTCAACCGCTTCGCCGTGGCCAGCATTACGAAGCACAACCACAAGCCAGCCATCGCCTATGACTGCCTCTATCCCTTGTTCTCCATCGACGATCCGGGCTTGATGATCAAACTCTCGCCTAAGCAAACCCGCTATGTGTCCATCGACTCTGTGAACCACGTCATCGAAGCGGCCACAGCAGTTACAGCCAACCCGCTGTCCATCCTGCTGGCTGGAGAGACTATCCGCCTTGTGGCGGAATACCTGCCCAAGGCGCTCGCCAACCCCGAAGACCTCAAGGCCCGTTACTGCCTGTCTTACGCTTCCATGATCGCAGGGACCGCATTCGACAACGGATTGCTCCACTTCACACACGCACTGGAACATCCCCTCAGCGGCATCAAGCCAGAACTCGCGCACGGCCTCGGCCTTTCCATGATCCTGCCCGCCATCATCGAAGAGTGCTATCCCGCCTGTTCCGCCACGCTAGGCACGATTTTACGACCGCTGACGCCTGACCTCAAAGGAACCCCGGACGAGGCTCACAAGGCCGCCAGAGGCGTTGAAACATGGCTCGCCGACATGGGCGTACCGCAGAAGCTGGAGGACGAGGGGTTCACCGAGAACGACATCCCCCGCCTGTGCGAACTGACCCGGACCACGCCGTCCCTCGGGCTGCTTCTCTCCGTCGCCCCTGTCCCGGCAACTCCTGAGCGTATTGAAAAAATTTACAGGAGATCGTTGAAGAAGATGGATGCGTAAGCAACCGGAGAAAAAACGGAGAAGAGCCTTACAGGATTACGACTCTTCTACAAATCTCTTGCAACTCTATCGGCTGATACGAAAATGACCTGAGCGGGTTAACCTCAATCCAGTCTTACCCAAGAGGAAAAGATTTCTCCGATGTAAGAGAACCCGGTCTGTACATATCGGCCCTCCCCTCCTCCCGGCATAAAAAACCGCCCCGAATCAACGATTCAGGGCGGTTTTTATACTCGTAATATTGGCCCGGTTACTCAGGCAAGCCTGGTTGGGACCACGAGCCATTGTGAATACGGGAGACGTGGGAAGGAAAGAAATCCTGAAAAGGTGTTCCCTCCTCCCCGCGTTCTATTCCTTCCTTATTCATCATCCTGCGGTTTCAGGTGATCGGGGACGATCATCATGTCGATGATGATGGGCTTGAGGAAGCTCCACTTGATGTCGTGCACATGGTACACTTCCATCATGTCGCGGATGGCGTCCCAGCAGTTGTGGCAGGGCGAAATGACCATCTTGGCACCGGTTTCGCGGATCTGCTGCAACTTCATGTACAGGCCCTTGTCACGCTGCGGGCGGAACTTGCCGATGCCGTTGAAGCCGCCGCCGCCACCGCAGCAGAAGTTGTCTTCGCGGTTGCACTTCATTTCGCGGAAGTCTTCCGCGATCTGGCTCATGATGTAGCGGGTGTGCTCGGCGAGGCCGTGGTTACGGATGTAGTTGCACGAGTCCTGCAGGGTCACGGGCATCTTGAGGCGCTTGGCGGGATCGATCTTGATCTTGCCCTTGCGCAGCGCATCGGCCAGCCATTCCACATAGTGCAGGAACGGGACCGGCGGCTTGCCGTCTTCGCGTCCGGCCCAATAGGGGCCTTCCACGACCGTGGCGCGGTGCGCGTGCCCGCATTCCGTGCCTACGACCATCTTGGGGCGCAGACGATCAACCGCGCCGTAGATACGCTTCACGTTGTTGGCGCACGCTTCCCAGTCACCGGCAAACAGGGACAGGGACGTGTTTTCCCAACCCACGGAAGGAACGGTCCACTTTTCCCCGGCCACATGGAAGAGGATGGCGGCCTGCGCCACGTCTTCAGGATAGTGCTTGGGTTCGCGGGCGTTCAGGATGTACATGACATCGCAGTCTTCCTTGTCGATCGGGATCTCGAGGCCCGGCCACTCTTCCGCGTTTTCCTCGGCCATCCATTCGCAGGTGTCCACCCAGTCTTCGGTGGTCACGTCCATCTGGGCGCCGTATACGCGGTGCATACCCGCACCAATCTTGAGTTCCCACGGCACGAAGCCCTGAGAATACAGCACGCCGCGCAGATAGCTGAACATGACGCCCATGTCGATGCCGTGCGGGCAGTACGTACCGCAACGGTTGCAGCAGGTACATTTCGCCCATGCCACTTCCATCGTATCGATCATGAACTTCGTGTCGACCTGCCCCTTGCGGCGAAGCATTTCGCCGAGCGTGGACTGGATCTTGTAGGACGGAACCTGCTTGGGATCGCGGTTGTTCGCCGTATACAGGAAGCAGCTGTTCGCGCACAGGCCGCAGTGGGCGCAAATCTCGAGCCACGTGCGGGTGCGGGACTTGCAGGTCTTCTGCAGGGTTTCCCACAGAGCGACCGTGTCCACTTCCAGCATTTCCATTTCTTTATAATACTGCTGCCCACCCTTGTCGCCGAGGAGCGCTTTCAGATCTTCCTCGGTGTTGATGGGCCGTCTGTTGCAAAACTTGCCTTCAGGCATGTTGTCCTCCAATATGCTGACAATCCCGGGGGATTACCAGGGGAAAGCGGGGCCGCGCGACGCGCCGCCACGCTTGATGGCGTAGTCCATGCCAAGCTGACCGCGCGACATGAAGTACAGCACGATGTGGGAAAGCTTGGTGAACGGCGCCAGAATGAGCACCAGCTCGGCCGCGAAGATATGCCACAGGAGCCAGCTTTCATAACCGGGGGCCTGCATACGGGCGAGGAATCCGGCGACGAGCACAAACAGCACCAGCAACAGGATACCCCAGTCGCCCAGCGTCGTCAGGAAGCGGACTTCCGGCAACGCGACGCGGCGCAGGATCATCATAAACGCACCGACGATGGCGAGCACCGTAAAGGCGTCGGAGAACCACATGGGCAGCGAAGGCAGGCTGAAGCCGAAGCGTTCCTGCATGATGACCATGTGACCGGCAAGGAACAGAGGCACAATCACCACGCCGATATGGAACAGGAAGAAGGCGATGGTGAAATACGGCTGCCTGCGCCAGCTGTGCGTCCCAAAAGGAACCAGCCACTGAAGGACGGAAGAAATCGCGCCCTTCATACCGATTTTACGGCCGGGGCCGTAGGCGACACGTTCAAGCCGCCAATCCAACCCCCGGATATACAGGACCACACGGCGGGCAAGGCCAATCACGAAGATGAGAAAGGCAGCCCACAACATGGGACCAGTGAGGAATTCGTACATACAACAGCTCCTTGCGGATTACTCGGGTCTGCCGGTTCGCTCGTCGCGACCAAAAAGGAAGCGCCAGTATCCGAGGAACCCCACGAGCGCGACGCCCATGAGGACATACGTCCAGCCCTTGGTGAAAATCATAAACGAGTAGAGCGTGGGGAAATCTTCCATGTTTCGCTCCCGGCGCCCTAGTGGGCGTCCTTGAAATCAGGGTGTTCGTACAGGACCGGCATCTTCGAGCACACGAAGCGGTACGCCGTCACGATCAGGGTTACGATAAAGATGGACAGGAACACTTCCGAGATGCTCGGGAAGTAGCGATCCGCGCTGTCCAGCTGCCAGTTGAAGGCCACGAGGCACACGTTGAAGCGGTTGACGACGATGCCGAGCACGCCGAACACCGACGCCACACGAATGAGCGTGATGTTCTTTTCGCGCACGCCGAGGGCGTACAGGAAGGCGGGCAGGAGCACGAAGCCGACCATTTCGACGGCGAACCACGCACCGTAACCGGAAGCGAGATAGTGCCAGTCGTTGTCCATGGTGGTGTCCAGCACCTTGATGATGAAGTAGCCGATCAGCACGAAGGAAGCCGCGCGGCCGAAGCCGAACACAACGCCGTCGGCTTCACGCAGGTGGGTTTCATCCATCTTGTTGTGCAGTGCCTTGTGGGACAGCGTGCCTTCGAAGATGACCATCGAAAGACCGGCCACCATCGAGGAGATGAAGAAGAACACCGGCATGAACGGCGAGTACCACAGGGGGTGCATCTTGCTCGGGGCGATGAGGAACAGCGCGCCCAGCGAGGACTGGTGCATCGTGGACAGCACCACGCCGAGGATGGTCAGCGGGATGGTGAAGCACAGCACGGCCTTGCGGATGGTATGCATTCGGGGACGCAGGCGGACGAGCCAACAGGGGGCGTCCTTCATGCCGAGGAGCCATTCGAGGCCCACGGGGGACCATTCGATGAACAGCACGGTCAGGTAGATGCCCACGCACAGGCCCACTTCGAACAGCAGGGACGTGGTGCCCTGCGATACAAGCAGAGGATACGGCAGACGCCACGGCTGGCCCACGTCGTACAACAGGGCGACGACCACGAAGGCGTAGCCGAGGAAGGCGGTCAGGATGGCGGGGCGCACGGCCGAATGATACCGCTTCATGCCGAAGAGATAGCAGGCCGAAGAGGTCACATAGCCGCCCGCCGCCAGTGCGACGCCGCACAGCAGGTCAAAGGCGATCCAGATGCCCCAGGGGTTGTTGTCGTCCAGGTTGGTCACCGCGCCGAGGCCGAATCCGAAGCGCCCGATGGTGATCAACAGCCCGATGGCAAGGATCACAGCCGTGATCAGGTTGCCGGGCGTGCGGGGGATGGACAGCAGCGTCTTGCCAACGCAACCCTGCATACAAGGCTTGGCGGCCATGACGTCAGCCACGGCATCAAGACGATTCGAGAGGTTCTTCCAGAGTTTCATTGCTTACGCCTCCCCGCCGTTGGTGTCGTGCTTGCCCTTCTTGCCCTTTTCAGGCTTGGAAGGCTTGGCGGCAGCCTTGGCAGCGGCTTCTTCGGCGGCCTTCGCGGCAGCCTCTTCCGCAGCCTTCGCCACGGCTTCGGCCTTTTCGGCCTCAAGCTGCGCCCGGAGAGCCTCTTCGGCTTCGGCCACGGCCTTCTTCACTTCATCAGCGACGGCGCGATCCTTTTCCTTGGCGGCTTCCTTCGCGGCCTTATCGAGGCTGGCCTGCAGCTTCTTCGCGGCTTCTTCCTCGGTACGGGCGACGGCGGCGTTTACGGCATCGTTCTGCTCTTCCTTGGCGATCTGTTCTTTACGCTTGGTGATCGCGTACGCGCCGCCAAGCAGGACAGGCCAGATGCCCACAACCATGGGCACGGCTCCGAGCGCTCCAGCCGTATATTCGCCGGCGGCCTTGGTGCCGAGATCCTCGTTGAGGCCCACTTCCTTGAACTCAGCGCCGGAAATGGTCATCCACGCGGTGCCGCCCATTTCGTGCTCGCCGTACACATGGTTCTGGTAGCGTTCGGGATGAGCGGTGATGCGATCCCACGCGATCTTGACCAGATCCTTGCGCTTGCCGAACACCAGCGCTCCGGTGGGGCAGGCTTCCACGCAGCCGGGAAGCTTGCCTTCCTGCAGGCGGGGGTGGCACAGCGTGCACTTCTGGACCAGCGGATTGAGGGCGCGGTCGTAGGTGTAGCCGGGGATATTGAACGGGCACGCGACCATGCAGTAACGGCAGCCCACGCAGAGGGTGGGATCGTAGGTCACGGAACCGTCGGGGTTCTTGGTAAACGCCTTCACGAAGCACGCACTGGCGCAGGCGGGTTCCTCGCAGTGCATGCACTGGCTCTTGCGGAACACGTCCTTGTCGAGGCTCGCGGGACGGTACTTGTTCACCACGGTCCACTCTTTGGCGGACGTGCGGCGCTTTTCGTTAAGCACGTTGAGATCGGTGAAGGGCTTCTCCGGTTTGGGGAGATCGTTGACCTTGTTGCAGGCCTGTTCGCACCTGCGGCAACCGATGCACAGCGTGGTGTCGTGAAGCACACCCTTGCTGTCGGGGTAGCCGTGGAAGGTTCCGCCCGCGGCGGACGCGGATTTCGCGCCGCCCAGAGCCGAACCGATACCCAGCCCACCCATCAGAGTCAGAAATGATCTACGGTTCATATCTTCTCCTCCGCCTATTTCACGCGCGGGGTATGGCAACCCGCGCAATCGGTGGCGGCAGGCTTCTCGATCTTCATCCGATCGTGGCAGGCCATGCACTGTTGATGATACGCAGCCTTGAGCGAAGGCTTGTTGACGCTCGTAGCCATCTTGTCAGCCTCAATCCCGTGGCAGCTGGCGCACTTCGGCGGAGTCTTCAGATCCGCGATGGGGCTGTTGTGGTGGCACGCGGCGCACATGGCCGTCGGCGACGTATGGAACGCGGAGGCAAGCCCGCTGTCGGCGGCACCCTTCACAAGGGCTTCGTAGATCTTGCGGTGCGGGAACACGCTCGGTTCAAAATCGTTGGACAGAGCACCGATGGTCACGGTCTCAGGCACTTCGACGGCCGGGAAAGGCTTCGCCGGAGCGGGCTGGGCGGCCAGATCCTTGGCTGCGATGTCGGCAAGCTGTTCCTTCGTGAGATCGAAGGCGGAACCGTCGGCGATCTGGGCGGAGGTAATGCCCTTCACGTCCTTGTGGCAGGTGGCACAGGAATCGGCGGGCATGACCGGAACCGCCCCGTGGCAACCGGCACATTCCTTCTTCTGCATCACGGTCTGCTGATGGCAGCCCACGCAGCTGCTGTCCGAGGTCTTCGCGTGCATGGCGTCGGCCAGCTTCACGAAGTTGCCGTCCTTGTTGCCGTCGACGGTGTGGCAGACGGTACAGGACTCGATACGGACATGGTGGCAGGTGCGGCAGCTGTCCACGGAAGCCTCATGCGCCTTGTGGTTGAACACCACGGGCTTCATGCCGGCTTCGGGAGCGCCCACGGGGCGCTTGGCGTTGTTGACGGGCAACAACACGGTGGCGTCGGGCTGACCACGCATCAGGCGGGGAACCGGATTCACCTGCTTGAACTTGGACTGGGCCTCTTCGGTATGGCAACCGGCGCAGGTGGTGGGGCCGGTCACAATCGCGGCCTCAATGGAGGCGGCTTCGGCGGCGGCCTCGGCCTGCACTTCCTTGGCGGAAAGCTTCTTCGTGCTCTTGGGCTCGGCGGCCTTCTTGGCTTCCACCTGAGCGGTCAGATACGCACGAGAGGACTGGGCCACGTTTTCATGGCACCACACGCACTTGGTGTGCACGGCGGTCTGGAGAGAAGGCGTGGAACCAACGGCCTTTTCGCCGTGGCAGGCGGCGCAGGCGTCTTCCTGTCCCTTCTTCCATACGAGCTTGTTCAGCTTTTCGTCATACACATGGTGGCAAACGCCGCAGTTTTCTTCGGAGTTGGCCGGGTTGACGATAGCTTTGGAGCTGACGTGCAGATAGTGGAGCGATTTGCTGCCCATCTTGACGGGCTTCTGTTCAGCCTTGAACGGAAGCTTCGTGTCGTGACAGGCGCGGCATTCGCCGTCGAGCGGACCCGTCTTCTGGTTGTTGGAAGCCATGTTCTCATGGCAACCGATGCAACCATTATGATAGATGTTTTCCAGCTTCTTGGCGTCGGTGCCGTCTTCCTTGCGCTGGAATTTGACGGTGTGCCCGTTCGCGGTGGGCGTATGACAGACAGAACAGTCTTGGCCCGTGGCAGCGAGAGCCTTGGTGTGTTCGTCATGCAAAAACACGGCGGGAGGCATTTCCAGCTTCTTGAGCTGGCCTATGGCATCGATGCGGATCACGTCGGGGCGGGTTTGGGCGGCCAGCGACGGTGAAGCAAACAACGCAATCCCACCCAAACCGATCACGGCAATCGCCGCCAGCGCAATCCCACGCAGCAGTTTTCGACCGTTTTCCATGGTGGCAGTCCTTTGCAAATAGAAAAAGAAACATTTCCCCTGACAACAAAACCAGTCTGATTGCAGTATGATGCCATATGCTCTCAGACAGGTGCCTAGCTTCTCAAGCTGGTATCGTGAAAAAAAGTCTCCGTCAAGGGGGGAATGCCTGATCCGACGCCCCTTAGCGGGCGCCAACACCCCCACTTTCGTGAAAAAACAAACGAATGTTTCCTCTCTTTACCTGCTTGAATGCTCAATGAACGCCCTAGGCATCTAAAAACAATATAACATATTATTAAAAAAGGATTTCTTCGCTCAAAACATATTCCACAAACAAACCGCACGGCTCAAAACCTTGCCGCCTGTATACAGGTTCCCCCTCGCTCGAAGCCTGCAGCACCGCCAAAGAGGCTCCCGCAGCCTGTCCGGCCCGCAAAAGCGCCGCCGTCATGGCTCCGCCGAAGCCTCTTCTGCGAAAGGCTTCACGAGTGCTGATCATATGCAATCCCGCCGTATTACCTTTTTCACTCAAGAAGAGTTCCCCGCTGACCACAGGGACCTCCCCGGCAAAGCCCACAAACAGACGCATGGGCGCAACAGCTTGAAACAACACCTGTTCGGCGGCTTTGTACAACCTTTTCACATCCTCATCCGGCGGGTTCCAGTTGGCGGCGAGGACATCCGCGTAGGCGGACAGTTCGGCGGACGTCCCGACCTGTACGATCCGCAAGCCTTCCGGCGGACGTCCTTCCGGCGTCCAGCGGTTTAGAGGCAAAGCCATGCCCGTTTCAAGCTCGCCTATCCCGTAGCCGTTCCGCCCGAACGCCGTACGCTGGCGGTTCAGCGCGCCTTCGTCCTCGGCGCTGGCCCACACCGTAAACGGGCGCTCCGTCGCCGGGGGAAGGGCCATTCCCGGCAGCTCCAGCAGATCCCGGGGGCGTTTGCCCGCGAACCAGTCCTTAGAGGCCTGCAACAGGCCGTCCTCCGCTCCCCGCTCAACCCGGCAAGGCCGCCCGTCTCCGCCGCATTCCCAGAGCACCTTGTTGAAGGTATCCGAGCCCAGTCCCGAATCAACAAGAAGCGCGCCGCCCAGATCCCGGATCAACATGCCGGGCATCCTGCGCTGCAAAAAGGGCACATGCCCGAACAGGTTTTCCCGGGCCGCCTGATAGTGTGACGTTGTCATAAGCAATTCCTTTTGTTTGAGAGTAAGGAAGGAGGAATTTGGGAGGGGGAAGGGGCCTTTTGAAAAAGGGCTCCCTTCCCCCTTGTCCCCCTAAAACTTTTGTGTGCGGGCGGAAGCCTGTACCTCTATGAAGCATAGGGCCGCACTAAGGCTCGCCAACCATCAAAACAATATCCCAGACGCATGACTGCGGTAGCTTTATAGCATTCAATAATTGTTCAAATAAAAAGGGGAAAGCCGTTGCGCGGCCTCCCCACCAGTCGAAAATCTTGGGAAGGTGAGAGGAGGGGGTCCGGGGGAGGGGAGAGGAAA
>NZ_JNJP01000002.1 GCF_000701705.1 Bilophila wadsworthia ATCC 49260 | reverse complement strand
CCCTCCCCCAGACCCCCTCCTCTCCTTTTCCAAAGACTTTCGCGTTTATCGAATCCCTGTTCTGCGGTTTTACGGGATGTTGCCGAGCTTCCGTTGCATCATCTTTCTGAAAAGGCAATGTGAAGATTGTTTGTTTAATATATTTAATTTATTTATATTATTGATATTTTGTTTCCTGCCGGAACGAACTCCTCTCGCAGAGCCTCCCCAAGTTCCATATCCCTACGCGCTCTCCATAACGGCGTGAAGCGTGGTGACGGCGAGGGCGCTGCCGCCGCGCCGTCCTTCAAGGACGATCTGGGGGACATCGCACTGAGCAAGAAGTTCCTTTGACTCCACCACGTTGACAAATCCGACGGGCATCCCGACGACAAGGGCGGGCCGCACGCCTTCCTCAAGCGCGTACCGGGCAATGCGGGCCAGCGCCAGCGGAGCGTTGCCGATGAGCACGATGGCCCCGTCAAGCATGGGCCGCGCCTTCTCCGCGCTGCACAGGGCACGGGTGTGGCCTTCGAGTTTGGCGCGATCGATGACGTCCTGATCGCTGATATGGCAGTGCAGGCTTTCGGGACCGTAACCGGGATTCAGCCTCTTCAACCGCTCGATGGAAAGCCCGGCGCGGATCATCTTGGAATCACAGAATATCGGCGCCCCAGCCCGTAACGCGCACAGACCCGAGCCGATGGCGTCATGCCGGAAAACCAGCGTGTCCGCGATGGACATGTCCGCTGTGGTATGGATCAGGCGGCGCGCCACACGCCATTCCGGTGCGGGCATCCGCTTGTGGAGATCGCACTCCGACTCGATGACACGGAAACTCTCCCGCTCGATTTCCATTCCGCTCAAATTCCAACGTATGTTCATGCCGCCTCCGGCAACAAGAGTTTCGCTTTTTCGTATGCCGCTGGTTCAATAATCCCGTTTCATTGTTGCTCCACCATTGCGGCTTTTCCGTGTCCCTCGCCTGCTCCCCTCTTCAACGTCTTTCGCGGGAACGAACTCCTTCCCCCTCCAAGTTCAATACAACACATAATGCATGAACGCGATGACCCCGGCGATGGCGACGAGGGTAACGACGAAGCGCGAGAGCTGCATACCGATGACTATGGCGAACGCGACGGGCACGGGGAAAATCCCGAGCGCCGAAGGGAGATTCCTCCGCAGAGTGCGGAAGGGGTTGCCCACCGCGCTCCCGACGAGCATCGCCAGCAGGATCTGCGCGTTGTCGATGAGCCCTTCGGCCCTGAGGTTCGCGGCGACCGCGGAAGACTGCACCAAGCCGCCCATCTGCGCGGCGACCACGGATACCAGTTCCGCAGGGAAAAAACGGTTCACCTGATCAGGGACATACTGCTCCCAGAAATTGAACGCGCCGTTCTTCAACAGCCATTCGATGCAGAGCATCAGCGGGACCGTGATGCACACCATGCGAAACAGCAGCGTCAGCGATCGGACGGCGGCTTTTCCCACGGCGGAAGGCCACCCAAGCGGAGCTTCGTCTACCGGGGGAATGCCGGAAACGGGCGTATCCCCGTGCCCGGAGACATACCAGCGGTTCCAGAGCAGGACGCCGAGAATGACGATGAACCCGCCCGAGAACTGCACCACGAAGTAGAGCGCCCCCGGAAGCCCGATGGCTCCGAGCACCGGATACATGACCCGGATGGAGTGCGAGACGTAGGCCAGATAGCTGTTCGCCATGCCGCCCGCAATGAGCGCCGAGGTGCGGATATGCCCGTCGGCATGGCTGCTGACCAGTATGCTGTTGGCCGCCGCATTGGAACAGAGCGCGGTCGGCATCGCAAGGCCCACGATCTCGGGGAGCCGGGCCATCCGGGCCAGCTTGCCCATGACCCGCGCCAGCGCCATGTGCCAGCGCCGCGCCTCCATCAGCCCTCCAAGGAAGGCAGCGATGCCCACGATGGCGAACAGGCGTCCGAAGGTTTTCATCTTGGCGAAGATTTTTTCCGCCGGGGTGAGCGGCGCGTGCCGCTTCATGCGGGGGGCCGCGGTATCCATCTTTGTCGGCCCGGAGGAAGTCACGGCGTCTTCGCCCACATCCGCGTCCATAGCCTCACTGACGGGAGCGGGCCGGTGCATCCGGCTTGTGGGGGCGCTCGTGCCGTTTTGTTCCGGCTTCGGGCGCATCATGTGGGATTCCGGCATGTGCAGCGTAAGCCAACAGGCTCCGATGACGGCCAGAACGAACCACAGGATGCGGCTCGGGCGCCTCCACGGAGGCGGAAGAGGGCGGCGTCCGCGTTTCATTGCTTTTTGACCATGATGAGCGACAGGTATTCTTCCGGACGGTCGGCAACGGCATCCAGATCGGTCAGGAGGGTCTGCCCCTCCATTGCCAGATGTTCGCCGTACAGGATCTCCACATTTTCCTCGCGCCTGAGGCGTTCCACCAGCGCCTTGCGGCTACGGTAGGTCTTGAGGAGAATCGTGGTGGAGCCTTTGGGGAAGTCCAGCGTTTCGGCCATTTCCGACTTGAAGGATGGGATGACTCTGAGCTGTTCGCCGTTTTCTACGAGCACAGTTCCGGCTTTCGCCGTCAGAGTGGCGAAGGAGGTGATGCCGGGGACGATTTCCAATTCCACGCCAGGGATGGATTCACGTATTATTTCCAGAACATAACCAAATGTACTGTAGGTCATGGCGTCGCCGAGCGTGGCGAAGGCACAGTCCCGGCCCGCTTTCAGTTCCGTAATGATGGCGTCGGCGTTGGCCTGCACCTGCGCGGCGCGGACGGCCTTGTCACGCGACATGCTGAAGATCTGGAGATGGATTTCTCCGCGTGGCTCGAGGGATTCGACCACGGACCGGGAAACGCTGCTCGATGCGTTTTGGGAGATGACGGTAAAGATTACGTCTACGGAGCGCAGCACGTCCGCCGCCCGGAGGGTCAGGTACCGAGGGTCGCCGGGGCCGATGCCCACGCCGTACAGTTTTCCCGGTTTCATGGTAAAATCCTTGTAGTGGGTTGATGTTTTCGGAGAAAGGAAGGGCTTCTCTCGCCTTTCCCCGAACCTCCCCCTTTCTCTCCAACGGTTTCTGTTCTGTAGGATAGGAAAGGGGGAACCATATTTTGTTTTTCTGCAAAAATGGCGACTTTCTGTGAGCTTGCCTCTGAAGGGACGGAACGTCTTTAAGGAGAGGGGCAATGCCGTATTGCAGACCTTTTTTTGGGCTTACAGGGAAAGCCGTGAAAAGGGATTCGATAAGGTCGAAAGTCTTGGGAGGGGGAAGGGGAAGCCCGTCTCCAGAAAGGTTCCCCTTCCCCCTCCGATTCTTTCGCTATTCCATCCTCACTTAATCCGCTTTCTTCGTGTTGGCGAGATCGACAACGGCGTTCTGGGTGTGGCTGAGGAAGATGTCCTGAATGCCCTTGAGCTGGCCGAGGCCCTTGAGGTTGGGCATGGGGGTCATCCCGGCAGCCTTGATGCGGGAGGCCCAGGAATCCTCTTCCGGCCCGGCGAGGTCGTTGTTGGCGTGGTCGCCCGCAACGATCATGAAGGGCTGGAGCCAGACGCGCTTGGCGCCGGAAGCCTTGAGCTTGGGCAGGACGTTGTCGAAGCTGTTGGAGCCTTCGACGGTGGCGAGCCAGACGTGGGGATCGGCCTTGTGGAAGGCGGCGGCAGTGGCGGCGAGGGTCAGGTCGCCGGGGCCGCGGTCGTTGCCGTGGCCCATGAGCACCACGGCGTCGCCGGGCTTGCGATCCTTGGGCAGGGAAGCGAGCACCACCTTGACGACGGCGTCGAGATCCTTTTCAGAGACGAGGAGAGGATAGCCGACCTTGACCGTCTTGAATACGCCGGGATTCTTGGTGATGTTTTTGACGACCATGCGTTCGAGCTGGTTGTATTCCTCGGCGGGGGCGATGTGCAGGGACTGGATTTTGAGATCGGTCACGCCCTGCGCGGCGAGCTCATTCATCGCGGCGTTGACGGAGAGGACGGGCTTGCCTTCCTTGGCCAGCTTGTTGCGGATGATGTCCGAGGTGAAGGCCAGAAGCACGGGTTCATTCCCGGCGGCTTTCTTGTAGGCCTTTTCGATGTCGTCGATTGCGGGCCTTGCACTGTCCATCGAAGTTCCGAAGGCGACGAGCAGGGTGCCCGTCTTGGCGAAGGCGGTTCCGGCCACCAGCAGGCAGCACAGCAGAACCATGACGAAACATTTTTTCATGGCAACTCCTTGGTCCAATCATCGTGGACCGGACGGAACGCTTGGCGGCGTCCGTACCATATGAGTTTTCAGGCTGGTTTCCCGGCTTGAGGATCTTCTTTGCCCGCGCCTTCCCGTAGACGGCGTCCACAGTGGCTGTTGCGGGTTCATCCCCTCTCACGGTTGCGGGGTCAGCGTCGTTTTTACGAACTTCCCAATTATCCCGAAATATTCGGGCACCTGAAACGGTTGCGTTGGTTGCGGCGGGGCACTTGGCCCGGCGGGGTTGGTTTTTGGCGGAGGGCTGGCGGGCGATCTCCCGCCTGTTTTCCGGGGCATCACGGCGCTTGCGCACCGTTCCTCCGGCCTACATTAGATTGTTTTACCCTACCTGCACGGCGGCTTCAAGGGGGTTGAGGGCGTTAGGAATATCAGAAAGCGATTTTTTTCTTAAACCGTTCCGAAATACCTCGGCGCCTTGCATATGGTTTCCCCTGAAAAACCTTTTGAGGACTGCCATGATAGCACCTCAAAAGGCATGGCGGCGCGTGCCGCCGGATCGTGCGTCTTTTCCGCATCCGTTGGTTATCTCATATATCAGAAGAGCCCCCTTGTCCAGCTTTTCGGAGCGGCATGGGAAAAAAATCTCGATCGGAAAATGGGGCGGCAAAGGCCCTTCATCCGGACGGAGCAAGGCGGGGTGCCGCTTGAGGGGCATCATGGGCGATCCGGAGTCTGGAGCGGGGAGGGGGAGGGGCTGGGCAGGAGAAATATCTGTATAGCCGGGGCATGGGGGGCGGGAAGGCGGGGAACGGGCGGCCCGCCCCGTTTTTTGATGACGGGGCCGGACGCTGGCGGGCCCGGGAGAGGGAAACCGGCCCTTCCGCCGCGCGGCCCCGTTCCGGGAAGCTCTGCCCGCGGGTTCGGGGGAACCGCGGGCGGAGGGCGGGATGGGGATAGCCCGCCTTTATTTGTAGGTGTACGCCTTCGCCATATCCACCATCTGGCGGGGGAAGGCAAAGTCGAGGCAGGCGGGGTATTCGCAGCCGGTCGAAAGGACGTAGCGCTTGGAAGGGCCGAAGACGGCAAGTTCTTCTTCCACGCGCGCCTTCAGGGTTTCAGGAGTCGCGGTCATGAACCAACCGGGATCGATGGTGCCCATGAGTATCATCTTGTCGGCGTACTTTTCGACGGCTTCCTTCATATCCGCGCAGCCCTGCGGCGGGTGGGCGAAGGAGAACAGCACAGGCTTCATCCGTTCGTACTGCTCGTCAAAATACGCGCCCTGCCCGCAGTTGTGGATCATCACCGCGCAGCCGTGGGAGCGCACGCGTTCTGCGATGCGGGTCATGTAGACGCCCTCGAACTCGTCCCACATCTCCGCGCTCATGATCGACCGGGAGGCGTACAGCGTATCGAACATCACCGCGTCGATGCCCGTGGCGCAGAGTTGGTCGATCCAATCGCAGAGCACGTCGGAGACGATCTCCACGCCCTTTTTCACTTCGTCCGGGGCGGTATACAGATCCATGAACATTTCCTGCTGGCCCCTGAGCATACTGACGATGCCGAGCGGCCCGAACACGAAGGCCACCACGGGCTTGTCCTTGCCCCGCGCCTCCACGAGCTTGCGGCAGAGTTCCACGTGTTCGCTCATGCGCTTGCCCTTGGCGGGATCGATGCGGGGGATCTTGTCGTAATCCCCCTCGGTGGGGACGACGCGCTGCGCGGGATCAGGGCAGGCGGCCTTGTCCTTGAAGTACAGCAGTTCCTGCCCGAAGTCGGCGGCCTCCACGGAGAGGTCGACCAGCGTGCACAGGCAGTCGAGTTCGAGTTCGTCCGTGGTGCGGATGATCGCCTCGGCGCACTTGTTGATGTCCTTGGTCCATTCTTCATAGGTAATGCCGAGCGACTGGCGCGATATGCTGTTCACCAGCGGGTATACGGGCATCCGGTCAGGCGTCTTGTGATTCAGCATCGCGGCGAAGCGTTCTCTTGATGTCATGGTCATGGCACGGTGCTCCTTGGCGGGTATGGCGCGGTTTTCCGTGGAAAAGTTCGTCCCGTTGTGCACGGGAGCAGATTCGGCGGCAGGACGTCGTTTTTTCCGCATAGAGGGGGGAACGAAGAAAGGCCGTTTTGTGCCCCGGCGCGTTTTCCCCAAGAGGAGGAAAGGAAAACGCGCCGGGTATCTTTCCGACTCCGGCGGGGACCCGAAGCCCCGCCGGACGGCCCGTTAGAGCCTTTTCGCTTTGGGATGCCCTAATAAAGGTCGTTGTCGATAAAGCGCTTCTCTTCCTTGCCCTTCCAGAAGTCTGCGACGCCGAGTTCGCCTTCCGCGTCCACAAGGACGTCACGGATGGCCTTGACCTGCTCGGGGCTCAAGGGGTTCTTCTGCTTATGGGTGGCGAGGATTTCCTTGGCGCGTTCGCGGGCCTGCCCATAGAGATCGGGCTTCCCGGAGGCGGCCCACATGTCGTAGTTCCGGCGGTTCATGAGGTTGTAGGTGCTGAGGTCGCCGAGATGTTCGAAGGTGTTCATTTCAGCGAGGTACGTGCCGAAGGGGCCGACTTCCTTGATCAGGTCTGTGGAGAGGGTTGTGGCGTCAACCTTGAAGCCAGCCAGCATCCGCAGCACATAATCAATGATTTCGTCGTCCACGAGCAGGGTCGGGATGTCGAACGTAAGTCCCGTCTCAAGCATACCCTGACCGAAAAGAACACTGGCACCTGCCAGCGCGGTCATCAGGCGGTTGAGAGCGCGTTCGGCTCCGGCCTGCACGTCGTTGCATATGCTGTCCGTCTATCCACCGGCAATGTAGCTCGGGATATTGTAGTATTTCGACATCCGGGCCATTGCCGCGTTGAGCACGAACACTTCGGGGGCCGCCACGAGGGAAAGGCCCTTTTTCATGTCCATGACGCAGGCGGACGCGCCGTACAGGGTGGGGTTGCCCCTGTTCACGCATTGCAACAGGGTGTTGAAGGCGAGGAAGTCCGCGTTGTGTACGGCCACGCTCCCCGCATAGCTGATGGGCGAGGTCGCGCCCTGCTGCACCATGACGAGGATGTGGTTGGGGAGCCCGGCCTCGGCCACGATCATGGCGTTTTCGCAGGCCTCATGCGAGATGCGGAGCGGGCTGATCGTGGTGTGGTTGAAGGCGGTGCGGGGGCGTTTTTTGAGCTCTTCCTTGCCCCCGGCGGCGATCTCCGCCATCTTGATCATCTTCTTGGTCTGGAAGGGGCTGCCGGACACCAGGTGCATGGGCTTGCTGGTGTAGCAGAACGCCACTTCCGCATTGTGCATCGACGCGGATTCGGACGGCACGTCCTGCGGGCCGATGGCGCGGTTGTAGATGTGGATGTTGTCGAGCGAGTCCACCACGCGCAGGATGTCGACGGCGTCCTGCTTGACGGTGGAACGGCGTTCGCCGGTTTCAAGGTCATGGGTGAAGATGCCTTCGCCGAAGTTTGAGGCATACACCTGATCCTGCGCCATGTGGATATCGTCGTCGGGCGTCCTGCCGCGATGGACGAACTCGGCGGGGACCGCTTCCAGCGCGCTTTCCACAAGCGTGCGCGGGAAATGGGTGCAGCCGTCCGCGTCTTCCCAACAGCCGTGGTCGCGCAGGACTTCGCGTGCCGTTTCGCTGTCGAAGTACGCGCCCCGGTCGTGCAGGACTTCTAGGGATGCCTCATGGATCTTTTCGCAGTCCTTTTCGCGGAGGAAGTTCAGGCCGACGCCGACTCCCCCCATCAGACTGGAATGTGCCCATCTTTTCATACAAGCCTCTCTGGGTTTGCTGAAGCGTATCGTAAGGCGGAACGGGTCCGCCGTGCCTCTGCCGTTGTTCGCCCGGAAAGTTCCGGGGGATGTCCCGAACGGGATGTTTCCGCACCCTCATTCATAAGGAACACTTTTTTCCCGCATCGCATTGCGAGCGCTTTGGAAAAAGGAGGGTGAGAGCCGGGGGGAAAAGGCAATCCGCGCGGGTGTCCCGTTCGCCGGAAAGGTTTCCCCCTTTCCAGCCTCATTCCCTTTCGGGAAAGAGCATCCGTTCCACGTAGGCGTCGGTGAAGCCCGCGTGGGCGGAAAGTTCGATGTACCGGGTACGGCGGATGATGCCGAGGGCGCTTTCGGCCGCGCCTTCCTCGGTCGCATAGCGCAGCGCGCCGGAACCGGCGGCATTGCCGAGCACCGTGACCCGGTCGGAAAGTTCTTCGGGGATGAGCCCGATGCGGGCCGCGCTTTCCGGGCGCATGGCGGAACCGAAGCCGCCCGCAAGGTAGAGGCGGGCCACATCCGCGGTTTCCATGCCCGCCTCCCGCAGCAGGATGTCGATGCCCGCGCGCACGGCGGCCTTGGCGAGCTGCACTTCCCGGATGTCCTTCTGGGTGAAGCGCACCGAATCCGTGAAGGTCAGCGCGTCGTCCGTAATACGTGCGCCGAGCGGGGAGGCGTCGGCTTCGAGGCGTCCGGTTTCGTCCACGATCCCGGCGTCAAGCAGCAGGGCCAGCGCATCCAGTACCCCGGAGCCGCACAGCCCGCGCGCAGGCGCGTCGCCGATGGTGGTAAAGGACAGGCCGCGTTCCGGGTCGGGCGAAACGGTATCGATGGCCCCATCCTGCCCGGCCATGCCGCAGGAAAGGGTTGCGCCCTCGAAACATGGCCCGGCGGCCGCCGAACAGGCGTAGAGCGTGCCGCTTGCGCAGAGCACGGTTTCGGCGTTGGTGCCGAGGTCGACGAGCAGGAAGGGCGGCTGGCTGCGGTGGGCGTCGGCGGCGAGGAGCGAGGCCACGATGTCCGCGCCGATATAGGCGGAAATGCCGGGTAGCAGGAACGCGGGGGCTTGCGAGGCGATGCCCAGATCGGCGGCGGGCAGGCGCATGGGTTCGAGCGTGGCGGGGATGAACGGGGCCTTGCCGATGTGTTCGCCGGGCAGCCCGCAGAGCAGGTGCATCATGGTCGTGTTGCCGGTCAGGGACAGGAAGTCCACGTCGCCGATCCCGGCCTGTTCCAGCAGCCCGGCGAGCATTGCGGAAACCTGCTTGGCGATGGCCTGTTGCAGCGGGTTCGGGCCGTTGCGGTGTTCTTCCCATTCCGTTTCGTGGCGGATGCGGCTGATGACGTCCGCGCCGTAGGGCGATTGGGCGTTGTGTTCGCCGCGTGCCGCGACCACGCGCCTGCGTGCCGTGTCCACGAGCAGTGCGGCGACGGTGGTGGTGCCGATGTCCACGATAAGGGCGTATGCCTCATCCGAGGCCGTATAGCCGACGAGGGTTTCCCCATGCATGAGGCCGAAGCCGCACACGTTGCCGTGCCCGTCGCCGCACCCGCCGTTGGAGCGGGCGTTGCGTATGAAGGCGGGCAGGGCGGCGAGCTGGCCGAGGCCGAGGGCGTGGCCCTTTGCGCCGCAGGCGTCGATGAGGCGTTGCAGGTCGCTGCGCTGGTCGTCGAGGGACGGCTCGGGCATGGCGAAGGAGCGGCGCTCCACGATGGGCCGGAACGGGTAGTCCGATTGCGCGAACCGGGTGAGCACGCGCAGGGCCCCGGCCTGCGGAAGGGCGATGTCGAGCCCCTCAGCGGCGCGGGTGTAACAGGCGAGGCGCAGCCCGGAAGCGAGGGCTGCGTCGCCGAGCAGGGCGCGTTCCTCGGCGCAGGGTTCGGTGGCGGCGAGGATGAGGCACTTGCCGCACTTGCCGACGCCGCAGGGCAGGGTGAGTAAACCCGCTTCGCGGAGCAGGGGAGCGAGGGGCGTTCCCGCCTCGGCGCGGAGGGTTGTGGTTTCTCCGCAGTGGCGGACGGTGATTGAAACATTCATGATGTCACCCGCACGGCTGTAATGGTTCCGTTACCGTCGAGATCCGGCGTGAAGCCGGGAGCGATGCGCATGAAGCGCCCGTCCTTGCCGCCGTCGAGCAGGGCTTGGATGAAATTCGGGTCTCCGGGAAGTTCCCGGTAGCCGAGCCCGGCGTCGTCGGCCACGGCTTTGGCGGTCCGGACGAGTTCCCGTTCGTCTTCCCAGCCTTCCCAGAGGATCAGGCAGGCGTTGGTATAGTTTCTGAGCCACGATCCTTCGAGTTCGATGAGGTAGGCCGCGGAATCGGTGCCGAACCGTTCCTCGTATTCCTTGAAGCGCTTCTCGCGGTTTTGGATGAACGAGGTTTGCGAGTAGCGGAGCCAGCCGGGGGAGAGCCAGTAAGTGCCGCCGCCGAGCGATGATTCGTTGGCTTGTTCCTGCGTCGCCCCGAGCAGGACCGGGATGCAGTCGTGGACGCGGGGGAGGATCAGAGTCGCGGTGTGCCCGGTCACGCCGGTAAGCCCGCGCCCGCACAGGCCGTAGGCGAGGAAAATGACCGTTTCGCCCTTGGCTTCCAGCGCGTCGACGGCTTGCTGTACGCGGCGGCGGAGTTCGTCCGGAGTGTCGTGGAGGCCCTGTTCGAGATACGTCACCTCGGGCGCGTTGCGCATGGCTCGCGTCAGGCGTTCCAGCTCGGGGCGGAAGACTTCGCAGGCGATGAGGTGCATATCCGTTTCCTTTCCGCCGGGTGGCGGGGTTGCCGGGGCCGTTTGGGTGGGAGGAGCCGCCTTGCGGCGGGAAGCATGGGAGAGGCGGACCGCCTCTTTGCCGTGTTTCCCGGCGGCGGGGTTTCCGTTTCGCCTCCGCTCCATTCCTTCCATACAGAGGGGTTTCTTGCGGGCCGCCTCCCCACCAGTCAAACGTCTTGGGAGGTGGAAGGGGCCCGGGAGAGGGGCAACCCTTCTTCAGAAGGGTTCCTTCTTCCTTCCCCCGGTTCCCATAATGTTTTTCTACGCCCTCGCGGCGGCGCAGATTTCGAGGGCCTTTTCCGCGGCTGAGGAGGCGTCGGGGGTGTAATAATCGGCTCCGATGGACTCGCGGAAGGCGTCATTGACGGGTGCGCCGCCGATCATGATTTTGACCTTTCCGGCGAGGGGGCTCTCGGCCACGCCCTTCACGACATCCTTGATGTGGACCATCGTGGTGGTGAGCAGGGCGGAACAGGCGATGATGTCGGCGTTGTGCTTGGCGGCGGCTTCAATGTATTTGGCCGGGGGCACGCTGTTGCCGAGGTCGATGACGTTGAGGCCCTTGGATTCCATCATCATGCGGACAAGGTTCTTGCCGATGTCGTGGAGGTCGTCCTTGATGGTGCCGATGACGACGGTGCCCTTTTCTTCCATCTGGTCGCCCACGAGGAGGGGACGCAGGACATCGGTTCCGGCGGCCATTGCGCGGGCCGCGATGAGCACTTCGGGGATGAAGATGTCGTTTTTCTTGAAGCGTTCGCCGATGATGTCCATGCCGGGCATGAGGCCCTCATTGAGGATGGTCAGGGGCTGGATGCCGTCGGCGACGGCCTGCTTCACCAGCTCGGCGACTTCCTTCATTTTCCCTTTCTGCAACTTCTCGGAAATGTCCTGCAAAATAGCGCTCATGGTATGCTCCTTAAAGGTTGTGCTGATTCAGGCGATGCCCGCCGCGTGCAATGCGGCGCGGACGGCTCCGGCGGTTCCCTGCATACAGATGATCATGAGGGGTATCGGCGCGTCCCGGCTTTCCATCGTTTCAAAACCCTGCCCGGTATCCGAGACGAATCGGACGCCGTCGGCGGCTCGGATATACCCCTTGACCCGCAGCACGTTTCCGTCGGCGGTCAGGGCGTCGAGCAGCGTCTTGGCGTCGGTCCTGACAGCTTCCAGTGCGAAGCAGTCGGGCCGCGTCTCCGGGGTATTGAATCCGACCGGGAACAGGCGAAGCGCCCGTTCGGGCAGGGAGGCAAAATCCGCGTTTCCGTTATGGCTTTCCACTATGGGGAGGTCGGGTTCCTGCGAGCGGATATAGGCGCGGGCTGCGTCCCGTTCCTCCTTAGTCGTGATGTCGGCCTTGGTCAGGACAACGACGCTGGCCGAGGCCAGTTGGCGCGGGATGACTTCCAGCACGCGCGCCAGCTTGAGGCTCTTGACGGGATCGAACAGGCAGATGGTCGAGGTGTGCTCAAAAAGGCCGTCGAGGCCGGAGAGCCGGAGCATCTTGTCCACGGCGGAGGGATCGGACATGCCGGAGGCCTCCACGATGATCAGATCCTCGTCGCGGGCGGCGAGGTTGGCCAGCGTCTTGATGAACGGCTCCCGCAGGCACGAGCAGAATACCGATCCGCCTCCGATCTCCACCACTACGCCGCCCTCGACGCCGGAGCGGCGCAGGGTTTCCCCGTCCACGGGGATGTCGCCGAAGTCGTTCAGCAGCACGGCTATCTTCCGATCCGAGTGACGCAGCAGGAGCGACCGCAGCAGCGTCGTCTTGCCGCTTCCGAGAAAGCCGGAGAGGATGATCAGTTCCTTGCGCATTCCGTCAATCCTGCCTTGTGGGGAAGAGCCGAGGCCCGAGCCTCTCTTTGCCCCTTTTGGAGAAAACTCCGTATCCTGTCCGTTTTCAGTCCGATAGGGACTCCCGCCGCGCCGCCTCCCCACCTTCAAAGCCTTGGGCAGGAAAGGGGCGGGGTGGGGAGGAAAATCCCTCTTCAGAAGGGTTTCCTCTTCCCTCCATCCTCTGTTCTACTTCATCGCTTCCTCAATCTCCTCCCGCAGCTTTTCGACGGTGGGGATGAGGGAGATGTGCTTGATGACGCCGTTGACGAGGAGCGAGGGGAGGTTCGTCAGGCCGACCTTGCTCACGAACGCGAGGTTCTCGGGGAACATGATGGACCGTTCGACGACTTTGACCTTGTCCCCATAAATCTTGGCGGCGTTGTTGGCGGTTGCGACCATGTAGCCGCAGGCGGCGCAGGTCTTGGAGTCGATGGTCACGACCTCGACGAGGACGTGGTCGAGATTGACGTAGTCCGGCATTTCGATTTCCGGCAGATTGTCCTTGGCGACGTAGCTTTCAAGCGCCTTGCGGACGGCTTCGGGGTTGTGCACGGCCTGCCCCACGCCGATGAGGTTCGCGGCGGGGGCGTCAAAAGGAACGTCACAGCCGGGCGCGAGGATGAAGCGGTGCGTGCCCATCTTGTCCATCAGTTCGATGGCGGCCTTTTGGTTGTCCTGCTGCGTGCCGAGCAGCATGGTGATGGTGAGCTGGAGGTTGCCGGAAATGGTGATGCCGTGGGCGTCCGTGAGCTTTTTGGCTTCCACGATGTCGACGTTTTCGTCGATGGCGATGCAGTCGGGCCTGGTGAGGCACATGGGTTCGATGTTCTTGGTGGCGTCGCCGCAGACGAAGAAGGAGGAGGGCATACCCTTTTCGCGCATGGAGGCGAAGAACTTCGTGTAGGGTTCGCTCAGGAAGGTTTCGAACATGTCCGGGGAGATCTGAGAGACAAGCGGGTCCACGGCGGCAATGATGTCGCACCCGGCCTCGATGTAGTAGTCCGCAACCTCACGGACGACTTCCTCACAGTAGGCGACGAGGGCCTTCACGCCGTCCTCATCGTCGTACATATCCATAAAGATGTTGGTCCCGCGCAGGTGCGAGGCGAGGGTGAACGGGCCGCAGACGAGGCCGTACATGGCGATGTCGGGCTTGGCGGCCTTGAAGCGGCGCATGACGTCGAGGATGAGCGGGATGCGCCCGTCGGTCTTTTGGATGCGCCGCGTGGGGATGACGAGCTCGCCTTCGAGCGGGTGAGAGCAGACGGTGGGCGGGGTGTTGTCGTACCATGCGAGATCGCAGCCGAGGATTTCAGCTTCGACTTGCAGGTCGAACATGGGAGTCATGCCGTCCGGGGAGTATTGGGACTCCGCCTCGATGCAGCATTCGTACAGCTTGTCCGCGTCGCGGAACATTTCCTGCGCGGTATACCCCTTGAGGTTGGCGATTTGGGAACCGGTGTAGGGAACCCAGGGGGTCCGCTCGACGGGGTTCCCCTTCAATGCCTCGTTGATCAACGCCTTGCCGTGCATGATGCGCTCCTTGGGTGTGTGATGTATCAATTGGTTTGATCGCATTTTTTCGAATAAAGACGGATAGAATAATATATCTATAGCGAGGCCGTATATTCATTGCCGCAAAGAGAAGAGCGTCCGCATTGGAAGATCATTTGTATATAATATAATGATATAACATATAAAATAGCATCTATATTTAAAGGTTGCCATCCGGTTAGGTTTTTCTCGTATGCATATGTGATATATCTGTTGGGGTGAATTTATATCGGAGCAAGCTTCCTGTCCAGACCTTTTTTCGCTTTTTTCAAAAAAAGTTGTTCAAAAAAGCTCAAATTTCTATTTTTTATTATAAAAATAAGTAGTTAATAGATATATCTTTTACAAACCCATTTCCGCATGATCACACGGTATCGTAAAAACAAATATTTGATCTCCTCTAATGGATTAAAAAAGCTGAGCTTCTCTCTCTCTCTCTCTCTCTCTCTCTCTCTCTCTCTCTCTCTCTCTCTCTCGGCGCGCTATCCCTTGACGTCAGGTTGGAACTTTGGGATGGAGGGAGGCATATTTCCCCATTTGCGCCCGGTTGTGTCCCGCCAAAGATGTTTGGTTGAGGTTGCCGGGCAAGGTGTTTTTTTATGGAAGATTTTTCCAAGTCTCTGTTGCTCCGCGATTATGATGCCGTCTTCGTTTTCAATCGTGAGAATGGGCAGTACCATACGCTCGTGCTGAGTAAGAAATTGTTCAATGTGGTCCCCTCCGAAGGGACGTATGAAGAGGGCATGGAGGTTCTTGCAAAGTACGTATTGCCAGAGGAGCGCGAGTTCTTCCGGCGCCATACGGAGCGTGATCGCATTTTGAAGCTGGTCGATTCGGTGGAGAAGGCCGTTGTCCAGTACCGCATCCGGCGCGACGACGGGATTTGTCTGTGCCGGAACCTCAAATTTCTGCCGGGTGACGAAAAGCATATTCTTGCGGCGTTGCGGGATGAAACCGATGAGGTGATGGAACAAATCCGCGACGCCAACATCCTTGCGCTCAAGAACAGCTGCATCAATTTTATTGTGTCCAACCTGTGCGAGAATTTCATGACTGTGGATGTTCGGACAGGCATGAGCACAACCGTCATCGGCGCGGGCAACGGGGAGATGCTGCCGCAGCAGACCTTCAAGGAACAGATTCTCTGGTTTGCGGAAAATGTGGTCGTCCCGGAGGAGCGGGAAAACTACATACAGTATTTTGCCCTTGATAACCTGGTGGCGCGTATCAGGGAGAACGGTGGCGGGACCGTCTCCATGTTCTGCAATGTCATCTATGAGGACGGCCGGCACGAGCTGCTCATCAGGAGCACCCTGGTCAAGGATACTCTTGATCTGCGGGGCGAATACGTGCTGCTCTTCGCACAGGACATGACCTCCATCCGCAAGATTGAGGAAGCGAACCGCCAGCTCATGCTCACCAGCCGCCACGACAAGCTTACCGGGTTGCTCAACCGGGCTGCGGCGGAAAAGCTCATTTCCGAGCATTTGGATTTGGTGGGGGCTTCCTCCAGCTATTGTTTTCTGTTGCTCGACATCGACTATTTCAAGAGCGTGAACGATCGCTTCGGGCACCTCGCGGGGGACTCGGTCCTGCAATACATGGGCAGTTCCATGCGGAAATCCTTCCGGTCCGGCGATGTGCTCTGCCGTTGGGGTGGGGACGAGTTTGTGATTTTTCTTCGCGGCGTCAGATCTCGCGAAATCGTGCGTGAAAGGTTGGATGCCCTGCGCGCCCGGTTGCTTGATTGCCGTGCGGGAGAAGAGCCTTTGTCCGTGACCCTGAGCATTGGCGGCGCGTTCGGAAACGGCCCATCCTCGCTTGCGGATCTCTACAGCAAGGCGGACAAGGCCCTCTACCAGGTCAAGCAGCAAGGCCGGAACGGAACCGTGCTGGAATAATTGCGTAGAAGCCTTCGGAAATGGGCTGAAAACTCCATTTTTCGGCGAACGAATCCTCATCAACCATTCCAATGGACGATTTATGAATGGCCTCTAGAAAGCTTCCTTATGCAAAGAAGGAAAGGCCGGAGAAGCAGTTCTCCGGCCTTTTTGTTTGCTGTTCTGTTTTGGAAATGGCGGCTTCGTCTGAGCGGGATGTGGAAACTCTTCATCAATGTTCCTCTGCCGTTTCAAAGCGTACCCGCGCTATTTTGTTCAGCGGATGGGCTGTGTGGCAGGGAAGGTTGTAGTCGGTATGGCTCTGTATGGGGCACTTATTTTTCTATATGCAGTATACTGCGTATCAAAGCGGAAGGCAGCGCATGAAGCCGTTCGCGTACGGCTTCGCCGCCTTCGATGCGGAAACGTGTCCGCAGCCGGGTGATGCCAAGATTTTCCAGTTGTTGCTGGACAGTAGGAAAATCGCTTGGCGTAAATTCCATGATTCCGGCGGCTGCCTGATCCACGAAGTGCGCAAATCCAAGCGGGCTGTCATAGACCTTCTCCGCCGTGAAGCCGTCAAACAGGATCGCCAATGTCAGGTTGCCGCATTGTTCCGGCGACCAGTCGAACAGGGCGGTTCCTTGGTAATTGTAGGCATCCGCCCGGAGAGGTTCGCCGCCGCAATCCATGCGCAAGGACAGGCCACGGGGATAGGCCCGTGCTTTTGGGTTGACCGTGACTGGTGAGAACCCCACCCGCACAGGGTAGGATGCCGGATAGACCGCGATGTGTTGCGGCGTTTCGGAAAGCAGGCTGAGGAAAGCCGGGGAAAGGGGAAAGCGCATCCCGAGGGCTGAGGCCGGCGCATATCCCGAGGCTGCGGGGCGCAGGAAAGGTTGCGCCGCGTCCGCCACGAATGTCCATAGGAGGCCGCCCTCGCCGATGAGGGCCTGTTGGAGCGCTTCGTCCTGTAACCCTTCCACAGGGCCGACCACTTCGGTTGACCAGCGCTGCTGAAGATTGCGGGCGGCTTCGGCTGTGGCGGTTCCGGCGGCGAACAGCAACGGTGCGCGCATGAGCGAGAGGGGCAGCGGATCGTTTCGCAGGTCCGGGTTTCGTGCTTTGAGGGCGGCGGCCAGCCCTTGCCATGCGTCGTCGGCGGCCCGGAGGGCGCCGTTCAGTTCCCCGCCGTATAAGGAGCGCGCCAGCCGTACGAGGCCGTCGGAGGTTCCCGTTTCGGAGGACAGTGCGGCAAGGGCGCTGCGGTAGTCCGTCCACGCGGTGCGGGCCCGGAACAGTGTTTCCAGATTGCCGAGTGTTTGGCGGGCGCCTTCGGAAGGCTCCCCGAGGAGTTCCGCCGTTTCGGACAGCGGGGTTCCGTTTCCGGGCAGCCGCGTAAGCAGCCGGACAGAGCGCATATCCCGCAATGAGGCTACCCATACGGGCAACGGGCCCTCGGCGGAACGCAGTTCGCGTTCGGCTGCGGCAAGGAAGGCGGAGCAGGGATCGTTCGGACCAAGCAGATCGCGCGGCGTCAGTGGGACATGGCGCGTCGGCAGCAGCGTCCGGGGCTCTATGCCCGGGGCTTGCACGGCGTCCAGCAGGCACTGCCCCGCCGCATGCCATGCCGCGAATGTCGAGGCGCGGTAACGCAGACGCAGCGCCTCCACGCGCTCCGTGATCGAGTCCGAGGCCCCGGTGTGCTGCGGCGTATCCTGTTCTGGCAAGATGTTTGATTGGGAGGCGAATGCGGACACGTTGTCGAGGAACCGGGCCGCCGCCTTCCGCCCCGAGGCTGTCGCGGCGCCATCGACGCTGGCAAGGACGGTTCCGTCCGGGGCCCGGAACCGGAGCGTCTCCACGCCGGGCCGGGCCGCCGCCCAGATCATCAGATCGTTGATCCAGCGGTCGGTATCACCGGATTCCGGCAGGGATGCGGTGAGGCGTTCGCGGAGTGCGGCACGGAGCCGTTCGAGCCGTTTTTTGGGGGCGCCGTAGAGCCGGACGGTCCCGGAGCAGCCGCGTTCCAGTTTGTGGAACTCGGCGATCAGGCCGTCGAGTTCCGCTATGGAAGCGGCTCGGGGAAGGTGGTCCTCAAACCGGATCATGTCCGGCAGAAGGGTTTGGGAACGTTCCCCGCCACGGTACAGCGCAACCCCGGCGGTGACGGCAAAGAGGATTGCGGCGGTCCAGCAGACGGCCCGCTGCCGTGCCCGCCGTCCGGTGGCTGGAAGGGCAGAGGCTGGCAATGTTTCGAGGAGGAGCTCCCGTACGAACAGGGGATGTGCCGCAATCCCGGATGAGGGCGTGAACCGGGAGCCGGCTGGAACGGTCGCGGAGGGTTGGCTGGCCCGAGAAGTTGCAAGAGGTGCGCCGCCGGGAACCGAAAAGGATGCGGATGCCGAGGAGCGGAGAGCGGTAGGGGGGGCATCCTTCATAACCGGGGAAAGGCGCGTAGCCTGTTGAAAGGCAGAGGGCGCGGGAGGCGATGCGGCCCAGAAAATGCCGCCGAGCCCGTCCCCGAGGCCCGCCGCGAACGAGGCCAACGGAGAGGCAAGCTGGCGGAGGGCTCCTTCGAGAAGGAATGCGGGACCGCCCGGCGCGGGGATTCCGGATTCGGAACATCGGACAAGGCTGTCCAGCGCGGCGGTGAGGCTGTTCATGCCTTCCCGTACGCCGTCAGCGGCCCATCGGGGCATGGGCGTCCACGGTCTGCGGACGGGCATGAACCATCCGAGCGGCGCGTGCAGCGCATTGCGCCCGATGCTGATTTCCGCCGTAAAATGCCGTGCGAGGCGCGACAGGCCGGGAGCGTGCTCAAGCCCGGTGACGAGAAGGCACACGGGCGCGTTGCCGAGCCGATTCCGGACGGTCAGCAGCCGCTGGCGCATGAAGGCGGCGGTATCGTCCCCGTGCCCGGAGAGGCTCTCCGCGCCGATGCACAGGACGACTCCCGCGGGCGGGGACAGCCAACGGCGTACGGCCTTGTCGTCGAGGAGTTGATCCCACATCGGAAGGGAAGGAGCCTTGTCGGGCGTGTTGCCTTCGCCTCCGTCGCCTTTACGTTCGCCGGACAGGTGCGGCGCGGAAAAATCAACGGCGATCCAATGGGCGTGCGCCGTGCTCCATAATCCGACAGATCCCGCGTTTTCCGCTGCGCCATCGGAAAGAAGCGGGCGGCCCGCGCTTTCCAAAATGCCGGGCAAGTGCGGAAACAATCCCCCGCCGTCGAGCAGGAGCCAGCGGGGGAGGCGCTCCGAAGGCAGCTCCACGGGCAGGGGAGCGGCGGGTTCATGCGTATCGTCGCGTATTGTGCGGAACAGAAAAATGATCAGCGCCACGCCCGCCCCGGCCCCGGCAATGGCCGCCAGCCACCAGACGGACGGGAGGGACCAGCCCCACAGGAGCGCCAAGCCGTACGCGCCCGCCGTCAGCAACAGACAAAGCAAGGCCACAAGCAGCCAGCCAAGGACTTTCCACGGACTCATGAAGACCTCCCCGGCGTTGTGTTACGGTTGTTCGCACCGGGGTGTCCGGGGTCATGCGACGCGGGGGCCGGCGTCCGCCCTGCCAGACGATTCCGCAACTCCCCGTACACGTCGGGAATGGGTTGTTTCTTTGAGCCGACAGCCTCCCGTCCTTTTTGTATAATGGTGCTGGGTCGGGACGAAAGCGATACGGCGGATCGCGCGCCGCCCGTTCGCGGGCTATCGCTTGCGGGATGTACCGCACTCACGGCGGGAACTTGTGGGCTCCCGGTATACTCCCGGTTCAGCCGATGTTGCCATATGCCCCAAAAGATCAGCAGCAATACGGCGAAAAGCCCCGTCAGCAGAGGCCCGACATGCCGGAACAGGCGGTTTTCCCTTGGCAGATATGGAGCGGGTGGGAAAGGAAGCGGAACCGCCGTACAGCCGAACCGCTCGGCAAGCGCTCGGTGCTCGAGGCCGAGCCCATTGGGATCGTTATAAAAATGTCCTCGGAATCCGAATCCGAGGCAACGCAGGGCGACCTCGGCCAGCTCGGCATCTTCGGCTCTGTGCGGAGACAGGCGGCGGATTTCGTCGAAAAACCAGTCCCCGCCGCTCCGTCCCGTCCTCCAGCGGCGTTGGAGTGGATTGCCTAGCCAGGCGGCGCGGCCTTCCCATGCGATGCCAAGGGCGGTTTCGTCCATCCAGGCTTCGACCATGCGCCGGGCCGTTTCCACTGTCGCCGCTTCGCGCCCGTGCAGCGCAAGACGCCCAGCCTCTTCAAGCAGCCGTTCCGCCTCCCGGCGCACGTCCGTCCTTCCGGTTGGCGGGCTATCCGGCAAACGGAGCATCAGGCGGAAACACGGGCCGAAGCAGTCGCGCAGCATGGTTTAATTCCTCAAGTAAAGCAGGCGAAGGTGACCGGGTAGGGCAGGGCCGCACAGGGGGAAGAGGGCAACTCCGAGGGCTCCGGAACGCAGCGCCGCCTGCCAGCGCTCCGAACGGGCGTCGGGCTCCAGATAGTGGATGCCATCCCGTTGCGGCAGGCCCGGCGGAGCGGGGATTTCGCGCAGCGGGACTCCGGCGATGGCCTGGGCCAGCGTGGCGGGGAGGGTGTCCGGAGCATCGGCCACAAGGCGTCCCTCATTGAGCAAGGAGGAAACGGTTTCTTCGGTTTGGAGTACGAGTAGGGCCTGTGTCCGGCCCAGACCTTCGGGGAGTTCGGCTCGCAGGAATTCGCCGTCCGCACGGAAGCGGACCACCGCCGCCGTTTCCGGGAGCAGGCCGCGCAGGATCTCCCGCAACAGACTGTCGAGGCTGCGGAAACTTTCAGCCGGATCGTCATGGCGGTAGAGGGGCATGGCGTCCGCCGTTGCAATCCCGACGCAGGCCGCTGCCGCCGCAAAGCCGTTCCGGAGCAGCCCGAACAGCTCATGGGGGGCGGTTCCGGGCCATGCCAGCGCGTGGCGCAGCTCGGAGAGCGTCCGCGCCGCATTCACGAGCAGAAGCTGTCTGGAGGTTGCGGGCTCATCGAGTCCGCGCCGCCGGGCTGGCTCAAGGCGCCGGATGGCTGCGGCAAGCCGGGCTTCGAGTCCGCGCGCGAGCCCGCGCAGCACGGGGTTGGCCTCCACATAGAGGGAAGGCGGCGCATAGGCGGGATCAGGGCGCGGTCCGGAGCCTTCGTCCGTGAGGCGCAACAACGGCAGAAACAGCCAATCCGGGCGGTCGGTGGTTTCGTTTTCCCAGAAGAGGCGGGGATAAAGATAGAGCGTGCGCACGGGCATGTCCCTCCGGCTTTCCGTGGCAAGGGGCAGGGCGTAACGATCGGCTATGCTGTCGTCGCTGTTCGGACAAAGATAACGGCCCGGCGCTTCGGGCAAGGTGTCCGCATCGCATCCGATCAGCCTGCCTCCGTCCCGCATGCACGATGGAATCCCGGCGACGTTGCCATAGGGTTTCAACGGCGGGAGGCCGGCAAACACCGTAAACGGCATATGTGGGTCCGTCCATGCTTCGCGGAAACCCCGGCTTGGCAGGATGGCGTTGCCGTCTTCCGGCACGGCGGCGATTACAACCTCGGTGCCATCCTGAAAACGCATTATCCCGCTGCGGACGAGAATCCGCCCCTCGGCAAGCGCCGCTTCGTCCACATCCAGGTTGCCCACGCCCCAGAAGCACGGCTGCGCCGACTGGAGCAGCGACGCCCGTTCCGAGGCATGAAAGGCATCAGCCTGCTGGAAGTGCTGCGGTTCGAGGAATTGTCCCGAATACCAGTATACCGGACGTTGAGGCTGCATGTCGGCCTTCCCAATATGGTTTGCGCGGTGCCTTCGGGGAACCCGCGTCAATCAAAACGGATGGTAAAACGTCTCTCTCTCTCTCTCTCTCTCTCTCTCTCTCTAACTCTAACTTTGGCCCACAGGTTTCTGGCCGTCCTTCGGCGGAGTCCTCCTTAATGGCATACGTTCAGCCAGCGCTGAAGAGGACTGCCGTCCCGCTTGGGCCTGCGGGGGTTCCCCTCCCATCAGTTCCGCCGGGCCGAGGCGTATGGGGATGATCGTCTGTCCTGGTTCGTGGCGGGTGTCTTTGAAGAACGGCACCCAGCCTTCGACGATTTTCCGCACGGGCACGGCGACAACCCGGGCGCTGTGGGCGGGGGTCCCGTGGAAGTACCCGGCGATCACCGCGATCCAGCGGACACCCTCTTCCCGGTCCAGAGAAAGGTTTTGTGCCTGACCGGGATCCGAAAAGAGCCTCCGGCTCGTCACCACGGAATCGTCGAAACGCCCGCAGGCCAACAGCTCGGCGAATCCCTCCGGGCTGGCGAGCCTTTTGTCCACTCCCTCTCGGGTCGCCAGTTCGTAGACGCACAGCATCAGGCTGGACGGTTCGCCCTCATGCTCGTTGAGCCGCTCGTCGGCGGAGATGCGCAATACCACAGCGTCGGGTTCGTAGACCCACGGCACATCATTTTCGGGCGGCGTCGGAGGAGGGGGCTCCGGCGCGGAACAGCCGCTGCACAGCGCAATGACGCCCAATAAGACGGCAATATGGAATTTTAAGAATCGAATCATACTGTTATAGCCATGAGAAAGACAAAAATAGAATAAAGTGTTGACTCTATGTTTTTCTTTATATTAGAAGCTAATTTATAACGAAGGGTTTATTATGTCCAGAGCAAAGTCAGATTTTGTCGACTGGGCGTCATGTCTGCATCCGTTTGGCGAAGATCCGTACGGTCCGGCATTGCCGCATGATCCCGTTTGCGCCGCCATCAGAGAGGCGCGCCGGGAGGATGACCCCGGCCTTCCGCAGGGGGTCTGGGAACGGGAACTCAAGCGGGCAGACTGGGATAAGGCCTTGTCGTTGTCCCTCGGGGTGCTCCGGGAGCGCTCCAAGGATATGCAGGTTGCCGGATGGGCCTGCGAGGCCGCGCTCATGCGGTATGGCTTTGCCTCCCTGCCGGGCGGGCTCAGGATGATCGCCGGATTGTGTTCCGGCTTTGGGGACGGGCTGCACCCGCAGCCGGAAGGAAGCGATCAGGAGGCACGGCTGGCGCGGCTGGCATGGCTTGACTCCACCCTTGCCGAGCGGGCCGCCTCTCTGCCCATCACGGAAGCCTCTCCGGACGTCCCTGCCGCCACCTATGCGGACTGGATGGCGATGGAGCACCGCGAGCGCATCCAGAACGGCAACGGCAAGAACGGCGTAGCTGGCGATGCCCGGCGTATGCTGAACCTTGCCGGGACACAGACTTCCCCGGCCTTCCACGCCTCCCTGCACGGGCAGTTGCGTGAAGCGCTGCTGGCGCTGGACGAACTCGCCCGCGCCGCCGACGCGCTTTGCGGCGGGCAGGCGCCAAGCTTTCATGCCTTGCGGGACAGGCTGGAGCACATCGACGCGCGGGTGCTCGCGTGGCATCCCTCCGCCGGGACAGATCCCCTCGTATCCCCACCTTCCTCTCCCGCCTCTTTGTCTTCGCCGCCACCGCCATCGTTCTCCTCGCGGGAACAGGCGTATGCCTCCCTTTCCGCCATCGCCGATTACCTCATGCGCACAGAGCCGCACAGCCCCGCCCCTTGGCTGGTGAAACGGGCCGTCTCGTGGGGCGGCATGACGCTGTCGGAACTGCTCGACGAGTTGCTGGGGCAGGGGGAGAACCTCGCCTCCATCAAAAAATTGCTCGGAATGACCAAAGAATAGCCTTTTTTCGGCCCACGCCGCGAAAAAGCGTCAAGGAGCGTATCTATGGGAGAATCGATCCAGAAGCGGCTCGGCAGGGTACGCCCGCCGCGCGTACAGATTACCTATGACGTGGAAGTGGGCGATGCCATCGTCAAGAAGGAACTTCCCTTTGTCATGGGCATTATGGCGGATCTCGCGGGTGACAGGACCGTTCGGGAAGATCTGGGGCTTCCGCCGGTGCCCGAGTACAAGCTGCGTACTTTTGCCGCCGTCGACCGGGACAATTTTGACGACATCATGAAAACCGTTGCCCCCGCGCTCAAGCTTTCCGGGCTGGACCGCTTCATTACTGAAGACGCGAGTGCGGCGTGGCGGGAAGGAGGCGTTGAGCCTGAGAAGGCGGCGTTCTCCTGTGCGCTGCGGTTTGAGAAGCTGGACGATTTCAGGCCCGAGTGTTTGGTGAAAAACGTCGAGACGCTGGCAGCGTTTTTTGAGCGCCGCAATCTGTTGCAGGATCTTGCCGCCAAGTTGGACGGCAACGACGCTTTACAGGCCAGCCTGCAGAAGATGCTGTTCCCTACCGGTGACTCTGTCTCGGAATTGGACGCGTTGCGGAAGGCGTACAAGGAGGCGTTGGCTTCTGTGGACGCCGCCCGTGATGCCGTGAGCAAGGCCGGAGAGGACCAAGAAAAGCAAAAGGCCGCTGAAGAAGACGTTCAGCGAGCCGAAACGGAGGCGTCAGAGGCCAAGAAGAAGCTGGACGAGAAACGGAAGGCGAAAACCGAGTCCTTCGCCGCCGCGATGGTCCGCAATTCCGGAGACCCCGATGAGGATAAGCGCCAGCGGGAAGTCGCTGATGCGCGTTTGGCGGCGTGCCTTGCCGAACATGAGGACAATCCGTTCACGCTGCCCGCAAGCGGGAGTATGCTGGGGATGCTGACGGAACGGGTGGCCTGCAAGGACAAGCTCCTTGCGTGCCAGCTCGACGCCATTCTACATGCCGAGGCATTCCAGGAGCTTGAAGCCGTCTGGCGTGGCCTTCATTATCTGGTGTTCAACACGGAGACGAGCGATCGGCTCAAGCTGCGGCTGTTCAACGCCTCCTTCAAGGAACTGCGTACGGATCTGGAACGGGCCGTGGAGTTCGACCAGAGCCTGCTGTTCAAGCGGGTCTATGAGGAGGAGTACGGCACGTTCGGCGGAGAGCCCTACAGTTGCCTGCTCCATGTCCATGAATACGGCCTGTCGGCGGTGGACCTCGGCGTGCTCCAGAAGATGGCGGAAGTAGCCGCCGCAGCGCACACCCCCCTGCTCAGTGCCGCGTCGCCGCAGCTTTTCGGGCTGGGGAGCTTCACCGATCTGCCCTTGCCACGCGATCTGCACAAGATTTTCCAGAGCGCGGACTATATCGAATGGCGTTCGTTCCGCGAGAAGGACGATTCCCGCTATGTGACCCTTTGCCTTCCGCATCTGCTGATGCGTCTGCCCTATGGCAACGACACCGATCCCGTGGAAACCTTCGTTTATGAGGAGGATGTCGCCGGGCCGTCCCCAGACCGTTACCTTTGGGGCAACACGGCTTTCGCCCTTGCCGCGTGCATCACGGCGGCCTTTGCCAAGTACGGCTGGACGGCGGCGATCCGGGGCTATGAGGGCGGCGGGGCCGTGGAAAACCTCAACGTCTACAAGTACCGCCAGACCAACGGCGAGACGGTGGCGCTGTGCCCCACCGAGGTGAGCATCACCGACCGCCGCGAAAAGGAGCTTTCGGATCTCGGATTCATCGCCCTGATTTACCGCAAGAATTCGGACAAGGCGGCTTTCTTCAGCGGCCAGACGGTCCACAAGCCGCCGGTTTACACTTCCGACACGGCCAACGCCAACGCCCGGATCTCGGCGCGGCTGCCCTATCTGCTGAACGCATCGCGGTTCGCGCATTATGTCAAGGCGAACATGCGGGACAAGGTGGGGTCGTTCATGACGGCGGATAACGTGTCAAAGTATCTGAATAACTGGATCAGCCAGTATGTCCTGCTCTCCGACGACGCCGGGGACGACATCAAGGCGCGCTATCCGCTGCGTGAGGCCCGCGTGGACGTGAGCGAGGATCCCGGGAATCCGGGCGCGTACAAGTGTGTGATCTTCCTGAGGCCGCATTTCCAGCTTGAGGAACTGACCGCAAGTATCCGGCTTGTGGCGGAATTGCCGCCGCCCGCGGTGTAAAAAACGATGCGCCTCCGGCGGCGAGGGGCCGCGAATCCCTTTGCCCGCCGGAGGAGATCTGTGGTGCCCTCGACCCGTACGGCTCGAAGGCTCGCCCGGTGCCCGGCCTTTTTGAAACCGCCCTTTGGACCGGCCCCGGACTTCCGCATGAATGGTGATGCCGGAGCTGGAGCGATATTCCAAGGAGGGGGAAATGGTTTCCGTCTTTGATGCCTTCCACTGCGACGTCGCCGCGTCATAAAACGCAACTGCCCAATGTCTGTGAATCCCATCCGCCCTGTGCGCCGGGCAGGAGGGAAACCGGAAGTTCCACGGGCACGAGCCATTTCTCCGGATGGGGGCAAGAGGGCGGCAGGCCTTGCCGCCGGAGCATACAACTCTTGAGGAGCAGAATCCATGTCCACGAATACCTTTCTCAAGCTCGGTGATATTGAGGGCGAATCGACCATCAGCGGCTTTGAGAAGCAGATGGAACTCATCAATTTCACCAACGGGTTTCATCAGCCGACCTCGCCGATCCGCAGCAGTACCGGCCCCACCACGGGGCAGGCCGTCCATTCGATGATGAACGTGACCAAATATCTCGACAGTTCCTCGCCCAATATCTGCAAGGCCCTGTGGAGCGCCAAGGTCCTGGATTCCGTGGTGCTCACCTGCTGCCGTATGGACAACGACGCCGCGATCAAGTTCCTTGAAATCACGATGGAGAACGTGGTGGTGGCCTCTTACAACCTGCGTGGCGGCGGGGATCTGCCGTATGAGGAGATCGCGCTGAATTACGCGACCATCAAGTACACCTATATCCGCCAGAAGGAAGAGGGCGGATCCGACGGCAACATTGCCGCCAGCCACGATCTCAAGACGAATAAGGTTTCGTAATGAAGGAGGAAAGGCGCATTCCGCTGTTGTCCCGCCTTGCTGGGAAAGCTTCGGGGCGCGGATTGTCCCGGAGCGAATACCTGTCGGCCGTGGCGGAAGACGTCGAGGAACTGCTCAACACCCGTGCCCCCTGTGGGAATGGGGATGCGGCGGATCTGGTGATGGGGTACGGCCTGGCGGACTGGAGTTCGGCCCCGCTGGACGGGCGAGAGGTGGCCCGTGCCGTTTCGGCTGCGCTGGAGCGTTTCGAGCCGCGCCTGAAAAAGATAAGGGTGAGCCCGCTTGGATTTGAGGACGGTCGGCTGCATTTGCGGGTGGATGCGGCGTCCGAAGAGGAACCGGTGACGTTTTTGCTCCAATGCGACGGAGGCGTGTTCTCCGCTGGAGCGGCCGCGGAGGGCTGATGCACGCCTTTGAGGACATCGCCGGGCTGTACCGGGAGGAATTGCGTTCCTTGCGTGAGGACGCGGTGCGCTTCGCCGTGCGGAATCCCGGCATGGCGCGCCAGCTCGGGCTGGCGTCCGATACGCAGCCCGATCCTTTGGTTAATCTGCTGCTGGAGTCGTTCGCATGGCTTGCCGCCCGGGTGAGGGCGGACGCGGAATCCCGGCTGCCGCTGGTTTCGCACAGCCTGCTCGGGCTGCTCTATCCGCAGTTCGTCTGCCCGATTCCGTCCGTGGGCGTGGCGGAATTCATCCCCAATCCGGCGGGCGTGGCCGGGCTGCCGGACGGATTCGGCATTCCGGCGCACACCCCGATCCACAACCGTGACGAGCGCGGCGGCGTGCTGCGCTGGCGGACGGCCTGGCCTCTGACGTTGCATCCTGCGAAGGTTGTACGGGCTTCCATCATCCCTCCGGCGTCTTGGATGCCCGCTGCGGCGCAGGGCGTGCCCGGTGTCCTGTGCCTGCGGATCGAGGGTATCGCGGGGCTTTCGCTGGCAAAGTTCGGATTGCCCTCGTTATCTCTCCACCTTGGCGGTGATCGGTTTGCGACTTTTCCCATGCACGAATGGGTGCACGGCGCGTGTAAGGATGTCTTTCTCGCGGACGACGCCGGGGCCGCAAAGCCCAGGGCGCTCTCCCTTGGCCGGGAGGCCCTGTGTCATGCGGGCTTGGAGCCGGGCGGGCGTCTGTTCCCCGAATCCGCCTACGCTCTGCCCGGATACCAGTTGCTGCAGGAGTATTTTGCCTATCCCGAACACCTGCTGTTCTGGGAGGTGTTCGGGCTGGAACGTCGGCGGGAACTCGGGGATTTGCCAGGCTTCGATCTCCTGTTCCCCGTGGACGCGCCGCCGCCGAAAACGGTTTCCTCAAGATTGTTCCGCACCTGCGCCGTACCTGTGGTCAACTTGTTCGAGCGCATGGCGGAACCCATCCGGGTGGATCACGAGCGCTCGGGACACCTGCTCGTGCCGGATCTGCGGCACCGGGACAGTACGGAAGTCCATTCCGTGATCGCTGTGGACGCTTTGGAGGGAGGGGAACGTTCTTCGGTTATGCCGTATTTTTCTCTTTCAGGAGAAGGGGATGCGCCGCCGTCCCTGATGTGGTTCCTGCGCAGGAAGCCATCTTTGGACGGCATAGGGACGGACGTGTTTCTGCATTTCAAGGAAGCGGGGTTCCGCCCGGAGACGGCTCGGCCTTGGGTGGCTTCCGCGCGGGTATTGTGCACGAACCGCCACCGTGCCGCCGAGCGCTGGCGTCAGGGCGAACTGACGCGGGATACGGACATGCCCACGGCGGCTATCCGCTTCTGCGGCCCTCCTTCGCAACAGCACGATCCGCCCATGTTCGGCGGCGAACTGTGGAAGCTCGTTTCCCATCTCAGCCTCCATCAACTTTCTTTGAGCGGGCCGGATGCCGACAATGTCCTGCGTGAACTGCTCCGCCTGTACGCGCCTCCGCGCGACGCTTTTGCGCAGCGCCAGATCGCCGGCGTGAACGGGTTGTGTGCCAAGCCGCTCATTCGTCCCTTGCGCTCCGCTCCGGGCTGTGCGGCGAGGGGAACCCGGCTGACGCTCACGCTCGACGAGGACGCCTTCACCGGAGGCAGCGCGTTTCTGTTCGCGGAGGTCCTCGACGTGTTCTTCGGGCTGTACGCCGGAATCAACACGTTTACGCAGCTTGTGCTGAAAACCTGTAACCGTAAAGGGACGTGGCACAGATGGCCTCTGCGATCCGGCGCGCTTCCGCTGATCTAGACGGCGATGCCCTGTCGCGCTTCCGGTCCGCGCCGTGGCGTTTCGACGTCTGGCAGGCGGGTGCGATTCTTGAGGCATGGAAAGGCCGCATGGACTGGGGCGTCCCGGCTTCGGACAGCATCCCTGCTGGGGTGGTCCGCGGCGTGGCCTTCCCGGAGGGCGGGGCTCCGCGCCTTGATGTGAATCTGCTTGGGCTGGCGGGCATGGATGGGCCGTTGCCGCCGCATGTGGCCTTGCTGGTGCGGGAGCGGATGCGGGCCGGGGACCCGGCATTTCAGGAGTTTCTGGATCTGTTCCACAACAGGATCCTGCATCTGTGGCGGGATATGGCGTCGTCGTTGTGCCCGGAACTGCGGGCTGACGGCCTGCCGGAGGCTCACCCCTTCGCCGCGTTCCTGGAGGCGGTTTCCGGCCTTCCCAATACGGGAGAGCGGGCGCGGGATGTGCCCATGCCCGGCCCGGTGGCTGGGAGGGGAGACGTGCCCGCCGCGCTGTTCCGGTCCTGCGCGGCCGTATGGGCCCGGCAGCCGCGATCCGCGGCGGGGTTGGAAAAGCTGGTGAAGGCGGCCTTTGGGGTTGAAGCCCGCGTGGAACCGTTCCACGGCGCATGGGTCGATCTGCCCGAGGAGGCTCTCACCCGCCTTGGCGGAAGGGATGCGGGCAATGCGCGGCTCGGAAGCACGGCCCTGCTCGGAAGCCGGGTTTTTGACGCTTCGGCGGGGATCATCCTGCGCCTCGGCCCGCTGACGGAGGCACAGCGCCGGATGTTTCTACCCCCTCCCGCCGGAACGTGCCGCGCCGACCTGCTTGCACTGGTCCGCTGGTATCTGGGGGACGTGGGGTGTGAGGTGATACTGAATAATTTTACGAGGAGCGGGTGAAACTATGCCTGATATAGGAGATGTTTACTATTTGTCGAACGCAATTTTTTTTGGTTTTGACGGTAATCCCCTTGGGATAACAGGCCCTCCTGATCATTATTTTGTTGTTTATGACATCGTTGGTGAGATTTGCTTCGCAAAAGAGTTGACGAGCAATTCTACCTGCTGGCACGAGCTTTCGGTAGCCTACAAACCGATTACGGCACCTCCGGATTTTTTTAGTACAAAAAGTTATTACAATAACATACATGAGGATTTTTGTTTTTGCAGGTCCGAGAGTTCTGCCTTTCCGCTTGTTACGGAGCTGATGCCCGCATGGGAGGCTGATCCCACGCTGGGCCCCAAAGCATTTACGCATTCGCCCAGGCCGTACCGCACGGCTGGGGCGAAGAGTATTTGGTCGGCCAACATGGGCCCTGTCATCGCTAAGCCCGCGCCCTCCCCCGGCCCTGTTTCCCTCCCTACGGCCCCCCTCACGCCTACACCCACGCCGCCTACGGCCAAGGATAGATTCGTTGCAGCGCTGAGTAAGGGTAAAACTTGACGCCTTGCCGTTTTCCGAGTCACATTTGTATATGAAAGTCGCGCTTCGTCCGTGTGACCCGTTGATAAAGAGAACCGGACATCCCAACGTTGATCGGTAAAACCGAAAATCTGGATGGAATCGCTCGATATGTCTACTACCCTTACCGGTTACGAGGCCCTTTCCCGCCCGTTTCGTTACGTGCTGGAATATTACCCTGACGAGCAGCCGGAACTGGCGGCGCTGATCGGCAAACCGCATACCGTACGGCTGCCCATGCCCGACGGCTCGACGCGTCCGCTCAACGGCATCGTGTTCCGTGCCGAACAGGGGCCGTCCACTGTGCGCTCCGCCCGGTATACGCTGGAGCTGCGCCCGTGGTTCCTGCGCCTTGATCAGGAACGCACCTGCGCTGTCTTCCAAAATATGAGCGTGCCGGAAATCGTCACCAAAGTCTGCACTGACGCTGGATTCGGGCATATCCGCAATGCCCTTTCCTCAACCTATCCGGCAAAGGAGTACACCGTCCGTTATGGCGAAACGTCGTTCGCCTTCTTGAGCCGTCTCATGGCGGAGGCCGGGATTGTGTATTTTTTCGAGCACAGTGGGTCCGCGCACACGCTGGTCATGGCCGATTCGCCCGACGTTTTCGCGGATTGCCCGCAGGGTGCGACGCTGGAATGGCTTCCCGACGCGCAGGACAAGGAGGGTGGGCCGCCCACGGAACCCTCTGCGCATGTTTTTGAGCTTTCGCTGTCACGGCAGGTTGCTGCGGCTTCCTGCTCCGTGGATGACTATAACCCGCTGACCCCTGAAACCAGCCTTGCCGCGTCCGCGGGAGAAGGGTTCCCTTGCCTCGGCTATCCGTTGGCCGGGCATATCGATCAGCAGTCCGGCGAAGGGCTCGCGGCTATCCGCTTGGACGCGTGCGAGTCGGGAGGGTTCAAGCTGCGCGGGCGCTCTTCCTGTCCGGGGCTGTCCGCAGGATGCGCCTTTGCAGTGAAGGGGCACCCCGACGGGCAGGTGAATGCCCGGTGGGTGGCTACGGAAGTCCGTTTTACGGCATCGTTCCCCGGTGACGGCACTGCCGAAACCGGGCGTTTCCTGGCGGATGTTTCCGCTGTGCCCGCTTCCGCCCGTTATCGCCCCCTGCCGTTTTTCGCGCGGTCCCGCATGAGCGGCCCGCTTACGGGTGTGGTCACGGGCAAGGAAGGTGAAGAGGTTTGGACGGACCAGCACGGGCGGTGCAAGGTCCGGTTCCATTGGCAGGGTGCCTCGGATGAAACCTCGTCGTGCTGGGTGCGGGTGGCACAGCCGTGGACCGGCAACGGCTACGGCGCGCTGTTCCTGCCTCGCATCGGGCAGGAAGTGGTGATCGGTTTTGTCGGGGGAGATCCGGATCGGCCCCTTGTGACGGGCATGGTCTACAATTCGGGCAATCCGCCGCCGTGGGCGCTGCCGGAGCACGCGGCCTGTTCCGGCCTGCTGACCCGGAGTTTTCCGGACGGACAGGCCGGCAATGAGCTGCGCTTCGACGATACGAAGGATGCGGAGCTGGTGTATCTGCACGCCCAGAAGATGTTTTCCTGTGATGTGGAGGACGCCCGCACGGTGACGATCATCGGGGAGGGCGGCGACGCGCTCACGTTGGAAAAGAGCAGCCGGATCACGACGCTCAAGGAAGGCAACGATGCCCTTACGTTGGAAAAGGGGAACCGCTCCGTCGAACTCAAGGAAGGTGACGATGCCTTCACCATTGAAAAGGGCAGCCGCAGTGCCACATTAAAGGAAGGTGACGACGCGCTGAGCCTTGAGAAAGGCAATCGGGCCGTGACGCTCAAAGAGGGCAACGATCTGCTGGTGCTGGAAAAAGGCGGGCGCACTGTCGAGCTCAAGGATGGCGACGACGGCCTCAAGGTAAAGGGCAAGCGGCACGTTGAAACGGGAGGCGATGAGGAACGCAAGCACGGCGGCAACGTGGTCATCAACGTGAAGGGTGACTATACGCTGAAGGTTTCCGGCAATCTGACTATCGAAGCGGGCGGGACTCTGGCTCTCAAGTCCGCCAAGGCGCAATTCTCGGCAAAGCAGGGTATGGAAATTTCCTCGTCGGCAAACCTTTCCGTTTCCGCGCAAACGGAACTGACTCAGAAGGCTACGATGGTCGACATCAAGGCTAATGCCAAGGGGACACTCAGCGCGGGCGCAATGCTTGAGGTCAAGGGCGGTTTGGTGAAAATCAACTAAAGGCTGGCTCCGCCCGGTATGGTGGAGACTGAAAGCGTTATCCGCAACACGCCGAATCGGCGTAAAGGAGGATGGGCCATGCCGCCAGCAGCGCGCGTTGGAGATATGCATGTGTGTCCCATGCAGACGCCGGGGCTCCCACCGATTCCGCATGTGGGCGGGCCGATACTTCCGCCCGGCTGCCCTCATGTCCTTATCGGAAATATGCCCGCAGCGTGTATGGGCGATTCCGCCGTTTGCGTAGGGCCGCCGGACGTCATCATCAAAGGATCGTCTTCCGTGCTGATCGGGGGCCGCCCCGCCGCCCGCATGGGCGATCAGACGGCCCACGGGGGACAGATCGTCATGGGCTGTCCTACAGTCATAATCGGCGGGTAGATTACTTATTGGCCGGGAAGTGGATGGCGGCCCTACAGGGGCTATGATGGTTAGGTGCGTCTTCGGGCTTACGGGCATCGATAGCAGCGTCCCTCCCCGGGCTCCTTCCTCCCAAGGCTTTCGATGTTATCGAATCCCTCCTTGTCAGACTTTCGGGTAGACAAAAATAAAACCCGCTCGGACATGCTGGGCGGGTTTTTGATTTGGAGGAACAGCGGGAAAAGGCTTGCACATAGGATAGGAAGTTTTTCCCTTGACCGGAACGGACTCCCGTTGCGCGGTCTCCCCACGAATCGAAGTTTTTGCGGGAGAGGTTCGGGGAGGGAGCTTTTTTGAAAAAGCTCCCTCCCCGATCTTTCCCCTTCATGCTGAAATATCGCAATGCCCGTCGAGGCCGCACGCGTTGGCGGGGCGTGTCTCCGAGCCGCCAGCTCCTCCGCCGAGCACGGAGGCAAGCTTGGCGGCCACAACGGGATAATCGGCGTAACCGCGCGCCAGCACATGGCGCTCGCCGTCGTCCGTTTCAAGAAAGAGCGTGGGATAAACCACAAAGTCACCCAGTATATCGAGCGCTTCCTCTCGTTCGGCTTCCGCGGCGGCCTGTACGCCGGGGTCTTCTAACGCTCGCATAAAGACGTCGCCGTCCACATTCGCTATCCGCATCTGGACTTCGGGGGCGAGCACGTCGCGGCCTTCGCCGTAAAAGGCCGATTGAAAGGCCTCCATCTGTTCGAGCTCGTGTCCCGGGGCCAGTTTTTTCAGCGCCGCCAGAGGCACTGCCATATCCGGGGAAAACATGCGGAGATCTCCCTGCCCCGGCTCAAGGCGGCGCAGGAAATCCTGCCCGACGGCTTGTCCCGTGGTTTTGGCGAGCCGGACGAAAAATTCCCGCATGGTCGGGTGGTTCCTCATCATTTCGCCGGTGGTGGTTGGGTTTTCCACCAGATCGCCGCTCAGCACGCGTACGGGATAGCCGGGGTGCTCGGAGGAAATCCGCTGCATGACCGGGGCAAAACCATAACACCAAGGACAAAATACGTCCGATATATAAAGGAAATGTGACATAAGAGCACATTACTCCGAAAGCCGCCGCCTGTGAAGGGGGGCGGCTTTCGGGTATCAAAGGAGGGCCTAGGAAGGGCGGATTCGGGGGGCCGGGCAGGAATGGAAGTCTACCCCCGTGCCCGTTGCAGCGCTGCGAAAAGCGTCTCCGGATCGATGGGCTTGGCGATGTGGTCCTGCATTCCCGCGTCGAGGCACTTTTCGGCGTCGCCCTTCATGGTGTGGGCGGTCATGGCAATAATGGGAATGTCCGGCAGGAAGGCCCGGATACGCCGCGTCGCTTCGATGCCGTCCAGTTCCGGCATCTGGATGTCCATGAGGATCACGTCGTAGGCCCCGGAACGAGCCATGTCCACGGCTTCGAGCCCGTTGGAGGCCACATCCACCGCAATGCCTTTCATTTTCAGGATTTCTGTAGCTACTATCTGGTTGATATCGTTATCCTCGGCGAGCAGGACCCGGAGCCCGTCGAGCGGCGCGGGCGTGTTGCCCGGCGCGGTGCTTTCGGCCTCCTTGAGGACTGCGGCAGGCCGGCGGAAGCGGAGCGTGAAACTGAATGTGGACCCTTTGCCTACCACGCTGCGCACATGGATTGTCCCGCCCATGTGCTGTACCAGCACCCGCGCTATGGCAAGGCCGAGGCCCGTGCCGCCGTAGCGCCGGGAAACCGACATATCCGCCTGGATGAACGGCTGGAACAGAGAGGGAAGCTTGTCCGCGGGGATACCGATGCCCGTGTCGCGCACGGCGAAACCCAGCGTGACGGTCTGCGGGTCCGTCTCCACGCACCGGACGAAAAGGGTCACGCTGCCTTCATGCGTGAATTTCATAGCGTTCCCCACAAGGTTGAGCAAGATCTGCCCGAGCCGCGTGGGATCCCCCACAAGCGACTGGGGCACTCCTTCCCCAACGTCAAAGCGCAGGGAGAGCCCCTTTTCCCGCACGGCATGGGTGAACATCTGGAGAGTGTTATCAAGCACCTCCGAGAGGTTGAACGGGATTTCCTCGAAGTCCATTTTGCCGGATTCGACTTTAGAAAAATCAAGGATATCATTGATGATCCGCAGAAGGGTCTTGGCGGTGACGTCGATTTTGGCGAGGTAATCCGCAATGGCGGCGGGGCATTCGCGCTGGAGCGCAAGATATGTCAGGCCGATGATCCCATTCATGGGCGTACGGATTTCGTGGCTCATGGTGGCGAGGAACTCGCTCTTGGCACGGGTGGCTTCCAAGGCTTCCTGCTGGCTTTTGAGCAGTTCGGCATTGCGGGCCGCGAGTTCCGCCGTGCGCGTCTGCACCTGCGCTTCAAGTTCAGCGGCGCGCTGGAGGGTATCGAGCGCCTCTTGTTTGCGGGCGTGGTTGTCGATGACGATGCCCACCCGTTCGGCCTTGTGGGTCAGCGGGTTGATCGCTTTTTGCCCTTTGACCAGTATCCACCGCCAGTTCCCGTTGCCGTCCCGCACCCGGTATTCGTACTCCAGCGTGCCGCCGGCGTCTTCGGCGGAAAAGCTTTCAAACACGTTGCGCACGTGCTCCACGTCGTCGGGATGGCACCGGAGCAGAAAATCCGGGAGCGTCATGTGCAGCACGCCTTCGGGCCAGCCCAGCATCCGGCAGACGTGCTCATTGTAGGAAATGAGCCCTGTTTCGAGATCCGTGGACCACAAGGGGATGCTCGCGCTGTCCACAAGGAACTTGAGCCTGTTTTCGCTGGCGGAAACCTGCTGGACAAGCGTTTCCAGCTCGCAGGACTGGCGCTCAAAGGCAAGCTGCGTTTCCTTCTGTTCGGTGACGTCGATGATGACCCATACGCCGATTTGCCCCAGTTCGGGATCGTTCACCTGCCGCCCCCGGATGAGGGCCCATAAGCGGGTGCCGTCCCTCCGCTGGAGGCGGTGTTCGAGCGACAGCATGCCGTTCTGAGAAAGCTGGCTGAAAATCGCTTGCATCGTCGCGTTCCGCTCTTCGGACGCGCAGAGGCTAACGGCCACGTTGCGCTTTTCCTTGCGGAGCTGGCTTCGGGTATAGCCTACCATATTCAGGTAGCCGTCGTTGGCGTAGAGGATGGTGAAGGACCGATCCAGCCTTGTAATGAGCAGGCCACCGAGCAGGTGGGAGGATATGGCGTCAAGTTGGAGATTTTTCTCGCGGATCTGCCGGGTGAGCGAGCTCAGGAGCACCCAGACGAGGAGGAGAAGCAGCAGCCCCGTGGCTCCGCTGATGGTCAGCGTCCCGTCGCGGAGTATGTTGGCCGGGCCGAGGATCTTGTTTTCGTTCACCGCCATGAGGATCCGCCAGTCCGTGGACGGAATGGGGAACCAGATGCCGAGGCTGGTGTGCCGATCCCTGGAGGCGAAACGGATAAGCTGCCCTTCCGGCTGATGGAAAATATTCTGCTTGCCGGGGCTCAGCATGTTGTCTGGAGGCGCCTCGCTGTTCCATGAGGCCAGCACTTTGCCTTGTGCGTTGATGATGTGGAAATAGCCGTCGCTCGGAGCGATGGAGGCTGTGCGTTTCCAGCTTTGCAGAAAATTTTCCAGATCAATGATGACGACAACTTCACCGATGCGTTCGCCGCCGCGTTCGCCGTCGCTGCGGACAGGGGCGCTGACGTAGGCCATGACCTTCCCGTCCCCGTTGGTGGTGCTGCCGAAGGAAGGCCGATCAATATCGGAGAAATCGGTGCGGACACTCCGGGTGATGCCGGGCATGGCCGTGGTGGAGCTGAGGATTATCTGGCCGTTCTTGTTGAGAAGGTTGAGGTTGGGCATATCCGACTGGTGCCGGATGAACAGGCGCGTAAGCCGCCGCGCCGAATCCATCTCTTCCGCCGAATCGGGATTCTTGAGCAGCCGGCGGATGGGGCCGGAGGCGGCGAGCGTCTCGACGTTCTCTGTGATGCCGGTAAAATAGGTGTGGATGGCATCGACGGCGCTTTGGGCGATCATTTTTTGATGGGCGACGAGCTCCTGTTCGAGGATGTCCTTGGCGTTATGGTAGCCGAACCACGCCATGATCCCGATGGACAGGACTACGGCGAGCAGGACGGGAGCGAACAGCGTAAGACGTTTTGGCATGTGGTCGGGGTGCGTTTGCGGACGGCGGGGCCGAGAGCGTTGATGGTGAAATCATTTTAGCCTTTTGACTTGTAGGCCGCAACCGATTTTCGGGGAAGGTGGGAGGAAGGGCTTTGAAAGGGCATAGAGGCATTGGGGAGAGGGAACTTTTTCTGGATAAAGGCTTTTCCTCTCTCCCCCAAGCTTGCCGGCGGGGAGCCCATGCCTTTCCAAAGGCTCCTGTGCCATCGAATCCCCCCACGCAGCTTTTCTGGGGCGATCATATACATTTCTAAGAGGAAAGGCTCTGGTATGGAAGCGGATGCTTCTCTCAGTGGGGCTTCCCGGCAGTGCCCATTGTCATTGCTTCCCGCCGTAACCCGTCCGTTTCACCGGAGTTGCACAGAGCAGGGAAATGCCGTATCCGTTCAGCGGTCAGGCTCCCGTTATTTGCTGTCCGGCATTGCTGGGGAGAGCCCTTGGGGTTCCCAGGAAAATTTTTTCGGCATCCGATCGGGCCGAAGCCGCCGGCTTGCCCAGATTCCCTTCCGGGCGTCTTTATTCTCACAGCGAAGGTCGCATCACTTTTTGTAAGGACGTTTTCCCATGGATGCTTTGCTTGTCCGCATCGCCGAACGCATCACGTCCGGCGCCGATCCGCTTCTGTCACCTTCCGAGGCGCTGGAGCTTGCCCGTCTTCCCGAGTCCGCGACGTTGGACATCCTGTCCGTGGCGGGGCTGGCCCGCGCCGCCCGCAAGCCCGCCGCCGCGTTTACCTGCGGGATCATCAACGCCAAGTCCGGGCGTTGCCCTGAAAACTGCGCTTTCTGCGCCCAATCAGCGCATCATCAAACGGATTCCCCCGTCTATCCTCTCTATGACACGGATACGCTGCTGCGCCGCGCCGAAGAGCTCGCCGCCAACAATGTCGACCGCTTCGGCATCGTGACCAGCGGCACGGCTCCGAGCGATCGCGATTTCGATGCGCTGTGCGAATCGGCTCTGCGCATCGGCCGGGAAGTGAAGATCGGCTTGTGCGCCTCGCTCGGCCTGCTGACGCCCGAGCGGGCCGCCCGGCTGCGCGAGGCGGGTTTTACGTCCTATCATCACAATCTCGAAACCTCAGCGAGCCATTTCCCTTCGATCTGTACCACCCACGCCTACGAGCAGGATCTGGAAACCGTGCGCGTGGCCCGCTCCGCCGGGTTCCGGGTGTGCAGCTGCGGCATCTTCGGCCTTGGCGAGACGTGGGAGCAGCGTATTGAGCTTTCCCAAACCCTGACCGATCTCGGCGTGGACTCCCTGCCGCTCAATTTTCTGAATCCCATTCCCGGCACGCCGCTTGGGGATTCCCCCCTCCTGCCACCTTCCGAGGCGCTGCGGGTGGTCGCGCTCATGCGGCTTCTGCATCCGGAACAGGACGTGCTCATCTGCGGCGGGCGCTCCAAGACGTTCGGCCAGTGGCAGTCGTGGGTTTTCGCCGCCGGAGCCAACGGCGTGATGACCGGCAATTACCTCACCACCAAGGGCTGCGCCTTCTGTGACGATGCCGAAATGTACGAGGTGCTGGGGCTTCGGGAGGAACGGTCATGAAGGGGCTTTTCATCACCGGGACCGATACCGATGCCGGGAAGACCACCGTCACCGCCGCGCTTCTGCGCGCCTTGAAGGTCGCCGGGGTGCCCGCCGCCGCTGTGAAACCCGTACAGACGGGGTGTGTTATGCGGGGGGGAGAGGAAGAGAATCGGGGGGAGGCCGCGTCTCATGAGGGGGCTTTCTCGGCGGGAGGGGATGGAGACTCCTTGCAGACGCGAAAGGAAGACTGTGCTTGTGGCTGCTGTGGGAAAGGTGGTTCCAGTACTCCCGAACACCTGAAGGGTTGGGGAAACGCAGGCATGGGAGGCGTGGGCGCTTCGTTGGGAGTGTCTTCTTCTTCTTCTTCTTCTTCTTCTTCTTCTTCTTCGGCCTCTTCCGCCCTTGTCGCTCCCGACGTGGCCTGCTACGAGGCGGCGGGAGGCGGCGGGATCGTGCTGGAAACCTACGAGCCCGCGTGTTCGCCGCATTTGGCGGCACGGCTGGCAGGGCGTCCGCTCACTGTTTTCGGCTTACGGGAAAAGCTGGAGCGGAAGGCGCCGGACGGGACGTTTCTGCTGATCGAAGGCGCGGGCGGGATTTACGTCCCGCTGAATGACCGCGAAACCATGCTCGACTTCATGCGGGAGATCGATTTTCCGGTCCTGCTCGTCGTGGGGAACAAGCTCGGCTGCATCAACCACGCCCTGCTTTCGCTCGACGTGCTGCAATCGCACGGCCTGCGCGTGTGCGGGATGATCCTCAACCGTCCGATCCCGGAAACGGTATGCGATCCGGGTTCCGGCCCCGATCCGGATGTCGGGAACGAACGCAGGCTGCTGCGCGACAACGCCGAAACCCTCGCCCGCATGGGCCGGGAACGCGGCGTCCCCGTGCTCGCGGAAATCCCCTACCAAACCGGATTCGCAAACAATGCCGAAAACGTATGGTCCAGCCTCGCCGCCCTTGTCGGGCCCGCCGTGGAAGCCCTGCGCCCGTTGTTCTCGGACTGCCTTTCCAATGGAATATGCCCCGACAACGCTTCATCACATATCGTCTCCCCGTCTTCTTCCCATGAACGCGGTCAAACCTCCCCCGCATCTTCATGCTCCAACCGGGAAAGCTCCCGCGTGGCCTCCCCCCACATTCCCTCATCTCCTCTTTCCCCTTCTTCGCTCCTCGCCTTCGACCGGGAACACCTGTGGCACCCGTATACGTCGGCGCTGAACCCGCTCCCGGTGCGGGAGGCGGTGGGCACGTCGGGCGTGCGCATCAGGCTGCGCGACGGGAGGGAGCTGGTGGACGGCATGTCCTCGTGGTGGTGCGCCATCCACGGCTACGGACACCCCGTCCTCATGGACGCCTTGCGGCGGCAGTCCGCGAAAATGGCCCACGTCATGTTCGGCGGCCTGACTCATGAGCCCGCCGTGGAACTGGGGAAACGGCTCCTGCCGCTGCTGCCCGACAATCTGAAACACATCTTTTACGCCGACTCGGGTTCGGTCTCGGTCGAAGTCGCGCTCAAGATGGCGGTCCAGTATTGGGCCTCAAAGGGCAGGCCGGGCAAAACCCGCTTCCTCACCCCCAAGGGCGGCTACCACGGCGACACGCAAGGGGCCATGTCCGTCTGCGATCCCGTAAACGGTATGCATACGCTGTTTACCGGCATCCTGCCGAAACACCTGTTCGTCGAGCGCCCAAACTGCCGTTTCGACAGCCCGTTCGATCCCGACAGCCTCCGGCCCATGCGCGACGCCATCGAGCGTCACGCGGAGGGGCTGGCGGCGGTCATCCTCGAACCCATCGTGCAGGGCGCGGGCGGGATGTGGTTCTATCACCCCGACTACCTGCGCGGGCTGCGGAAGCTGTGCGACGAGCACGAACTGCTGCTGATCGTTGATGAAATCGCCACAGGATTTGGGCGTACCGGCAAGATGTTCGCTTCGGAATGGGCGGGCCTCAAGCCGGATATCCTCTGTCTCGGCAAGGCGCTCACCGGCGGCACCATGACGCTGGCGGCGACCGTTGCCAGCGAAGCCGTAGCGCGGGGCATTGAAGAGGCCGGGCCGGAGCAGGGCGGCGGCGTGTTCATGCACGGCCCCACTTTCATGGGCAACCCGTTGGCCTGCGCCGTGGGATGCGCCAGCCTCGACCTTCTGAACGCCTCGCCGTGGGCCGAGCGCGTGGAAGGCATCCGCCGGGGCCTTGAGGAAGGGCTTTCGCCGTGCCGGGAATTCCGGGGGGTCCGCGACGTGCGGACACTCGGCGCAGTCGGCGTCGTGGAGGTGGACAAGCCCGTGAACATGGCCGTCTTGCAGGATTTCTTCGTTGAGCGCGGCGTATGGGTGCGTCCGTTCAACCGGAACGTCTATCTCATGCCGCCGTACTGCATCGGGCCTGAAGACCTGCAGCGTCTGACGGACGCCATTGTGGACGCCGTGCGCGGGGCCTATTCCTGATAGTGTTCTGCCGGGGAGAGCAGAAGTACGGGCGTACCTTGCGGTGCGTCCGCGCCAAAGCGTGGCGGAGAGCCTCTCCATAGTTCCCGGAAAGGCTGGGGGTATGGTTCTTTTCAGCAAGTGCCTTCCCCGAACCATCCGGCAAGCTTGGCGTCGGCTTTGGCCTTGGCCTCGGCGTCTATATAGGAAGCGGCCATGACCACCGCCGCCGCGAGCACGCCGATGTCGTCGGTGAAGCCCACGACCGGGATGAAATCGGGGATCACGTCGATGGGCGAAATGAAATAGCCGAGCGCGCCGTAAATCACCATTTTCGTCTTGAGCGACATGGACGGATTGTCCAGCGCGTAGAACAGGCGCAGGGCGCTGCGTATGCCCTCGCAGCCGACTTTCTTTGCGTGCCCTTTGATTTTTTCCCAGAGCTTTTCGGGGGAAAACTCGGAAACGTAGGCCGACCACTGGCCGTTTTCCTCTTTCATATCGATGATGTCCTTGTCGCTCATGGCGGCCTCCTGCCCGTGTTTTGTCTGAATGTGGGCACGGCGGGGCGGCGTGTCAAGAAGACGGGAAGGGCGATCACGAAAAGGCGTTGCCGCATCCAGCCATCAGGCCGGGGTGCGGCAACGCTTTTTTGGGGGATGCGGGGGCATCCGGGAGTGGGAGGAGAGGCGCGGGAGCGGGTCGTGCCGGGGTTACATGATGCCGATGAACGTCCAGTAGGGGATGGCGATGACCGCGATGAACGCCCCGGCGACGATGCAGCGGGCGATCATCGTGGGGATGACGTGCTTGAGGGTCACGCATCCGGTGGTGAAGATGTAGAGGAACATGACGCCTTCATAGGGGAAGAAGTACTGATCGAGCCCGTACTCGAAGGCGTAGAACAAGGGCAGCGGGTTGACGCCCATCTGGACGCCGAGTTCGCCGAACGCCGGGGTGAAGGCCACGGTCGCCGCGAAGGGGGTCAGGAGCAGGTTGGTGACCACGCCCGCGAGGTAGGAGCAGAGCACGCCGAGCGTGGGGGGCAGTTCCTTGAGGAACGGGATGATGGATGAGACGGCCCATTTGTTGGCTCCGACTTCGCCCGCCACAAACCCGATGGCCATGCAGCCCGCCACGAAGACGAGGAACACGATGTTCAGGTTGTTGAAGGAGGAGGGCTCCATGATCTTCATGCCGGGCATGTAGCAGAACAGGGCTACGAGGCAAAGCACATACACGGCGTTCACGCCGGTCCACGGCTCGACCATGAAGCCGAGGATGCCGAGGATGGCGAGGACGAGGAGGCGCTTTTCGGAAACCGTCATGGGGCCCATTTCGGCGAGGCGCTCTTCAAGGATGAGCTTGAGCTTCCCGCCTTCGGGGAGCCGCACCTTGCCGCGCATGAAATAGATGGTCAGGAAGGACAGCGCGACATAGATGGTGTTGATGAAACAGGCGTGGTTCAGGTATTCCCACCAGTCCACATTGCCGCCGATGGCCTTCATGAGCACCTGAAACGACCAGATGAAGGACTCCGAGGTGTGCAGGAACTGCATGGTCGGGGCCGCCGCCGCGAAGAAACAGGCGATGACGATGATGGAGGACAGGCGGGACTTGGGATCGATGTCCAGCGCCCTGATGATGCCCACGGCGATGGCGCAGAAGATGACCGTGCGGGCGAACCCGGAGGCCAGCAGCAGGCCGAGGATGATGCCGCCGATGGCGAACCCGATGAGCATCCCGGTGAACGTGCCGCCCGTGAGGAGCATACAGCGCAGGGCCACGCGCTTGGCGAGCCCGGTCTTTTCCATGGCTTCGCCGAAGATGGCCGCGCCGAAGGTGGTCCAGATGAGCACGGTGGTCCACGGCCCGAGCACGACTTCGGGCGGGGCCATGTTGGTCAGCAGGTAGAGGAAGGTCAGCGCGGCGGCGACAGCCACGGCGGGCAAGAGATCGAAGGTCCAGATGATGACCGCTGCGGAGGTCATCCCGAGATAGAGGGGCATTTGAGGCGAAACGTCACGGGGAGCCAGCAGGTAGAACAGGCTGGCGAGGCCGAGCACGGCGAACCACTTTAAGGTCAGGGCACGGTTCATGGGGACTCCTGCGGGAGGCGGGTTCAGAGGTCGGGGAGCCGCGCCGGGATGTGGGATTCCGGCGCGGCGGACGCTGCCTTAGATGGCCGATGTTTTGGGGAAGGCGAAGTTATCCATATAGTAGCGGTGCGGTTTTACCGGATAACGGTCCAGCGGAACGGGGTCGGCACGCAGATCCATGCCGTCGTGCCCGTCGCGGATGACGATCCATGCCGGATCGCCGTGGCGTTCGGGGAAATCCTCGCGGTAATGCCCGCTGCGCGATTCCTTGCGCATGAGCGACGCCTTCAGGTACATTTCGGTGATCAGCGCCATGGAGCGCGCTTCCACGAGCTTGACCAGATAGTGCGGCTCGGGGGCGGTCATGTACGGCAGGATGTTCCGTTTGGCGTCTTCAAGGCGTTCCAGCGAGCGGGTGAGGCCCTTGCCGGTCTTGAGGATGCACACGTCCATCGGGGCCATGAGCTCCTGCATGAGCCGGACCACGTCCTTGGGATAGACGCCGGGCTTGCCGAGCAGGGACAGGGTGGCGCCGAGCGTGCCGGAAGCGTGGGCGTCGTCGAACTGAGGTGCGGAGGTGAGCCCGGAAACGTACTCGCCCGCGCTGTTCCCGGCGATGTAGCCGGTCGTGGTGGTCTTGCAGGTGTCCCAGCCGCCCATGTAGACGCCGGGGGTGACGCTGCGGGCGCGTCCGGCCACGAACAGGCCCGGAACGCCGCTCCAGCCGTCTTTGTCGGCCACGGTGCCGCCGAATGAGGTGAGCACCTGCGGCATCCATTCGGTTTTGCTCTTGAAGAAGTCGATGCCGAGTTCCTTGAGCTTGGTGTCGTTGAGTTTCATCCAGCCGCCGGTGGGGGTCATGATCTCGACGCCTTCCGGGCTCATGGTGCTGGTGTCGAAGTAGATCGGCCCGCGTCCGGCCCGGACTTCAAAGGCCATGCCGCGCACGTTGTAGTGCGGGTCGGCCTTGGCTCCGAGCTTCGGGGAATAGCGGCGCATGAAATCCTCGCCTTCTCCGTTGAGGAAGCGCGCGCCGTAGGGGAGCATCCCGGTCTGTCCTTCCCACGCGAACAGCTTGGGCACGTTCCAGTTTTCGATGAACTCCATGTTGCGCAGGGAAGCGCCCGCGCCGTAGGCCAGCGCCGCGCCTTCGCCCGCGCAGGTGTTCAGCAGGTACGAGCCCTTCCAGCCGCCGTTGTGGGCGGCGAGGATGACGGCCTTGGCCCGGAACAGGCAGGGCGTGCCGCTCTGGGCGTGGAAGCCCACGGCCCCGGAAACGGCGTCGCCGTCCTTGACGAGATCGGTGATCTCGATGCGCCCGATGCGCTGGACGTTGAGCCGCTGAAGCTCGGCATTGAGGATCTGCGTGGTGTGCGCGCCGCCCTTGCCGTAGGGATGGTAGAAGTAATAGCGCATGAGTTCGAGCCCGCGCTGGGGGATGCTCATGAGCCTGCCGGAATCGTCGCGGGCGAACTCGTGGCCCATCTTCTCGTAATCCTTGAAGCGCTCGTAGGACTGGTTGAGGATTTCCTCAAGCACATCCTGCTCGCACAGCCCGTCATAGTAATAGACCAGCTCTTCGACCAGATCCTTGGCGGCGAACTCCGGCTGCTTGACGATCATGTCGCCGCCGGACATCCCGCCGAGGCCGCCCCAGTCGCGGGGGCCCTTGTCGACGATGAGCACGTTCTCCACATGTTGCCGGGCCGTCAGCGCGGCCCACGAACCCGAAAAGCCGCCGCCGATGATCAGCACGTCCGTATCGAAAACAAAAGGTTTCGCGCTCATGGCTAGTCCTCGCAATGGATTTCAAGGGTACGCGGGAGCGGTTCCTTGAAAGGATGCACGTTGATGGCTTCCGCCGGGCAGCGGAGCTCGCAGGTGAAACAGGTCATGCAGTCGTCGTTGTAGGCGATGCGGGCCTTGGCCCCGCAGGTCATGCAGCGCATACCTTCCGCCAGCACGGCATGGAGATCCAGCCCCTGTCGCCGTTCCCCGAATCCGGGGGCGTCGGTCACGGCGCGTTCGTTGCGCGGGGAGAGGAGCACGCCTTCGCCGGGGAGCCTGTCCTTGTCCACGGTTTCGCGGACGGCGGCGCGGTTGGCGAGGATCTGGCCTCCGCGCAGGTAGCGGTCCATCGAGAAGGCTGCCTCGCGTCCCCCGGCGATGGCTTGGATGGCCGAGGCCGGGCCGCTGGCGGCGTCGCCCGCCGCGAATACGTCGGGGCGGGAGGTTTCGAAGGTGAAGGCGGCGGTTTCGATGGTACGGCGGGGCGTGATGGCCACGTCCTCCGCGAAGGGATCGAGATCGGCGGCCTGCCCGATGGCGAAAATCACGGCATCGGCGGGGATGGTGCGGGTTTGCGCCTCATCAAAGGACGGGCGGAACGCGCCGGAAGCGTCTTTGACGGAAAGGCAGGCTTTGACGGCGAGGCCGGAAACGGCGTCCGTGCCTTCGACGCGTACCGGGCCCCAGCCGCACTGAAAATCGATGCCCTCGTCGCGGGCGTCGGCGATATTGTGCGGATAGGCGGGCAGTTCGGCTTCGGACTCAAGGGAAACCATGCTCACGGATGATGCTCCGAGGCGCTTGGCGGAAATCGCCGCGTCGACGGCAACGTCGCCGCCGCCCACGACCACGACATGGCCCGAAAACGTAGGAGCGTGATCGCCGCGCACGGCGCGCAGGAACTCCACGCCCCACAGCACGCCGGGCAGCTCCGCGCCTTCAATGGCGATCCTGCGGCTGAGGCTGGTTCCGGGGGCAAGAAGGAACGCCTTGTAGCCGCGCCGGCGCAAATCGCCGAGAGCTAGGTCGCCGCCCTTGCCGATGCGGGTGTTGCAGCGGAAGCTGACGCCGAGGGCTTCAAGCCGGGCCACATGCGCCTCGACCACGGCGTCGGGCAGGCGGTAAGCCGGGATGCCGTAACGGAGCATACCGCCGGGGCGCGGCGCGGCCTCGAAAACGGTGACGGGGTAGCCCATGCGGGCCATAAAGCAGGCGCAGGAAAGCCCTGCGGGGCCGGAACCCACCACGGCGACCTTGGCCGTATGCCGGACGGCGGGCTGTTCTTCTGGCAGGTCGAGATCGCCGAGGAACTGCTCGACGGCGTTGATGTTTACCGCACCGTCCACGGCATTGCGCGCGCATTCCTTTTCGCAGGGATGGAAGCAGATGCGGCCCGTGATGCCGGGGAATGGGTTTGCCTGACGGAGTTTTTGGGCGGCTTCTTCAAGCTTGCCTTGCTGTACGAGGGCATTGTAGCCGCGAATGTCGGTCCCCGCAGGGCACGCCGCCATGCAGGGCGAAACCTTGCTCTGGTCGGTGTCGAGGCGGAACACGTCGAGGCTGCACGACTTGAAGCAGGTCCCGCATCCGATGCATTTGTCTTGATCGATAACGTTGATCACGTCCTGTCTCCTTGGCGTTCCCCGCGTCGCGGGGGACGGCTATGTGAAGGGTGAGGGGATGGGCGGGCGCGCATCCGCCCTCCGGCTCACTTCCCATTGTGCGAACCTTCACACAGCCGTTCTCAAGAAAATGGCGCATCTGCGCCATTTGTGAAAAAAAGTGGAAAAAAGATGAGATAGGACGAAACAGTATGGATTATATGGGTTTTTCTGTAGATGTTCCGGGTTATTCCCCGGCTATTTTTTGCAGGAGCGCGAGGTCTCCGATACGGAGGCGGTTCTTGGTGAGCTGGAGGAGGGCGCCGCACCCACGCAGGACCCTCAGGGCCCTCACAAGCGTAGCCCTGTGTATCCCAAGGAAAATCGCCAGTTCTTCCTGGGTCATCTGGGGGTTGAAGTCGAGCTTGTCACCGTGCAGACGTGAAAGCCCGCACAAAAAGAGGCAGACCTGTTTCACTGCCGTACCGCCGCCCGTTTCGGAAAGGTTGGCGTGCATCACGAGCACCTTGGTGCTCATGGATACCATCAGGTTGATGATGAGTTCCGGGTATTCGGCAACGAAGCGCGGATCATGGAGCAGCGTGCCGGGGAAGCGGTACAGTTCCACGTCTTCCATACAGTAGAAGCGGCAGTCGGGATCGTCGAATCCGGCCAGTGCCGTGGCCTCATTGAATACATTCCCGCTGCCGATATAGACCATCGCCCGTTCGCGTCCGTTCTCCGCGCCGTGCATGATCCTGAGGCGCCCCTTGGCGAGGTAGTAGAAGTCGAACATGGCGTCGCCCGCCAGTACGAGGGGGTAGCGTTTCGGGTAGGTGTAGCGCGTCGCCAGATGGAGCAGGCGGCTCCACGGCGCGTTCATGTCCTCAAGTTTCCCGGTGCGGGAGGAATCGGCATCCAGCTTGAGCGGTTTCATGGAGCCTCCTGTCGTCACAGCCTTTTGTCGAGTGACGCTCCCTGATAGCCCGTGCGGGTTGGCGAGGCAAGCGATCTCACGGGGCTCCGCCCCGGACCCTGCCGAGGGGCTCTGCCCCTCGGGACCCCGCAAGGGGCGAGCCGCCCCTTGACCCGGCGGCGCGATTACCTTGGCGGCGTTGCCGCCAAGGTAATCGCTTAATATACAATGTAGTTCAATTCATATACCGGAATCTGTCCATGTACTATGTGATAAGCATCTAAATTTGTGTATCCGAAATGTTTGTCCGACGAGGCGATAACCTCCCTTTACAATAAAACCGTCAATATGTTCGCGATGAAACCGTGACGTGCAAAACCCCGCGCATTTTCGTTTCCCTAACATTACCGCCAGTAAGAGTCGCTTCTCGGAGAAGCGTTTTTTTGTATGGGAAACGGAGCGGCGGCTATCCATTGGGGGGAATAGCCGCCGTTTGGGGGAGTGGGGGAGGAGGAAGCCCCCAGGTTGGTGGAGAGGAGATTTTTTTGAGCCCTGCGTTTCCGGAATTCCAGTAAAGGGAGATTCCTTTATGCCCTGAGCGTTTCCTCTGCCGGGGTTCCGAGGGGCAGAGCCCCTCGGCAGGGTCCGGGGCGGCGCACCATCAATACATGCCGAGCGCCTTCGGGAGGAACGTCACGACGTCGGGGAAGAAGATGAGGAAGAACACCACGAGAATAAGCAGGAAAATATACGGACAGGCTCCCTTGGCGACCCGCTCCAGCGGGAGGTTGGACAGGTTCATGGCGATGAACAGGTTGACGCCGAGCGGCGGGGTCAGCAGGGCGATCTCGTTGGTTATCACCCAAAAGACGCCGAAGAACACGGGGTCGATGCCCACGGACTTGATGATGGGCAGGAAGACCGGCGCGAGCACGACGATGGTGGCCAGCGTCTCCATGAACATGCCGAGGAAGAACAGCAGTGCCGCGATGAGCAGCAGGATCAGGATGGGATTGGTGGTGTACAGCATCATCTGGGCGGCGAGCTGCTGCGGGATCTGGTACATGGTCAGGAACCGCCCGAAAATGGTGGACACGCCCACGACGATGAGGATGGTCCCGGTGGAGATGTTCGCCAGCTTCATGGCGTTGAACACTTCCTTCAGGGAAAGCTTCTTGGTGATGAAGAAGCCGACGAAAAGGGCGTACCACACTGCGACGACCGAGGCTTCCACGGGCGTGCATATGCCCGCGTAGATACCGCCGAGGATGACCACGGGAGCCATGAGGGACCAGATGTTCTTCAGGAGCGCCCGCCCGAATTCGGCCATCGTGTAGGAATGCATCGTGCCCTTGTAGCCGTGGCGGCGGGCGATGGTATAGGCCGTGAACATGAGGCAGGTGCCGACCAGCGCGCCGGGTACGAAACCGGCGGTGAACAGCGCGGAAATCGAGACGTTGGCGATGATGCCGTAGACCAGCATGGGGTTGCTCGGCGGGATGAGGATGCCGAGCGTGCCGCCGGTAGCCGAAACGCCGGCGGCGTATTCGGGCGAGTAGCCGCGCTTGATCATGGAGGGGATCATGATGCTGCCCATGGCGGCCACGGTGCCGGGGCCGGAGCCGATCATGGAGGCGAAGAACATGCAGCCGAGGATGGTCACGATGCCGAGCCCGCCGCGTATGTGCCCGACGAGCATGGAGGCGACCTCAACGATCTGGGCCGCCATGCCGCCGCGTTCCATGAGCGCCCCGGCGAAGACGAAGCCCACCACCGCCAGCAGGGGGAACATGTCCGAGACCTTGATAAGGTCAATCATGACGAGCGAAAGCGGGATGTCGCTCAGAAGCAGCACGGTGATGGACGCCATGCCGAGGGAGACGAAGATGGGCGTGCCCATGACGAGCAGGACAGCCAGCGCAATCCAGATGAGGACTTCAAGCGACATCAGAATACCTCCTCGCTGGGAACGACTAAGGGATCGCGCTTGGTGAAGATGCGCCACCAGCGCTCGACGAGGCGGACGGCCTGCAAGGTAAAGGCGATGGGCACCGCCGCGTAGACATAGCGCATATCAAGCATCAGCGCCCCGGAAACCATCGGGCGGTCGCTCATGCTGATGATGAAGTCCGTCCCGACGTTCACCACGATAATGCAGAAGATCAGCCAGATGATGTCCGTCGTAAGGAGCAGAAGCATCTGGCCGAGCTTCGGCAGGAGCTTGAGCTGCGCGGTCACGCGGATATGCAGATTCTTTGAGGCGGCGAGGCTTGCCGCGAAATAGACAAGGTACAGGAACAGGAAACGGCTGACCTCTTCAGACCATGCGATGGACTTGCCGCCGAAGTATCTGTAGCACACCTGCATCATCAAAAGCGTCATGATGACGCCGAGAAGCGCACAGCAAATGTACTCTTCAAGGTTCTTCCAAATGGACGCCAGCTGCTCGCGCATGACTCTCTCCTCACCCGTTGAGGTTTAGCGGCCCGGAGGAGGAAGCCACCTCCGGGCTCGGCAGGCGTTATTGCGGACGCGTACGTCCGAGGGACTTCATCATGGTGTCAAGCAAGGAAATATCGCCGATCTTGTCGTAGAACTGCGGCCATACGCCCATGGCCTTTTCCTGCCAGACGGGTTCGTCTTCGGGCTTGGCGAGGATCTCTACACCCTTGTCCTTGAGCACCTTGACGAGGTCGGTTTCCATTTCGGCAATCATCTTGCGGTTGTTTTCGGTGGCGAGACGTCCGCCTTCGAGGATGGCCTTCTGCACGTCCTCGGGCTGCTTCTTGAACCACGCGGCGTTCACGACGATGGGGCCGATCCACACCTTATAATGGATTTCGGTGATGTACTTCTGCACTTCCTCGAACTTGTTGGAAGCGAACACGGGGTAGGGGTTTTCCTGTCCGTCGACGACCTTCTGCTGGAGGGCGTTGAACGTCTCGTCCCACGCCATGGGCGCGGGTTCGCCGCCCCACGCGCGGAAGGTGGCGATCATGATCGGGTTGTTGGGCACGCTGATCTTGAGGCCCTTGAGGTCTTCAATGGTATTGATAGGACGCTTGCTGTTACTGAGCACGCGGAAGCCCTGCACGAGCCAGCCCACGGCCATGTTGCCGCTCTCGGCGATCATGCGCTTGTTGATCTCGTCCCAGTTCTGGTCGATGAGCTTGTAGCAATCTTCATAGTTGGTGAACATGTACGGCAGGTCGAACACGCCCATTGAGGGGCTGAACACCGTCACGTTGTTGACCGCGAGAGACGCGATCTGAATGACCCCCTGCTGGATGTCCTGAAAACTCCGCTCCTCGCCGCCAAGCTGGCTGCCGGGGTAAATCTGGACGTCCACCTTCCCGTTGGTGGCCTTTTCCACATAGTTCTTGAAGTCGAGGGCCGCCGCGTGATGCGGTTCCTTGACCATCGCGCTGGAGCTGTGGCTGTAGCGCATGACGATTTTTTTCTCGGCCGCACTGGCAGGGGAAACCAGAAGCAGCGCTCCGCAAACCGCCCCTAAAAGGGCCCGGTTGAAGCTTTGCCGGATGTTCATGAAGACCTCCTCATTATGGGTGAACAGTCTAAAATCCATTGCCATAGTCGCGCTTTTTTCTAAGAATGCGCACTGCACATTCATGAAAGAGCGTACTTTTTCACTTGCATGTCGCTTCAAAAGAACGTAGAAATAGAGATAATGGACCTTAATCAATAGTAAAAAACGTTTTCATGCTCTTGCGTTTACGGGCGCTTGCGATGCATGTCCGCCATCATCTTGTCGAGGAGATCGAGATTGCCGATTTTGGGGTAGAGATCAGGCCAGAGAGCCATCGCCTTTTCTTCCCAAACGTTTTCGTCTTCGGGCTTGTCGAGGATTTCGACGCCGGCCTTCTTCATGGCGGGCTTCAGGCGGGCTTCCATAGCCATGATCATTTCGCGGTTGTGCTTGGTGGCGAGGCGTCCGCCTTCGAGGATGGCCTGCTGGATGTCGGCGGGCTGCTTCTTGAGCCATGTGTCGTTGACGACCATGACGATGATTTGGAGCTTGTAGCGCAGTTCGGTCATGTACTTCTGCACTTCTTCAAACTTGTTGGACGCAAAAACCACGTACGAGTTTTCTTGGCCGTCGACGACCTTCTGCTGAAGGGCGTTGAAGGTTTCGTCCCACGCGAGGGGGGTCGGTTCACAGCCCCAGGCCCGGAACGTGTTGATCATGACCGGGTTGTTGGGCACGCGGATTTTCAGGCCCTTGAGGTCTTCGATGGTACGGATGGGCCGTTTGCTGTTGCAGACGTGGCGGTAGCCGAGGTCGAGCCAGCCGATGATGCGGTTGCCGCTTTCCTTGATGGTTTTAGCGTTGAGTTCGTCCCAGTACTTGTCGAGGATGGCCCAGCCTTCCTGATTGGTCCTGAACAGGTAGGGAAGATCGATGACATAGAGGGAGGGGGCGAACACGGCGGCGTTGTTGGAAGCCAGGGAGGCTATCTGGATGACGCCCTGCTGCACGTCCTGAAAGGCGCGTTCCTCGCCGCCGAGCTGGCTGGCGGGGTAGATCTGTACTTCCACTCTGCCCTTGGTTTTCTCTTCAACGTATTTCTTGAAGTCCAGAGCCGCCGTGTGGTGGGGCTCCTCCACCATGGCCGCCGAACTGTGGCTGTAGCGCATGATGATTTTCTTTTCGGCCGCCGCTTGCGCGGGCAGGCACAGGATCGCCCCGATCATCAATCCTACCGTCGCCTTCCATGTGTTGGACAGTTGCATAACGCCCTTCTCCTTGGGGTTATCTGGTTAGGCCTGCGGCCTTCCGGGGTGCCGTGTGGCGCCGGGGTCGCAGACATGAGGCCTAAAGGGTGGATTTCCTTATAACTATGATGCCTGTGAGCGATTTTTGAATCCGTTCTTTTATAAAAAAATATGAATATTCAATATATTGTATGTTATAGTTTATATTAGAATGAATACGTTTTCATTCTATGCGTCAAAAAAATATCTTGTCAAGAGATGGGATGTCTTTTTTTGTGTCCTCAAAACCGTAAAAGACATATTTTTTATAGAATACAGTCTATTAAAAAAGATATTTTTTGCCCTTTCAAGCACTCCCCACAGCACTGTGAAGAGGTTTCCGCCCTCACGGGGTCTGCCGCTGTGGGAGATGCCAGAAATGCATGTGTCCATATAACATATGTAAATACAATATATTTTTTCTTTTTCGGCACGCTCTTTCCCAGTAGATGGAGTGGAGTGAGGTACAAAACCCGGCCTTTGCCGGAGCTGAAGGGGGTGAAAGCAAAAAAACGTTGCAAAGAGGCTTGACAGCGGTTTTATGGGCGGCTAGATTGAAAACGTACTCATTGAAGTACAAAATAAATGGATAATACATTGAAAAGAAACAATAAAATGAATGAAAACGGTTTCAATAACACTCGGGCGACCATAAAAGACGTTGCCGTCAAAGCGAACGTCTCGCTTTCGACCGTATCCCGCGCCCTCCGCGAGCCGGACAAAACGCCCGCGGAAACGGTCAGCAAGGTCAGGGCCGCCGCGGAAGCGCTCAATTACGTCTACAACGCGACGGCGGGTTCCCTCTCCAAAAGGCGCTCGGACACCATCGGCATCCTCCTGCCTTCCCCGACGTATGCGGCGTTCGGCGTGAACCTGATGGCGATCCAGAAAACGTGCTCGGAGCGGAACTATTCGTGCAAGGTGGCCCTGTCGCAGTTCTCTCCGGAGGAGGAGCGCCTCGCCATGCGGCGTTTCCACGAGCAGCGCATCGGCGGGCTCATCCTCGTCGGGCTGGACATGAGCAATGTGGAGTACATGAAAACGCTGGAGGCGGCGGGCATCCCCTGCATCATCCTGTGGGAAGTGCCGGACGAAAGCGTGAACTATATCGGCATCGACAACGCGCGGTCCATCTATACGAGTGTCAAATACCTCATTGATCTCGGCCATAAGCGCATCGGTTTTCTGGTCGGCCCCATGACCTGCGCGCGCCGTACCATCGACCGCATGGAAGGCTACAAGAAGGTGCTTGCCGACAACGGCATCCCCTTCGATCCGGAGCTCATCCGCTCGCAGCCGCCCTCCTACCTGCTCGGCAAGGAATCCATGCGGGCGTTTTTGAAATTGCAGGACCCCCCGACGGCGGTGCTGTGCGTGAACGACTATCTGGCCATCGGGGCCATACGCGCCATCACCGAGGCGGGGCTCAGCGTCCCGGAGGACATTTCGGTCTGCGGCTTCGACGACATCGACATCGCCGCCTACTTCAACCCGCCGCTGACGAGCATCAAGACGCCCTGCTACGAAATGGGCCAGATGGCGGCGAACATCATGATCTCGGCCATTGAATCGCAAACCCCGCTGAAGGTGCAGTACCTGCTCGACACGGAGCTTATCGTGCGCAGGACCTGCGGCAGGGTCAAAGAAAAATAAAAGGAAGGAATCCGCATGAATACTTGTGAAGCTACGCCCTCCGCGGCCCAAGAGATACGCATTCAGAGTCTCGGAACGCCGGAAATCGATTCTCCGCTGTCGCGCAACCTGGCGACGGCGGGCGAGAGGCGCGTGGTCTTCACCGTGGACGAGGAGCTGGTGGACGAAGGCGCCGCGCCGCGCCCCATGTCCTTTGAGCTGGCGGGCCCCCGCGACCGGATCTACTTCGATCCGAGCAAGACGAAATGCGCCATCGTGACCTGCGGCGGGCTGTGCCCGGGCATCAACGACGTCATCAGGGCCATCGTAATGACGGCGTACAACGCCTATCGCGTCCCTTCGGTCCTTGGCATCCGCTACGGCCTGCAGGGGTTTATCCCGTCCTACCGCTACGACGTGCGCGAGCTGGCCCCGCGCGATGTGGAAGGCATCCACGAGTTCGGGGGGACGATCCTCGGGACGTCCAGAGGGCCGCAGTCTTCATCCGAAATCGCCACCGCCCTTGAGCGCCTGAATATAAGTGCGCTGTTCATCATCGGCGGCGACGGGACGATGAAGGCTGCGGCGTCCATCCAGCAGGAAGTCGCCCGGCGCGGCAAGCACATCTCCATTGTCGGGATTCCGAAAACCATTGACAACGACATCAATTTCATCCCCCATTCCTTCGGCTTCGAAACGGCGGTGGACAAGGCCGCCGACGCCATCCGCTGCGCCCATATCGAGGCCGCCAGCGTCTTCAACGGCATCGGCATCGTCAAGCTGATGGGGCGCGAATCGGGCTTCATCGCCGCCAACGCCTCCCTCTCCATGCGCGAAGTCAATTTCGTGCTCGTCCCCGAGGTCCCTTTCAGCCTCTACGGCGAGCGGGGCCTGTTCCCGGCTCTGGAAAAATGCCTTGCCGCGCACTCCCACGCCGTGCTCGCCGTGGCGGAGGGGGCGGGGCAGGATCTGCTTTCCGAGCACGAAACCCGCTGCGACGCCTCGGGCAACAAGGCGCTCGGCGACATCACCGGGTTCCTGCGCGCGAAGATCGCCGAATACTTTTCAGCCAAAAAGATACCTTACTATCTCAAATACATCGATCCGAGCTACATGATCCGTTCCGTCCCCGCCAACGCCAACGACAGGCTGTACTGCGGCTTTTTGGGCCAACATGCCGTGCACGCGGCCATGAGCGGGAAGACGGGCATGGTCGTAGCCAACATCATGGACAAGTTCGTCCATCTGCCGCTGGAGCTGGTAACGCGCAAGCGCCGCACCATGAGCGTGCGCTCCGACCTGTGGCAGTCGGTTCTGGAAACGACGGGGCAGGGGGACGTGATGGGCACGTCCCCCGAACCGGAACAACATCTGTAAGGAAGTCGAGGCTGAACCATGAACGAGCGGAAATTGCGGCAGCTCACCGAGCTGAGCAAGGAAGCGAGGCAGTTGCTCACCAAAATGATCGGCCAGATCGGTGTCGGGCATGTGGGCGGTTCCCTGTCCCTCATCGAAGCGCTGGTCTACCTTTATTACGAGGAAATGCGCGTGCGCCCCGAAGAGCCGGGCTGGCCCGACCGTGACCGCATCGTGCTCTCCAAGGGCCATGCCGGACCCGCGCTGTATACCCTGCTGGCTATGAAGGGCTACTTTGATAAGGAAACCCTCCTCACCCTGAACCAGCCCGGCACCAGGCTGCCGAGCCATTGCGACATGAAGCTGACCACGGGCATCGACATGACCGCGGGCTCGCTTGGGCAGGGGCTTTCGGCGGCGGTGGGCATGGCGCTGGCGGCGCGCATGGAACGCAAGGACTACCGCGTCTACTGCATCGTCGGCGACGGCGAGCAGCAGGAAGGGCAGATCTGGGAAGCGGCCATGTATGCCGGGAGCCAAGAGCTCGACAATCTCGTCGTGCTGGTGGACGACAACGGGATGCAGATCGACGACTACACCGACGCGATCAACGCCGTGCGTCCGCTCGACAAGCGTTGGGAAGCGTTCGGCTGGGCGACCCTGTGCATCGACGGGCACAACTTCTCGGATCTCGAAGCCGCGCTGACCCATGCCCGCACCATCAAGAAGCGCCCCACCGCCATCATCATGGCCACGGTCAAGGGCAAAGGGCTTTCGGTCGCGGAAGGCAAGCTCAGTTCGCACAACATGCCCCTGTCGCCCGAAGACGTCGCCGCCGCTTTGCAGGAACTCCAATAAGGAACGAGGAATGCCGTCATGCTTGAATCTCAGGAAATGCGTAAGGTCTATTGCGATACGATGATCGCGCTTGCCAAGGAGGATCCCCGCATCGTGGACGTCGAGGCGGATCTGACCGGCGCGCACGGCATGAAGCCGTTCAAGGCGGCCTATCCCGACCGCTCCTTCAACGTGGGCATCGCCGAGGCCAATATGGTCGGCGTGGCCGCCGGGCTGTCCGCCTGCGGCAAGATCCCTTTCGTGCATTCTTTCGCCACGTTCGCTTCCCGCCGCTGCTTCGACCAGATCGCCATCTCGGTATGCTACGCCGGGCTGAACGTCAAAATCGTCGGCTCCGATCCGGGCGTCGGCGCGGAACTCAACGGCGGTACGCACATGGCGCTTGAAGATATGGGCATCATGCGTACCCTGCCGGGCATGACCGTGTTCGAGCCCACGGACTCGGTGCAGCTCCGCAAGGCCCTGCCCGCCATCGTCGAGCATGAGGGCCCGGTGTACATCCGGCTGTTCCGCCGTCAGGCCGAAAACGTCTTTGACGATGACTACGAGTTTGATCTCGGCAAGGCCGATCTCCTGCGCGACGGTTCCGACGTGACCCTGATCGCTTCCGGCGTCTGCGTCGCCAACGCTTTGCAGGCCGCCGAAACGCTGGCTCAGGAAGGCGTATCCGCCCGCGTGCTCAACATCCACACCATCAAGCCCATCGACGCCGACGCCGTCATCAAGGCCGCCTCCGAAACCGGCGCGCTGGTTACGGCGGAAAACCACAACGTCATCGGCGGGCTCGGCAGCGCCGTTGCGGAAGTGCTGGCGGAGCAGCGGCCCACGCCGCTGGAACGTGTCGGCGTCAAGGATCATTTCGGTCAGGTGGGCAAGGCCCCCTATCTGATGGGCGTGTTCGGCATCACCGCCGCGGACATCGCCAAGGCGGCCCGCAAGGCCATCGCCAGAAAGTAGCCGCCCCCGGCGTTCCGCCGGAACCATCCCGTTTCACTGGTTTCACCGTTTCCCTGCCCGCTCGGCCAGGGGGGCTGAAGTCATACCTTTTTTCGGACTCAAGCAAGGATTGGATATGGATACCGTAGGCATTGTAGGACTGGGGGTTATGGGAAGCAATTGCGCGAAAAAATTGATGGAAAGCGGGGTTCCCGTGGCCGGGTACGATCCGTATCCGCCTGCCGTCAAACGCGCTTCCGAGGCTGGTGTGGCCGTGTGCGGCTCTCCGGCGGAACTGGCGGGCAAGGCCCGGGTCATCCTGATGTTCGTCCCCGGCCCCGCCGACACGGAAAAGGTCGTGCTCGGCGAGGGCGGGATCGCGTCCGGGGCGCCCGAGGGCACCGTGGTCGTCAACATGAGCACGGTCGATCCGGGCGTGAACATCCGTATGGGCGAGGCGCTTGCCCCCAAAGGCATTGATTTTGTGGACGCCCCGGTCATGGGCAGCCCGTCCGGGGTGGGGAGCTGGGCTTTTGCGCTCGGCGGCTCGGATGAGGCCCTCGCCAAGATCAAGGATGTGCTCCTCGTGCTCAGCGGATCGGAAGAAAAACTGTTCCACATCGGGCCGCTCGGGCACGGCAATAAGCTGAAACTGCTCAACAACATGATGCTCGGCGCGATCGACGCCTGCGCCGCCGAGACCATGGCGCTCGCCGAACACATGGGTCTGTCCCAGAAAACGCTCATCGACGTGGCGGTCGCCGCCAACGCCCGCGTGCTCAGCAACGCCTATAAGGAAATCGGTACCCGCATCGCCGAGGGCCGTTACGACGAGCCCACGTTTACCGTGGATATGCTCATCAAGGACAACAGGTTGTGCCTCGATATGGCCAGGGAATACGGCGCGCCGCTCATTCTGGGCGCGGCGGTGGACTATGTGCACCGGATGGTTTCGGTTCAGGGCTACGGCGCGAAGGACCACGCCGTGTCATGGAAGGCCGTGGCGAAAAACTGGAAGGCGTAGAGCCTGCGGGCGGTTTCGCAGGGTGGGTACGCCGCGAAACGGGGTTTATCCGTGTTTTCCGGGTAAATGGCGCGTTTCAGGCGGCTGTGCCCGGGCGTATTGGGAGTAGTGGCTTCCGAATGGTTCTTCCCAAAAAGCACATGTCATTTGCATAGGGTATAAAGCAAAAACCATTCAGGTGTTAGCACTCTCGCTTCTTTTAGCCGTGGGGCATCCCCGGGGAGGTTTCATGCGTATTCTCGTAACGGGCGGAGCGGGCTTCATCGGTTCCCATCTTGTCCGTGCTCTGCTGCGGCAGGGCGACGAAGTCGTCGTTTTCGACCGTGTTCCGGTTCCTCATCTGTTGCAGGACATTATGGATTCGATCACCTACGTGCAGGGCGACAGCGCTTCGGATCTCGATCTGTACCGGGCGGTGGCGACCAACGGCATCGAGGGGATCTTCCATCTCGGCGCGCTTATGGCGGGCGTGTGCGAACAGAATCCGCCGCTGGCGTTTCAGGTCAATTTCCGTTCCACGCAGGTGCTGCTTGATGCGGCGGTGGCCTGCGGGGTGAAGCGGTTTTTCTTCATGAGCTCCATCTCCCTGTACAGCCCGACCTCCGTCGAACCCGTGCCGGAAGACGCGCCCAAGGATCCCGCCACCATCTATGGGCAGACCAAGCTGGCCGGGGAGCATCTGCTGCGCTGGTATGCCGATAACCACGGCATCGACAGCCGGGGCATCCGTCCCACATGGGTCTGGGGGCCCAACCGTACCAACGGCCTGACCACGCAATATACGACGGGGCTTGTGGATTCCATCGCCAGAGGCGGCGAGGTGCACGTCGACAACCCGGACGAGCGGGGCGACTGGATCTACATCCATGACACGATCAAGGCCATGCTGCTGGTCTGGAACGCCGAAAAGCCCGCGCAGCGCTTCTATACCGTCTGCGGCAGCGTCCACACGCTTCGGGAAGTCGCGGAACTGACCAACCGCCTTTGCCCGGAAACCAAAGTCACCTATGCGGAACACAGCGCGAACACCTCGCCGTATGCGTGCTCGTTCGACGATTCCGCTATCCGGAAGGAACTGGGTTACGCGCCCGAATGGTCCATCGAGGACTCCGTAAAGGACTATATCCGCGTGGTCATGGGAAGAGATTAGCGATTGGGATGCTCTACCGTCGTGGCGGGGAAGGCCTTTTGAAGAAGAGGCTTTCCCCGGCTTCAACCTCTTTCCTTCCCAAGGCTTTTGAAAGGAATGTGTATGGCCGTATTGCTTGGTGTCTGTAATTGGGTGCACCCCCTGCTGCAATCTCCGTCATGCTGCAAGGAGCTGAAGGAAGCGGGGCTCGATGCGATCCAGCTCGATTTGGGTTCTGCGGAGGAAGATTTTCCGCTGTCGTCGCCGGGCATACAGCGGCAATGGAAAGAAGAGGCGGAGCTATACGGCATCCGGCTTGACGCTGTAGCCGTGCTGGCTGTCCTGAAGCACGGCATGACCGCCGAGCCCGGAAGCGAACGGCGCAATACGGCGGAAAAGGCCATTGCCGCCGCCGTGGACTGTGCCGCCGACATGGGCATTCCCCGGATTGTGCTGCCGAGCTTCAAGGCGTCGGCTATCCGTAACAAGGATGATCTGCGTGAGACGGCCCGCTGTTTGCGGCTGGCCTGCGCGCTGGCGAAACACCGGGGCATTGCTGTAGCCACGGAAAATCTTCTTGATGTTACGATGATGAAATCCCTTTTGAATATCGTCGCCTACGACAATCTCTGTTCCTGCCTCGACCTGTCTCATTTTGTCCTGCGTGGGCGGGAAGACGTGTTTGAGGCCTTGCCGGAACACCTCGCCGTGTGTTGCGGCGTGCATCTCAAGGACGGCATGTACGGCGAACCCGGCGTCCGGCCTCTCGGTGGGGGGGCATGCCGCGCGGGTGAGTTGCTCGCGGCTCTGAAGCGGGAAGGGTACGATGGGCCGCTGTTCCTCGAAAACCGTTATACGGAGCCGGTTTTCGGCTCGGATGCCCTGTATGCGCTCAGGCGCGACGCCGAGTATGTCCGTCAGGCTTTTCTGTAACGGCTGTTGCCAGTTTTGGCTGTAACGTATCGCGGCGTTTCGGAAACATGCGGCTTCTTTCCTAAGCGTTTTTTTGAGCGCAACGCCGTTGAGGGAAACGTACCCGCCGGGCCACGGTTTCGCAGTATGGCCTATTGCCCTTGCGGGATTACGGCGCCCCTGGGCGGGGCTGAATCCCGTTTACCGCGGAACGGCGCATGTTTTTTGAAGCGACACGGAACCCTTTGAACAAAGGATAGGTCAGATGCCTCTTACCGGACCTCGGGACATGTTTGCCAAAGCCCTTGCGGGCGGTTTCGCCGTAGGCGCGTTCAACATCAACAATATGGAAACCGTACAGGGCATTTTGCAGGCCGCCGGGGACGAGCGTTCCCCCGTGATCCTGCAAGTCTCCAACGGGGCGCGCCAGTACGCCGGGCGGGGCTATCTCCGTAAAATGGCCGAAGCCGCTTCGGAAGAAACCGATGTGCCTTTTGTGCTGCATCTGGATCACGGGTCCGGTTTCGACATTTGCAAGGCCTGCATCGACGACGGGTTCACTTCGGTCATGATCGACGGCTCACACTTGCCTTTTGAGGAGAATGTGGCCGTCACCCGGCGCGTCGTGGAGTACGCCCATGACAGGGGGGTCTGGGTCGAAGCCGAACTCGGACGGCTCGCCGGGGTCGAGGAAACCGTTTCGTCCCGCGAATCCGTTTATACCGATCCCGAAGAGGCAGAAACATTTGTAGCCCGTACCGGATGCGATTCGCTTGCCATTGCCATCGGGACGAGTCACGGCCCCTGCAAGTTTTCGGGGGAGGCGCGGCTTGATTTCGAGCGCCTTGACGCCATCGCCGCCCGTCTGCCGGGCGTTCCGCTGGTGCTGCACGGCGCGTCGAGCGTGCCGCAGGAGGCCGTGGCTGCCGTCAACGCGCACGGCGGGAATGTAGCGGGAGCCTCCGGCGTGCCCGAAGACCTGCTCCGCCGCGCCGCCGCTTCCGCCATTTGCAAGATCAATATTGATACGGATCTGCGGTTGGCCGTCACCGCCGCCATCCGGACCCTGCTTGCGGAGCGCCCCGAAACCTTCGATCCTCGCGCCTATCTGAGCGCGGGCCGCGAAGCCGTGCGCGAGATGGTCCGGCATAAGATCCGCGCCGTGCTGGGTTCGTCCGGGCAGGCATAAGCGTTCGGCGTCCGACCCCCCGGACGCTGGGCAGGGCGTCCCCGCGTTTGCGAGCCCTCGGGGACGCCCTTTCTTTTTGCCTCCGGTTCATGCTTCCGGAGCGCCTCTTCCCTTAGAAAGAAGCGCCTCGGGGAGACGGTGCTTCCGCCGCATTCCCTCCATCATGGGCTGGAAGTTTTTGTCCGGATACTGGTTTTTTAGGCTGGCCTGAAAGCGCGGTTTTTTTGTTCCGCAATGTGAAGGAGCGTTTTCACTTTTTCAAAGTGGGAACGCTCTTTTGCTGCGCACGGGATCGGTATGCCGTTACCGGGCAATGCGTGTTTTTGGGTGTGAAATCGGTTCGTTCCGTAGCGGGTGGAGTCTCTTTATAACTCTATCATACTAAAAATAATGTTTATTTTATTGACGCACCATACCGTGTGAAGGATAGTATGGGGAAAAAAGGAGACAGTCATGTCATACCGCATAGTCAAAAAGATCGTGACGGGCCGTCAGGCGATAGACGGGGCCGGGGTACATCTGGTCCGCGTGCTCGGCTCAGGGACGATCCGGGACTTTGACCCGTTCCTCATGCTGGATGCGTTCGACTCGCTGAATCCTGCGGATTACGTGCGCGGCTTTCCGCTGCACCCGCATCGCGGGATTGAGACGTTTACATATCTGGTGAAAGGCGAAATCGACCACAAGGACAGCCTTGGCAACAGCGGGCGGATTAAAGACGGCTGCTGCCAGTGGATGACGGCGGGCGGGGGCATCCTGCATCAGGAAATGCCCAAGGCATCCCCCCGGATGCTCGGGCTCCAGCTCTGGATCAACCTGCCGCGCGACAAAAAAATGGTCCATCCCAAATACCGCGACATCACCCCCGACGACATCCCCGTCATCGAGGAGAAGGGCGTGACGATCCGCGTCGTCACCGGAAAATACGGCAATATCGGCGGCGCGACACAAGGCGAATACGTGGACGTGCAGTTCCTTGATGTAGAGATGGGGCCCGGCGGTGCGTGGGAAATGGAGACCATCCCCGGCAATACCGTGTTCTCGTATCTCATGGAAGGTTCGTGCGCCTATGAGCCGGAAGGCGTGATCCAGCCCGCCCGCCGTGCCGTCCTCTTCTCGGAAGGGGACAAGATCCACCTCCATGCCGGTCCCGAAGGCGCCCGTATGGTCATCGTTTCCGGCAAGCCCCTCCGCGAGCCCGTGGCATGGGGAGGCCCCATCGTCATGAATACCGATGAGGAGCTGCGCAACGCGTTTATGGAACTGGAAGAGGGGACGTTCATCCGTCATGGGTAAAATTCTGCGGCTGTTCCGCCGTTGAAAGGTGCGGGCGTCCGTTCCAGCAGCTGCCCGCGCCTCGCCCAAAGCCCTCCTCACGCGATCCTGCGGGATGGGGGCGCTCCAGCCTTGAAAGGCAGCGCCAGCCTGAAAGGAACCCGTTTCGGGGGAGGCGTTTTTCCCCGCCTTTGCCGAACGGGAACCCGCAGGGCTTCCCGTTTTTGACAATACCGGAAGCCGCGCGGCGGCGGGCCTCGCGTTCCGATACACAGAGAAACATCAGGAGGTACAGGATGCACCATTCCCGAGTCATGGCAGGCGCGATGACGCTGTTGCTTTTGAGCGCTCCGGCTTCTTGGGGCGCAGCGCCGCAAAAGGCAAAGGCGGTGCCCACGGCGGAACCGTTTGAAGGGGTCGTTATCGCCGAAGGCCTTGCCGCCCCGTGGGATATGGTCTGGGGGCCGGATAATCATATTTGGGTTTCCGAGCGCGAGGGGAGCCGCATTATCAGCGTGGATCCCAAAACGGGCGAGAAAAAGCTCGTCGGCAGCATTCCGGACGTGAAGGTCGGGCCGCAGCATGAAGGCGTGCTCGGCATCGCCCTTGATCCCGATCTCGGCAAAAACGGCAGCAAGAACAACGTCTATATCGCGCATACATATATGGACGGCGGCAGGGAACACGCCCGCATCGTCCGGTTCCACTATGATCCGCAGACCCGGAAGATTGCCGATCCCAAAGTAATCCTGAGCAACATGCCCGCAGGGGATGACCACAACGGCGGTCGCCTGCGTTTCGGGCCCGACGGCAAGCTCTACTACTCCATCGGGGAGCAGGGGCACAATCAGGGCGCGAACGTCTGCAAGCCCATCGACGCCCAGCGTATTCCCACCAAGGCCGAACTCGACGCGGGCGATCATTCCGCCTATGCGGGCAAGGTACTGCGCCTCAATCCCGACGGCGGCATCCCGGACGACAACCCGGTCATCAACGGCGTCAGGAGCCACGTGTACACCTACGGCCATCGTAACCCGCAGGGGCTTGTGTTTGTGGGTAATCTGCTCTTTGAGGCCGAGCACGGCCCTTCGTCCGACGATGAGATCAATCTCCTCGTGGCGGGCGGCAACTACGGCTGGCCGCACGTCGCCGGGTTCCGGGATGATCAGGGCTACGTATACGGCAACTGGTCGGCGGCCCCTGATTGCGAAAAGCTGGCGAAGAGCTACTTCCCGACCGATATTCCCGCCAGCGTTCCGCAGCAGAAGGAAACCGAGTGGAAGGCCGAGGATTTCCGCGAACCCATCAAGACGTTCTATACCGTGCCGAATTCGTACAACTTCCGCGACGGGCGTTGCGGCGACATGGCCTACCTGTGCTGGCCGACCATCGCGCCGTCGAGCGTCGCCTACTACCCGGCGAACGGCCCGATCCCCGGCTGGGGCAACTCCCTTCTCGTGACCAGCCTCAAGAACGGCGCGCTGTATCGTGTACCCCTCAATGCCGACGGCAAGACCGCGCAGGGCGACGTGGCCAAGTACTTCCATACGCCCAACCGCTACCGTTCGGCGCTCGTTTCGCCCGACGGGAAGACCATTTACGTGGCTACCGACGTGCGCGGCAACGCTCTCGGCAACGACGGCAACCCCGTCAACGACATGAAGAACCCCGGTTCGATCATCGCGTTCATCTACGACGCCAAGCAATAATTTCCGGTAAGGAACGGTACGGAGTTCCTGATGGAGGGAAACCTTTCTGGAGAGAGGTTTCCCTCTTTTGGTTTTCTTCACCTTTGCTGTGGCATCCGGCTGATAGGAAAAGCGGAATGGTAGGAACTTTGTCAGCGTGGAAGCTCCGGAAATGTGATGGAGAGAAGGGGAGGCCACAAAGAAGTATTCGCATGGCTCCCTCTTCTTTTTCCTATGAGAGGAGGCTTGGGGCTTTGGTTCCCATATGGTTTTTTTGAACGGTATCTGTTTGCTTTACAAGGAAAAAAGTTCACTTCCCGAGGGCCCATTCAGCGCCATGTTTCAAGCGGTTCCGTTGGCGGCCTTGCGGTCAAAGGAAACGCGGCTCAGGTCAAGGGTGCTTCCCTTGCCAGCGCATGGCTCTCGCCTTGCGGAGCACAGGGGAAGCGCCCTTGTCAGGGGTCAGGGAGAAGCCTCTGGGTGAGGCCCCGCTTCAGGCTTGCTTCGGTTCGGGCGTCCGTTTGCCGCCCAGTTTGCTGGAAAGGCCCATGAACACCGCATAGAAAAACGGGGCGTACAGCACGGTGAGCAACGCCGTCGCCACCATGCCGCCGAAAACGGCCGTCCCCAGATATTGCTGGTTGATCGCGCCCGCTCCCGTGGCCCAGAGCATGGGCAGGGCGCCCACGGCATAGGCCAGCGAGGACATGAGGATGGGCCGGAATCTGACGCTCGCGGCCTTGTGCGCCGCCTGCATGGCGGTCATCCCCTGCTCCCCGTAACGGCGCGCGTACAAGACCAGAATCAGCGCGTTTTTGCTGGACATGGCGATGAGCAGCAGCATCCCGATCTGTACATAAATATTGTTGTCCATGCCGCGCAGCATGATGGCGGCCACGGTACCGAACAGCGCCAGCGGGATGACCAGCAGCACGCCGAGGGGCAATATCCAGTTGGCATACAGCGCGGCGAGGATCAGGTAGACCAGCAGGATCGCCAGACCGACGGCAATGGCGGCCTGCCCGTGGCTTTTCTCTTCCTGAAAGCTCATCCCCGTCCACTCGTAGCCGAAACCTTGGGGCAGTACCCGCCCGGCGATTTCTTCCATAGCCTTCATGCCAGCACCCGTGCTGACGCCGGGGGCGGCGCTGCCCTGCATGGATGCGGAAGAGTAGAGGTTATAGCGCGTCACGATGCTCGGCCCGCTGACCTGCTGGACGGAAGCGAAACCCGCCAGCGGCACTTCTTCTCCTTTGCCGTTGGGCACGCGCAGGGACAAAAGGTTGTCCGCCGTGCTGCGGTAGCGTTCGGCGGCCTGCACGCGCACCTGATAATTCTGGTTGTATTTGCTGAAGGTATTGATGTACTGGCCGCCGAACGCCGTTTGTATGGCCGTGAAAAGCTGCGGCAGGGCAATGCCTTCCGTCATGGCCTGCGTGCGGTTCACGTTCAGGTAGAGCTTGGGCGTCGAGGCGGAATACAGGGACATGACATGCTCAAGGCGCGGATCTTTCGCCGCCGCTTCCTCGTAGGCCCGGACCGCCGCCTCCAGAGCCTGAGGCCCGCGGCTGGCCCGGTCTTCGATCATCATGTCGAAGCCCCCGGCATTGCCGATGCCCATGATGGGCGGTGGCGGGATGACCATGAATTCCCCTTCGGGGATTTGGCCGAACCCCCGGTAGAGTTCGTCCATGATGGCGTACTGGTTCAGTTTGGTGCCGCGTTTCGCCCAGCTTTCAAAGATCACGAAGGCCGTCACCGCGTTGGGCAGGGCCGCGCCTTCCATCATGGAAAAGCCGCTGATGGTGACCCATGTTTCCACGCCGGGCGTGTTGGCGAACACCTCATCCATACGGCCCGCCAATTCCGAAGTGCGCGGGCTGGCCGCGGCGTCGGGCAGTTGTGCGCTCACAAGGACATACCCCTGATCTTCTTCGGGCAGGAAGCCCTGCGGCAGGGTTATCAGCCCCCAGACGGCAAAGGCGGCGAGGACGCCGTACGTCAGCAGGGCGATGGCGGGCGAGCGCAGGGTGATCCCCACAATGCGCATGGCAAAGCCGTGCAGGGCGTTGTACCCGCGGTTGAAGACCCGGCAAAAGACATTGCCTGTCGTCACGTCGGCCTTGTCTTCCGCGAAATCGGGCCGTTCGCCCTGCGGGGCGTCGAACGAGGCCGGGCGCACTGCTTTTTGCTGGCGGAGCAGCAGGGAACATTCCGTGGGCGTGAGCGAGATGGCGAAAACGGCGCTGAGGAGTGCCGCGCCGCCTATGACCAGCGCGAACTGGCTGTACAGCTGCCCTGTGATGCCGGGGAGCGTGGCCGCCGGGAGGAATACGCTGGCAAAGACGAACATCACCGCCACGATGGAGAGGAACAGATCCCTCATGCCCGCGAGGGCGGCTTCCTGCGGCGTCAGCCCCCGCTCCAGATGGGACATGGTGGCTTCCACAACGATGATCGAGTCGTCCACGATGAGCCCTATCGCCAGCACGAGCGCGAAAAGCGATATCATGTTCACCGAAAAACCGGCGATGTTCAGGAAAACGAACGCCCCCATGAGGGTCACGGGAATGACCACCGCCGGGCCGACCGCCGCCCGGAAGTTCTGGAGGAAGACCAGCACGACCAGCATGACCAGCACAATGGACTTCACAAAGGTCAGATATACTTGCGTCACGGCGATGGAAACGAAGTGCGACGTGTCGAACGGCATTGTCCAGCGCATGTCGGGCGGGAAATCCTTGGACAGTTTTTCCATGGCGCTGCGGATGTTGGCGGCGGTTTCAAGGGCGTTGGCGTCGGGCAGCTGGTAGATGGCGATGAGCGCCGCGTTGTCCCCGCGGATCTGGGACTGCGCCCCGTAGGACTGCGCCCCCATTTCGATTTCGCCCACGTCGCGCAGCCGGATTATCTGGTTGCCGGGCAGCGTCTTGACGATGATGTCGCCGAATGCCGTGGGCGTGTCCAACTGCCCCTGCATGAGCACCGTCAACTGCATGGCCTGCTTGTCGGAATTGGGCCTGCCGCCGACGTTGCCCGCGGCTACCTGGACGTTTTGCTGGCTGATGGCCTGATTGACTTCGTCCACGCTCACGCCGAGGTAGTTGAGCTTGTCGAGATCCAGCCAGATCCGCATGGCGTAGAACCCGGCCCCGAAAGCCTGCACCTGCCCGACCCCCTTCACGCGGGAAAGGACGTTTTCGATTTGCAGGTTCGCGTAGTTGGCCAGAAAAAGGTTGTCGTAGGAGCCGCCGGGGGAATCGAGGGCTATGACCTGCAGGATGGAGGGGGAATGTTTGGTGACCGTGACCCCTTGCTGCTGTACGACCTGCGGCAGCAGCGGGAGCGCGTTGTTGACCAGGTTTTGCAGCAACACCATGGCGATATTGACATCGGTCCCCAGCGCGAAGGTGACGGTGAGGGAATAGGTGCCGTCATCGGCGCTGGTGGAGGACATGTAGATCATGTTTTCCACGCCGTTGACCTGCAATTCTATGGGCGCGCCGACGGTCTTGGCCACGGTTTCCGCGTCCGCGCCGGGATAGCTGGCGGAAACGGCGATCGTCGGCGGGGTGATGTCGGGATACAACGCTATGGGAAGGCGCGTCAGCGACACGATGCCCAGAATGACCGCAATGATGGCAATGACGTTGGTAAAAATGGGATTTTGGACGAACAGGCGTGTAAACATAGGACATTCCTCATACTGCGGGGGGAGGTGCCGATAGCGTGCGGCGGGGCGTCATTGTGCGGTGTTGGTGACGGCCATGCCCTGCCGGATATGGGCCATGCCGTCATAGATAACCAAGGATTCCGGGGTAATCCCGCTGATGACGGCAATGCGGTCACTGCCCACGGCGGGCCCGGTCGCCACGGGGACCATGCGGGCCCGGCTGTCCTGTGCGATGACGTATACAAAGGACTTTCCCTGATTCTCCAGCACGGCCTGCCGGGGGATCACCATCACTTCGTCCTCACGCTCCGTGGGGACCTGAACTCGTACGAAAAGGCCCGGAAGCAGCTTGCCGTCCGTATTGGGGAAAACGCCGCGCAGGGCGAGCGTCCCGGAAGAGGCGTCCACTTGCGGGGAAATGTAGTCGAGCTTCCCCTTGATGGAATAAGGCCCATCGCCGACGGCCAGTTCCAAGGGGATGGATTTGGCGTCGTCGAAGCTGTTCAGAAGCGGCAGGATGCTGTCCGCCGGGGCCGTAAAACTGGCATAGACGGGATCTTGGGAAACGATGGAGGCAAGCGTTCCGGTCTGCGGGCTGATCACATTGCCGACATCCACTTTATGGCGCGACACGCGCCCGGTGAACGGGGCCTTGATGACCGTATATCCCAATTCGATGCCCGCTTGGGTCAGGGCGGCTTGCGCGGCGGCGACCTGCGCTTCGGCATTGCTCAACTGTTCGCGCCAGCTGACCACCGTGGCCTGTGAGGCCGCCCGTTCCGCGTAGAGCTTCTGGTTGCGGGCGTATTCGACCGCCGCCCTGTTCCGCACCGCCTTCTGCGCCGCCAGCGTGGCCTCGGCCTGCTGCCGTTTGGCCTTGTACATCGTGGGATCAATGACGAACAGGGTGTCCCCTTCCTGCACGAGCGCACCGTCCTCATAGGCTATTTTTTGCAGCGTGCCTTCCACCCGGGCAACAATGTCCGCAGTGCGCACGGCCTGCGTCATCCCCGTGCTTTCCACCAGCAAAGGCACGTTCCGCCGCTCCGGTTTGACGGCGGCCACGGGCAGGGGTTCATCCGTTTCCGCCTTATGCGGCGTGTCGTTGCAGCCGGCCAGAACAAGGCAGAAGGCCACAACGATCCCCGGCAGTCCGGGCAGGAGGAACGCGGGCACGCGGGCGGGATTTTGGCGAAGGGATGTTTGGGAGTCGCAGCTGTGCATATCAGTAACCTCTGTGCGTTTCGGCTTGTGGGATCTCGGACTGCCCGGCAACGGGGACGCTTTCCATATCGCGCAACATGCCGCCCCAGTCGGTACGCTTTTTCATCGCGTCGATGGTGGCCTTGGGCAACGGGAGGGGCTGGGGCTGCCAGCCGCCGCCCAGGGCCCGGAACAGGGCCACGGCTTGCAGCGCCGTGTTTCCCGCTGCCGCCGCAACGCTGTTTTCTTGCTGGTATTGCGTGGTCTGGGCCGAGACGACCGTGGTAAAATCGGTGCTGCCCGCGTTGTACTGCTCAAGCGCCAGCTTGGTGGAGCGCCCGGCGGCTTCGGCGGCCTGCTGGAGCAGGGTCAGGCGCTGGCGGGAACGGATGAAGGAACTCATGGCGTTCTCGGCTTCCTGCAATGCCTGTAGCACCGTTTGTTTGTAGGTGACGAGGCTTTGCTGGAAAACGGCGTCCTGCGCGCGTACGGCATTGTACAGCCGCCCGTAGTTGAGGAAGGGCAGCACCAGGGACGGCGAGGCGCTTGCGGTGAAGGCGTTGTGCGAGAAGGTGTCCCCCAGCGTGAAGGCTCCGACGTCGCTTCCTTGGAATCCCAGAAAGCCGCTGATGGAAAACGAAGGGAACAGCGCCGCCTTGTTGATGCCTATACGCGCGCACTGGGCCGCCGCCTCCTGTTCCGCCTGCCGTACATCGGGCCTCCGGCGCAGGAGATCCGCCGGGACGCCTATGGCTATGTCCAGAGGAATAAAGGATTGGGCGGTGCGTTCCGCCGCGTATGGCGTTGCCCCCTGAGGAAGCGTTTTCCCCGCTGTGGGCGCGGAAGACGCCAGCGCTGCACCGGAAGCCGTTTGAGGCGGTTGCGGCACCCAGCCCGGGGCCAGTTCCGGTATGGGGCCGGGGGGGATGCCGAGCAGCACGCACAGGGCATTGCGGTTGGTGATCAGCTGTGCTTCCAGCTGCGGGATGTCGGCTTCCGTATTCTTCTGCATGGCGACGGCTTGATCGTAGTCCCGCCCGCTTGAGGCTCCCAAGCGGAACATGGCTTCGGTCAGGCGTACGGATTCCTTCTGCGCCAAGCTGTTGCGCCGTGCGATTTCCAGCTGTTTTTCCGTCATGCGATAGCTGAAATACTGTTGGGCGACATCGGCGCTGAGCGTTACGAGCGCGAGTTCATAGCCCGCATGGGCGCCTTGCAGGGCGGCTTTGGCGGCTTCGGCGTTGCGCCGGTATTTGCCCCAGATGTCGATTTCCCACGTCGCCTGAAAGCCCAGATTCAGTTGCTGGATGGTGCCGGGCTGCGAGGGCTCGCCCGGTTGGGGCGCGTCTGCGGACCGGCGGCTGGGGTGTTCGGAGCTGTATGTTCCGGTGAGCTCCTGCGTCTGCGGAAAGAAACTGCCTATGGCAATGGCATATTGTGCGCGGTACTGTACGATTTTCAGCAGGGCCGCCTCGATGGTGGGGCTGGAGAGGCGCGCCCGCGTCACAAGCTGGTTCAGGGCAGGGTCGTTGAAACTCTGCCACCATGTATCCAGAGAGACATTGCCGACGAGAGGGTGTTGCGGGTCGCCCGCATTCCATTTTTGCGGCATGTTTTGCATATCGGGTCGCTCGAAATCAGGCCCCACGCTCCATGTGGAGCACCCCGGCACCCCGATCAGGCATAGCGCCACGATGAGTGGCTTGGCGATGCCCGCCCTGAGCCAGTGTGATCGCACTCGAGAGGAACGGCTGTGGAATGGGTAGGGATTACGGGCCAATGCAGTAGAGAATACGTTGTTTGGCATACGGCATCCTGAATGCAAAAGGATCACGTCAAGGCTTCAAGCACTGATGGGGGAAAGGAAGCCCTTTTCTTTTAGGAATAGCTCGTTTTGGGCGAACTCCCATGATTATTTGAATGATTCTCATGAGGTATGGGGGAGGGAACACGTTTCAAGGCGGGAATGCCGCTGGAAAGCATGAACGGATTGACGCAGCGCGCGAAAAAAGGTGCTGCGCTGTTGGAGCGGGGCACCTTGGGAGGCCGTTTTAACGGAATCCGCCGATGAGGGCGCTTCTTTTTGTGTTATCGGAGCAGCAGGATTGCCGCCCCGGTGCAGGCTATGATGGAGCCGATGATGGAGTTGGGGGCGGGGATGCGGCGTTCCATGATGCCGGTGATGATAAGCAGGGCGATGGGTTGAAGGCCGATGAGCATTGCGGCGACGGCGGCGGGAAGGTAGTCGAGGGCGACGCACGAAAGCCAGATGCCCCCGGCGGGGCCGAAGAGGCAGCCGAGCGGGAAAAGCTTGAGGATGCCGGGGTTGGCCTTGAGGTTTCCGAACGCCGGGCGGATGGCTCCGAAGGCGAGGCCTACCGCCCAGATGCCCGCAGTGGAAATGGCGTTGCGGTAGAAAGCCAGAGGCAGTGCCCCGATGCCCTCCTGGAGGGCTTGTTTGGAAAAGACGATGCCGAGCGCGACGAAGACGGCGGCAAGGAGGGAAATGATGACCCCTTTGTTGCGCTGTTTGCTGGATACGGGAGGGTTATGGGCGTCCCGCTGTTCGGAGAGGACCACGAGGATCACCCCGCACGTCGCTACGAACATCCCGAGCCAGCCTTGCAGCCCTATATATTCGTTCAGATAGATGGAGCCGAACAGGGCGGTGAAGCATGAGGACAGCGATTGGCACACCTGCGCCGGACGCAGGCCGATGGTCAGTGCGCCCGCGTACTGGCAGGCGTCGCCTATGATGATCCCGAACACTCCGGAGGCCGCCGCCAGCCAAAACAAATGCAGCGACGGAAGCCATAGATCGCCCATAACCAGGCAAAAGATGCCGAGCACCACGCTCGCCAGCGGCTGCCGGATGAGCATGACCGCCGGTATCCCCACCACCCTTGAGGCCGTCGTATGGACGACGCACCCAAGGGCCCATGAAAAGGCCGTCGCTATAGCCAGAAAAACACCGAATCCGGACATACGACCTGTCCCTCCTGAAGTTCTCGCCTTGCGTAGCACGCCTGTTGCCGCATGTCACCACCTTGTTAGAGCGGTATCCGGGAAAGGCCGGGAGGCCGGTTCAGGAGGTGGGTTCCGGATTCGTATGGAAGGATATGAGCCCTCTCTGAAAGACGGAGAAAGGGCCGTCCGTGGGGCTGGCGATGAAAAGAGCGCGGCGCCGTCAGCTTGTCATTGACGGGCGGAGGGACTCGTGGTGAAAAAGGAAGCTGGAATAACGAATACCAGCAACGACAACGGTGGGAAGGAGTTATGAGTACGCCGCAACAGCCTGTGGGGGCCTCCCTGGTTGTGCTCTTTGACAGGGATCGGAGGCTGCTTTTTGAACACCCCGAAGCGGTGGGGAAAGCCTTTTCCAAGGAATACGTCGAACGGGAACTGTATCCTCGGGCATTCCGGCACACGGAAGGCAAGAGCAACGCAAAGAAACGGGGTTCACTCCCTAAAGGAATAGCGGTCCTTGCCGTGCTGTTTGGAGGCATACATGGCGGCGTCGGCGCTCTTAAAGAGGTCGATGACGGTGCGCCCGTCGTCGGGGTAGACGGAAATGCCGACGCTGCACGAGAGAGGGAAGTTTTGGCCGGGGCCGATATAGGACTTGTGCAGAGTGCTGACCACTTCGCCGGCTTTTCTGGCGAGGACGTCCGGCTTGTCCACATTTTCGAGGAACACAAGGAACTCGTCTCCGCCAATGCGCGCCAGCGCGTCCGTGGGACGGAAGACGGAGCGGATGCCGTCCGCCACCTCGCGCAGCACCGCGTCGCCGAAGACATGCCCGAAGTTGTCGTTGATTGCCTTGAAATTGTCGAGATCAATCATGAACAGCGAATGCCGCCCCTTGTGCCCTAGGCCTTCGAGTGTGGAGGCAATGAGCTCGAACATGGCGTTGCGGTTGAGCAGCCCGGTCAAACCGTCACGGCGGGATTTATCGATGACGGCGTCTTCGCGGCGTCTGCGTTCGTCGATGTCCACCACGTAGGAGATCGCGGTGATCGTGTGCGTGGCTTCGTCTTCGAGGGGGACCAGCGTACCCGCGACCCAGTGATAGTTGCCCGAAGGTTCTTTAATGCGGTATTCAAGGTATGTGACGGGCGCGTCCTCATCCATATTCTGGAGATGCAGGTTCTTGCGGCAGAACGCCGCGCTGAATGTCCCCCTGTCGTCGGGATGGACACACTCCTGCATGAATTCCACACAGCACTGGCTGTAGTTCTCGCCCCGGGGGAACCGGGAAGAGGCTCCCCAGCGCACGTATTCGGACAACACGAGATCGTTCGTGAGATCCACCTGAATGAGCATTTCGCACACGGACTGGAGTGCCCGGCGGTATTGCCGCTCCACGGCGATGCGGCGGTTCTCGATGATCTTTTGTTCTGTATCGTCGATAATGATGCAAACATATTCCGGGACGCCGTCGGCGTTGACCGTCAGCCGGGAACTTTCCATCACCCAGCAGGATGAGCCGTCCGCGCGCTGGATACGGTAACTGAGCCGGTATTCAGGCTGGATCTTGCGCTGCTCATCGAGGTGGGCCACGGTGAAGGCGAAATCGTCGGGGTGGACGATGTTCTTCCAGTTGTTTCCGTAGCGGCCCGTGATTTCCTCGCGGGAACAGCGTAAGAGCCGCAACATGCCGTCACTGACGAAGCGCAGCTCGAAATCCTCGGCACAGCAGAGCAGGCCCCCGGGGAGGTTGTGGGCGATTATATCGATGTGGGGAGCCACGCGCATGAGTTCTTTGCGCCCTTCCTGAATTTGGGAGAGGAAGAGATTGACGCGTTCTCCGAGCAGTCCGAGCAGTCCCGGAGCCTTTTCCGGGCAACGCACGGCGGAATCTCCCCTGCGGAACCGTTCGATGGCTGTGGCAATATGGTGGGTGGGCCGGAGCATCCGGTTGACGTAAAGGCAGAATCCCCCCGCGATCCCGGCACCGGCGAGGATGAGGGAGATAAACGCCGCAAAGACTTGCCCCAAGGGATAGAGCACCAGTGCGGCAATGGCGGGGATCATGGTCATCAAGGTACAGCAGCTAAAGAAAACCAGCTTTGACCGCATCTTAGCTTTTTCAGCCGAGGGATCGGACAACAGGAGGAGCCAGGATTCGTCTTTGCTGTCGATCCTGCTGGAAGAAATGGGGCTATTGGACATGGTTTATATCCTGAAGAGAGTCTGGGGAAAGGGAAAGTGGCTCAGCCCGGAAGGCGGCCCGTGCCCCGATCAGTTTTGGCGGAGTCCAGCTCTCTCTCTCTCTCTCTCTCTCTCTCTCTCTCTAGCATCTTAAGATAATACAACTTTTTTGTTCAAATCCAGTGGGAAAAGCTGCATGTCGGGAGGATATCCCTGTTGTGAGGACAGATCCGGAGGCACAGCCGAAGAACCCGGAAACCGGGGAATGCAGGGTGGTGCGCTCCCTTCAGGAGAGGGGAGCAGTCGATCGGTGGATTGGATACAGGAAGCGGCTGGTTCTCGCTCAGGCCCGAGCCCGGATATGATGCTGTTTTCGGCGGTTCCTTCATCCGGGCACAGCGCCGGACGGGCAGAGAGCAAGGTGGGAGTTGTTGAGGGGCCGGATTGCGCAACGGCGGCATCGCGTCGCCTTTCCCGGTGATCTTGAAGAGCGGCGAGGCAATCGATCCGATACGGCTCCACAAGACCGCTTACCGCTCCATCATGCATGGAAATACCGCAGTTTCCCAGCAGTTCCGTATCTGCCATTTGAACCCTGGGCTCTAGATCGGAAAGCAGGGAAGATACCGCGTCATCCACTATAACAGGGAGAACTTGCCCAGCCTGAAAACCGTGCGGCATCACGTATCTTTTCTCGCCTGCGTGAAAAGACCCGCTCTCCTCATCGCTTCCCCCGGAGGGGCAGGAGCGCAGGCCATTCAGCTTTGGCTGTGTCCAGAGCTCTCTCTCTCTCTCTCTCTCTCTCTCTCTCTCTCTCTCTCTCTCTCTCTCTCTCGGCCTGTCTTCTTCGGGCGTTGGGATATCGTGATCTTCATGTTCCGAAAGCCACGGAACAAGCTGGCCGCCGGGCAGGGGCCGGGCATAGTAGAAGCCCTGTATGCTTGTTGCTCCAAGTTCTGAAATGATTTTAGACTGTTCCGCGTTTTCAACACCTTCGGCGACGATCGCCATATTGAAGTGGCGGGCGATGTCGATGACGGCCTTGCATACCTGCCGGTTGCTTTCGGATGTTTCGAGATTTCTGATGAACGAGCGGTCGAGCTTGAGGGTACTGATGGGAAGGTGGGTCAGATAGCTCAGGCTGGAGTAGCCCGTGCCGAAGTCATCGAGCGCAAACCGGATGCCCTTGTCCCGCAGCTGCTGCATGACGCCCTTGACCTGCTCGAAGGAATTGATGAGCACGCTCTCGGTGATTTCAAATTCAAGCTGCTGCGGGTTGATGCCGTGATACTGGATGATCTCCACGACCCTGCTGACGAAATTGGTCTGGAGAAGCTGGATGGCGGAAATGTTCACGGCGATCTGGAAAGGAAGCCCCGCTACGCTCGCCATGCTCAACAGCTGGCGGCAGACGGTATCGAGCACAAGATACCCGACATCCACGATGAGGCCGGTCTCTTCGGCTACAGGGATGAACTCGGCGGGTGAAATAAAGCTGCCCGCAGCGTCCCGCAGACGCAACAGGGCCTCGGCCTTGCGGAACAAGCCCGTGCTGATCTCGAAGACCGGCTGGAAATGCACCTCAAAGTCGCCGTTGGCCAGGGCGGATCGGATAAGGATCTGGAGCAGCTTCTTGCGGGAGAGGATCTGATCGAGTTCCTTGTTGAACTGGTAGATGCCCCGGCCTTCCTTGCGGGCTTCGGCAAGGGCGAGCTCGGCATGGGTGATGAGGGTGCTTGGATTGGTCCCGTGTTGGGGTGAAATGCTGATCCCGGCGTCGATGTTGCAGGTGTATTCGAGATCCTCAATGGTGAGCACGCGCAGGAAGGAGTTCCTGACGGACTGGGCGAGGCGTTCGGCCTGCGGGCCGTCAGCGCCGGAAAGCAGGACAAGGAAGTCGTCCCCTCCGGAACGGTAGAGGCTGCCTTCAGGCACGAAACGGGCGATGGACAGGCTCACGTCCTTGAGCAGCAGGTCGCCCTTGGCGTGGCCGAAGGTTTCGTTGAACAGCGTGAAATCGCTGATGTCGAACAGGACGACGGCACAACGCTTGCCCTCGCGCAGCATGTGCTGGAGGTTCCTGAGCGCGGCCTGCCGATTGGGGATGTCGAGTAGGGAATCGTGATAGGCCATGTGCTCAAGCTTGCGGGCATGGAGCATACGTTCGGTGATGTCGGTGCCGCTGACGAGGTAGACCATCTCATCGTTGAGCCACCGGATCTTTTTATGGCGGAGCTGGAGATAAATCTGTTGGCCGTCCTTTTCGATAAGGCAATCCCGCCCTTTGAGGATCGCACAGTCGACGCAGGGCTTGTCGAAACGGAAAAAGGAACGGTAGCAGACTGAACCGGGCACACATTCGGGCCGGATGCTGCGGATTTGGCGGTTGGCGAACAGAACCTCATGGCGGAACGGGTGGACGACGAAGAGGTAGGCGTCCACGTTATCCATGATGGTCTGGAGGGCTTCGCGCATTTGCTCTTTTTCGCGGCGCCGTTCCTCTTCGAGGAGCTCCGAGTCAAGCCGGAAACGATCGGCGGCCTGTTTGTCGTAGAAGTTGACGCCCGAACGCTGGCTGCACGCCTGAGCGGCGCGGTCTACGAGTCCGGAAAAAGTGAGGGCATCATAGGGCGCGACGGCGATGCCGATGGAAAATTCCACGGAATCGGATTCGCCGTCGAACGCGCAGACGGCTCCGAGCGTCCGCTGGAGGTTGCGGGTGAGGTCGGTCACCTCACGGAAGGACTCGTACTGATCCGCAAACAGGATGAACGAACCGGCGCGGCAGTGGATGGGAACATCGTTCTCGCGGGCGAGGTTGCGGAGGATGGCCCCCGCGTGCTGGAGAAAAAGGTTCTTCCAGCGATTGCCGTGGCGCTGCTCGATCTCGTCGAGGTTGCGGAAATCCACGAGGATGAGAGCCTGCAGGTTGAGGCCTGTGAGAAGGTTTTTTTCAATAATGGCTTGCCCGGCTTCGAGTGTGTACAACCCCGTCAAGGATGAAATCTGCGCGGGCTGGAGCGACGGGAGATCCCGCACGGCCTTGGGGGTGATGTCCTTGAGTGCGCCGATGATCCTGTCTTCACCGGCCCGGCCGCGCAAGACGACCACCCGAGCCTCGACTTGCCGCCATGTTCCGTCATTATGGCGCATCCGGACGGAGAGGCAGTCGCATCCGGTCAGGCTGCTCACGGCTTTCATGCGTTCGTGGACGATGGCAAGATCACTGGGGTGAAGCAGGCAGACAAGGTCCTCCACGCTCCTGAAGTGGTGGCGCGGATGGCCGAGGAAGCGTTCCACACCGTCGGAAATGGCGAAGCCGCCCCCGGAAACGAAACGTTCCCAGATAATGTCGGATATGAGGGGATCGCGGGATGACGCGATAGCGGAGGAGACGGGAGGAAGGTTGGAGATGCCCTTAAAGCCGCCGATAAGGTAAAGGGGCGTCCTATTGTTGTCGCGCAGGCTCCGGGCGCAGACATCCACGGGAATCCAGCTCCCGTCGCAGCCAAGGGCGCGGATACGGCGCGAAAAAGAGTCTTGCTCTCCGGAATGGAGCGAATCAATGTCGGAACGGAGCAGCGGCTGATCGTCGGGGTGAACCGTTTCGTAAGCTTCTTCGACGGTGAGGCACTTGTTGGCGCAGGCAAAGCGGGGATCACCGGAAAAAATACAGTCTGCATTCGGCGCAGAGGCCTGTTCCCAGACGATTTCGGATGAGCTATCCCCAATGATCTTGTAGAGATTAAGTGAAGATGCGGTCCTTTGCAGGGCTGTATCACGCCGTTGAGAGGAGGCTGCAACCTCAGAAACCTCGTCCGAAGGAGAGGCGCAAGTCAACGGATTCTGAACTTGCCTTGTCATTGAACGTCCTTACAGGTGTGTCTCTTCATGACAGACAGGAATTAACATGCTCCGCGCTAAAGAGCAAATACAGAATAGGTTGTATATATATTCATGTATTGCCGACACACCTGGAGGCACAACATGCCGCGCTTGCCCGGATAAGGGTACAGGCGCTGTTGGGGAGACTGTTGAGGCGGAGAAGAGAGGGTCCTGTTCGGCCACACTCCTTGGGGTGTACGTTGATCATTTGGTAGGGGTTCGGTAGAGTTCTGTTGTCACATCATTTCTCAACCGCCCACGCCCTTTATTAACCATTTTTGGATTATTGTCAATCAAAAATGGAATTTTCCGGCCGGATCCGGAAACGACGATCCGATGGTGCGCCCTGCCGGAGAAAAGCAGAGGGGCTGCGGGCTTTGGATGCACGCTGCCTATGGAATCATTGCAGGAACGGCTGAAGGCCGTACGGGGCGCCATGACACAGAGCGAATTTGCCACACGTCTGCGGACGCCGCTCACCACGCTTGGGAGGTACGAACGGGGCGCCAATATGCCAGATTTGGCGTTTATCATTAATGTATGTACCATTTTTGATGTCTCTCCCGAGTGGTTGCTGTTCGGGCGCGGTGTAATGCGCGAACAATCAAAGGAATATCCTTCTTCAGGATGTGGCTGCCGCCAGTGCCCTCTGGTGCTGAAGGAATTGGATGAGGAACGCACCGAGCGCCGGGAGCTTTCCGTAGAAAACCGTCAACTCTACGCCGAAAACCGTAAGCTGCTGCAGGAAAACGGGCGGTTGCGTGAGGAACTGGCCCGCCTTCGGCCCTTTTCCCTCGGAGCGGGTTGAGGCGGCGCTTTCGGATGGCCCGGCGGCCCGAGGCGTTTTCCACCACCCGGGACTGTGCCCGCGAAGCTTTCCCATCGGGAGCCGTCCCCGCCCAGCGCCGTCGAAGGCGGGGGCTTTTCCCGTGTCCGAAGGCATATGGGGCCTTCGATCTCTGGAGCGGGCAAAACACTCATCGCGGAGGCAGGCCACGGAGTGAGAATTCCCTTTGCAGGCGCGTGCGGACGCTGGATTTTTTCAGGAAGCTGTGCAGGATGCCTTTCGGGACGGGAAAGCGGCGATTCCGGCTAGGGAAGGGATTAAAGCCATTCCGCATGGGAGGGAAGGCAGGTGAACGTTCCCTTGCCGCTTCGTTTGGAGGAGTACAAAGCCGTGTCCGCCATGTGGAGGGCTTCGTCGAATGTGCCGGAAAGCGGGTAGAAACTGACCCCGATGCTCGTACCGTAGGCATAAACCACATCGTTCCCGACGATGCTCCCGTGCTGGGTTTCGAGGAGTTCCCGGGCTAGGGCGGAAGCATCGGAAGGTGTGTCCAGCGGGATGAGCAGGACGAATTCGTCGCCCCCGTAACGGCAGGCCAGCCCGAAGTGGCGTTCCGTGAATTCTTTGAGGGTCGAGGCGAAGCTACGGATGGCCTTATCGCCCGCCTCATGCCCGAGATGGTCGTTGATGGCCTTAAGGTTGTCCATGTCGAGGATGAAGACCCCGAATAGCCTGCCCGGCATCTTTTCGATGGTGTCGTTGACCCGCTGGCGGAAGAGGTTGCGCGTAGGCAGCCCGGTAAGGGCGTCGTACAACCCTTTGCGGCTGATGTTGATGATGTTGAACACATCCTCTTCCGTGATGCTGTCGGCGGCATTGACGCTTCTGTTCAGCTCTTCGACTTGCCGCAGGATGTTGTCCACCGGCCTGAGTTCCTGCGAAATGGCGGTACGCCCGTAGCGATAGAGCACCACGAACAGCAGGGTGTACAGCAGCGTCTGTGTGAAAAAGGCCAGCAGCATGTACTTGACCGTCGGCAGGATTTTGACCCGGTGGATGAGCGTCCAGCCTGTTTCGGGTATGTTCATGAACGCCGTGAAGTAGAGCGTATTCCTAAAAATGCTGATGAACGTCCCCGGCTGATCGCTTTTGATGTCGCGGAGGAAGGTTTCCCGGCTGCTGCCGTAGAGGAACCGTTCGCCCGCGACGTGATCCCTGATGTGCGTAAGGCTCATTGCGGGATTGGGATGCGCGATGAGGGAACCGGTGCTGCTGAGCATCAGGTAGTAGCCGTTTCCCGTATGGTCGCGGCGGGTAACGCGTTCACTGAGCAGGGAAAGGGGCGTGGTGACGAAACAGATGCTGACGACCTTGCCGTCTTTCTTGATGGGCATAAACTGGCTGTAGGTCATGTCCCCGGTGGCCCCGGCGGGGAACGGATCGCTGATTTCCCGTTTTCCAGAAGCCATGATGCGGGGGATGTAGCCGCGCTGCACCTTGCCGGTTTTGGGCCGCAAGGTGCTCGAAATGGTCCCGTCGGGATCGACGACGCCGATCATCCAGAAGCCGAAAGCGTCCGCATACGTTTTCATGGATGCGGCGCGTTCCTGCACGGGGATGGACGTATCTTTGATCAGCGGCTGCTCGCTCATGCCTTCGAGCAGTGAATAGACCGTGTTCAGCTGGGAAGTCAGATCGTCGGCAAGGAAGCGTGTGGATTCCACCGCGGTGCTTTTCATGAACAAATACGTCGTGAACAGAGTCCCGATCAGACTGACGACGAAGATAGCGGAAAAGAGCACCCACAAGTTTTTAAAAAACAAAGAAGAGATGGTGCCTGTCCTGCTTAAATTGTAAGCGGTGGTGTCTGGCATGGGTAAAGGCGGTTGATGTTGAGATAGGATAGACTCCTTTTTAGAGTAGGCCCGATTGCCGGAAAGGTCTAGAAACTTTTGAGCGAACAGGGCTATTTTCGTTGCATATCGTTTTTTTGTGCCTGAAAAAGAAAAAGCCCACCAAAAAATTTGGCTGGCCGTGTTTTTTTATGAAAGCAGGCAAAAGACGGCCGGAAGGCCGAATATGGGGCCAATGCCCTTGGTTTTTCCCGCGGGTTCACCCATGAAGGGCGCCCGGCGTGGCTAGAGCGGGAACAGCATCCTGACCAGAAGCCCCCCTTCCGGGCGGTTCATGAGGAGCACCCTGCCTCCGCTCGCTTCCACGAGGTTGCGCACGATGGACAACCCAAGCCCATGCCCGCCTGTTTTCCGGTTACGCGATGTCTCCAGTCGCACATACGGCTCCAATACGAATTCAAGCTTTTCTTCGGGGATGCCCGGCCCGTTGTCCCGGAAGTCGATGTACAGCCACTCCCTGCCTTCGGAGTCTCTTTCGTGGTGGACCTCAATGTCGGCGCAATCCCCATAGCGCAGCGCGTTGTCCACGACATTTTCAAAGGCGCTCCGCAACCGGTTCCAGCTTAAAAGCACGGCGGCCGTGTTCCCGTTCAGCGTTACCTGCTCCCCAATGCCCTGCCTGTCCTCCACCAGAGCTTCCAGCAGCGGCATCACCGCAATCGGCCGCCGGACGTCTTCAATGCTCCGCGCGCTCCGCAAAAACGTAATCGTACGGTTCAGCGTATCGGTCAAATCGTCCACGTCGGCGCACAGCTTTTCCCGCAGATCGTCCTGTGCCACCTGTTCGAGCCGCAACCGCAGCCGGGTCAACGGGGTGCGCAGGTCATGCGAAAACGACGTCAGGAAGCGTTCCCGTTCCTCGAATGATCGCTGAATACTCGAAAACATCCTGTTGAACGCGGATGCGGCCTCGCGTACTTCCACGGGCCCGGAATCCGTCCGCAGCGGCGTGATCTCCTGCGTCCTGCCGAAGCGGTCGGTTGCCGCCACCAGCTTGCGCAAGGGCCGCAGCAGCCAGTTCAGCGCCAAGGCCACCCCGCTCATGACCAGAAGGAATTCTATCGCCAGCGCCGCCGTATTCAGCCACAGCCGGTTTTGCGGCATGATTTCTATCTGGTGCTTGGCGTAAATCCAGATCCCGTCGGGCCTGCGCAGGGCGATTTCGGCCTGCATATAGTGGTGCGTCAAAAACGTTTCGAGATCGCTGTACTTTTCTTCACTGCCCATGACCGTGATCGGTGCATGTGACACCACGATCCGGGTCAGGAGGTCCGTATACCGGATGTTTTCCTGCTTGAATGCCCGCTCGAGGCGTCTCCGCAGGCTCTGCGAGCAGTTCGAGCCGTCCCGCGGCATATCCGGCGGCAAGTGCGAAACCCGGATCGAGAATACGTCGTCATTCGGATTGAACAGCCCGTTGCGCTCGGCAATCGTGGGCAGTTTGTCCAGCAGGCGGATATGGGTGAGGAAGAGGCGGCTTTCGTTCGAGGCCACCATGCGGAACAGGGCCTGGTTGCGCCAGTAGTTGGCCATGGGCTGGATGAGCAGCCAGAACAGCGCGAGGCTGATCACGTTGATCAGGAAAAAGCGTCCGAAGGAGGTTTTCGGAAGCAGGCGGTCAAGGTTCACGCGTCGTGCTCCACGTCGACGGAAAGCATGTACCCGCCGCCGCGTACGGTCTTGATGATTTTGGACGTGCCCGTATCCTTGAGCACCCCGCGCAGTCGGCTCACCTGTATGTCGACGCTGCGATCGAATACATCGGCGTCGCGCCCCTGCGTTTGCCGCAACAGATACTCGCGGCTCAATACGGCGAACGGCTCGTCAAGGAACACGAGCAGCAGCCGGTACATCGCGTCGCTGAGGGCAATCCGCTCGTCACCCTGCGAAAGCTCGCGGGAGCGGACGTTGAGGGTCCATCCGGCGAAACGGCGTATATCTGACTGCGCCGCGGCCTGCCCCTTGTCGGAAGCGCGGCGGAGGACCGTGCGAATGCGGGCGAGCAGTTCGCGGGGATCGAACGGTTTGACCACATAGTCGTCCGCGCCGAGTTCAAGCCCGACGACCCGATCCGTGGAGCTGTCCAGCGAGGTCAGGAAAATGACCGGGATCGCCGAGGTTCCCCGAAGGCGGCGGCACAAGCTGAGGCCGTCTTCGCCGGGGAGCATGATGTCGAGAATGATGAGATCGAAGTGGGCATGATCGAGCTTTTCGAAAAGCCCCGCGCCGTCCGCCGCGGTTTCGACGGTCATGTCGTAACGGGCGAGGTAGGCGGAGAGCAGTTCACGGATGTCCGCGTCGTCGTCAACGACGAGAAGGCGTGTTTGGTCTGGCACGGTTTACCTCCCATCCCGCCGGGCCTTCCGATCCGCCAACGGTGGCCGTGTCGCCGGATGGCCCTGTCCGGGGCAATCCGATCATGCTCCATTTGCAGGCAAAAAGAAAGATTCCTCTTGGACGGAACCGGAGATGCCTTGTCTTCGGCCCGTCCGGAGGTGAGGGGTTCCTCAGCGCCCCCCCTTGAGGATGGCCCGTTACGACCGAGGGGACGCGGGGAACTTTCCCGGAGGACGGCATTTTCCCCCGGAAAGGGCTACTGGCAGATGCCGCAGTTCTTGGGATCATGGCCGGGCTTGTCGGGATGCCTCGACACATCGGCACCCATGCCCTCCCAGTCAAGGATGCCGGGCCGCTTGCCGGTCTTCGGATCGGGCGCGATCTTGTCGGTATCGCTGCTGGTGTTGATGGTGGAACCGGGCCACGTGTAGGACTGGCTGTCCAGAGAAGGCATTTCAGCGAAAGAGGCGGTGGAAATCCCCATTCCGAGGACGAGAGCCCCGGCGACGATCAAAGATGTATGCTTCAACATGGTAGTTGCTCCTTTAGGGCTCGTTGCCCTGTGGAAGCGAAACTACCCGTGGAATGTTTCATGAGGATGTGCCGAATGCAGCGGAATGTAACAAAGTGTATCGGGGTTGCCGGAAAAGCCGCGCCGTGCGGGGGAGCGGGGCCATCCCGCGTCCAAGGCTTGCGCGGTACTCCCGATGCCGCGTGCAACCAGGAAAAAGAAAAGGCCAGCGGGCGATGCTTTGCGAACCATCGCTAGCTGGCCTTTTGGGGCTTTCGCTTCCGTCATCCCATTTTGCCGATGAGGTTTTCCAGATAGCGGGATTTGAGCTGCGCCACGGCGAGCGCCCTCGGCGCGCCGGGAAGCTTCATGATCGCCCCGATGACCGCCGCCATGATCCGATGATTGCCCATCGCGTCGTTGTCTTCGAGAAGTTCCTTGATCATGCCCCGTTCGGCGGCCATGGCGACCACGCGGTTCACGGTATTGAGGGGGGTGATGGCGCGTTCGGGCCGGGCTTCGAGCGTAAGCTGGCCGAAGGCACAGGAACGCACGCACACGCCGCACCCGATGCAGCGCTCGGGATCGACGAAAGCGAAGCGCTTGCCGGCCGGACCGTCTTCCATGTGGATCGCATTGACCGGACAGACCTTTTCACACTTGCCGCACCCCCGGCAATCGTTCCCGGCGCGGGCGATGAAGTTGGAATGGATGGTCCGGGCGATGGCGAACCGCTTGATCGCCAGCAGTGCCTCGCAACAGCACCCGCAGCAGTTGCAGATGAAGTTCACGCCTTCACGGGCGTTTTCGCCAAACTGGACGAGGTTGTGCCCCTGCGCCACGGCGAGCAGATCAAGGCACTCGGCGGCGTCCACCTGTCGGGCGTGGCCGTATTTGATGAGCGAGCGGGCCGAGGTGTTGAAGGTCATGCAGATGTCCATTGGGGCATCACACGCCCGCCCGAGATGCTGCATTTTATGGCGGCAGTAGCACATGCTGACGCCGATGTGCGAGGCCGTCTTGATGATGTGTGAAGCGCGCTCGTAATCGAGGACCTCGAGCTTGCCGTCCTGCGGGAGCGCGGCTTCCTGTACGAAGATGCGGCCAAGCGGCGTCCCGTTCTCGACGAACAGCGCCTTGACGAAATCCTCTTCGACATTGAGATACTGGTAATACAGTTCCGCCAGCGCTTTTTGGTTGACATCGCCGCGCACGCGCATCATGGAAAATTCAAAGAACCCGGCCATCGGCGGGGGCAAGCAGAACATCTGCTGGCCGTTTTGCTCCATGTCGAGCAGCATGGCCCGTCCCGCCAGGTCTTCCAACATATTCTGGGCGGTGGCCTTGTCGAGTTTCCAGATTGCGGCGGCGCGGTCTACGGTGAAGGGTTTGATGGGCAGCTGCGCCACCAGCCCGGCTTCTTTTTCGGAAAAGAGGATTTTCAGAATGGCAAAGAGGCTGTCGGAAAGCGGCGCGCCCTGCGGGAACTGGTTCAGCCGATCCGCAAGGCGGTCATAAAGGGAATTGGAATAATGATGAGCCATATCGCACCTCGTATCATGTCATGCGTAAAAACGCCCATTCCGTGTTCCCGCAAAATCGATTTTGGGTCAAGGGTGCTATTGGGTGGGTTTTCCGTGTTCCAGCACCAATTTGGGGCTGTTACGCACTGTTGCGTTCTTGGGCGCAATATCCGCATTTGCCCATTGCGCCGACTGCTTTCACAGAAGCGGCTTGCCCGCCTTCGCCCCCGGCATGTCCCGCCTCATGCCGCAAAGTTCCCGCACGTACCCTTCCCTTTTGACGCTATCATAGTGTTCTTGTTGATAAAGCAGCTTTCTTTTCCGCCCTGTTTTCCCCCGGCCCGTTTTGGAGTATGCTGCTGACCGGCGCTCTCTGTGCCGTGCAACCGAACAAGGAGTTTACCGTGTTTGTAAAATGGCTTCCCGCTCTGGCCGTCCTCGGCGTTCTGTACGCGTATCCGGCTCATGCCGCAGAACCGCTGGAAGATGCTTCGGAAGCGCTGGAGAACCTTGACGACCTGGTCAAGTCCGTGGACAGTGTCGGGCATTCGTTTGGGCGCATCGTGCAGCCGCGGCAATACGGCTTCCGCTGGAATGGCGGGGAAATCGGCCGGGATTCCAATCCGTCGCGTATGCCAAGGAACTCCCGTTCCCAGGATGATCGCCGCGACGATGACCGCGATGACGATTAACACGCTCTCCGATCTTTTCCGCAGCTAAGGCCCTTGTCCCGGCGTTTTGCGGGATGGTCTTTTGTTGCGGGGTTTCCCGGTTCGGGATATCGGGATTGCGGGACCCGCGGTTCCGCGTTTTCTGGTCACATTTTGATTGTATAAGGATTTGTTTTCATGGCTATTGCTCCACTTATGGGCGTGTGTTCCAGCGCGCTCCAGTATGATATCACCGATGACGGCCGCGTGACCGGCATCCGTTTCGCGGGCGGTTGCCCCGGCAACCTTGAAGCCGTCGCCCGCCTTGCTGAAGGGCTTCCCGCCGAAGCCGTCATTTCCCGGCTTGAAGGGATCCAGTGCGGCAGCAAGCCCACGTCCTGCCCTGATCAGCTCGCCCGCGCCCTTAAGCGTGAGCTTGCCGCGCGCGGGGCGTAACGAAGAGAGAAGCGGGGGAGGGGGAAGGGAACCTTTTTAAAGGTTCCCTTCCCCCTCCCCGGACCCCCCTCATCCCTCTAAACTCTTCCCCTTTTATTGAATCCCCTGATGGTTTTTTTCCCTTGATTTCTCGTGTTGAGGCAGGGCGTTGAACGTTTTGGCGTTGGCGAACATTGAGGGGATATGAGGAAAGTCGTTGGAAAGAGCAATAAGAGAGGCACCCGATCCCTCGGATCGGGTGCCTCTCTTATTGGAGGAAAGGTTTTCTTCCTTATTTCCGCGTTTCCGCTCATGCAGGGAACACGGTGGAGCCTTCCTTTCCATGTTTTTTGTAGCCTTCGGTGGTTGCTTCTATCCGTTTGGAGGCCCCATTTCGTGTTGGTGTGCGAAGAACGGGGATGGTGCGGATACGGAAGATACCTCCCGGAAAACGCGGATGGGAGTTTTATTTCAGCAACCCGATTTCGCGGTAGTACTTTTCAGCGCCGGGATGGAGCGGGATGCCGGAAAGATCGCTGACGGCCATTTCCTTGGTGACGGTTTTCATGACGGCATGGGCCTTGCCGAGAGAATCAAGGTTTTCCCAGAAGGTTTTGGCAAGATCATACACCACATCGTCGGGCATGGAAGCATCGGTGAGGAGAAGCATCTTGACGGCCGTGGTCTGGACGGGTTCGGTCTGCCCGTCATAGGTTCCCGCCGGAATGGTGAATTTGGAATACCACGGATACTTCGCCTGTACCTTGGCGATCAGCTCGTCGTCCATGCCCACGAGCTTGCCGTTGGCGGTGGAGCACATTTCCGTGACGGCGGCGGTGGGCATCCCGGCCATGATCCATACGCCGTCAAGCTGCTTGTTGCGCATCAGGTCGATGGATTCGGTGAAGCCCACGAAATGGGCTTTGATGTCGTCGGGATACTTGAGCCCCGTTTCGGTGAAGTGGATGCGGGATTCCACTTCGGTCGTACCGCCCGCCGCGCCCGGCGCGAAACTTTTGCCCTTGAAGTCCGCCAGCGAAGCCACGCCGCTGTCGGTACGGGCCACGACCTGGTTCGGGTTATAGTACAGGCCCGCCAATACGCGGACGTCCTTGTAGGCGCGGTCCTTGAACCCGCGTTCGCCGTTGAGCGCCTCATAGGTAATGCTCGACACGGCGAATGAAACCTGCGCGTTCCCGGCTTTGAGCAGGTTGAGGTTCTGAATGCCGCCGTTGGAGGCCTGCACCCGCGCGTTCACATAACCAAGCTTGGTATTCCACAAATTGGCGATGCCCGCGCCGAGGGGGTACAACGCCCCGGTCGTCGCCGCCGTGGGAAAGCTGATATTCACTTTCTTGCGCTCCGCAGCTTGAAGGGGCGAGGCCAATACGCACGCGCACGCCGCAGCAGCCAAAAACATGGACCATTTTTTCATGACGTTCTCCTCGTTTTGCATGTTGCATTTGTTATCGGGATATCCATAAAGCTCCGGCTCCTCTCGGCACGGAAGACTTCCCACCCGGCTCTTTCCATAACTTTCCCATCCCCGCCTACACCTTCATCTGACAGGTTTTTTCATTCCAGCTTTTCTATGAGGCGACAGGGACTCCCTTCGCGCCGCCTCCCCTCCAATTCCCACTAATCCCTACCCCTTCCCTCTCTCCTTCCAACTCCACACCCCTGCCACGGCGCACAGGGCGAGCGCTGCAAGGTCCGTCTTGAGGCCGGGATCGATGGCGAGAAAGGCCGCCACAAGCAGCAGGCCGCGCATGACGGAATTACAGGGCCCGAACAGCCAGCCCTGCAACCCGGCGGCCAGCGCGCTCACCCCGAGACAGGCCGTGGCGAACGCCCACAGCGTCGCCAGAGCCGGATTGGCCGAGCTGTACAGCAGGAGTGGGTTGTTCAGGAAAAAGAAGGGCAGGATGAATCCGGTCAGGCCGAGCTTTACCGCAATGAGGGACGTGCGGGTCTGATCCGAATGCGCAATGCCCGCCGCCACATAGGACGACATGGCGACCGGCGGCGTGATGTTGGAGAGGCAGGCGTAGAACAAGCAGAACATGTGCGCCGCCATCGGCATCACGCCCACGCCCGTGAGCACCGGGACCGCCACGGCCGCAACGATGACATAGGCCGCCACGCCGGGCACGCCCATGCCGAGGATGGTGCTCATGATCATGACGAACAGGCCGCCGAGGTAGAGCTGGCCTTCGCCCACGTACTTGAGTACCTCGTACCCGAAGGTCAGGCCGAGTCCGGTGAGGGATACCGTGCCGATGATGATGCCGATGATCACGCAGGCCGCGCCCACGCCCACCGCGCCGCGCGCGCCTTCGTCGAGCGCTTGGACCACCACGCGGGGAGTCATGCGGTACCGAGCCGAACACCACGCGGAAGCGAGCACGCACAGAGCTGTGAGGATCGCCGCGCCAAGGCTGAGGAGCCCAGAGAGGGCCAGACCTCCGAGGACGGCAAGCAGCAGGACGAAGGCGAAGGTGCGGGCTGTTTTCGTCCGCAGCAGCCCGATGAGGGAAGGCAGCCATGTAGCCCCGACGGTGGCGAAGATGGAAGCCGCCGCCGCGAACAGGGGGGTGTAGCCGTCGAACATCAGCCAGAGCAGCACGATCAGCGGGATGAACAGATGCCCGCGTTCGCGCAGGACTTTGCCCGCCGCCGGGATGTGCTCGGGGGAAAGCCCCTTGAGGCCGAGCTTGCGGGCCTCGAAGTGCACCGCCATGAGCAGCGTGAGATAATACAGGAACGCCGGGATCGCCGCTGCGAGCATGACCTTGGTATACGGGACGCCGAGGAATTCGGCCATGATGAAGCCCACCGCGCCCATGATGGGCGGTGCGAACTGTCCCCCGGTGGAGGCGACTGCCTCGACGGCGGCGGCGAATTCGGGCTTGTACCCGGTCTTTTTCATGAGCGGGATGGTGATCGCCCCGGTAGTGGCGACGTTGGCGAGGGCGCTGCCGTTGATCATGCCCATGAGCGCGCTGGCCACCACGGAAACCTTGGCGGGGCCGCCAGCCGTGCGCCCTACGAGGGTGAGCGCGAGATCATTGATAAAATCGCTGAATCCGCTGTATTTCAGGAAGGCTCCGAAGAGCACGAACAGGAAAATGTAGGTGGCGGACACGCCGACGCCCACGCCGAGGAGCCCTTGGCTGCCCCAGAACATGTGCTCGACGACACGGTCCCACGAAAACCCGGTATGCCCGAACGCGCCGGGAATCCATTCCCCGGCGAAGTTGTAGAGGAAAAACACGCCCGCCAGCGCCGCAAGGCTGCCGACCACGCGCCGGGCCATTTCAAAGCAGATGATCACGCCGACGGAGGCCACGAAGTAGTCGACGGGCAGGAAATAGCCGCCGCGCAAGGTGATTTCCGTATAATTGAGGATGAGATAGCCGAACGAGAACAGCCCCGCAGCGATACACAGGGCATCGAACAGGGTGGGGCGGGTACGGCTGCGGCGTTCGCCCTTCCATGCCGGATACATGAGGAAGGAGAGCACCAACAGGAAAATGATGTGCCACGAGCGCAGGGTCATGGCGTCGAAGGCCGAAAAGGTGGACGCGTACATTTGGAACAACGAGAAGACCACCGCCAGTGCGGAGATGGCCGCTGCCCACGGGCCTTTACCGTAATGCCGGAAGCGTGATTCGCTTTCTTTTTCCTCTACCAGCGCTTGCGCCGCGGCCTGCTCCACGGCGTGCACGTGCGCCGTGTTGGCGGCCTGTTCCTTTGCATCGTTGCCGTTCATGTTTCCCCCTCGTCTGTGCGGTGCCCCGGTGACTGGCCGGGGCGTTCCCCTGTTGTACAATCCCGCGAATCCGTTTTCCGGTTTTGCGCCGTCCTGCGGGGGACGTTCCCCCCGGCCACTTCGCTCTCTCCGGCACGTTCCGCCATTTTCGCCTAAGCCACTTCCCTTTGGGAAGGGAGGCGGGCATTTTCCGTTCTTGTAATAAAAAAGCCGCGGACTGTTCGCCCGCGGCCTTCACTTCTGCGCTTGATCCATACCGTCAGGCGCGGAGCGAGCCGCTTTTCCGCATAAAGTAATAGAAACCGAAATGCCCTTCGGCATCGGCGGAAAAGAGGGTGTGCAGCGTGGCGGAAATGATCATGAATGGCTCCTGTATCTCCGCGTTAGATACGCGCGAGCTGTTTGGGTTGTCAATCAATTTTTCGGAGGCGAAGGACACATGCCGGAAGATGAGCCGGTATGTTTCACAAAAATGTAAGCATACCCGGTGTCCGGGGCGTCAGGCTTGGGTCTGGAACTTGGCAAGGTGGGGTTGGAGTTTTTCCAACAACCTGTCGAAGCCGTCCATACCAACAGCCATGAAGGAACGGACGGAGGTGCACGGCTTCTTCAAGCAGGTTTCGGCAGGCGTCAGCAATGGCGTGCGGATCAAGGGCGGCGGTGCAGCGCCGGAAGGCCGCGTATGCCTATGGCGGGGGAATCCGTTTCAGCTTCCTTGAATGTCCCGAGTAACGCGCCTCGCCGCTGGCGGAATGCTTTCCGGCGGGCGATATCACGATGTTACTCGCGCTATCGCGGTTGTGGGAAGCATCCGGATAGGTTGTTTGCGCTGACGTCCGTGGGGGCTTGCGCAGACAAGGGGGACAGCCGCATGTGTCGTTAGTATCTGTCCATGTGAGGTATACAGCATAGCATCCTTGAACGAAAGAAAGCCCAAAGAAGGGAGGCGGCCAAGGTCTTTTCATAGCGATCTGTCTATGAATCGCTGGAAGGTGGAACGGTTTTTCTCTTGGCTGAACAACTTTCGTCGTTTGGCGACTCCTTTTGAACGGTTCTGCATGATGTGCCTTGGTTTTACTCAGCAGGGTTGTGCCATGCTCCTGCTCAGAAACGTTTTGAAATGATCTCTAGCACCTAGACGAATATTCTCAAAGAGCCCCGGCCGGATTGGGGCGAAAAAAGACGCCGGAGAAATTCCTCCAGCGTCTTCCTGATATTATGCGTCCTGCTTACTTGTTGGCGAGACGCGTGTAGTTGCTGCGGCGGGCTTTAGCATCTGCTTCGGCCTTTTCGTACAGCATCTCCGCACGTTCGGGGAACTGGCGCTTGAGGGAGGAATAGCGCACTTCGGACAGCAAGAATTCCCTGAAGCCGTTGGAAGGCTCCTTGGAATCGAGCACGAACGGATTCTCGCCCTGTCCGATACGGCGGGGATCATAATGGTACAGCGACCAGTAGCCGGCTTCCACAGCACGCTTGGCCTGCATCTGGCTGTTGCCGAGGCCGCCCTTGATGCCGTGGTTCAGGCATGGGGAATAGGCGATGATGAGGGAAGGGCCGGGATAGGCTTCCGCTTCGGAGATGGCCTTGAGGGTCTGTTCCTGGCTGGAGCCCATGGCGATCTGCGCCACGTACACGTTGCCGTAGCTCATGGCCATGAGGCCCAGATCTTTCTTGCGGCTCATCTTGCCGTTGGCGGCGAACTGCGCCACAGCCCCGGTGGGCGTGGCCTTGGAAGACTGGCCGCCGGTGTTGGAATAGACTTCGGTGTCGAAGACGAGGACGTTGATGTCTTCGCCGCTGGCCAGCACGTGGTCGAGCCCGCCGTAGCCGATATCGTAGGCCCAGCCGTCGCCGCCGAAGATCCAGTGCGAACGCTTGACGAAGAAGTCGCTTTTCTCGCGGAGGGCCTTGAGTTCGGCGTCATCCTTTTCCGCCAGAGCTTCGTCGAGGGCGGCGGTGAGGGCGGCGGCCCTTTCGCGGGTGCCTTCGCCGAGATCCTTGCCTTCCAGCCATTCTTCCATAATGGAACGGAGAGCGGCGCTGATATCCCCGCCTTCCAGCAGAACCCTCATCTTCAGGGCGAGGGTGGCGCGGATCTGCGCTACGCCGAGGAACATGCCGAAGCCGTATTCGGCGTTGTCTTCAAAGAGCGAGAAGCCCCACGCCGGGCCGTGGCCGTTCTCGTCGGTGGTGTAGGACACGGAGGGGGCACCGGCTGCCCACACCGTGGAACAGCCGGCGGAGTTGGAGAGCATCATGCGGTCGCCGAAGAGTTGGGTGACGAGCTTGGCATAGGGCGTTTCGCCGCAGCCGGCGCAGGCTCCGGAAAATTCGTTGAGCGGGCGCAGGTACTGGCTGTTGGCGACGTTGAGCTTACCCTGAGTTGGCTTCTTGTAGGTGATGTTCTTTTCGGCGTAGTCCCACTTCCGGGCCCCCTCGGGCATCACGTTTTCCAGTTTGGTCATGGTCAGGGCCTTTTCCTTGGCCGGGCACTGGCCCACGCACACTCCGCAGCCGGTGCAGTCAAGGACGGAAATGGCCATGTGGAATTCGAAGCCCTTCTGGATACGGCAGGGACGATGCTCGATGGACGCTGGCGCGGCGACGGCTTCCTCGGCACTGAGCAGGCGCGGACGGATGGCGGCATGGGGGCAGGCGAAGGCGCACTTGTTGCACTGGACGCACTTTTCGGCATCCCAAACGGGTACCATGATGGCGGCACCGCGCTTTTCAAAGGCCGTGATGCCCACAGGCCACGTGCCGTCTTCGTAACCGAGGAAGGCGCTCACGGGCAGCTCGTCGCCTTCCTGACGGTTCATCACGTCCACGATGTTGCGGACGAAGTCGGGGCGTCCGCCGCAGGGGGCGGGGGCGTCTTCCTCGGCGTCGGCCCATGCGGCGGGCACGGCCACTTCGTGCAGCATGGCGATGCCCTGGCGCACGGCTTCCTGGTTCATGTCGACGACGGCATGTCCCTTCCTGCCGTAGGTCTTGACGATGGCTTCGTTCAGGTAGGCGACGGCGTCATCGAGGGGTATGATGCCGGCCAGCTTGAAGAAGGCGGCCTGCATGAGCATATTGATGCGTCCGCCGAGGCCGAGGCTCATGGCGATATCCACGGCGTTGAGCGTGTAGAAGCGGATCTTCTTGCGGGCGATGGTGCGGCGCAGGGAAGCAGGCAGATGTTTTTCCAGATCCCCGTCCTTCCACATGCAGTTCAGCAGGAAGACGCCGCCCTCCTTGATGCCCCGCAGCAGGTCGTACTTGTCCACATAGGACTGGTTGTGGCAGGCGATGAAGTCGGCATAGTCGATAAGATAGGAAGAGCGGATGGGCCGGCTGCCGAAACGCAGGTGCGATATGGTGACGCCGCCGGACTTGCGGGAGTCGTAGGCGAAATAGGCCTGAGAATACAGGTCGGTGTGGTCGCCTATGATCTTCACGGCCAGCTTGTTCGCGCCGACGGTGCCGTCGGAGCCGAATCCCCAGAACTTGCAGGCGGTCTGGCCTTCGGCCACCACGTGGAAGTCCTTCACTTCGAGGGATGTGTGGGTCACGTCGTCGATGATGCCCACGGTGAAGTTGTCGCGGGGCTGTTCGACGGCCAGGTTATCGAAGACAGCAAGGATCTGGGCGGGGGTGAAGTCCTTGGAGGCGAGGCCGTAACGACCGGCATATATCGCGGGGGCATCGGCTTTGGAGGCATAGGCGTTGCGCACGTCGAGGCACAGGGGGTCGCAGGCGCCGGGCTCCTTGGTGCGGTCGAGCACGGCGATGCGCTTCACGGAGGCGGGGACGGCTTCCAGCAGCTTTTCCGGCAGGAAGGGGCGGTACAGGCGCACGTTGACCATGCCGACCTTCTCGCCGCGGCGCATAAGCTCGTCGATGGTCTCTTCCACCACGGAGGCGCCGGAGCCCATGACGACGATGAGGCGATCCGCTTCGGGATGGCCGTAATAGTTGAAGAACTTGTAGTCCTTGCCGGTGATGGCGTTGATTTTGTCCATGTACTTCCGGACGATGCCGGGCAGGGCGTCCACGAAGGGGTTCACCGCTTCACGCAGCTGGAAGAACACGTCGGGGTTGTGGGTCATGCCGCGCAGCTGGGGATGGTCGGGGTTCAGGGCGCGGTGGCGGAAAGCTTCCACGGCTTCCCAGTCGAGCATGTCGGCAAGTTCTTCCTGCTCAAGGAGTTCGATCTTCTGGATTTCGTGGGAGGTACGGAACCCGTCGAAGAAGTGGATGAAGGGCAGGCGCGCCTCAATGGCGGAAAGGTGGGCCACGGCGCCGAGGTTCATGACGTCCTGCACGGAGCTGGAGGCCAGCATGGCGAAGCCGGTCTGGCGGGTGGCCATCACGTCCTGATGGTCGCCGAAGATGCTCAGGGAGTTGGAGGCGAGGGAGCGCGCGCTCACATGGAAGACTGCGGGCAGGAGTTCGCCGGCTATCTTGTACATGTTGGGGATCATCAGCAGGAGCCCCTGCGAGGCCGTGTAGGTGGTGGTGAGAGCGCCGCCTTGCAGGGAGCCGTGCAGAGCTCCTGCCGCGCCGCCTTCGGACTGCATCTCGACCACGCGCACAGGGGCTCCGAAAAGGTTTTTCTTGCCCTGAGCCGCCCACGCATCTGTGAGTTCCGCCATGGGAGAAGAGGGGGTGATGGGAAAAATGGCGGCAACTTCCGTGAAAGGATAGGAGATATAGGCGGCAGCGGTGTTGCCGTCCATGGTCTGTGTCCTGCGGTTACTCATGAAAAAGCCTCCCGATCTGAAGAAATAATACAGACTGGATGCGAATAACATGCCAAAACCGCAATTTTGAGGACGTGCCCCGTCTTATTTCTTCTCTTGTGCGGCGATCTCCTTCAGCTTCCTCCATAACGTGGCGGGGGAGATGCCCAGACGCCGGGCTGTTTCCGCCTTGTTGCCCTGTGTTTCCTCCAGTACCTGAAGGATGGTGCTGTTTATCTGGGCACGAAGCATACTCTGCTTGGTTTGTCTGTTCGCATCGGCAGGTGCGGAAGGCGACGGGGGCACGGTCACGGCCTTCTTGTGGCTGTTCCCGCACGGGGCCTCGTTCATCAGGAGCACGCGCGAGATGTCGCTTTCCTGTATTTCCCTGCCCTTTGCGATCACCACCAGCCTTTCTATGACGTTGCGCAATTCCCTGATATTGCCCGGGAAATGATAGAGCTTCAGCACGGCCAGAGCCTCGGGGCTGATCTGGGGCCGGGGGAGGGAGAGCGACTGGGGCAGCCAGCTGAGGAAGCTGTCGGCGAGTTCCTCGATATCCTCCGGGTGTTTCCGCAAGGGAGGGAGGTTGAGCCGGAGCACGTTCAGGCGGTAGAAAAGGTCTTCCCTGAACTTGCCGCACCGCACCAATTCCGCCAGATCCTTGTTCGTAGCGCACACGATGCGCACGTTGATGGGGATATAGCGTTCCTGACCGATGCGCATGACGATTTTTTCCTCGAGCACGCGCAGAAGCTTGGCCTGCACCGAGGTGGGGATCTCGCCGATTTCGTCGAGGAAGAGGGTGCCGTTGTGCGCCATTTCGAAAAGGCCCACTTTGCCGCCTTTTTTCGCGCCGGTGAAGGCGCCTTCGGCATAGCCGAAAAGCTCGCTTTCCAGAAGGGATTCGGGCAGGGCCGTACAGTTGATCCCCACAAAGGGGCCGTTCCTGAACGGGCTTGCCATATGTATGCCCTGCGCGAAGATCTCCTTGCCGGTTCCGGATTCCCCGTAGATGAAGATGGAAGAAGGGCTGTTGGCGTAAAGCTCCGCGTGTTCCACAAGGCTGCGCATCTCCGCGGAATGCCCTACCACGTCCTTGAGGGTATAGCGCGCCACATGCCCCTTGGCGTGCAGTTCCCGGCGCATCTTGTGTTCGAGGCTCTGGATATGGCTGGCATCCTGGATGATCACGCTGGCTCCGCAGTAGATATCGTTGCTGTAGGCGGGGATGATATTGCAGAGATACTGCTTTTTTTCGTACTTCTTGCTTTCTCCCGACCACGTGAGCTGCTGCTGTACCGCCTCGATGATGCCCGTATCCTGCAAAAAGGTGCGGATGCTTTTCATGGTGGATTCGCCGTTGGCGAACATCTTTTGGGCAGGCAGATTGTATTCCAGTATCTTGCCCTGTTCGTTCAGCGAGATGGCGCCGTCTTTCAATGCGTTGAGCATGGTGCGCACGCGGGCGTCCTTGGAACGTTCGCTGATGATGGCGTTGAGTATGCGGTCGGCTTCGTTCAGCACCTGTATCACGCCGTCCGCGGAAACCGTATGCAGTACGCCATGCAGTCCCAGTTTCTGTGCCCACTGCACGGCGTGACCGCCGCCAACGAGCACCTTCATCCCCTTGTCCCTCATCTCGTAACAGCCTTTTTCGATATCGTCGGGGTTGTTGACCTGATGGACGGTGAGGCTCACCCCGAGGTGTGGGGCCACCGTGACCATCTTGGCGATATGGGAAGGAAAGGAAACCACGCCGATGTTCGTGTCGTACTGCTTTGCCTTGGTAAGGAATTCAATGGCATCACAGCATGTTATGGGTGTCTGTAGCGTGGGTATGAGGGGAAAAGCCTTTTTTATCGTGCTCCACACGCTGCCGCGGCTGACGATGACGGCGGCACCTTCCTCAATGACCCGCCTCGTGGCTACTATGCATTTGCTGGATTCCGTAGTGATGATTCGGACAGGCGAGGATATGGAGTGCTGGCAGAGCTCTATCTGCTCTGCCGCACTGTTGTCGGAAACGATGGCACAGATGAAGGGATGCTTAGGCATAGGGGGTACTCGGCAGGGATGAGGGAGCAGTTGGTGAATGGATGCAGGATACCTGAACACGCTAACTTTTCAACTGCCTAAGCAGAAACGACAAAGGAGGAGAAGCTCCCTAACGGAGCTTCTCCTCGCCGGATAGCTTTTATATGGTTTAGTAGTTCTTACCAGCGGCCTTGTAGCCGTCGAGGACCTGCTGGATGAGGGACGGGGGGACCTGCTTATCGAAGTCCTTCCAGATGGCCTTGCCGGCGTTCATGAATTCAGCGCGGGCTTCGGGGGAGAGCTCGATCACGTCCACGCCCTGAGCGCGCAGCTTTTCGATGAGCTTCTGTTCTCCGGTGTGGATGGCACTACGCTGGATCTTCTGGACTTCAGCGAATGTTTCTTCAAAAATCTTACGGTCTTCAGGAGACAGGGAGTCCATGAACTTGGCGGAAGCCATGAACAGATGGGGGGTATAGAAGTGGCCGGAGAGCACGAGATGGGGGGCGACTTCGTGCAGGTTGGCGGAAACGGCGGAGTGGATGTCAACGTCCACGCCGGCCACGGTGCCCTGCTGAAGAGCGGTGAAGGTTTCACTCCAGGCCATGGGGGTGGGGTTCATGCCGAAGGCCTTGGTCATACTGATATGAACCTTGGAAGCGGTGGCGCGGATCTTCATGGACTTGGCTTCGGCCATGGTGTGGAATGGCTTGTTCATCCAGTAGAAACGGGTGCCGAGGGCGATCCAGCCCATGCCCTTGATGCCGATCTTTTCAAGGGAGCGGCTCAGTTCCTTCCCAACTTTGCCGTCGAGCAGAATATTGACGGCGTCGTAGTCGGGCATGAGGTAGGGAAGGTCGAAGATCATCAGTTTGGGATCGTAGATGGACAGGTTGGAAGGGGATTCCTGAGCGAACTGCAACATGCCGAACTGCAGGCCCTGTACCACGGCTTCAAAGTTGCCGAAGGAGTAGTTGTCGAACACGTCGATACGGAAGCGGCCATTGGTCTTTTCTTCAATGGTCTTTTTGAACTGGCCGCGGATGAGGTCGGTGGTGGGGTGGCCCGTGGGCTGGGTGAGGGCGATCTTCACCACGGTGGGAGCAGCCTGTGCGTGGGCGGCGGGGAGCAGAAGGCTCAGAGCGGCTACGGAGCAGAGCATGGCCTTGAACAGTTTCATAGAGATCCTCCAGACAGTTTGTGAGAATGGTTTCCCAACGTTAAGGACTTAGATGAGACAGAGCGAGAGCTGCGGGACAAAAGCGATGATGACCAGCATGACCACGAGTGTGAGAATGTAGGGGATGCTCGCAATGCTGAGGCGTTCGATGCTGATCTTGGCGATGGAAGCACCCACGAAGAGCGTCATGCCCACGGGAGGAGTCTGTCCCCCTACGGCGAAGCTGGTGAGCATGATGATGCCGAAGTGTACGGGATCCACGCCAATGGCATTGATAACGGGCAGCAGAAGCGGAGTGACGATCATGATGATGGCGGCAGCTTCGAGGAAGGTGCCCAGAATGAGCAGCACGACGAGGATGAGCGCCATGATGACGACCTTGCTCGTGGAGATGCCCATGATGGTATCGAGCACGGCGGCGGAAAGGTTGTAGTACATCATGATCTGGCCGAGTGCCGTGGCGGAGGCCACCACGAGGAAGATGGCGGCGTTGATGCGTACGGAGCTCTTGATGATCTCGAAGAACAGCTTCCTCGTCATGGAACGGGTGATGAACACTTCCACGAACAGGGCGTAGACCACGGCGATGGCGCCGGCTTCGGTGGGGGTGGTGATGCCGCCGTAGATGCCGCCAAGAACGATGACGGGCACCATGATGGCCCACTTGGCTTCGTACAGGGCCTTCAGCATTTCCGCGAATTTGGCACGGGCCACGGTTTTGCCGTACTTCCTGCGCACGCAGATGACGTAGCTCACCAGCATGAGGGCGCAGCCCATGAGGATGCCGGGAACGATGGTGGCCACGAAGAGGTCGCTGATGGAAACGCCGGCGGTGGAGCCGAAAAGGATGAGCGGGATGCTCGGCGGGATCATGATGCCGAGACAGCCGGAGGTGGAGTTCACGGCGGTGGCGAACTCCTTGGGGTAGCCTTCCTTCTCCATGGCGGGGATCATGATGCCGCCCACGGCGGCCACGGTGGCGGCGGCGGAGCCGCTCAGCGCGCCGTAGAAGAGGCTGGTGAGGATGGAAATGTGGGCCATGCCCCCCTTGATGTGGCCGACCAGACAGCGGGAAACGGCCAGCAGGGAGTTGGCGATGGTGCCTTTCTGCATGATGTCGCCAGCCACGATGAAGAAGGGGACGGCCAGCAGGGGGAAGGAGTCCAGCGCACTGTACATTTTCTGTGCGAGGAACACGGGGGGAAGGCCGCCCACCATCATGCCCATGAAGACGGCGGTGCCGATGGAAACGCCGATGGGTACGGTGAAGATAAGCAGGACGATGAGGGTGCCGAATGTGGTAAGAAGAACAGGATCCATATTATTTCCTTTTATTATACTATGTTAAACGTTCTTCGCTATCTCATCGACACAGCGCAGAATGGCTTGGATACCCATGAGGCCGAAGCCTGCGGGCATGGCCATCCAGATGATCCAGGCAGGCAGCTGCATGGCGGGGGTGAGCTGTTCGCTCCAGTGGATGTTGATGACGGACTCCATGCCGGCATAGACCATGATGATGCTGAACGCGAGGCACACGATGCAGGAGAAGCACTTGACGTACTTCTTCATGCGGGGGCCGGAAAAGTTGGAAAGGATGGAAAGCTCGAGGTGGGAGTCGGTGCGCATGGCGAAACTGCATCCGAAAAGCACGCTCCAGATGACGAGGTAACGGGCCAGCTCTTCCGTCCAGGCGAGGGAGTCCTGGAGCACGTAGCGGCAGAACACCTGAATGGAGACGACGAGGATCAGGAGCAGCATGGCGAAGACGCTGACCCAGACTTCGATGGCGTTGATTGCTTTGCGGAAAGGGGAATCCGGCTTCATGGAACCTCCTGTTGGTATGCCCTCTGTCATGAGGGCTTTTTTATTCAGTATTCCGTGTATGGGCATCCGCAGGGGCGGCAAGGTGCCAGATCAGGCGGGCTCTTCCAGAACCGCCACAAAGCGTATCGGGGAACCCGTGAAGCCGGCGAGCTTCAAGGGCAGGGCCGTACAGTGGAATCGTTTTCCTGCCAGAAGTTCGGAACGCACGATGCCTTCGATGATATGCACGCCATGGGAAAGGAAGGCGCGGTGGATGGGGCGCCCTTCCCCCCTGCGGTCGTCCACGGTGGGGCCGTTGACGCCCACAGCCACCGGACGGAGCCGGATGATGCGTTCCGCAGCGGCAGGGGTGATGAACGGGGAATTGAAATATTCCTGCGTATTGGAATACCAACCCGTTCCGGTGTGGAGCATGATGAAGGCGTCTTCCGGGATGGAGCCGTATTGCTTCAGCTCGCGTTCCACGTCGCCCGCATCGATCTTGTGGAAGGGGGATGCGGTGGTGAAGTCGAGGAAGACGCCGGGCATGGAATACAGGGCAGAGAGATCTGCTTCATCGATGGGCTTCCCGCCGGGGACGAAATGCAGAGGCGCATCGATGTGCGTGCCCGTGTGATCGGTCATGCCGAACCACATCATCTGGTAGGGGGAATCGGGACTGTGGCGGGCCACCGTGCGGAATTCCACAGGCGGATCGCAAGGGGCAGGCGATGCCGGGGTGATGGGCTGGCTGAGATCGATGATGTTCCGGGTGGCCATGGGAGCCTCCTAGCAGGATGGCGCTGCGTTGATGTCGGCAAAAGCATGAAAGGATGGAAGCTCTTCAAAGCTTCCATCCTTTCATGCTAACTGCTTACCATTTGAAGGCAAAGAACTGCCGCTCGCTGTACGTTTCGCCGGGGCGGAGAATGGGCGACGGCATGGAGGGGATGTTGATGGCGTTGGGGTAGTTCTGCGGTTCGATGGCAAGGCCGGGGGCCGGGGCGAAGGGGGATTCCAGCCCGCGGGAAGTATAGAACGAGGCCATGTTATAGGCGTTGTACACCTGCAGGGCGCGGGCCGTGGTGTGCAGGGTGTAGGAGCGGCCCTGTTCCGGGATGCTCACTTCGGCCACTTCGCGCAGGGTGCCGCCTTCGCCGTCCAGAGCCATGATGGGATTGTACACCGCGCCCTGAGAGAGTTCCTCCAACAGCTTTGGGGTGCGCAGGTCGAACACGGAGCCTTCCACGGGGATGAAGTTGCCGGTGGGGGTGCCGGTGGCATCTTTTTCCAGATAATACGAAGCGTTGACCTTCAGGTATTCGTTCATGACGTCACGGTTCTTGAAGCCGTTGAGGTTCAGGTACACGTGAGAGGACATGTCGATGATGGTAGGGGCGTCGGTGACGGCTTCCCAGTTCATGTGGAAGCGGTTGTCGTCGTCGAGGCGGTAGGTGACGGTCACGGAGGCGTTGCCGGGATAGCCTTCTTCGCCATCGGGAGAGAGATACGTGAGCTTCAGCGTGGCGCCGGTGGCGTCGCTGTCGGCTTCGCCGGTCCATACGCGGCTGTCGAAGCCCACGAAGCCGCCGTGCATGTTGCTGCCGGCGGGGCCGCTGGCGGACAGATTATAGGTCTTGCCGTCGATCTGGAACCGCGCGCCGGTGACGCGGCTGGCGGTGCGGCCGAGGAGGGCGCCGAGCCAGGGATTGAAGCGGGTATGGTAGGGCTCGAAGGTGTCGTACCCTACGCTCATGTTGTCCAGGCCGCCCTGGCCGTCGGGGATGCACAGGGCCTTGATGCGGCCGCCGAATTCGAGGAGCTCGGCCACCATGCCGTTGGCGTTGGACAGACGGAACAGGTGGATCGGTTTACCGTTGAGTTCACCAAAAACGCTTCTTTCAACTCGCTGCATGACAACCTCCAGAGTTCGTATGTTCGGGACGAGGAAAGGTCTGGTTCGACAGCCGGAACGCCGCTTGTGTTTTTCTTCTTGCAAATTCTGTGTCAACGGGCGCAGGCCCGGAGTATGGCCGCAGAGGAAGGGCCTTGCGCGCGGTATCGCGAGAAGGCAGGGCTTTTGGAGTGGTTCGGATATGCGCTCGGGAAGGATTTCAGGCGGAGGAATGGTTTGTGATTTTAAAATGAAATATTCAAAATTGAAACTATCAAAAATGATAGGGGCGAAAAGCGGTTTGCCTGCTACACGCTTCAAGGTTACACGATGTGGTTTTTTTGCATATAAAAGGAATTTTTTTATCAAGAAGCAATATGATTTTAGAACACGATAATAAATAAGGTGTTCATATCCATATTGAATCATCGATTCATCGTGCCAAAGGATGCAACGGAACATAAAGAATAAAGGCTCTGCCATAAATAGGGCTGATACGGTTTTACAGGATGGCAAATATACAATGTTTTTTAATTCTTTTTGTTGGTCGACCCCCCTCAGCAAAGGGATGGACTTTGTAGTATACATATGAAATTTCATGAAATGAAATTTCAATCGCTTACTGTGACAGATCCTGAATAAAAAAACAATGGAACTATCTGGTGTTATATATAGAAAACTTTTTTTAGAAAAGGAAAGATATGGATAGCGTTTTTTGGGGTGCCGGGAGAAGCCTTTTGGAAGGCTGGTTCTTTCATTATATCAAAATGAAATGGTTCAAAATGAAACGCATCGAACTGAAATGAAAGATGCCGCACGCAGGGCTTTCGGCGGGGCGATCAGTGATACTTGCGACTTTTCCAGAGGATTGGCGAGGCCTGGCTGAAGGTTTTTCGGCAGAAAGGGGATGTTGGCAAACCTTTTGCACAAAGTGCTGGAAAAGAGAAATCGAAAAACCGATCCGCTCTCTATACACTCAACGAAAAGGTTGCCTAATGGAACACGTTATTATGATGCACGCCAAAGATAACATTGCCATTGTCATGGTCCCTTCCTTGGCTGTGGGAAGCGAATTTACGGTGGGAGGCAAGATGGTTTGTGCCAAAGACGAGCTTCCCTTTGCCCATAAGGTCGCCATCAAGGCTATCCCCAAGGGTGGCCAGATCGTTAAATATGGAGAGCCCGTGGGGATAGCGACCGCCGATATCGCCCCCGGCGAGCACGTTCACGTGCATAACGTCGTCAGCGGTCGCCACACCGTAAAAGAATAAGGAACGCTGTCATGCTGCCAGAAATCATGGGTTACAGGCGTCCCGATGGCCGTTTCGGCATCCGCAACCATATCGCCGTCATCGCTACGATGGACAACGCCAATCCTACGGTGCGGCGCATATGCTCTCTGGTGAAGGGTTGCGTGCCTTTTTGCCCCGGGTTCGGCCGCGGCGAAATGAACGAAGACCTTGCCCTGCACAACCTCCTCTCCATCAATACCGCCCTGCATCCCAACGTGTACGGCGTCATCGTCGTGGCTTTGGAAGATCAGACCGCCGAATACATTTCCGGCGAGATCGCGAAGGGCGGCAAGCCCGTGGTGGGCTTCTCCATCGAAGATCAGGGCGGCACCGTGGAAGTGGCGTATCGCGCCGCTCAGGCCGCCATCCAGATGCTTCACGATGCGGGCCGCCTGCGCCCCGAACCCATGCCTTGGAGCGAATTCGTCCTCGGCGTGGAATGCGGCGGCTCCGACGGTTCTTCCGGCATCGTCTCCAATCCGGTGACCGGACGTTTGGCCGACCGCGTCATCGACGCCGGCGGCACCGTCATCATGTCGGAAACGCTGGAACTGCTGGGCGGCGAGGAGATGCTCGGCCGCCGCGCCGTCACCCCCGAAGTGGCCGCCAAGGTGAAGGGCATCATCCAGCGCACCCTCGACTATGCCGCCGAGCACAATCTCGACATCATGGGCGCCAACCCCGCTCCCGATAACATCGCCGGCGGCCTGACCACCATTGAGGAAAAGGCCCTCGGCGCCATCAAGAAGGGTGGCACCAGGCCTCTGGTCGAAGTCCTCGAAGAGGGCGAACGTCCCACGAAGAAGGGCTTCGTCATCATGGACGCTCCCGCCCCCGGCGTGGAGAACCTCACCGCCATCGTGTCGGGCGGCTGCCACGCCGTCATCTTCTCCACCGGCAAGGGCAACTGCATCGGCCATCCCGTGGCCCCCGTCATCAAGATTTCGGGCAATCCCATGACCGTGAAGGCCATGCGCGACAATATCGACGTCGACGTGTCCGGCGTCATCAATCAGGGGCTCACCCTCGATCAGGCCACCGATATCGTGCAGGACAAGCTGGTGGACGTGTGCTGGGGTGCCATGACCAGCTCCGACATGCTGGGCGAGATCGAAACGGCCGCCAGCCGTCTTTTGAGAACCCTGTAAGCCAGAGGATGCCATGAAGGTCTGTTTTCTGGGGCTTGGGAGCATGGGGAGCGGCGTGTGCCGCAACCTGTTGAACAAGGGATACGCCCTGCAGGTATGGAACCGCAGCCCTGAAAAGGCGGCCAAGGTCGCCGGATGGGGCGCGGAAGCCTTTGCCACGCCTCAGGAGGCTACCCGCGGCGCTGGCGTGGTGATGAGCTGCCTGTCTTCCGTGGCTGCGCTCAAGGCCGTGGCGGGCGGCGCAAACGGCGTGTTCTCCTGCATGGGGGAGGGTATGGCCTTCTACGACATGGGCACGTGGGACATCGAGTCCGTCCTCGCTCTGGACGCGGAAGCCGAGAGGCACGGCGTCCGCTACGTGCACATGCCCATGGGCAAGGGGCCCGAAGCGGCCGAGGCCGGGGAGTCCCCCTTGTTCTTCGGTGGCTCAAAGGATGTGTATGAGCGGGATAAGGCGTTCCTCTCCGATATAGGGGAAGTGTTTTATCTAGGCGACGTGAAGGCGGCCTGCGCCTTCAAGCTCATCACCAACCTCATCGGGCTTTCTAACAACGTCATCCTTACCGAAGGCGTGTTCTTCGCGAAGAGGATGGGCCTCTCCGAAGAGGCCTTCCTCAATGGGGCGAAGTCCACCGGCGCCTGGTCCTACCAGATGCGGAACTCGGGGCACAAGGTGTTCGCCGAAGCCTTCCTGCCCATGCGCGGTACGCTCGACAACGCCTGGAAAGATATGAAGTTCGGCGTGGAGATGGCGGAAGAGGCGGGAGTTTCCTGCCCCGCCTTCGCCATGCTCAGGGATCGCTACAAGGCCGCATCGGAAGCCGGCTACGGAGAGGAAGACTACATCTCCGTGTACCGCCTTCTCATGGATGCGGAAAATGACGGCGCAACTGCTGCGGAACCATGTAATTGACTAGGAGTTTGCCATGAAAGTTGGTTTTATCGGCCTCGGCAAGATGGGTGCCGGCATCTGTTCCAACATCGTCAAGAACGGCATCGACGTGGTGGTGTACGACATCAACCCCGCCAACATGCAGAAGTTCGTGGACATGGGTGCCTCTTCCGCCGCCACCGTGAAGGAACTGGCCGCCCAGGTTGACGTGTGCATCACCTGTGTGCCCATGCCCAAAGACGCCAAGGGCGTTCTGCTCGGGCCCGACGGCGTGTTTGAAAACCTCCCCGAAGGCGGCGTGCATTTCGACCTGTCCACCTTGGACATTGAAACGGTGGTGATGCTCGAAGCCGAGGCCGCCAAGCTGGGCAAGAAGTACCTCGTCATCCCCATGGGCAAGGGCCCCGCCTTTGCCGCGGACGGCACCTGCCCCCTGTTCGGCGGCGGCGACAAGGCCACCTACGACAAGTATGAGGAATGCCTGCTCAAGAAGATGGGCAAGCCCGCCTACATCGGCGACGTGAAGGCCGGCTGCGCGCTGAAGCTCATCCAGAACCTCATGGGCATGAGCATCAACGCCGTCTGCTCCGAAAGCATCAAGCTCGCCAAGCTCGCCAACATCCCCAAGGAACAGTTCATCGAACAGATCTCCAATTCCGGGGCCTTCTCCTTCCAGTTCAAGAACACCGCTTCCGGCACCTTCGACGAAGACTTCGAGCATCCGGTGTTCACCGTGAATCTGGCCTTCAAGGACGTGCGCCTCGGCATCGAGATGTGCGAATCCTTCGGCCAGCGCGTGCCCATGATGTCCCGCGCCCGTGAGGTGTTCGCGGCCACCGCTGAAAAGTACGGCGAAGAAAACTTCACCGCGACCTTCAAGATGCTGTAGCCCCCCTTCCTCCATCCCCGGAAGCCGCAGCCGTCCGGGGCGGCTTCCGGGGCCCCTCCCCAATGTCGCAGCATACCCACTTCTAACCTTTCCGAGGAGTCAGACATGTCCAAGAAAATCATCTTCATCACCGGCGTCACCTCCGGTGTCGGCCGCGAAACCGCCCGCCGCTTCATCAAGGAAGGCTGGAAGGTCATCGGCACCGGCCGCCGCCAGTCCCGCCTCGACGAACTCGCCGCCGAACTGGGCGGAGATTTCCTCCCCCTCTGTTTCGACGTCGCCAAGCGTGACGTCGTGGTGGAAATGTTCGCCAACCTTCCCGAAGGGTTCAAGGACATCGACGTGCTGCTGAACAACGCGGGCAGCTCCATCGGCCAGAACCCCGCTCAGGCGGGCAACATGGACGACTGGGACGAAATGATCGCCACCAACATCAACGGCCTGCTGTACTGCACCCGCTGCGTCCTGCCCGGCATGATAGAACGCGGCTCCGGCCACATCGTCAACATCGGCTCCGTCGCCGGCAACCGCGCCTTCAAGTGCGGCAACGTGTACGGTGCCACCAAGGCTTTCGTGAACCACTTCAGCCGGATGCTCCGCTGCGACCTTCTGGGCACTCCCGTCCGCGTGACCAACATCAAGCCAGGCCATCTGCACACCGAATTTCTGGCCGTGCGTTTCAAGGGTGACCTGAAGACTTCGGAAGCCGCTTACGAAAACTTGGATCCCCTGACCCCTGAAAATATCGCCGAATCCGTGTGGTGGTCTGTGAACCTGCCCGCCCATATGGACGTGTGCGACATGGAACTCATGCCCATGTGCCAGTCCGACGGCGGCTGGAGCTTCTGCCATAAGAGCTGACCGAGCGTGTGCGGGCTCCTGTCGCGGGGGCCCGTTTTCATAGACCTGCCGCCGCTGTTCCGAAAGCGGTCGCGAAGACCATCAGGATATGCGTTATGATGACCGCCGAGGAGTACATCCAGTCCCTCCGTGATCTGCGCCCCCGCAGAGTTTATGCCTTTGGCGAGAAGATCGAGGATTGCGTCGACCACCCCTTGATCCGCCCTTCCATCAACTGCTGCGCCATGACCTACAAGCTGGCCGAGATGCCCGAATACCGCGAGCTGATGGTGACGTCCTCCAGCTTTACCGGCAAGCCCGTGAACCGCTTCTGCCATCTGCACCAGTCCACGGCCGATCTGGTGAACAAGGTGAAGATGCAGCGGCTTTGCGGGAGCATGACCGGCGCCTGCTTCCAGCGCTGCGTGGGCATGGACGCCCTCAACGCCGTGTTCAGCACTACCTACGAGATCGATGCCCGCCACGGCACCGAATACCACCGGCGTTTCGTGGAATTCGTCAAAGAATGGCAGGAAAAGGACTGGACTGTGGACGGCGCCATGACCGACCCCAAGGGCAACCGGGGCCTCGCCCCCTACGCCCAGAAGGATCCCGACATGTTCCTGCGCGTGGTGGAACGCCGCGAGGACGGCATCGTGGTGCGCGGCGCCAAGATGCACCAGACCGGCGCCCTCAACTCCCATCAGATCCTCGTCATGCCCACGCAGACCATGCGCGAGGAAGACCGGGACTATGCCGTGGCCTTCTCCGTCCCCGCCGATGACCCCAGCATCCTTTACATCTATGGCCGTCAGGCCAGCGACACCCGCAAGCTGGAAGCCAGCAAGGTGGACGTGGGCAACGCGAATTACGGCGGCCAGGAAGTCATCATCATTTTTGAAGATACCTTCGTTCCTTATAAGAACGTGTACATGTTGGGCGAGATCGATTTCACCGGCATGTTGGTGGAACGTTTCGCCGGCTATCACCGCCAGTCCTACGGCGGCTGCAAGGTCGGAAACGGCGACGTGCTCATCGGCGCGTCCCAGACGGCCGCCGAATGCAACGGCTGCGCCAAGGCGTCCCACATCAAGGACAAGATCATCGAGATGATCCATCTGAACGAGACGCTGTTCTCCTGCGGCATCGCCTGTTCCTGCGAAGGCTCCCCCACGCGGGCCGGCAACTACCAGATCGACATGCTCCTCGCCAACGTGTGCAAGCAGAACGTCACCCGCCTGCCTTACGAGATCGCCCGCCTCGCGCAGGACATCGCCGGGGGGCTCATGGTGACCATGCCTTCCGATGCCGATTTCACGTCCGACGAAGTGGGCGAATGGTGCCGCAAGCTCATGGTGGGCGATGCCCGGTATTCCGTGGAAGAACGCCAGCGCATCCTCCGCCTCATCGAGGCCATGACCATCGGTTCCGTGGCGGTGGGCTACCTCACCGAATCCATGCACGGCGCAGGTTCGCCGCAGGCCCAGCGCATCATGATCGGCCGTCAGGCCAACATGGAAGCGAAGAAGGCCCTTGCACGCCGCCTGTGCGGCATCGATCCCGACGGCCTGTTCTGATTTGAAAACGCCTGCCGCGGCTTTTCGGGCCTTGGCAGGCCACTGCTTGAAGAGAGGGAAGGGGGTTATGTACGAGAACATCCTTTTTGAGAAAAAGGACGGCGTGGCTTACCTCACGCTGAACCGTCCCGATCGGCTGAACGCGCTGAACAGCGCCGTACTGAAGGAACTTGACGACGCCCTTGCCGCGATCGACGGCGATGCCGAGATCCGCGTCCTCGTCGTCAGGGGGGCCGGAGAGAAGGCCCTTGCCGCCGGAGCGGACATCACGGAGATGCAGTCCATGGAAGCGGAAGCCGGTATGTCCTTCGGTGCCTTTGGGCAAAAGGTATTCGCCAAGATAGAGGCCCTGCGCCAGCCCTCCATCGCCATGATCCCGGGCTTTGCCCTTGGCGGCGGCTGTGAACTGGCCCTTGCCTGCGATATCCGCATCGCATCCGAAAAGGCCCGCTTCGGCCAGCCCGAAGTCGGCCTCGGCATCACGGCCGGATTCGGCGGCACCCAGCGCCTGCCCCGTCTGGTGGGCAGGGGCGCGGCCTCCCTGCTGCTCTTCTCGGGCAACATGATCGATGCCGCAGAGGCCCTGCGCATCGGCCTCGTCGACAAGATCGTCCCCCACGATGCCCTTGCCGCTGAAGTTTCCGCGCTGGCGGAAGGCATCGCCCGTCAGGCTTGCTGTGCCGTCCAGCAGACCAAACGCTGCATACGTCATGGCCTCGAATCCGGCCTCGAATCCGGCCTCTCGTACGAAGCGCAGGCGTTCGGCCTCTGTTTCTCCACGAAGGAGCAGAAGGACAGGATGCGCGCCTTCGTCAATCGCCGCCGCTGATCGGGTTCCGCTGTGCAACCCTCGGAGGATGGACTGAATGGAAGCAACGCTCTGGCAACGCCTTGATGAGATCATTACGAGGACCGTGAGGCCTATGGCCGAGCGCTGTGATGAGGAAAGCCTTTTCTGCGGGGAGTCTGTCCGAGCCTTGGCCGACGCCGGATTCATGGGGCTTCCTTATCCTCCCGAGCAGGGCGGGCGCGGTTCCAGCTATGAATCGTATGTCCGTTGTGTGGAACGCCTGTCCAAGGTCTGCCCTTCCGTGGGCGTCACCTATGCGACGCACGTGGGCCTTGCCTGCCATCCGCTCCATGCCTTCGGCTCGCCCATGCAGAAGGAAAGCTTCCTTCGTCCCATGCTCCGCGGCGACAAGCTGGGGGCCTTCGCGCTCACGGAGCCCGAGGCCGGGTCGGACGTGGGGGCCATCGCCACCACGGCGGAGCTGGACGGCGGCTTCTACGTCATCAACGGACACAAGATATTCATCACCAATGCCGGCAGGGCCGATATCTATATCCTCTTTGCCCGTACCGGCGGGCAGGGCACGGAAGGCCTGAGCGCCTTCGTGGTGTGCAGTGACGACGCCGGCCTGCTCATCTCCGCCCCTCAGCGCAAGATGGGCATCCGCGGCGCCCAGACCTGCGAACTCTTTTTGCGCAACCTCTGCATCCCCGCCGACCGTCTCATCGGCAGGCCCGGCGACGGGTTCCGCATCGCCATGGAAACGCTGGACGGCGGGCGGCTGGGCATCGCCGCGCAGGCGGTGGGCATAGCGGATGCCGCGTTCGACGAGGCGTGCGTGCGGCTCAAGGAACGCCGCCAGTTCGGCCGCACTTTGGAGCATTTCCAAGGGCTGCGCTGGAAGGCCGCGGACATGTGGGCGAAGGTGGAAGCCGCCCGCCAGCTCACCCTGTATGCGGCCCGCCTGCGCGACGGGGGGAAAAGGTTCCGCGCGGAAGCTTCGGCGGCCAAGCTCGTGGCATCGGAAGCGGCCGTGTGGTGCGCTTCGGAAGCCGTGCAGATATGCGGCGGCAGCGGCTATTTACAAGGATCTGTTGCGGAACGCTTGTACCGCGATGCCAAGATCACCCAGATCTATGAGGGAACGAGCGAAGTCCAGCGCATGGTCATCGCGTCCGGCGTCCTCGGGTGATGGAAACGGGACAGGTCAACGAACGGTTTCATGCCGAAAAGGAGATGGTTATGGAGACCCTTTTTGTGATAGGTGCAGGGACCATGGGCGGCGGCATCGCTCAGGTGGCCGCGCTGAACGGTTTCACCGTGTATCTCTACGATATAAAGCAGGAATTCGTCGACAGGGGGCTGAAGGGCATCGCTGGCGCCTGGGACAAGCTCGTGGCCCGGGGCAAGATGGCCGCCGAAGACCGCGATGCGGCCCTCCCCCGCATCATCGGCACGTTGGACATGCAGGATGCCGCCAAGGCCGACGTGGTCATCGAGGCCGCCGTGGAGGATCTGGACGTCAAGCGTTCCATTTTCTCGAAGCTGGACGGCATCGTTTCCCCCGGCTGCATCCTCGCCACCAATACGTCCAGCCTGAGCGTCACCGCCGTGGCCTCCGCCGTGGGCAGCCCCGACAAGGTGGTGGGCTTGCATTTCTTCAATCCTGTGCCCCGCATGGCCCTCATCGAGATCATCCGTGGCGCCGCCACTTCCGACGAGACCTACGAAGCCGCCAAGGCGCTTTCCGAACGGCTGGGCAAAACGGCGGTCACCGTGAATGAATACCCCGGCTTCGTGGTCAACCGCATCCTCATCCCCATGATCAACGAAGCGGTCTTCATGCTGCAGGAAGGCGTGGCCTCCGCTGAGGATATCGATACCGCCATGAAGCTCGGAGCCAATCACCCCATGGGCCCACTGGCTCTGGCCGACCTCATCGGCCTCGACGTGTGCCTCGCCATCATGGAGCTGCTCCGCGACGAGATGGGCGAGGGCAAGTACCGCCCCGCGCCCCTGCTCCGCAAGATGGTCCGGGCGGGCAAGCTGGGCCGCAAAAGCGGTGAAGGGTTCTTCCGCTACTAAGCCGTCGGGAACATATCGCTCGCAAAGAGCGCATCATCGGGCGAAAGCCCTTGGAGAGCCGGTACTGTGCCGGACAGGAGTCATTATGCGTGAAGTGGTCATCGTAAGCGCGGCCCGTACCGCGTTGGGCAGTTTCGGCGGTTCTCTCGCCTCCGTCCCTGCCGTCGAGCTGGGGGCCGTGGCCATCCGCGCGGCCCTTTCCCGGGGTGGCGTGGATGCCGGCATGGTGGAAGAAGTCGTCATGGGCAACGTCCTTCAAGCGGGGCTGGGCCAGAACCCCGCGCGTCAGGCCGCCGTCAAGGCCGGTATCCCCGTGGAGATCCCGGCGTGGACGGTGAACAAGGTCTGCGGTTCCGGCCTCAAGGCCGTGGCGGAAGCCGCGCTGGCCATCCGCGCCGGAGAGGCCCGCTGTGTGGTGGCAGGCGGCATGGAGAACATGTCTCAGGCTTCCTATGTCCTGCCCTCCGCACGCTGGGGGGGCCGCATGGGCGATGTCAAGCTTGTGGACGAGATGATCAGGGACGGCCTCTGGGACGCTTTCAACGACTATCACATGGGCATCACCGCCGAGAACGTGGCGGCCCGCTACCATCTTTCCCGTGAAGGACTGGACGCCCATGCCGTGCTTTCCCAGCAGAGGGCCGCAGCCGCGCTGGAATCGGGCGTGTTCGATGAAGAAATCGTGCCCGTACACGTGGAGCAGAAGAAAAAATCCTTCGACTTCGCTCGTGATGAGTTCCCCCGTCCCGGCACCACCATGGACGTGCTCGGCAAGTTGCGCCCCGCCTTCAAGAAGGACGGCGTGGTGACGGCGGGCAACGCTTCCGGCGTGAACGACGGCGCGGCGGCTCTGGTGCTCATGGATGCCGGACTGGCCGCTGAACGGGGCCTTTCGCCTCTCGCCCGCATTGTGGGCTGGGCCAGTGCCGGTGTGGAGCCCGATGTGATGGGCCTTGGCCCCATCCCCGCCACCCGCAAGGCTTTGGAAAAGGCTGGTTGGACAGTGGCCGATCTCGATCAGATCGAAGCCAACGAAGCCTTTGCCGCCCAGTTCCTCGCCGTGGGCCGCGAACTGGGGTTCAGCCTTGATAACGTGAATATCAACGGTGGTGCCATTGCCCTTGGGCATCCTATCGGTGCCTCCGGTGCGCGTATCCTCGTTACGCTTTTGCATACGCTGAAGCGGAAGGGGCAGAGCAGGGGATTGGCAACGCTGTGCATCGGCGGCGGGCAGGGGATCGCCATGTTGGTGGAAAGGGGCTGACGGGCCATGCCTTCCCTCCATGTGAAGTATTGCGGGGGATGCCGCTCCGGATACGATCGCGCGGCATGGTTCAGGGGGGTGCTGTCCGCCATGCGCGCTCTCGATGGGAGCATTGTGCTCACGGACAACGAGGCCGGAGCCGATATCCGGGTGGCTGTGTGCGGCTGCCCCGCACAGTGCGTTTCCGTTCTGCCGGGGACGCACATGCTCCATGCCCCGTACATGGATGGGGAGCGTATGGAACCCTGCGATATGGCCGCATATTTGCTGGACATGGCTTCCCTGCGGAACGGGAGGGACGAATAGCATTGCTTATCAACTTGTTACAAAGGAGATGAGCGTTAAGGAGCGCAGAGGTGCTATGGCGTCAGCGATATCCCCCAGCCTCAGCGCTGTCATCTTATGCTAGCACGGTTTCCGATGTGCCTGCGGTGATTCGCCGGGATCTTGTCCTGCCTGCGCGGCATGGTGTACCTTACACACGCAAACGTAACTTCCTCATCAGCCACGCCGAGAACATAACCTTATGTGGAAGAATAGGATGTGGAAGAATGGGGCCGGCGTTATGATGGAAAGCGCCACTGTTTCCGCCGTGGTGTTCCCCTCCATCGGTGCTTCCATGATCCTGCGGCGCGTCATCGGTAAGGAACATCCGGCTTCCGCATCTGCCGTGTTGAATAAGCATTTCCGCCATCCTGCGTGAAGGAACCGTACATCATGACGGCGTCCGCCTCGGCTTTTCCCTGGCGGTGCGGATCTGCTTTTCCTGCTCCAGCATAGGGCTTCCTTCCGTGAAGCCTATGGGATCGAGGTTCCCAATCGGCTTGGGCTTCAAACGTAGGTGATGCGGTCGCGGCCTTCGGCTTTGGAGCGGTACATGCCGTCGTCCACGCGCATGAGTATGGCGTCCATGTCGTCTTCGGGGTTGATGCGGGTCGCGCCGATGCTGATGGTGACGTGGTTATCGAGATCGCGCACGCTTTCCAGAAGGCATCTCAAGGTTTCCTCGGCGTCGCCCGGCGCATCGATGAAGCCGATGAATTCGTCCCCGCCCCAGCGGGCCACGCAACCGGCCTTACCGACGATTTCCTCAGCCTTATGCCCCACACGGGCAAGGACTTCATTGCCCCAAAGGTGGCCGCGGGTATCGTTGATGTGTTTGAAGTGGTCCACGTCGAACATGAATACAAGAGGCCGTTCCCAGAGTTTCCGGCTCAGGATGGCATTGAAGCGTTCCCGGTTCATGAGCCCGGTGAGTTTGTCCGTGGTGGCAAACAGGGTCATGAATTTGTCGTAGCGCGATACGGTCCCCGAAACCAGCAGCAGGATCAGGATGATGATGCACGCCACGACGAGGATGTCCTTCCAAAGCTGCGAGAGAAGCGATTCCTTAATGATGGCGGTATCTTTTTCCACAATGAGATACCAGTCGAGATCGTCGATGTAACGGGTGACGAGGCAGGTTTCCTGCCCGTTGTACTTGTACCACGAGCTTTCCACACGGCTCTTGGTGAAGATCTTTTTGCGGTATTCGGATACGGGCAACAGATCGTCGATGGTGGCGTTGGCAATCATGGCGTCGGACGTGTGGACCTGTACCACACCCTCGCGGTTGACGAGGAACGCCGTCAGATCGAAATCGAGCTCGAACGAGGCGAGGATCTGCTGCAATTCACGCATTTTGACCCCGACGCCCACCACGCCCATGAGTTCGCCGTGATCGTCTTCGATACGGCAATCCACGAACACGGTCAGCTCATTGCGGGCCATTTCGTCGGTGTCGACCTCAAGCCGGTGGGGGATCCCGGAAGCGACGAAGTTGTAGTACCAGACGTCGTGGGAGTCATCCCTGCTGACAACCTTATTTATCCCATTATAATGATAATAAATATTCGTCTTTGCCGAAACAAGGAACACCGAACTGTAGTCGTATTTCCTCTTCAGGCCGTTGAGGTAGTCTTGCAGTTCCGCAATTTGTTCCGGTGAATCATTCTCTCCCCGGAGCCAGCTCTTGAGGAAGCTGTCGTTGGCCATTGTCAGGGAGACGAAAATCGGCTTGGTCAGTTCGTTACTGATGGAAGAAAAGATGTTCAGGGAGGTAAGGCGGGAGATATTCCTGATGTCATCCCTGATGACGACGCTGTATGTGCAGTAGTTAATGATTGTTATACAAATGAACCCAATAAGCACGATACCCGTGATGAAGGCGTGGGTCCTGAAGAGTTTCTTTTTCATAGGAGGCCTGATTACGGGGAGCCGGCGCGGAATGGCGGAAACCGACGTTCTGTCGGTGGGATATTATGACACTGTTCGTCCAACCGATAGATTCTAATGGGATCCTATGGCTCTGGCAATAGAAAAATGGCGGCATTCTGATAGGGTTGCGCTATGGGCTTAGGCCTCCTCCGGAGGTATGTTTCCGCAGGAGGCATTCCATCATGTGCTGCCTTTTTCCAGTTTTTCGGCAAGGGCTTTGATGCTCGGGGCGACGGGGAAAGGATGTTCTGTCCCAAAGGCCAACGCCTCAAACTGCGGGATGGGCAGGGGGCGCGAATAGAAATAGCCCTGCGCATAGGCGCATCCGGCCTGAAGCAGGAAAGCGGCCTGTTCCTCGGTTTCCACGCCTTCGGCAATGACCTTGATGCTCATTTCTCGGGCGAGGGAAATGCTGAACCGGATGACCGTCTTGCCGCGTTCGGTCGTGACGACCTCGTTGAGGAATCCCCGGTCGATCTTGATGAAGTCCACGGGCATACTCTTGAGCATGTTCAGGGACGAGTAGCCTGATCCGAAATCGTCCATGGAGAACTGGAACCCGAAGGCCTGCAAGGCCTTCATGGATTCGAAGAGCCCGCTTTCGTTCTCGAGGAAGGCGCTTTCGGTGAGTTCCAGTTCGAGGAGGTGCGGCGGCAGCTCGTAGCGGCGCATCAGGTCGAGCAGCTTTTCACGCAGGCGCGGATCGTGGATATGCATACGCGACATGTTCACGGAGATGGGCGTGGGCGTGAGGCCGTGGTCAATCCAGCGGCGCAAGGTGATGCAGGCCTGCTCCCAGATGTATTCATCCAGCCGGATGATGAAGCCGTTCTTCTCGAACAAGGGGATGAAACGGTCCGGCGGCATCAGCCCCTCGGTGGGGTGTATCCAGCGCACCAGCCCTTCCGAGCCGATGATGCGCGATGTCGGGATGTGCACCTTGGGCTGAAGGTACAGAACGAATTGCCCCTGCAGAAGGGCGTCGTGCATCTGGTTTTCGATCTTCTTTTCCTCAAGGATCCTCTCGCGCAGCTTGCCGTCGTAGAAGGCGTAGCTGTTCAGGTAATTCCCCTTGATCGTCTTGAGGGCGAGGTTGGCCCAGTCGCAGAGCACGTTGATGGGCGTGTCTATGTTGTCGACCTCGCAGATGCCGAACGAAGGCACGACCTTGTACGGCAAGGGGTAGTCGGCGAGCCTGTCCGTCAACTCCTTGATGAGGGCGAGGATACGCTCACGGGAGTAGTCCACGCACAGGCAGAACACATCCCCGCCGAGGCGCCCGTAGACGCTGTGGGTCCCGGCCATCTTTTCCCGCAGCAGATCCGCGATGGCGATGAGGAGCTTGTCGCCTTCCTTAAGGCCGTACAGGTCGTTGATGACCTTGAAGCGGTCTATGTCCATGCGGACGATGCTGTAGCGGCGCTCGGGGTAGGCGTGCACGGCCTGTGCCGCCTGCGAGTAGAAGGTGTGCATGTTGTACAGATCGGTCAGGAGATCGAACTCGGCCCGGTACTTGAGCGCGAGCACGGAACGGGTCGCGCTGTCGACGTCGTTGAGCGTGCCGATATAGCGCTTGGGATTGCCCTTGTCGTCGTGCAGGCAGGTGAGGGCCGCCTTGCACCAGATGTACATGCCGTCGCGCTTGCGGAAGCGGGCGGTCATCTCGGTATAGCGCTGGATGCGCGAATCTTTGAGGAAGGCGGTGAGCAGGGGCAGATCGTCAGGATGGATCACGAGGTCTTCCCGCCAGACGTGCATCAGATCACGGTGGTCGTAGTTCCCGGCGAAACGGGCGACGATCTCCGGCGAGATGTAACGGGTATCGGTTTCGAGGTTCCACTCGAAGACGAGGGTGTCCGTCTGCTCCACGATGGTCCGGTAGCGTTCGTCGTCGAGGCGCTGGCGCTCAAGGAGGATGTTCTGCTGAGCGACTTCCTCCGCCTGCTTCTTGTCCCCGATATCCATGATGAAGGCGAGATAGATCTCGTCGCCGCCGTCGGGCTGGGCCACGGGGAACATGGTGATCGACGCCCAGTGGTACTTCTGGTCGTGCCAGAGCTTGCGGAATTCGCCGATAAGGTATTCCCGGCCCGCCGCGAAGTTCTGCCGCAGCGCATCGAGATTAAAGAATTCGAGGAAGCGGGTGCGGTCTTCAGGAAAGAGCATGTTGCGCGATACGAGATCGATGCACTCGCTGAGGCGGCCCTGCTCGGGCGGGGTCACATACTTGCCCTTCACGTGGTACACGATACGGTAGCTGTCCTGCGTGATGTTCAGTTCGTACAGCTCGTCGTAGATGTTGCGCAAGGCGTGATCGTACTGCTCGCTGATGCGGCGGCGCTGTTCCTCTTCACGCTGTTCGGAGATGTCGCGGACGAGGAGTATCCCCTTGTCGGTGCGGCAGGAGTCGTGCCCGCACAGAGGAACGATGAAGGCGGAAACCCAGTACCATTTGCCGTCGCTGCCAAGGCGGCGGTATTCGGCGGGGACTTCCATGCGGCCTTCGCTGAACTCCTTGCGGATGTTGCTCCCGATGAAAGCGGTGAGGAAGCGTTCCCGGTCCTCAGGGTGGATGAGGGTTGCGGCTATGGTGTGGATATTGCCGTTCTTGTCGTGATCCACGGGGATCATGGGCGTGTCGGCGGCGTAGACAAGGTGGGGCGTATCGGCGCTGAGGTCGATTTCGTAGATTTCGGTATACGTGTTGCGCAGGGCGATGTTGTAGCGCTCTTCCTCAAGGGCGCGTTCCTCTTCGACGCGCTTCTGCTCCGTGATGTCCCGGATGATGAAAAAGGCGGTCATATCGTCGCCTTCTTCAAGGAAAAACACGCGGTTTTCGAGCCACAACTGTTCGTTTTCGCCAAAGAGCACCCGATACTGATCGACGAGGGTGCGGGAATGCGCGCGGCAGGCCTCGAGCAGGGCTTTGGGCGTGGTGGTGCGGTTGATGCGTTCGCGGTCGGCGGGATGGACCATCGCTATTGTTTCGGCGTGGAATGTGCGGTAGTCGCCGGAACGGGGTTCGCTGGGCAGGCTCGGCGCGGAGGCGTTGCGGTGGAACTGCCACGTGCGCAGGTTGATTTCGATGATGCAGTCCCCGGACTGGCGGAACACGGTGCTTTGACGGCGTTCGAGCCGGGCGGCGGTTTCTTCCATCCTTTTGCGTTCGTTGATGTCCTGCCAGAGGAGGAGCAGGCGCCCCGACGATCCGGGCATGGGCAGCACCAGTATCGAGATCCAGTGATAGGTCCCGTCGACGGCAAGGACGCGGTATTCTGTGGACAGCCGGGGATCGTCGGCCACTTTCCTGCTGACGTTTTCCGGGGAGAAAAGATCAAGGAAGGACTCCCGGTCATCGGGGTGGATGTACCGGTTGGCGATGGTACGGGTGTCCCGCGAATACGAATGGGTCAGCTCGGGTTTCGCCAACGTGGAATCTTCGTCCCGGTGCACGATGCGCATGGAATCCGTATCGAGCATGACCTCGTAGATTTCGGAATAGCTGTGCTGGAGGGCCTTGTAGAAATCGGCTTCCTCGTTGAGCCGTTCGGTGATGTCGCTCAGCAGGAGCAGGGCATGGTGGTACGCTCCGGGGATGGCCCGGATGGTGGCGTTGACCCACCGGTAGGGTTTTCCGGCGTCCTGCCGTTTGCGGTATTCGAGCTGTGGGGCCTCGCCCAGGTCGAGCCGGGCCATGATGTTCGGCACGTCGTAAAAGGTGCGGACGCTTTTGAGGTTTTCTGGGTGCACGCGGTTTTTGCCACGATCGAGGACGAATTCCTCGATGGGCATCAGGGTCGGCGAAATGGTGACTTGTTCGCTGTTGTAATAGAGGGGAGCGATAAGCCCGGCTTCAAGATCGAGGCGGAAAATTTCCGTATAGTTGCTTTGCAGGGCGAGGAGGTAGTTGTTTTCCTCTTCTTTCTTCTTGGTGACGTCGCGCAGCAGGATAAGGGCGTGCCCCTCGTTGCCGGGGACAGGCTGCGCCGAGGCCGCGATCCAGCGGTAAGGGCCGTTTTCCGACGAACGCTTGCGGTATTCACATTCCGGGCGGCCGCCGCGTTCCAGTTCCCCGAAAAGGCGGCGCTCGTAGAAATCGAGCACGCTTTCGAGGGATTCTGGGGCCACGCGGTCGACGGCGCGCCGCTTGACGAACGCGGAAAAATTGGCTTCCTCCTTGACGATGGGCACCTGCTCGCTGTTGTAGAACAGCGGCGTGACCGTGCGGCTCCTGACGTCGAGGGAGAAGATCTCGGAATAATTGTTTTGCAGGGCGAGGAGGTAGTTGTTTTCCTCTTCCTTCTTCTCGGTGACGTCGCGCACGAGGAGGACGGTCTCTCCCCGGTTGCCGGTCGGCAAGGGCACGATGAGCGCCAGCATCCAGTGATAGGTCCCGTCAAGGCCGAGCTTGCGGTATTCGACGGAAAGCTCTTCCCCGGCGTCGAGTTTCCTGAGGATGGTTTCGGCGGTGAAGAAATTCCGGAAGACCACCCGATCCCGCGGATGGACGCGGGTTTTCATGACCGTGATGATGTCCTTGTCGAATTCGCCGCTGACATCGATGGGCGCGAGCAGCTTGGTGTTGCAGAACAGGCAGGTCAGCTGGTTGGCGGCGAGGTTCATCCGGTAGATCTTGGCGTAGCTGTTCTGAAGGGCGACTTGAAGGTTTTCTTCGTCCCGCCTGTGGGTGAATTCCGCGCATTTCTGCTCGTTGATATCCCGGATGCATTGGAGGACGTGGCACGAGCCGTCGTCCTGCGTATAGGCGAAAGCGATGCGGGTACGCCAGCGGGGCCCGGCCTCCTCGGCAAACTGGTATTCGAGATGGATATTCCTGTCGTTTACGCCTGCCGCGAAGGCTGCCCGCAGCCCTTCGAGGGAGAAGTGTTCGCGGAAGGCGTCACGGTACTGTGGGAGGATATGGCCGAAGAACAGCTCGAAATGGGCGGCGTAATCGCCCGAAGTGTCGGTGGCGAGGTCATTGCGGTTGGCCAGAAGCTCAAAATGGCCGGTGCCGAGATCCACGTCCACGACATAATGATAGCTCTCGCAGAGGGCGCGGGCGAAGGAATCGCGCTTGGCCTTGGCCTTGCGCTCCTCGGGCGTCAGAAGGCGCTCTGAAATGAGCACGACGTGTGCGGGCTCCTTGTTTTCCCAAAGGATACCGGAAACCGAAATTTCACAGATGCCCTTGAAGGGCGGGTGCTCATGCAGGGTGGTGAACGCCTCCCCGCCGCCGTGTTTTGTCACGGGACAGAAGGAGCAGATATCGGATTTGCCCCAAAACACCTCGAAGCAGGTCACCCCGAGCTTGACATTGGGATACGCGCGGGCGACCGTATCGTTGAAGTAGACGATGCGGTGGTTGGCGTCGATGACGTAGACCGCCGTATTGGGCAGGCTGTTGAGGATGTTGCGGGTGGATTCGTAACTTTCGCGCAAAAGGCTGGCGGAGCGGCGCTGCCGGATGTACTCCCCGATGATTTTGGACATGAGGATGAGGGCGTCCACTTCCTGCTGCGTCCATATGCGGCGGTTGCCGCGCTCCTCGAAGCCGATATGGCCGACCACGTGCCCGTCGCGCACGATGTCGCACTGGAGGAGCGAGGAGATGGTGTCGTCGAGGATGAACGTTTTTTCTTCCGGGGGGACTTCCGAAAAATCGCTGCAATAATAGATGCCGCTGGAGTCCCGTGTTTTGGGCAGCTCGATTTTGTCGATGGGGACGTTTTGGAGCTGCTCCTTGGTGCTCCATTTCGGATCGGAGCACCATTCATGCGCGATGCTGACGGCCTTCCCGTCGAGCGAGTATTCAAAGATGAGAATCTTGTCCACGCGCAAGGCGTTTCCGATGAAATGCAACGCCTTGTCGATCCCTTCGTGCATGTCGTACATGCTGAAGAGGATATCGATGATGTCCACCATGATGCTGTTGCGGACGGTGTTGACGGCGAGGGGTGCGGATGTCTGGACGCCGTCGGCGTCTCCGCCGGAGGACTGGCCGAAGAATTCGTAACGGTTTTTGCCGTTCCCTTTGGCGTGGTACAGGGCGACGTCGGCCTGCCGGAACAGATCCTCATAGGCGATGGGGCGCTCGGTAACGGCGATGCCCACGCTGACGGAGACGGCGTTGTCGATATTGCTGTTTTTAAACAGGTTGCGGATGGAGGAGCAGAGGGACTGCGCGCGTGTGCGGATACCCGCGATTTCAGAAACGTCGCGCATGTAGACGTGGAATTCGTCGCCGCCCACGCGCCCGATGATGTCGTCCTGCCGGAAGGTGCGCCGAAGCTGGCGGGCGATTTCCATGATGATGGAGTCCCCGGCGAGGTGCCCCATGCTGTCGTTGACGTCCTTGAAATTGTCGATGTCGATCATGAACAGCACGCCGGAACTGCCGGGCCTTGCGTCGCGCAGGGCGATGCGGATTTCCTCTTCGGTCGTGACCTTGTTGTAAAGCCCGGTCATGGAGTCGGTGCGGCTCTTATCAAGGAGCCTGAGCTGTTCGCGCTTCTGCCGGTCGATGTCGCGCAGCGCGCCCACGGATTTGACGGGCTTGCCGAGGGTGTCCAGGATGTTGGTGCTGTAGAGGGCGAACCAGCGCTTGCGGCCTGAGTGGGTGGGCAGGAACCGTTCGGGTGCGGCCTCGGTGGAGGCTTTTTCGGCATCGAGGGCGAGAAAAGGTTCACGGAACCCCTCGCTTACGGGATCGATGGCCTCGCCTCTGCCCAGCCGTTCGCGGAAACGGGGAATAACGGGTTCGTGCCCGAAGACCTTATGGTACTTTTGGGTGTAGGCGATGGTATCCGTCTCAAAGTCGTATTCAAAGGGCAGATCTTCGGAAATGTCGGCGATGAGGGCGTATTTACGGCGCTCGTATTCGGCGCTGCGCAGCATCTCCTCCACGCAGGCGAGATCGGTAAAGGCGGAAAGGTAAACGGGGTACTGGCCTTCGTGGAGGACGCCTTCCATGCGCGTGCCGGAGAGGCGGATGCGGACGGAGGTGGCGTCTTTGCGGACGAGCACCCCTTCCCAGTCGAAAAGGGGAGGGTGCCCGGCGAGGAGCCCGATGAGGCGCACGGCGGAAGATTGTTCGATCCAAGGAAGGAGGGAGTTGCCCTGTTGGCGGCACGACTCGGCGGTTTCCCCGACAAGCGTATAGAGGGCCTTGTTCGCCGCGATCAAGGTAAGTTGCGGATCTGCGGCAACGGTGGCAGTTCCGGTGATTATGTGCGGGTTGTCGAGGAATTCCTGGAGCCTGTTCATTCCACTGTTCTCTTGGATAGGGTGTGGAGACACTCCGGGGGATGCCCCCCCCCCCGCATGTCGGAAAAAGTCCGGCACGCATCGTATCAAAGAATATAAAAGCCGGCAAAACATCCGATAGCATAGAGTATAGGCTTACGGGTGCCATTCATCAAGCGGAAATGCCGCTTGATGCCGGAAGTTATTCCACAACCGTTCCCGTTGCGGAGGGATACGGTTCTTGGGCGGAGGCAGCAGGGCGGTATCCTCAAGATGCCGCCCGCTTGTTGTGGTCAAGAGACGCTTGGCTTGCTGATGTGCCCGCTCTGCGCGGTAGAGCCGGGTGCTCTGGGGGTATGATCGGCCCGATTGAAAAGGTTTCTCCGCCGGGCGAAACAGGGTGGCGGGTTTCCGCGTATGGGGTGGCGTCGGGAGCTGCACAATGCATCCAGCCGAAAGAGGTGTCCCCTTCGGGGGGGCGGGCCGCCCTTTCCGCTTCCCGATTCTGAATAACATACCATCATCTCCGCAAGTTGTTTCGTTCTTTTGCCATGTGAAGAAAAGATCCTTGCTGAATGACTCCATTCCACTCAAAACCTTTGTAGCTCAAGGTTTTTCGGCCAATCGGAGCGTTCATTTTTTTATCATAAAAAAGCTAATGAACATATAGTATTATACTTTATAAACGGCCCTGTTCCGGCTTCTCGATTCCTCCGGAGCTTTCGTGAAAAAAATCGGAAAAGGTGAAAAGTGTCTCTTGGGAGACAGAAAATGTCCCTGAAATCCGTATTGTGAATGCAAGAACAAGGTCGCACAGCGACCCTCCAACCCTCTCTACGGAAGGAACCGCCATGAAAGAAGACCGCAAGATCAAGAACGTCGTGCTGATCATGCTCGACACGCTCCAGTTCAACTACCTTGGCTGCTACGGCAACAAGGTTGTGAAGACCCCCAATATCGATCGCCTCGCCCGTCAGGGCTTCCTCTTCGAAAACGCCTACAGTGAAGGCCTGCCCACGGTGCCCGTGCGCCGCGCCCTCATGACCGGCCGCTTCACCCTGCCTTACGGCGGCTGGCAGCCTCTCGCTCCTGACGACACCACCGTCGCCGACATCATGTGGGGCAAGAACATGCAGACGGCCCTCGTCTACGACACCCCGCCCATGCGCCTGCCCAAGTACGGCTATTCCCGCGGTTTCGACTTCGTGAGCTTCAACCCCGGCCAGGAGCTCGACCACACCAGCTTTGCCGATGTGCCGCTGGATCCCGCGCTGAAGCCGGAAGACTACACCTCCCCCACGATGGTTTTCAATGAAAAAGGCGAAGTCATCGACGACGACAGCACGCAGCTCCTCGACGAAATCGGCTGCTTCCTGCGCCAGCAGCAGTTCCGCAAGCCCGAAGACAGCTATATTTCCCGCGTCATGACGGATGCCCAAAACTGGCTGTCCAACCGCCGCGACAAGACCCGCCCCTTCCTGCTCTGGGTGGACTCCTTTGATCCGCACGAACCTTGGGACCCGGAATCCGTGTGGAAGGGCGAACCCTGCCCCTACGATCCCGAATACGTCGGCAACCCGCTGGTGCTCGCGCCGTGGACGCCCATCGAGGGCCGCATCACGGAACGCGAATGCGAGCACATCCGCGCCCTGTACATGGAAAAGATCATGCAGGTGGACAAGTGGGTGGGCGAACTGCTCGACTCCATCCGTGCTCAGGGGCTCTGGGACGAAACCCTTATTGTGCTGATGTCCGACCACGGCCAGCCGATGGGCGAAGGCGAGCACGGCCACGGCATCATGCGCAAGTGCCGTCCCTGGCCGTATGAGGAACTCGTGCACGTACCTCTGATCATGCACGTCCCCGGCATCGAAGGCGGCAAGCGCATCAAGAGTTTCGTGCAGAACGTGGACGTGACCGCGACCATCATGGACGCGCTCGGGGAGCTCGGCACGCCGCAGAAGGCGAGCGATTTCGGCTTCCCGACCTATGACACCTCGGAAATGCAGGGCATCAGCCTCCTGCCCGTAATGCGCGGCGAGACCGACACCGTGCGCGACTGCGCCATCGCCGGGTACTACGGCATGTCGTGGTCCCTCATCACCGAGGATTACTCCTACGTGCACTGGCTGGTGAGCGAGGACGTGAAGGACAGCGTGGACTGCATCGCCGGTTCCGGCACCGAAATGAAGGAAGAAATGTGGACCTGCACGGCAGGCGCGAAGGTGCAGGTGCCCGATCATGATGAATTGTACGACCGCAAGGCCGACCCCTTCCAGCTCAACAACATCGCGGATCAGAATCCCGACAAGGCCCGCGAGATGCTCCAGCAGCTCAAGCTCGTCATCGGCGAAATCCGTACGAGCTGAGGATAGGAAGAAAGGGAGAACTGGGGGAAGGGGTTCCCCTCCCTTCCCCCACCCCCCAATCCCTCCCCTTCCTAAGGTTTTTGTTTTTAGCGAACCCTTGTTCACTGTGTTGGGGAGGTGCCGGATCCTTGCCGGGCTGCGGGGCTTCCTTTTCCATATATCTCACTCTATTCCATGCACTGCGCGGAGCGCATATGACAACTGCCGTTGCGACCAACAAGCTGTCCGGAAAGTGGATAGGCTGGCTGACGAGCCTGCTCGGTGGCCTCTTTGTGGCTTGGTGCTTTTATGACCCGAGCACACCGAAAGTGAACCTCTACTGGTTCGGGACGATCATGGCGATCGGCATGTTCGCCTTTGACCTGCTGCCGAATTTCGTCACCGCCGTCCTGCTCCTGATGTACTACATCCTGACGGGCATCGCGGCTCCGGATGTGGCTTTCGTCGGCTGGACCACCCCCATCCCGTGGCTGTGCATGTGCGGTATGCTCATCGGCGTGCTCATGGAAAAGACGCGCCTCGCCAACCGTATTGCCCTGTTCACCATCAGCCGCGTGGGGACCACCCCCATTCGCATGTACATCGCGTTCCTGCTCGCCGGATTCATCGTCAGCGCGATCATCCCCGACGTCATCACGGTCGACATCCTGTTCATGGCCATAGCCACCGGCATGTGCCAGAGCCTCAACCTGTCCGTGACTTCCCGTTCCGCGACCACCATCGTCCTTGCCGCCTTCTTCGGCGCGACCATCTCTTCGGCTGCCTACCTGCCCAACAACACGGGCATCATCGGCCTGCTCATGGTCAAGGACATGGGCGTCCCGTTCACATGGCTGGGCTTCTACAGCGAAAATCTGCCTTACCAGATCGGGCACGCGCTGCTGGCCTATACCATCCTGCACCTTTTCGGCGGGCGTGAGCTTGGCGAGCACATTTCCCGCTGCCGCGCTTGTGCCGAAGCGGAACTCGCCACTCTCGGCAAGATGAGCCGCGACGAAAAGAAGACCCTCGTCCTGGCCTTGCTCGCGCTGGTGGCTTTTATCAGCGAACCGTGGCACGGTATCCCCGGCTACTTCGCCTTCTGCAGCATGGTCCTGCTTGGGTTCACCCCTATCTTCAACTTGATGGAAGCCAGCGATCTCAAGAAGGTGCAGTTCCCCATCCTGTTCTTTATCGCGGGCTGCATGGCCATCGGCATTGTGGCGGGAACCCTCGGCATCCCCGCATGGCTGGCCGGGAAGCTGGTGCCCTACCTCCAGCAGATCGACAGCAATGCCGGTTCGTCCATGTTCGCCTATTGGGTGGGCGTCGTCGCCAACCTTGTGCTGACGCCTGTCGCGGCGGCAACGTCCCTGAGCGTGCCCATGGCCGAAATCGCCACCTCGCTGAACCTTGGGATCAAGCCCATCCTGTACAGCTTCCTGTACGGGCTTGACCAGTTCTTCCTGCCGTATGAGCTGGCCCCGGCCTTGATCATGTTCGCGACCGGATACGTCCGCGTCCGTTACCTTATCGGTATCATGCTGACGCGTATGGTTTTGGCCAGCCTGATCGTGGCGTTCGTCGCCACCTTTATCTGGCCCATGATGAACCTGTAGGGAGGGGTGAAAAGGAGGAAACATGAACCGTTTCGGATTCTGCAAGCAGGAAGGCCCGGTTTTCCGCATCCGGGATCTCAACAGCCCGTGGCGTTCGGTCCTGCATCAAGGCCAGCGTCAGATGGTAGGCAAGTCCTACCAGTGGGAAGACGATCCCGAAACCTCCACCTTCTCGTTTTTGGAGAAGGGCAGGGTACGGCTCCTGAATCTTTCCGAAACGGGCAAGGAGCGCATCGTGCTCTATATCGAGCCGGGGTGCCTCTTCCGCGAAATCGTGTTGCTGCATGTTTCCCCTTCGCATCCCGCGTCGCTGGTGGCGCTGGAACCCTGTGAAGTCTATAATTTCCCCCGGACCCTGCTGGACGATGCCGAATTCGTGCGGCGCCATCCGGCGCTGATGAGCAATCTGGTCCACTCGCTCGGAGCCAAGGCCGGGGCCTTTTACAGCCAGATAACCGAAAGCGTCGAGCTGGACCCGCAGACGCAGGTATGCCGGTATCTGCACCGGCTGGCCGATGAGCGCCGGACCCGCGTGGTCAACCCCGGCGTGTCGCAGTCCGAGCTGGCCCTTGTGCTCGGCTTGCATCGGAGCACGGTATGCCGCATTATCCGGACCCTGCGCGATCGGGGCGTTCTGGGGCACTTTACCCGGTGTTCCCTTGAGATCCTCGACCGCGAAGCCCTCGCGGAGTTGTGCAACCCGAGCGAGGGAGGAAAATAAGATGAACCGGGGAGAGGGAGCTTTCGGGGAATTCCCGCACGGTTTCTCCCTCCCTGGATACACCGCCTTCCCCATGTTTTTCGAGTGAAGGCAGGCGGTACGGAGGGGAATCCCCTTTCGTGACGAGAGAACCGCATGAAACCCATTGGAGTGACATTATGATCGAGATCATCACCGAAGCTGACTATAAGGATCGCCTTGCCGCGACGCAAAACGGCGTGCTGCTGTTCTTCAAGAAGCTCTGCCCGCATTGCAAGAACATGGAGAAGGTGCTCGAGAAGTTCGGAGCCGCCAAATCCGGCATCGCGCTGTACGGCATCGATATTGAAGAGAACGCCGCCGCTGCCGCCGCGCTCGGCGCGGAACGCCCGCCGACGATTTTCGTCATCAAGGGCGGTGAGGTCAAAGCTTCCAAGGTCGGCCTCATGAACCCCCGCGAAATGGCCGCGTTCTTCGAGAAGGCCTAAGTTGCCGAATGGGGGGAAGGGGGATTCCAGAACGGTGCGCTGATGCGCGCTCCCCCTTCCCTTCACATTGTCTTTTTCTCTTATACATCCGTTACGATGAAGGCTTCGATAATCGCTTGTTTTTGCCAATGATTGCGTGAGCCGAATCCCCTTCGGCGGCAAGGCATGGGCAAAGGCGGGCCGGTCGTCGCGTCGTTTGTCTCGGAAAAGGCGGCGGTTCCCGTGCGGGAAAGCCGTGGCGTCATCTCCTCACCAGCCGAAACGTTTTGAGGTGGGGGCCGGGAAGGAAGGCTTTTTATAAAGGGCCTTTTCCTCGGCAAATCAGGAGTTTCCATCAGGAGCTTGCAATGGAAGAACGTACTTGTGACATCATCGTACTGGGCGGCGGGCCTGCCGGGATGACGGCGGCGATCTACGCGAAACGCGCGAACCTCGATGTGGTGCTCCTCGAGACGAATGTGACGGGCGGGCTGGTGAATTCGACGTATACGGTGGAGAATTTTCCCTCTTATCCTGAGATCCACGGTATGGAACTCATGGAAAAGATGCGCGAACATGTGGATCACATGGGCGTGGAAGTGGAGGAAGTGTTCGAAGTCACCGGCCTTGAGCTTGGCGAAGACGAGAAAGCCGTGCATGGGGACGGCATCGTTTACAAGGCCCCGGCGATCATTCTGGCGACGGGCCGCAAGCCCATTGCGCTGGACGTGCCCACCGAATGCGATCAGATGCACTTCTGCGCGATCTGCGACGGCGCTCCGTACAAAGGCAAGCGCGTGCTCGTGGTCGGCGGCGGGAACAGCGCCTTCGACGAAGGCTTGTACCTCCTGAATCTCGGCGTCGCCGAGCTGACCGTGGTGGAAATCATGGATCGCTTCTTCGCGGCGGAGGCCACGCAGGACGCCCTGCTCGGCGATCCCCGCGTGAAGGGCTTCAAGACGACCAAGGTCGTGGACGTGGAAGTCACGGACGGCAAGCTGTCCGCCGCCATCCTCGAAAACGCGCAGACCGGCGAACGCACCGCGCTGCCCGTGGACGGGATTTTCGTCTTCCTCGGCCAGTCCCCGAACAACGAATGGTTCAAGGATGCGATCGCCCTCGATGACAAGGGCTACATCCTTGCGGGCGAAGACATGTCTACCAATATTCCCGGCGTGTTCGGCGCGGGCGACATCAACCACAAGCCGTACCGCCAGATCACCACGGCGGTCAGCGACGGTACCATAGCCGCTCTCGCCGCCGAGCGTTGGTTGCGCAGCCGCAAGAAATAAGGTTATGTATGACTCCGGGGGAGGATGTTTGGGGAAAGGCGTCCTCCCCCGCCATGCCGTCCGCATGAACGGGCGGCGGGGAGAGACGTTCCCTCGGGGGGACGCACGCATATTCCATCCGCTTGAATACACTTCTTTATCCTCAATAACGTGCGGTTAAAGAGCGTGTAGCTGGGTGTCGGGATATGTGTCCAAACTCCCCCTCCTGGTTTGCGCCGGGAGGGGGAGTCTTTTGTGTACCGAGCTGTTTTTTCCAGAAGCGGGGCCTGAACCCGTGCCTCGGCAAACGGAAAGGGATTTTACGGGCGGATGACCTTGTCGGCCAGTGCGAGGCTGGTCACGACATCCAGCATGTTGGTGGTCTGTCCGGCCTGCTTCGCCTCAAGGAGGCCGTAGAAATCAAGGCAGGTTCCGCAGACGAGGACGTCCGTCCCCGCGTTTTCCAGAGCCTTCAGGCTGTCCAGTGCTTTTCCGAGGGTGGCGGCGAGCTTCACGCCGCCGTTCAGCAGAATGACGCGCCACAGGCTCTCCCCCAGCTCGGGCAGGGTGGACAGGAAATTCCCCATCAGTTTTTCGCCCAGCTCATCATCGCCGCGCCCGAAGGTTTCGGTGGTGATGAGGACCAACGTCTTGCCGGGCGTGAGGGTTGCGGCGGCGGGTTCCGGCTCGGTGACGCGGCATCCGCACGCTGTGGCGGAAACGCACCACAAGTCGGCTCCTTCCTGCCGTACTTCCACGGAATAGCCGGTGCGGCCGAGAAAGCGGCCCACATTTTCCGAAGCCGCCGTATTGTCCACAAGCACGCGCAGCGAGGCGGGTTTTTCTTCTTCCAGCATCCTGCGGCAGCGGATGACTGGTTCGGGGCAGGCCAACCCGCAGCAATTCAATTCCTTGGTCATGTGACTATCCTTTTCTGTTTTTTCATGAAGCGGCCGCCGTCCGCACAAACGGCTGGACGGCGCTTCCATGCCGCCGAGAGGCTTAGTTGAGCATTTCGAGGAAGGCTTCGATCCGGACCTTGAGCTGTTCGGTATCCGCCTCCGAGTAGTCCGTCACGATCTGGAGGAACGGCAGATCCAGTTCCTCACGCACGAACTTTTTGACGGACCACGATTCCACATCGTACGTCTGGCATCCCTGCCAGGTGAGATCGACCACGGCGTCCGTCTGGAACGCTTCCGTCAGCTCTCGCAGCGCCGTGTAGCGGTTGGGGTTGGGCGACATGACGGAGCATGGCGTGTCGAGATACCGTCCGGCGAGTTCGGTCAGCGGATCGGCGGTTTCATCCATCATCAGGCGCACTTTTTTATAACAGGTGCAGTTGTCGATGCAGACGATGCTCGCCCCGCACTCTTCGAGGAGCTGGATGACCTTGTGGGAGCCCAGCCCCGTGGGGACGCCCGTGAGCAGGACGCGGGGCGCGTCCGGGGAAACGGCCCCGTCACTCGCCCCGCCGATCTCGGCGGCGATGTCCTGAAGGAGCGCGATGGCCTGCTCGTAGTCGGGCATGAAGGAAGCCCGGAAACAGATGTCCAGCAGATCCATGCCCGTCAGGGGCGACGGTTTGCGCTTGGCAAGGTCAAGGACATCCTTGAGGGCTCGGCGGAGCCGGTTGGTCAGCCGGACGGCATTCCGCAGATCGTCCGTGGTGATGGAAACGCCGAAATCCTTTTCCAGCCTCGCGGCGAGCTTGGCGTACTGGGCGCGCCAGTAGTCCTTGGCGTCCCCGTCCTGAATCTGCGGAAGCTGGAGCAGTACGACCGGCTTGTAGGCGGCCAGCAGTTCGTACATCTTTTTCTTGCCGTCGCAGGTGGTGTCCGCCACCACGATGTCCGAGGCGGCGAGATAGGGACAGCTGTCTTGGAGCGCGAAACCGAAACTGCTCTTGATCAGCGGGCAAAGGGAGCGGGGGAGCATGGTTTCCGCCACCGGGATGGAATCGTTTTTCGTGCCGCACAGCGAAACCGGAATGGCTCCTGCGGCAAGGGCGATTTCCAGCGGCGAATAGATGCAGTACTGGCCCACGACCTTTTTCCCCGCTTCTTTGGCTTGTTGCAGCGCCAGCACATTGCGCCCGGTGATGTCGCGGAACCGTTCGAGACTTGCGTATGCCATGGAAGTTCTCCTTCAAGGTATGGTGGTGAAGCCGTTCAGATGCGGGCGGCAATCAAGGCCGCTCCGATGGCTCCGACGAGTTGCGGATACTCGGGCACGTTGACCGGGACGCCGAGTTCTTCGGAAAGCAGCCTGCTGAACGAAGGGCTTGTCGCCAGCCCGCCCGTGAACGTGCATTCGCCGCGCAAGGGTATGCGGGCGGCAAGGCCCCGCATACGCCGGGCGATGGAGCGGAAGACGCCGGCGGCGATATCGGCGGGTGGCGTACCCCGCGCAAGCAGGCCGATGATTTCCGTTTCCGCGAATACGGCGCACATGCTGGAAATGGCGGCGGGCTTTCCCCGTCCGGCGGCTTCACCGAGCTCCGCCAGCTCCATGCCGAGGATGCCGGAAAGGACCTGTAGAAAACGGCCCGTGCCCGCCGCGCACTTGTCGTTCATCAGAAAATCCTGCACCGAGCCGTCCGGGGCCGTACTGATGACCTTGCTGTCCTGCCCTCCGATGTCGAGCACAACGCCCGTTCCGGGGAAGAGGTGGACGGCACCGCGCGCGTGGCAGGTGATCTCCGTGACCACTTTGTCCGCAAAGGGCAGGGAAATGCGCCCGTACCCCGTTCCGACGATACGGGATGCCGCGATCCCGCCCGCGTCGGCACAGGCGGCGGCCAGCGCCTTTTCCCCGGCCTCGCGCGCGTTCCAGCCTGTGGGCAGGACGGCCTTGCCCAACAGCGAACGCGATTGGGGATCGAAGATAACGGCTTTGGCGGCTACGGAGCCGACATCGACACCGGCTACAGGCATACGGTTCTCCTTATGGGGGCGGCGTCGGATGCGGAACCCTTGGGGGTGGCGGGAGCCCGCCCTTCCGTCCGGAACGGGCAGAGGCTCTTCACGGGCGTGCCCATGTCCATATGCTTCTGGGCACGCAAGAAAGCGGCTCCGGAAGAACTCTTCGAGGCAGGGGGATCAGGAAACGCCGAGGGGCTTACCGTTTTCGACAAGCGCGTAGTTTTCCCGATCGGCGAAAGGCTTAGGGCAGACGCATTGAGCTTCGAAGGCCCTGTCCTTGGACACGGCCGCGATGGGCGGGGAGTGGCGTGCCGTGAAAACGAGGCCGCCTCAAAGGAGGGAAGCTCGGCCGAGGGTTTCCCGAGCAGGCCGTGTGCGGTAAGCCCGGCAAGGGGTGCCCGGCGGAAGGGTGCGAACATGGACATTTCCCCAATGCTTGTTGTGTATGAACGCTCCGAAAGGGTTCCGGAGCCTCCGACGCGGCAGCGAAACGTGTACCGCGCACAAGATACAAAAAAGCCCGTATGCAACCATACGGGAAAAGCGATGGGGGAATGTCCGTCAGGAAAGAAAGGCGGGAGGGGATGCCGCTATCAGCACACCGCCAACTGTGACGGGGACATACAGCCCCACCGCAGACGGCGTCAGGTCATGCCTGAAATCTGATGGCGGAAACGAGACATGGGGTACCTTTGCTCAGTATTTTCATAAAGCAATAATCGCTGGCCATTGGAATGTAAAGGGCGTTTAGCGTTTGATTTTCATAGATGACGGATGGGATTGCCTTTTCCAGTTCGGAGTGTGTCATTTCACTCCCTTGCCCTGGCTGTTTATCGCCTCCTCCGGAATAAGATAACGGACAGCAAGGTTTTCTGGGCGTATCCTTGGACCACGAAAAACAGGCAAGGGAGAGCAAAGGGAATACGTCTAGGCCGTTAGAGGGCTTGAGAGAGAACGTTTCTGGAGAGTTCAATGGATAGTGCCATGATAGCTTCGCTTCTTTCATACGGGAACATTGCGATCAAACTGGCTGTAGGGCTGATCGGTTTTCTTTGGGTGCTGCGGACGACCAATCGCTGCCAATTGGCACAGATGACCCCGGTCGACCTTATAGGCAATTTCGTGATGGGCGGCATCATTGGCGGTGTTATTTATAATCAGGACATAACTACCGTACAATTCATAATCGTATTGGCGATATGGCAACTTCTGGTATTAGGGGTAAATGCCCTGCGCATACACACGGAGTCCGGTCAGAAGATGATAGTGGGAAGGCCTACTCCTGTTGTGATAAAAGGCAAGTATTTACAGGATAAATTTGAACTCTTGGGTCTTGATATCGCTGATTTTGCGACATTATCCAGAATCCAGGGCGTTCACTCCCTCTATGATATATGGAATGCGCAGATTGAGCCGAATGGGCAGGCCACCATTCAGAAAAAAGATGCCCGCAAAACATCAAATATACTCATAACGAACGGGACAATAGATACAGGCGCTCTGGAAATGATGGAAAAGGATGAAGGATGGTTGAAAAATGAATTACATAAAAGGGGATACGAATCGTATAAAGATATCTTTTTTGCCGAATGGAATGAACTTATTGATGATGAAAGGGGAAAAGCCGGGGAACTGTATATCGTTGAGCGCACGGAAAAAAGAGATTGAAAAGGATACTGCCGGAGAGGAATGCCCTTCAAGGTAACGCCATGCGAGACATCCCGAGGAGTTTTTCCTATCCGGAAGAGGAGATCACGCCATGTCCGTGCCTTGTACGGATGAAGCCTCCCCGCGCTACCGGAGGGATGGTTCAGGGAAATGCGTAGCGGAAATGTAAAATCCGGCCCGCGATATGGCCTTACTCACTCCGGGCGAGCAGAAAATGTTCCGGCAGGATTTCCCGCCATTCCCCGCTCAGATCCGCCGTTTCATGCGTGTAGGGGATGATCTTTTTTGAGCGTTCGTAAACAGGATCCGGTACGGGAATGGCGGAGAGCAGCGCACGGGTATAGGGATGCAGGGGGTTCCCAAAAAGCTCTTTCGCCGGGGCGAGCTCCACCAGCCTGCCCTCGTACATGACGCCCACGCGGTCGCAGAGGTAGCGGACCATCGACAGGTCGTGCGCGATGAACAGGAACGTGAAGCCATGCTGCCGCTGCAAGTGCTGAAAGAGGGACACGATTTGCGCCTGTATGGAAACGTCGAGTGACGCAACGGGCTCGTCGGCGACGATCAGTTCGGGGTTGACGGCTATGCTGCGGGCGATGGCGACGCGCTGGCGTTGCCCGCCGGAGATCTCGGCCGGAAACTTGTTGCCGTAGCTGGTGTCCAGCCCGACAAGCGTGAGCAGTTTGTCCACTTCGGCCCGCAACCGGACCTTATCGGGATAAACACGATTGATAACCAAGGGCTCCGCAATGATGTCGGCAACCTTCATGCGAGGATTCAGGGCCGCCGCAGAGTCCTGGAAGATGACCTGCATATTGCGCTGGATATCTTTCTTGTGCTCCCGGTAGGAGCGCTTTTCCGAGATCAGAAAGTCTTTGAAGCAAATCTCGCCTTCCGTCGGGGTATAAATGCCCATAATGGCGCGCGCCACCGTCGACTTGCCGCAGCCGGATTCCCCGACCAGCCCGAAGATTTCCCCCTTTCGCAAGTCGAAAGAAATCCCGTTGACGGCGTGCACCGTCAGGGACTTGTTGATGGGGAAATGCTGCTTGTAGTTTCTGACGGATAAAAGAACCGGATTCTTCAATGGACCATACCGCGGCGTTTGATGGTGACGGGAGGCGTGACCGCGGGCGCCCTTTCATCCAGAAGCCATGTTGCGGCGCTGTGGGTTTCGGAAACGGGGAACATCGGAGGCATCCGCTCGTAATCGATTTTCATGGCATACTGATTGCGTTCGGCGAAGGCGTCACCCGGAGGCGGATCAAGGAGCGTCGGCGGCATACCCGGAATCCCCCTGAGCTCCCCGTTTTCCACGGCCTGAGAGGGAAGGGCGCCTAGCAGCCCCCATGTGTACGGGTGGCGCGGGTCGTAAAAGATTTCCTCGGCGGTCCCGATCTCGACGATTTTCCCGGCATACATCACGGCGACCCGGTCCGCGATGCGGGCGACCACGCCCAGATCGTGCGAAACCAGCACGATGCCGATGCCGGTCTTGCGTTGGATATCACGCAGCAGGTCGAGCATCTGCGCTTGTACGGTCACATCCAGCGCCGTAGTGGGTTCGTCGGCGAAGAGGATGTGCGGGTTCAGGGCCAGCGCGATGGCAAGCACGCACCGCTGGCGCATCCCTCCGGAAAAATAGTGCGGCTGCAAGAGCATCCGCTGGGCTGGATCGTCGATGCCCACGCGGTGGAGCATCTCCACGGCCAGTTTTTGCGCATCTTCCCGGCTCATTTTGCGGTGTTTCAGCACGGCTTCCGTGATCTGCTTCCCGATGGGGATCGTGGGGTTCAGCGTGGTCATGGGGTCCTGAAACAGCATGGAAAACAGGGAACCGCGCAGCTTGCGCATCTGTTTTTCGGTATACGGGGCAATGTCCTTGCCGTCGATGAGCATTTTGCCGCTGATCCGGGCATTGCCGGGAAGGAGTTTCATGACCGATTTGCACAAAACGGACTTGCCGCATCCGGATTCGCCCACGATGGCAAGCGTTTCGCCGCTCTTGAGGGACAGCGAAACGTCCCGGACGGCCTGAACGGTTCCGTCGGGCGTGTCGAAATGAACGGAAACGTTTTCCAGTTCCAATACGGTGTCCATGTCTTCCTCGGTGCTCCGAAAAGGCAGCCGGGGCCGCCCGGATGTCCCGGACGGCCCTGCTGCGTGCGGTTAGCGGTTCAGCGTCCAGTCTTCGATGTTCCACATGACGCCCACGGCATGGTGGCCGAGAACGCGCGCGGTATCAAGCCCCTTCAGCCCGGCGATGCTGACGTAGTTGCCGTTCAGGTACGCGACCAGCAGGTGGCCGGGGCGTTCGGCATAGGCTTCCTCAAACTGGCCGTAGATGGCCTTGCGCTGGGCCGGATCTTCGGTGGCGCGGCCCTTTTTCAGCAGTTCGTCGACCTTGGGGTTGGAATAGGCCATCGTGTTGTCGCTGGCTCCGGTGACGAAATCCTTGTAGACGCCGTCCGGGTCGAATTCGGCGGCGAACCCGGCGAGGAATCCGTTGTACCCGGCCTTCCAGTCAAATTTGGTGACGAGGACGATCTGCATGTCGACCCCGGCTTTCTTCAATTCGTTGGCGATGACCTTGGCGATGTCTACGCGCTCTTCCTCATAGTCCCGGACCTGAATCGTGAACGAGAACTTCTGCCCGTTGCGCTCGTAGATGCCGTCCTTGCCCTTCTTCCAGCCGAGCTTTTCCATTTCGGCGGCGAATTTCTTGAGATCGTAGGAGTAGATGTCCGCGGCCTTGTTGCCGCCGTAGGCGTTCATCTGGATGGGGCTGAACGCAGGGAACCCCTGGCCGTTCAGCACGCTTTTGGCGATGGCGTCCTTGTTCAGGGCGTAGTTCAGAACGCCGATGGAGTCGCCGTTCCGCTTCCAGAAGTCGGTATGGAAATCCATAGCGGCGGAACGGTAGTCGGCGGTGGCGAAGTCGATGTTCTTGTAGCCGTCCTTGCCCCGGAACGTGTCCGCATACTTGGCGTTCAGCCACGCCAGATCCGCTTCCCCGGACTGGAGCATGAGGGCCTTGGTGCTTTCGACGGCGACGGTCTTGTAGACGATCCGGTCGATGTTCGGCACCTTGCCGTAGTAGTCCTTGTTCTTTTCCAGAATGATCATGCCGCCGGCGGTGTCCCATTCCACGAACTTGTAACGCCCGGTGCCCACGGGGTGCTGGTTGGCGGGGGCGGTGTTGATGTCTTTGCCCGCGAACAGGTGCTTGGGCAGGATGCCGATGGTGAAGTTGTCCAGCATGGCGGCGTTGGGCTTGGACAAGGTGAAGATCACGGTCTGGGCGTCAGGCGCCGTGATTGACTTGATGTCCTCGTAGTTGCTGGTGATGGATGAGGCCAGCGTCTTGTCTTTGGTCAGCGCTTCGTAGGTGAACAGGATGTCTTCCACGGTGAGGGGCTTGCCGTCGTGCCATTTCACGCCGTCGCGCAGCTTGAAGGCATAGGTGTGCGTCCCTTTATCATAGGTGAAGCTCTCGGCGAGCTCGGGAACCGGCTGGCCCTTGGCGTCGTACTTCATCAGGCCGGAAAAAATGATTGTGGGCAGTTCCTGATGGTTGTTGAGCAGGGGGTTGATGGTGTCCTCGTTTTCCCCGGCGTAGACAAGGGTGTTCGCCATTTCGTCGGCGGCGTTGGCGGGCATTGAGGCGAGACAGAGCGCAAGGCACATGAGGCCCCAGCGAACCGTTTTCAAGACCGGAGCGGTCAATACGTTCCTCTTCACGAAGTTCTCCTTTTCGGATTGTCGTACGTTGCCTGTATTTATAAAGGCGACCTGTGGTTACAGGTTGCTTGGCCCTTGGTTGCTTCTTTTTCGGAAGTAATGGCCGATGCTGGTGATGCTCAGCAGCGTAACCACAAGGAAAACCCCGGGGATGAGGATGACCCACCACGAGTTGAGGAGGAGCGCCCGGTCGGCCAATGCCAACATGCTCCCCCATGAGAGCACGTCCACAGGCAGGCCCAGTCCGAGGAAACTCAAGGTCGCTTCCATCGCCATGCTGGTGCTGATGCTGGAAATGACCACGAACATGATCGCCGACACGAAGTTCGGGATGAGGTGCTTGCGCATGATGAAGGGAAACCGCGCGCCCATGCAGCGCGAGGCGAGGATGTACTCGCTGTTGCGGATCTGCCGGACTTCGCTCCGGACAATGCGGGACAGGGCGAACCAGCCGGTGACGCCGATGACGAGAGCGATGGTGAGCTCGTTCGGTTTGCCCATGAGGGAAAGGATCAGCAGCAGGGACAGAAGGACCGGGACACTTTGCAGGAGTTCCACCGCCCGCATCATGGCGCTGTCCACCACGCCGGAGGCGACCCCGGACAGGCAGCCGTAAGAAACCCCGATAAGGGTAATGACCGCGGCGCTCATCAGCCCGATGAAGATGGAAGCCCTGCCGCCGTACCAGATGATCGAGTAAATGTCCCGCCCCAGAGAGTCCGTGCCGAACCAGAATTCGGCATTGGGAGCCTCATTGACGTTCATGAGGAAGAGTTCGGCGGGATCATGGTTGATGATCAGGTTGGAAAAAAGGCAGCCGAGGGCAATCACGGAAAACACGGCGACGGAGAGGGTGGGCTTGCCTTTCAGCCGCGCCCAGAAGCCTTTTTTCCGTATGGCGGGCTGGTGCGCCCTGTACCCGGCCCCGACGATCGTGAAGGCATCGTTGGAAGAGGCGTCCATCAGCACACGACCCCGTCAGAAGACTTCATGCGCGGATCGATGACTTCGTTGACGGCCTGCGCGACAAGGCTGCTCAGCATGACCATCGCTCCGGTGATCAGCACCATGAGCATCAGCAGGTTGTAGTCATGGTATTTGGCGCTGGATACGGCGAGCAGGCCGATGCCCGGATAGTTGAATACGGATTCCGCCACATAGGTGCCGCTCAGGACGTGGGGGATGGAGATGGCCATGATGCTGACGATGGTGGGGAGCACGTTCCGCAGGCAGTGGCTCAGCAGGACCCGTGTCCTTCCGAGCCCCTTGGCCCGCGCCAGCAGCACGTAATCACGGCGGATTTCATCCAGCAGCTTGTTGCGGATCATGTAAGCGTAATACCACAGGTGGCTCGCCACCATGACGATGAGCGGCAGGACGAGGTGGCGCAGGCGGTCGGTCAAATCGCCGGATTTCCCGATCCCGTAGGCACCGCTGCTCGGCAGCAGTTTGAGGTTGACGCTGAAAACGAGCACCAGCACCACGCCCATCCAGAAGGCGGGCACATAAAAGGCTACCGTACCGATGCGGCAGACGAACCGATCCATGAAAGTGTCCTCGAACCGGGCGCAGAAGAGGGCAAGCGCGATGGCGAGCATAAAGACCAGCGCGTAGGCGATGCCGCCGAGCATGAGCGTATTGCCGATAAGCGGAGAAACGACATCAAGGACGGGGCGTTTGTATTTCAAGGAGATGCCGAAATCCCCCTGCATGACGTTCCCGATCCATTTGGCGTACTGCATCCAGATGGGGCCGTTCAGCCCCAGCCGTTCCCGTGCGGCGTCCAGTTCCGTGGTCGTCATGGACTGCATGGCGTCGCCGTAGAAGGATTGGAGAGGATCGCCGGGGGTCAGGCGGGATACATAGAAAACGATCAGCGACAACAGAAACATCATGGCGATGAACACCAGCGTTTTCCGTGCGAGAGAAGCCATCAGTTGTCTGCTGTTCATAGTCTGCCTTCCTTGGAGCGCGATCCTTCGGACTGTTCCGAGATCCTGTTTCGTAACACGTTGTTTTCTTAGATGTAGAGTATAGTGTTACGCGTATAAAAAATGTAATACGAGGTATACCGGCCACCGCCGACGGTGTCAATGAGAGGTCTTTTGCATCAAGCGGGCACGGGCTTCGGGCGGATTTCCTCCATGGCCATAAACGGATTACATCCTGATATAAAAAGAGAAAACGGGGAAAGAAAACGCCCCTGTCACCGTCCACATCGGTTCCCTGGGCGTTTTGCGATGATTGTGTATAGGTCAAGGTGTTACTTTTGTCAAATTAATGTTATCAAAATGGTATTCCGCGCCTCTCCAAATAAAAAAGGGCAACATCTCAAAGGCGGCGTGAATCCCCGCCACCGTTTGTGCCGTCACATAGTGAGGATATGGCGCGGGTTCTTGACCTTCAGAGCGCGACGGTTTTACTGTTTCCCCCACGAAGCTTCGGGATGAAGCGCGCGGAACAAACTGCCCAGTGTTCAGCTTGCCGTGCAGGTGGTTTTAAACGGGAAAATCTCAACGGATAGAGAGGTTGCCATGTCGATATTGGTCGTATGGGCAAGTCCCAACCAAGACGGTTTGACCTCTGCCGCCAAAGACAACATTTTGAAAGGGCTGTCAGAGGCGGGCAGTGAGGCCGAGGCTCTGCATCTGAATAAGCGGGACATCAGGTGTTGCCGGGCGTGCGGGAATGGGTGGGGGCTTTGCAGGAGCGAAGGCAGGTGCGTGATCAACGATGATTTTTCGGAAGACTATCAGAGACTCGTTTCCGCCGAGGCGATTGTCTGGATCACGCCCGTCTACTGGCACGATCTTGCCGAGAACCTGAAGGCTTTTCTGGATCGCCTGCGCCGGTGCGAGACGCGCCGTAACCATTTTCTGAAAGGGAAAAAGAGCCTCTTGGTCGCCTGTGCCGGAGGGACGGGCCGAGAGGCGATACAATGCCTTGACCGCCTTGAGGACACACTGGGCCATATGGATATTGTTGCGGTCGACCGCCTGCCGATTATCCGTTTTAACCGCGAGTACATGCTCCCGGCCCTGCTTGGCGCGGGGCGTGCCTTTGCGGCGCATATAGGGCAAACGGCGTCCGAAGAGGGCGTATGAGTGCCGACCCCGGATCAAGACAATCAAAACGTGGGGAGCTCTCTTTTGCAGGGCGGTGGATGCCGGCAGCGGCATTTGCCGTCCTGCTGTTTCAAGGGGGCCTGAAGTCGGGCAAGGGTCACGGAAAAGGCTTTTTCAGCCAATCTGTATCTGCCTTGCCGCAATAAACACCGATGCCTTTCCCGCCTACCGCGAGAAGGCGCCTCGCTGGGCATCGGCATGGCAGGCGGCGCAGTTCTTCAATCCTTGAGCCTTGGCAATGGAACCTTGTGAAACATCATCATGCTTGTGTATGAACCAACGGCTTTCCGTGATTCTGACGGGCGTGTCGCCATGAAGTTTTTTGGCAATTTTGCTTCCGCGCCGGGTGGTTCCCGTGTCCGCGGCATTGCCTTGAAGCCACGCGCCGATCTGCTCCTTGTCCGCGGCGTCGAGTTCGACGGCGGCATCAAAATGGTTCGGAAGATCCCCCATGAGCCGTTTCCATGAGCCGGACGGCAGCAGCAGGGCGGAGTATGCCGTATGGCATGAGCCGCAGTTGTCGACATACGTTTGCGGCGGGATGAGAAGACGGTTTGGGGAATGTTTCCTGTATCCGTCATGCGCTTCGGCAAGCCCGACGATTCCACAGAGTAAAAGGCCCGTGAATCCCCAAAGATACCTTTTTTTCATGAGATCGCTCCTTGCTGCGTTTGCGGTTGGTTGGACTGCAACCTACCCTGAGCGGCGTGAAGAATATGTTAACGCCGCGTTTTCCCGGCACCTCCGCGAGAGGGGAGGGCGGGATGCGGGCCCCCCTTTTCGTGGCGTTGCATCCCTATGTACGGCGGCGCTCACCCGACATAGCGTGCCCACAGCGCCGAGAGCGGCATGATGATGAGCATGGACGGCAGCATGTTGATCACGGGAAAGATTTTGATGCCGCACATGCGCAGCCCCGTGGCGACGAAGATGACGCCGCCGCAGGCGGTAAAGTCGCTGAGCATTCCCGGCGTCATGTACGGGGCGAGGAAGGCGGCGGAAGCATAGAGCAGGGCGAGGATGGCGAATTGGGGTATGGCGATGAGGCTGACCGAGAGGCCGAAAAGCGTCCCGAACACGATGCCGCTGAACAGATCGAGAACGGCCTTGGTGAGGAGGATGTCCGTGGACCCGGTGATGCCTTCGTTTATCGCGCCGAAGATGCCCATGCTGCCGAAGCAGAAGGCGGAAACAAGGGTGATGATGTTCACGATGTACGTCTCATTGCCGCAGTGCTTGCTTTTTGCGAGGCGGAACAGCGCCCTGATGCACTTGGCAAGAAAAGATTCGGCAAAGACGAGCTCGCCGATGACGGAACCCACGATGAGGGCCATGACCACGACGGGAAGTGCTGAAGCCTTGTTCACGAGGGTGGAGCCCATGCACAGCGTGATCACGCCGAAGATGAGGGGAAGCGTTTCCTTGACGCGCTTCGGGATGAACCCAGAGAAGAGGGTCCCGGCGAGCCCGCCGACGAAAAGAGCGCAACTGTCTGTAATCGGTCCGATCATAATGCTTAACCTATTGAAATAATGTAAAAGATTCTTTCATCCAATTGTACCATGAAACATGGCGCTGAAAAATTGTCAAGCTCCAAAGAAGAGGAACACCGTCTTTGCTGAAAAGGCGGACGGATCGGCATATGCCCGAGGGCACGACGGGGGGAAGGCCGCTTGCCATTTCTTTGGTGGCTTTGCTAACGTAACGGGCGCAACTGGAGCCGCGTGGGATGGCATGGCATCCTTTTCCGCAAAAACGGGAAGAGGATATGTCCGCTTTCCGCCGTATTTTTCGCAGAGGGAAAACATTGACAGGCCACATGGGGTGAGTTATGGAAAAGTCGTCAGACGTCAGACGAGTTAGGGAACAACGGGAACCCCTGTATGTGGAAGTGAAAGAGGCTATTCTCGAATTGGCCCGTACGCAGTGCGGCCCGGATCGCAGGCTTCCTTCCGAGGAAGAGTTGTGCCGCCTGTTGGGCGTAAGCCGGGCTACGGTGCGGGAAGCGTTGAGCATCCTTTGCCGCGAAGGGTTCGTCTCCAAAAGGCACGGCATAGGGAACCTCGTCAACCGCAGCGTGCTTGATACGCCGATGCGTTTCGATTTGGAGCGCGGGCTCCGTCGGATGCTTGAAGACGCGGGGTATCAGGCAAGCACGATCCGGGAAATGCCCGTGAGCCCCGGTGGGAAGGACATCCTTTTGGATGATCCGACGCTGCCGGTCAGGCTGACGATCCCCCGGCCGTGGAAGATCCAGCGGACGGCGCACCTTGTGGAAGGCGCGCAGGCCATTGTGACCTGTAACGTGTTCACATCGAACGGCTCATGGAATGGAAAAGGGTTCGCGCAGGAACTGGCCTATACGGATGTGATCAACCTGCTGTCGGGCGGCACGTTGTCGCACACGGTGATGGCGTTCCTCCCGTGGTGCGCGGGGAAGGGGATCGCTTCCGCTTTCGGGCTTGCTCCGGGTACGCCGATCATTCTGTGGCATGAGCTGAACTACGGCATACAGGATACCTTGTTGTGCGAGAGCGTGGTGGCTTTCAATCCGGATTTTGTGACCCTGCGCGCGCTCCACAGATGGTAATGTCCCCTGACATGGCAAAGGCCTTTTTCTGAATCCTTTCGAATGGATCACGACGAGGACGTGCTATGTTTTCCAGAAAGATCCAATCACTTTGCATTGCCCTGTTCTGGCTCTGCGCCGCCGTGCCCCAGATGGCCTTCGCGGAGTATCCGGAACACCCCGTAACCGTGTATCATCCCTTCGAGCCCACGCCGTATGACGCGTTGAGCAAGGTCTACAATGCGGAAATGTCGAAGATTTTGGGTGTGCCCTTTGTCTTTGAATATGGTATGATGGGCAAGGCGGCGAAAGCGACGCTCAACGGCAAGCCCGACGGCTACACCGTGTATTTCGCGGCGATGGGCCCGATGGTCCTGAAGCCCAACATGGTCGGCCCGTCCGCCTCGCCCAAGGATTTCCGGGCCGTGGGGCGTGCGACCCTGCTGCCGATCCTGTTCGTGGCGAACAAGAATGCGCCCTTCAAGACCTTTGAGGAGTTCAAGGCCTACGCGAAGGCCCATCCCGGCAAGGCCCGGATCGGGATCACCAACGCCCCCAGTTCCCTCCAGATCGGCATGACGCACCTTATCAAGGATCTTGCCAAGCTGGATGTGCAGCTTGTGGAGCAGCCGGACGGCCCCGTGCGCGGGACCATCGACTGCCTGATAGGGGATACCGACGCGCTGATCAGCCATCCGCCGGACATCATGCGCTACATCAGGCGGGGGGATTTCGTTCCGCTGGCGACGTTCGCGCCGGAACGCCTCGCCATGCTGCCCGATGTGCCGACCCTGCGTGAGCTCGGCTATGATTTCTCCCAGACGAGCTGGCGTGTCCTCGTGGTGAACAAGGATACTCCGGACGCCATTGTGGAAAAGCTCGCCAAGGCTTCCGAGCGGGCGTTGAACAGTCCCGCCATGAAGAAGTCCGCCGAGGAGAATTACGAAATTCTCGCTTGGCTGCCCCCGAGCGAGGCCGATGCCTTCCTCCAGTCCGAGTTTGATTTTTATCGGGATCTGTCCATGTCCATGGGGTTGCACTATACCCAACGGCCCAAGAAGTAACCGTTTGAGCAGCATCCACAAGAGCCTCTCCGTTTATGGCGGAGAGGCTTTTTTATGGGCAACGTCTTTTTCACGTATGGGGTTGCATCTAGGGCCTTTCGGCTTTGTGCGGCGATTGACAACCGCCAACGGGATACATAAGAAGCAAGACCATATGCTGGCTGGTGCCTGCGCTTGCCTCCCCGTTTCCGAACGTGCTGCGTCTATTCTGTCGAGGCGGCTTTGCCGCTCACCGCAACGCACAGGAGGCCCCATGACGGGATGTGGAACGGAACGCTACGCCGACTGGTTTTTTGACTTGGACGGGACGCTGGTGGACAGCGCCCCCGATATCCTGCGGCTGCTCGGCGGCGTGCTGCGGGAGGAAGGGCTCGCCGTGCCCGAACTGGACAAGGGGCGCATCGGGCCGCTTCTGGAAGACATCATCCGCGGGATCTGCCCGGATCTGGCCCCTGCGGATCTGGAGCGCATCGTCCGCATCTACCGGGCGCGCTACCGCGCCTGCCCCTTTGACGAAAGCCCGGCGTTCCCCGGCATACCGCCGCTGTTCGAGCGGCTGTCGGGGCGGGGCTGCCGGTTGTTTGTGGCTACCAACAAGCCGGAGGACGTAACCCGCCGTCTGCTCGACGTCCGGGGTCTTCTGCCGTTTCTGGCCGGGTTCGCGTGCAGCGACTCGCTGCCGGGGCGGCGGCTCTCCAAGGCCGGGATGCTGGCCCTGCTCATGGAACGCCACGGCGTGGAGCCGGGGACGGCGATTATGGTCGGGGACTCGGCGCTCGATATGCGGGGAGGGCAGGAGGCGGGCATGGCCACGGCTGCGGCCTTGTACGGGTATGGGCGGCGCGGGGCGCTGCTCGAAACCGGGCCTGATTTCGTCATTGAGGATGCGGCGTGGACGCGCGTGGTCCGGCTGTCCGGCGGAGCCGCCGGTTTGCATGAAGGAAGGATTGCATGAAGCAGGAAAATCGGCATCAGGCCATTCTCTATGCCGTGATGCGGCAAGGGTACGTTTCCATCGAATCGCTGGCTGAGGAGCTCGGGGTGTCGTCGCAGACCATCCGGCGGGACATTTCCGAGCTGGACAGGACGGGGATGCTGGAGCGCAGACCGGGCGGTGCGAGCTGCCGCACGACCATTCTGAACAGCACCTACGATGCCCGGCAGGTCGAGGATTTCAAGGACAAGGAGCGCATCGCCCGGACCATTGCGGAGTATATCCCCGACAACAGTTCCATTTTCCTTACCCTCGGGACGACCGTGGAGGTCATCGCGTACGCGCTGCTCGAGCGTTCCGGGCTCATGGTCATCACCAACAACGTGGTGGCGGCGCTCACCTTGAACAAGAAGACCGACTTCGAGGTGGTCCTCGCTTCGGGCTATATGCGCAAGAGCAGCAACGGCCTTGTGGGGGAAAGCACAATCGAATTCGTCAACGGTTTTCAGTGCGATTACGTGATCACGAGCACCGGGGGCATCAGCGAGGCGGACGGCCATCTGCTTGATTACCATACGGCGGACGTGAGCGTGGCGCAGTGCATGATGCGCAATGCAAACAAAGTGTTGCTTGCGGCAAGCCGTTCGAAGATCGGACGGCAGGCCGTGGTCAGGGTAGCCCCGCTCAAGACCGTGGACGTATTGTTCACCAACAGCCCCGTCCCTTCTCGGTTGGAGGAGGTCGCGCAAGCCGCGGGCGTGGAATTGATCGCTTGTTGATGGAATAAATTTTACAACTATATGACGCTCAATATTTTTGGAAAGGATTCTATATTTTTTTAACATATTGAAATTAAATAAATATAAAATACAGCATCCGTTCATGCCGAATGGATGCTGTATTTTTTTGTACATTTTTTGAAAATGTATTGACACAAAACGACGTTTCGGAGATGGAATGAAACAGAATAGACGCAGTATTGGTTCTCGGACTGGTGACGGCAATCCCGTTAGTCCGCCGGATTGTTCCTTTCGGAACATGACGGCGCCACCCTCAAACCGGAGAGTTTCATATGCGCAAAGGTCTTTTCACCCTTCTGTCCCTTGTCTGCGCCGGCCTGATCTGGGCCGCGCCGGCCCCCGCGAACGCGGCGGACAAGATCGTCATCCGTTTCGCGCACAGCAACACGCCTTCGGACATGGACCCCTACCATGCGCTCGTCACGAAGATGAACGACAAGCTGGTCAAGAAGCTCGGCGCGGATCGCATCGAGATTCAGGAATTCCCCGCCGGGCAGATCGGCAGCGAGGAGCGCAGCTTTCAGGACGTGCAGCAGGGCATCCTCCAGATGACTGTGCTCGCGGTGAACAACGCCTCGATCTTCGCCCCCTCCCTCGGAGCGTTCGACCTTCCCTACATCTTCAAGAGCGTCAAGGAATTCGACGATTGCGTCGATCAGAACTGGGATCTCATCAACAAGCGCATGGAAGCCGAAAGCGGCACCATCGCCATCGCGTGGCATTCGCAGGGCTTCCGCTTCATCACCAACAGCAAGCAGCCCGTTGCCAAGCTGGCCGACCTCGCTCCGGTCAAGATCCGTACCCCCAACAACCCGATCATGATCGGCGTGTACCGCGCCTGGGGCACGGACCCGGTTCCCATGGCCATGGACGAAACCTTCAACGCCCTCCAGCAGAAGGTCGTGGACGGTCAGGACAACCCGCTGGTCTCCATCGCCACCAACCGCTTCTATGAAGTGCAGAAGTACATCACCGAACCCCACTACAAGCTGTGGACCGGCCCCGTGGTCGTGAACGTGGACTGGTTGCGTTCCCTGCCCGCCGACGTGCAGCAGGCCATCATCGAGGCCGGGCACGAAACCACCGTCGAAATGCGCGCCCTGCTCGACAAGCAGGAAAGCGCCTCCCGTGAGTTCCTGAAGGAAAAGGGCATGGTCTTCTGCGGCGTGCCCACGGATGAGGACGAGTGGATGAAGCGGGCCGTCAGCATCTGGCCCCAGTTCTATCCCCAGATCAAGAACCTTGAAATCGTTGAGGCCTTCATGAAGACGCTGGGACGCCAGCTCCCCAGATAAGTCCAGGTTTGACGGGGGCGGCCTTCGGGCCGCTCCTCCCCTCAGGAGTTCCGCTATGAAGAATCTGCTTGCATGGCTCGACGTTCACTTTGAAGACGCGCTTTGCGGCGTCCTGCTCGTCGGCATCATGATCATGCTCATGGCGCAGGTGGTCGTCCGGTTCGCGTTCGGGCACGGGCTCACGTTTTCGGAAGAACTGTGCCGTTTCTCCTTCCTCTATCTCGTCTATTTCGCGGCGAGCCTCGTAGCCTGCAAGGGTGCGCACATCCGGGTGACCGCGCACACCCAGAAGCTCCCCGCGCCCGTGCGCGTGGGCCTGCTCATGCTGGCGGATCTGCTCTGGCTCGGGTTCAACGCCACGGTGATCTATCAGGGCGCGCTGCTCATCGACAGCATGTCCACCCGCCCTATGGTGTCGGGCAGTATGCTGCTTGATCTGCGTTACGTCTATTTCGCCGTTCCCGCCGCCTTCACGCTCCAGAGCTTCCGCATCCTCCAGCGGTGGTACCGGCATTTCCGGGGCGGCGTTTCCATCCTCGGTCAACAGCAGGAGGAGGTGTAGCATGTCCGCCGATGCCGTTCTTTGGATTGTTATGGCCTTCTGCCTCATCGTGGGCTGCCCCATTTTCGTGTCGCTCGGCGTGGCCTCCACCCTTGCCCTTATTTTGACCAATATCCCCATGCGCATCGTCGCGCTCGACATGCTCAAGGTGATGGACATGTTCCCGCTGCTCGCCGTGGTGGGCTTCATCTTCGCGGGCGCACTCATGGAAAAGGGCGGCATGGCCCGCCAGATCGTCGACGTGGCCTCGCTGTTCGTGGGCCGGATACGCGGCGGCCTCGGCATCACCACCATTCTGGGCTGCCTGTTCTTCGCCGCCATGATCGGCTCGGGCCCGGGCACGGTCGCCGCCATGGGCAGCATCATGATCCCCACGATGGTCCGGCGCGGCTATTCGCCGGAATACGCGGCTGGCGTGTGCGCCACGGGCGGCACCCTCGGCATCCTGATCCCGCCGAGCAACCCGATGATCATCTATGGCATCATCGCCAATACATCCATCGCGGCGTTGTTTACCGCCGGGTTCGTGCCGGGCTTCGTGCTCGGGCTCATGATGATGCTCATGGCCTATTTCCTTGCCCGCCGCGCCGGGTTCACCGGAACCGTGGACGAGGACAAGGGTGCCCATTTCTGGCCCATGTTCCGCAAGAATTTCTTCTCCCTGATGGCCCCGGTCATCATCCTCGGCAGTATTTACGCCGGGATCTGCACGCCGGTGGAGGCTTCGGTGGTGGCGGTGTTCTACGCCCTGTTCGTCGGGACGTGCATCACCCGTGAGCTGAAGATCATCCAGCTCTGGGACGCGATCAAGCTGACCAACGTCTCGGCGGGCAGCATCATCATCGTGCTCGGCGTGTCCACGCTGTTCGGGCGCATCCTGACCATGCAGCGCATCCCGCACCAGCTCGCCAACGCCATGATCACCCTGACGGACAATCCGTATGTCATTCTGGTGCTCATCGGGCTTCTGCTGCTGTTCCTCGGGATGTTCATGGAAACCCTCGCCACCATCGTCATCCTCGCGCCTATTTTCCTGCCCCTGATCACCAAGGTCGGCATCGATCCCGTGTTCTTCGGCATCTTCTGGGTCATCACCAACGAGGTGGCGCTGCTTTCGCCGCCGCTGGGGGTGAACCTGTTCATTGCCCAAAACCTGTCGGGCATCAGCTTCGAGCGGGTGGCCAAGGGTGCTTTCCCCTACATGATGCTGATCATCTGTTTCATCATAATGCTGATCCTGTGGCAGGATCTGCCCTTGTGGCTTCCGCGCCTGACGGGGCAATACTAGTTTGATAGGGAGTTCGGATATGTCTGAAAAGGACTTTGACCTGATTTGTATCGGCCGGTCGTGCGTGGATCTCTACAGCGGCGAATTCGGCGTCCCGCTGGAGCGGGCCATGACCTTTACCAAATCCGTGGGTGGAAGCCCCATGAACATCGCCATCGGCACGTCCCGGCTCGGTCTGCGGGTGGGCGCGATCACCGGCGTGGGGCAGGAAGACAACGGCCGTTACCTCAAGTGGCAGCTCTCCTGCGAAGGCGTGGACGTCAGCGCCGTGAAGACCGATCCCAAGCGGCTCACCGCGATGGTGCTCCTGAGCATCCGGGGCGACAACGACTTCCCGCTCATCCAGTACCGGGAAAACTGCGCCGACATGGGCCTGACCGCCGAGGACATCGATCCGGACTATCTGGCCCGGGCCGGGGCCGTACTGGTGACGGGCACGCACCTCTCGCGCGAGGGCGTGCGGTCCGCGACCATGAAGGTGCTTGAAACCGCAAAGCGCCTCGGCCTCAAGTGCATCCTCGACATCGACTTCCGCCCCAACTTGTGGGGATTGCAGGGGCACGACGCCGGGTCCAGCCGCTGGGCCGAGGCGTCCGAGCAGGTGACCTCCGAATACAAGAAAGTCCTTCCGTACTTCGACCTTATTGTGGGTACGGAGGAGGAATTCTTCATCGCGGGCGGCAAGACCGAGGCGATGGAAGCCCTGCGCGAAGTCCGTAGGCTCTCGAAGGCGCTCCTCGTCTTCAAGCTCGGGGACAAGGGCTGCGCCGCGCTGCCCGGGGATATTCCGGACAGCTTCGTGGATGAAGTGGTCTATCCGGGCTTCCCGGTGAAGGTGTTCAACTCCATCGGCGCGGGCGACGGGTTCATGTCCGGCTTCCTGCGCGGCTGGCTGCGCAATGAGGATCTGGCCTCCTGCTGCCGTTACGCCAATGCCGCCGGGGCGTTCGCCGTGTCCCGCCTCGGCTGCTCCTCAGCCTATCCGAGCTGGACCGAGCTGCAATACTTCGTCAGCCACGGCAGCAAGCATAAGTGGCTGCGCGAAGACGCCATGCTCGAACAGATCCACTGGGCCACCAACCGTCGCAACAAGTGGAAGAACCTCGCCGTGTTCGCCTTTGACCACCGTGATCCCTTCTCCGCTCTGGCCGCCGAAACGGGCCGCGACGCCAAAGCCATTACCGCCTTCAAGAATCTGGCTTTCCGGGCCGTGGCGGAAGCCTCCTCGGAGCTTGAAGGCCAGAACGATGTGGGCATTCTCGTGGACGACACGTACGGCCAGTCCGTCCTGTTCGAGAGCAACCGCTATCCGTTCTGGGTGGGCCGTTCCATTGAAAAGACCGGGGTTAACCCGCTCATGTTCGAGGGCAAGGCCGACGTGGGTTCGACGCTTCAGGCGTGGCCTGAGAACCATGTGGTGAAATGCCTGTTCCGCCCCGGTGCGAAGGATGCGCCCGAGGTCGTGGAAGAGAACGAGCGCCAGCTGTGCCGCCTCTTCTCGGGGGCGCGGAGCACCGGGCATGATCTCCTGTTGGAAATCATCGTCGACCAGCCGCAGACGCGGGAAGAGCAGGACGCCTGCCTGCTGCGTTGGATGCGCCGCTGCTACGAGCTTGGCGTGTACCCCGACTATTGGAAGATCCTGCCCGTAGCCGACCAAGGCACGTGGCAGGCCATCGAAGCGTTGATCGGCGAATACGATCCGTACTGCCGGGGCATTCTGTTCCTCGGGCTCAACGTGGCGGAAGCCGAGCTGGTGAAGCGGTTCGCCGCGCTGCCCGAATCGCCGCGCGCGCTTGGGTTCGCCATCGGGCGGAGCATCTTCCTCGAACCGGCCCGCAAGTGGTTTGCCGGGCAGATGTCCGATGAGGACGCCGTGGCGACCATGCGGGATTGCTTCCTGCGGCTGGCCCGCGCGTGGAACGGGCGCAACCGCGGGTAGTTTTTCGGGGGCTGCGCGCCCCCGTACCCCTCGGCAGAGGCGCTGCCTCCGTATTCCGCAAGGGGGCAAGCGCCCCCTTGACCCGGCGTGGGAGTTTCCTGTTGCAAGGCTGCGGGAAGCGCTGGGAGGGAATTGCCTCTTTATACGCAATACAGACAAAACAAAATCTCCTCCACCCCAACCCCGGGCGTTCCGCATTCCCCCTGCGGGACGCCCGAACCAAGGCACTTTGAAAGGAACGGCGCCATGAAAGCATGCGTATTGTACGGTCCTAAAGACCTCCGCATTGAGGAGCGCCCCGTCTCCGAGCCGCAGCCGGGTTTCGTCCGTCTGCGCATGGGCGGCGTGGGCATTTGTGGGAGCGATCTTCATTATTACCATATCGGGCGCGTCGGGAACGCCGTGGTCCGTGAGCCCATGATCCTCGGGCACGAACTGAGCGGCGTGGTCGATGCAATCGGCCCCGGCGTATCCGGCCTTGTGCCGGGCCAGAAGGTCATCATCAACCCTACCGATGAATGCGGAACGTGCGGCTATTGCCGGTCCGGGCACCAGAACCTCTGCCCGGATCTGCGTTATTACGGATCGGCGGCCCGGACTCCGCATGTACAGGGGATCATGGTCGAATACCCGATGGTGCAGGCCCGGCAGTGCGTGGCGGTCAGCGACGCCATGCCGCTTGATCAGGCCGCCTGCGTGGAACCCCTCGCCATCGCCCTGCACGCTGTGGCCCGCGCCGGGAATCTGCTCGGCAAGCGGGTGTTCGTCAGCGGGGCGGGTCCGGTGGGCTGCCTCATCGCCGCCGTTGCCCGCCTGAACGGTGCGGCGTCCGTGGCTATCAGCGATATGGAGGCGTTCCCGCTGTCCGTGGCGGTGAGGCTCGGTGCGGACGCGGCGTTCAAGGCCGCCGATCCCGCGCTGACCGATCTCGCCAATGCCTGTGAAGCCTGCTTTGAGGCGTCCGGTTCCGTGGGTGGCATGAACACCTGCCTGAGGAGCGCCGCGCCCGGCGGTACGGTCGTGCATGTCGGGTTCCTCGGCGAAGAGGAGGTGGCCTATCCGGTCAACACGATGGTCATCCGCAAGGAAGTCACGGTCTGCGGCTCGCTGCGCGCCTATCAGGAATTCCCGCTTGCCGCCCGCCTCGTGGAATCGGGGCGGCTTGATCTGTCGCCCCTGATCACCGCTTCCTATCCGCTGGAAAAGGCGGAAGAGGCCATTCTCGCCGCCAGCGACAAGACCCGATCCATGAAAGTCGTTCTGACCGGACCGGCACTGTGAGGTTGTTATGAATATCAGTATTTCCGTCGCCGCCACGCCGTGCGCCATGCCGCAGATCATGTTCGCGGGCGATCTGGAGGCGCGCTGTGCGCTTCTCGCAGGGCTCGGCTATGACGGCATCGATATGTTTTTCCCCGATCCGCAGGGCACGGATGCCCGTACCGCCAAAGCCGCGCTGGACCGTAACGGGTTGCGGGCTACCATGCTTGCAGCGCAGGGCGATCTCATGGCCGACGGTTTGTATTTGAATGATGCCGGGAGGTTGTCCGAACTGCTCGAGCGTTCGAAGTACCATCTTGAGCAGTGCGCCGTGCTCGGTGCCATGCCGAACATTGGGTTCATCCGGGGATGGCACCGCAACGATCCGGGCAGCCTGCCCCGCATGGCCGACGGCCTCGCCGCGTATTGTCAACTGGCGGCGTCTTTCGGTGTAGACGTGCTCTTGGAGCCGATCTGCCGTTACGAAATCGACTCCATCCATACAACGGATCAGGCCATCGACCTGTGCGAGCGTGCTGGAAAACCCGCCAATCTCGGGCTCCTTCTCGATCTCTTCCATATGAATATTGAGGAAGCGTCCGTGTGCGGAGCCATCTGCCGCGCCGGGTCGCTTGTGCGGCACGTCCATTTTGTGGACAACACCCGCGCCGTGCCCGGTATGGGCTGCATGGCGCTGCCGGATGTCGTGGCCTGCCTCAAGGCCGTGGGCTACGAAGGGTTTCTCGGCATCGAAGCCATCCCCGGATCCGATCCGGAAGGCGAGGCCCGCAGCGGTCTGGCCTTCACCCGCGCGCTGGGCGTGTGAGGCTATATCCCTTAGCAAACAGGCGGCATTTTTCTTTTGCTGGAATGTTTCGGTGCGGCATACCCCGAGGAATTCCTTCAACCATTACAGTAAGGATGCAATCATGTTTTCTCTGAACGGTAAAACGGCTCTCATTACTGGTTCCGGGCGCGGCATCGGCCTCGCCATCGCGGAGGCGATGGCCCATCAGGGCGCGAACATCTTCCTGTCCGACATCAACAGCTCGGTTGTGGAGCGGGCCGCCGGGGAACTGGCGGGGAAATATCCCAACGTGGCGGTACGCGGCCTGACCTTCGACGTGACCGACAAGGCGCAGATTGAAAGCGCCATGCAGACCATCAGGGATGCCGGGAACGGCCTGCAAATCCTCGTCAACAATGCGGGCATCAACCTGCGTGAGCCCGTGGCGGACATGGATGATGCCCTGTGGCAGAAGATGCTCGACACGAATCTGACCAGCGTGTTTCGGGTATCGCGGGCGGCGTTTCCCATGCTCAAGGAAAAGGGCGGCAAGGTGATCAACCTGTGCTCGCTGATGTCCGAAATCGCGCGCCCCACGGTATCGCCCTACGCGAGCACCAAGGGTGCGGTGCGCCAGTTCACGCGGGCGCTGGCAACGGAATGGGCGGAACATAACATTCAGGTCAACGGCATCGCGCCGGGCTTCATCGCCACGGACATGAACATCCCGCTCATGGAAGACAAGGATCTCAACGACTACATCATGCGCCATACCCCGGCGAAACGCTGGGGCAAGCCGTCCGAAGTGGCTTCGGTGGCGGCCTTCCTCGCCTCGCCCGCGGCGGATTTCGTGAACGGGCAGGTGATCTTCATCGACGGCGGGTTCATCATTTCTCTGTAATGGGTGGGGTTCCGGCGGCAAGAACCTTTGCCAAGAAAAAGATTCTTGCCGCTCCCGATTGGAAGTGCGGCGGACGTCTGTGTATGGAAGGGATGCCCAATAGTGTAAGGAGGTTCCATGCGAATCAACGGCACCGTCTGGAGCGCGCGGGACATTGCGGCGCGCATTGATCATACTGTGCTGGCACCCGACGCCACGCGCAAGGATATGGAAAACGCCTGTGCCCTCGCACGGGCGTATGGTTTTAAGGCTGTGTTCACGAACCCGTACTGGACGCCGCTGGTAGCCGAACTGCTGGACGGCAGCGGCATTGCGGCGGGGATTTCGGCGGCGTTTCCGCTCGGTTCGTTGTCTACCGACGCTAAGGTCGCGGAAGTCTTGGATGCCGTGGCCCGCGTCGACGGCAAACCCTGCGCCGTGGACATGGTGACCAACATTGCCCTGTTGAAGGAAGGGCATTTCGACGACTACACACGGGATATCGCCGCAGTGGTCAACGCGGTGGAAGGGCGGGGCATCATCGTCAAGGCGATCCTCGAAACGTCGCTCCTCAATGCGGAGGAAATCCGCACGGCTTGCCGCTGTGCCGCCGAAGCGGGCGTGGACTTTGTGAAGACCTCGACCGGCAGGGCGGGTGCCCCGGCGCTCTCACATATCCGGATCATGCGTGAGGCGCTCCCCGCCCACGTTGGCATCAAGTTCTCCGGCTTCGGAACGCTCAATGCTCCGGAACTCGCGCTGTGGGCCTTTTTCCTTGGTGCGGATGTGCTCGGCTCTCCTTGCGGAGATGTCGTTGTTGATGTGTTGTCCTCCGGCTATGCCGAGGTCGGGATGCTCGCTGGATCTTGATGTGTCCTCAGAGGGGTTTGGCGGCAACGCTCTACTTCATGCGCAAGCTGAAATGGCAAGGGAGGTCCGCCTCCCTTTTTCGTGCGGGATGCGGTGCCTTTTGATCGGTTTTCTGCAAAGGTGGGCTCATTGCATCTTTCAGAAAAGGATCTATAATAAAAGAAGAAGAGGAATAGGATGAAAAGGTTGGGAGCAGGCCTTGAACCTATACTCTACGAAAGGAGGTCTACTCAGATGTACAAAGTTGCGGAACGATGAGGCGGCGGCAGAGGCCCCCAAAACATGAGCAACGATAAACAGGAGACGATTCCGATGGGCAAAACAGTGATGGTTCTGGTTATCCCGGAACCTAAGGTGCGGAAGGCGACGGCAAAGCCGGTTCGAAAGCACAAGGGCAAAACAGCCTACAGCCGCAAGGCAAAGCACAAGACCCCCGAATGGGGGTCTTGTTGTGTCTGGGGCGCTGTGACGGGGTTTGCGCTTCGGGCGTATCCTTGGTGTGAGCGAGGATATGAACCTGTTGAATACGGTCGATAAGAAAAGGTACCATTTTAAGTTTGCATGCTAATGAATGATAATATATCATGAAATATGAATATATTTTGAGGAATAAGGATAAGGAAAAGCCCTGAACACATCGAGTGCTCAGGGCTTTTTCCTGATTTCCACATGGAAAAACCTGCTAGTTATACTTCCTTACACCATAGATACCGACGACAACGGAGATGAGCATGAAAGCACCAGCGATGATCATAATAGGAAACATGGACATGGTGGACTCCTTTATCGTTATAGGTTTCAGAAAAAGGAAACACACAGCAGAAAAATCCGTACAAAAGTTTGTAGAGAACACCCTTTCGTCGTGAATCCTGTCTACCACCATTCATGGAAAAGGCACAAACGGAAAAAAATGTTCTTTTTGACAACTAAAACTTATTAGAGGCACTGCCATAACTGAAAAATGCCCGAGGACGGAATCATCCTGCGGGCATTTTCAATAATCGGGCGGAAAGGGGAGGCGGAAGGGGCGGGGGCGGGCCACTTCATCGGCCTCTCTCTCTCTCTCTCTCTCTCTCTCTCTCTCTCTCTCTCTCTCTCTCTCTCTCTCGTGGCGGCGCTTGGCGATGGCGCCGGGGGTGCTGCCGAAATGCTTCTTGAAAGCCGAGATAAAGGCGGAGACGGAATTGTAGCCGCAGTCCAGGGCGACGGCGGTGACGCTTTGCCCCTGCTCGATTTCGGTCATTGCGTGTTGGAGGCGCATGATTTGCAGCCAGCGTCCGAACGTTTGCCCGGTTTGCCGGATGAACAGGCGGGCGAGGGTTTTTTCGGACATGCCGAGATGGCGGCTCCAATCAGCCATGCATATCGGCGCGTCGGGTGCGGCCAAGGCTGCCGCGCACAGCTCCACCAGACGGTGCTCGGAAGGCATGAGCAGAGGGCCGCCAACTTCCTTGCTGGCTTTGAGGCGATCCATAAGCACCAGTGCGAACCGTTTCCCTTCTTCCGTCGTGAAGTCCGGCTTGAGGTCGTCCACCGCAAAAAGAAGCTCCCGCAGTAGCGGGGACATTTCCAAACCGTGGCACTGCCGGAAACGGGGGGAATTCTCGAACAGGGAAGCGTGGAAGAAAAGCGAGCGGTTCCATGAGGCTTCGGGCAGATACCACTCATGCTGGACGCCCGGCGGGACCCATGTGGCGCGGTACCCCTGCCCGAGGAAGTTTCCCGTTTCCGAGCATAGGACGATGCTGCCCGTGGCGACAAACAGCAGCTCCCCCCAATCGGGGTGGACATGCAGGTCGCTCCATGTCCCGGCATCCTGCCTTTCATTAAAGGCGTAAATGAGTTGTGTCTCATCAACGAAACAGGCTTCGTTCGTCCGGGGATTCCAATAATGCTGTCGCAGCGCCATGATGCCCCCTGAACCGTATCGGGCAGGATGAGCCTTTTGATACGGATAGATTGTTCTTTAATGTACAATATGTGTTGGCAACGGACGGATTGCGTCAATTGAAGATGCCGGTTCTTTTCTTAATGAAAACACTTCATTCAAAAATGGGTCAGCCTATGCTTGTGAATTGGTTTTACGGTGGCGGGCTTCGTGAAAGCCCGTTTTATGGAAGTCGGGGAACTGATTTTGTCATACCTTTGCCTGTATCAGAAGGGATTCCCGGTGTGCAACTCGTCGGCATCAAATACTGCGGATGGGCAATGAAGGACATGTGAAACAGGATGTGTCTATAACATATTGTAATTATTTGTTTATTTATACTTTGTTCCGTTTTGGAACAGAAAATGTCCATTTGGCGTTATTTTTTGTCCGTCCTTCGCAAGTAAACAGGAATATCATGCCGTATTTTTCTTAGAAAGAGCGAAGAACTTTTCATTTGACCGCATAATGGTTTTATTTCTTTACGATTACAAAGATATTCCTGTGCGGTCTTTTTTGAAAGCCCTTTCGTTCAAAAAAGCACAATAGCTCAAAATGGACAGTTGGGCAGCGTGTTTTTTTCGGGATTTTTTTCGCATTGCGTTCCGAACGCCCCCATACGACGCACAACCATCAAAGGAGCAAGCTCATGTTGGTAAGCAAAAAGACCGTCTATGTCGGGGCTGATATCGTCACCATGTCCGAAAAGGCTCCCAAAGCCGAAGCCGTCTGCATCGCGGACGGGCGCATCGAATGCGTCGGAAGCCGTGAAGAGGTCCTCGGATACGCCAAAGCGGGCGAATACGACGTCGTGGATTTCGGCGGCGGGACCCTCTATCCCGGCTTTATCGACACCCACAGCCATATGTCCTCGTTCAGCCGCTGCCTCAATCAGGTGTACTGCGGCGCTTCGCTCGGTTCCATCGCCGCCGTGCAGCAGGCCCTGCGCGACAAGGCCGCCGCAAGCGATGACGAATGGGTGATCGGCTACGGGTATGACGACTCGGGCATTTCCGACAACCGCCACATGAACCGCCACGATCTTGATGCCGTCTGCGCCGATCGGCCCGTGATGGTTGTCCATATTTCGGTACATATGGGGTACGTCAATACCATCGGCCTCGAACGTCTTGGTTTCACCGCCGATACGAAGGTCCCCGGCGGCGAAATCGTCCTTGACGGGAACGGCCTGCCCACCGGCCTGCTGCTGGAAAACGCCATCATCGAAGCCTCGGGCCGCTTGCCCGTTCCCACGGAAGCTCAGGTGCGCGAAAGCCTCGTCCGCGCCATCGCCGAATACAATAAGAAAGGCTTTACCACGTTTCAGGATGGCGGGCTCGGGATCAACGGCGAAGCCGAAGTGTTCCTCCGGCCTTACATGGAGCTTGCCCGCGAAGGCCGGCTCAACGCCAGAGCCTATCTGCAGCTTCTGCCTTCCGAGATGGACAAGCTCATCTCCCTCGGCGTGTGGGGCATCGGCAACGACCACATGAAGATCGGCGGGGTCAAATACTTCACCGACGGCTCCATTCAGGGCTTCACCGGAGCGCTGCTTGAAGACTACTACACCCGCCCCGGCTACAAGGGTGCGTTGCTGTGGTCGCAGGAAGAGATCGACGAAATCATCATCAAATACCACTGCCTCGGCTTTCAGGTCGCCGTGCATACCAACGGCGACGCCGCCTCGGAATCGGTCATCCAAGCTTTTGAAAAGGCCGTGGAGCGGTGCCCGCGCACGGATCTGCGCCACATGCTCATCCATGCGCAGCTCGTTTCCGACTCGCAGCTTGAGCGCATGAAGGCTTGCGGGATCATCCCGAGCCTGTTCGCCCGGCACATCGAAGTCTGGGGAGATCGGCACGCCGCCATTTTCCTTGGCCCCGAGCGCACCGCGCGCATGGACCCCGCCGGTTCCTGCGTCCGTTTGGGTATGCCCTTCTCGCTGCATGTGGATACGCCCGTCCTTCCGGTGACCGCCCTCGGCAGTATGCACGCGGCGGTAAACCGCATCAGCGACGGCGGTGTCCTGTTCGGGGGCGATCAGCGCATTACCCCGCGTCAGGCGCTGGAAGCCTACACGACCTATGCTTCCCTTTGCTGCGGCGGGGAACACGACCGCGGGCGCATCGAGCCGGGCCGTTTTGCCGATTTTGTATTGCTCGACAGTGATATTGAAGCCGTCGATCCGTCCGGAATCAGGGACATCAAGGTCCTGAAGACCATCTGCGGCGGGCGTGTGGTGTACGAAGCGTAACGCAGAATGGCATGGAGAGGGGTTTTTCAAGACAAGCCCCTCCCCTTGCCCCAGCGGATATTGCGGCGAAGTGAACCATCACTGCCGAAGACACTCAAGGAGGTTTCCATGCAGGCACAGCGCCTTTTCGATACGCTTGAAGAACTGTCCACGTGCAACGCGACGCCCGGAAAAGGGGTGACGCGGTTCTCATGGTCGGAGGCGGACAGCCGTGCCCGCCGCGTGCTTGAGCGCGAACTGAAGGCTATCGGGCTGGAACCGTGGACCGACGGCATGGGGAACCTGCACGCCCGGATTGAAGGCTCGACCGGCGCTCCCGCCGTGCTCACCGGTTCCCACCTCGACACCGTGCGTAACGGCGGACGCTATGACGGGACATACGGCGTGGTCGCCGCGCTGGAGGCGCTGCGTTCCTTCCATGATGAAGGATACAAGCCGGAACGCGCCATCGAATTCATCGCCTTCGCGGAGGAAGAGGGGTCGAATTTCGGTTCCACATGCCTCGGCAGTAAGGGCATCGCGGGGCAGATCGGCGTGGAGGGCTTGAAACGCCTGAGCAACGCCGAAGGGTCCGCCTACGATGCACTGCGTGCGTTCGGGCTCGACCCGGATGCCCTGCCCGAAGAACAGATCGATCCCGCGAACGTTAAAGCTTTCCTTGAAGTCCATATCGAGCAGAACGCGATGCTCGAAGACGCCGGGCGCGAGCTCGGCATCGTTACCGCCATTTCCGGGATGCGTCTGCACCGCATCGTCTATAAAGGCCATTCGGATCACGCCGCCAGCCCCATGCAGGGGCGCCGCGATCCCGCCGCCGGATTCGCCGAGCTGGCCTTCCGCATGGAGCAGCTTTGGAAGGACGGCGATCTGCCCGAGGATTTTTCCTGCACCATCGGCGAATTGGCCTGTTCCCCCAATGTGGGGATCGTCGTTCCCGAGTCGGTGACGTTTACCATTGATATACGCCATGTTGACGTGCCCGTTCTGGAGGAGGGTTGGCAGCGCATCGAATCGCTCGTGCGTTCCGTCGCCGAATCCAGAGGGCTTGATCTGGAGCTTGTCCGGCTTTCCGCCAGCGGGGGCGTGCGCACGTCCCCCGAAGTGGGCGAGGTGTTCCGGCAGGCGGCCGAAAGGCGGGGTGTCCAGCCGCTCTTCCTCAAGAGTGGTCCCGCCCACGACGCCGCCAGCCTCGGGAGCCGAGTGCCGGTCGGGCTTTTGTTTGTTCCGAGCATCAAGGGGTTGAGCCATTGTCCGCAGGAGGCCACCGCGCCTGAGCACCTCGCTTTGGGGGCATGGGTGCTTGAGGATGCGCTGCGCTCTCTTGCGGGGGGTGGCCGCCCCTGATGCCGGAACCCTCCGGTTGGTTTTCATTTTGGGTAACTTTATCCACAGGAGCTATTCGCATGAAACGGTTTCTCGTCGCCTTTTTGGTGTGTACCGCGATGCTGCTTGCTCAGACGCAGGCGCAGGCCGCTTCAAAGATCACTGTGATTGTGGCCTCGTCCGTGGACACCAGCGAACAGAACTACATGAATGTCACGTATAAGAAGCTGGTGGAACTCGCTCAGAAGTATTCCGACAACGCGTTCGATTTCCAGTTGTTCCCGAGTATGCAGCTTGGCGACGAACAGGAAACCGTCCGCGCCCTCCAGCTCGGCACGCTTCAGATGTCCATGCTCGCCACGAACAACTACGCCCCTTTCGCGCCTTCCTGCGGCTGGGTGAACATGCCGTATCTGTTTGATACGCTGGATGAATTCCGCGCGCTGCTCGATGCCATGTGGGAACAGAACAACGAGTGGGCCGTCAAGGAAGGCGGCTGCCGTATCCTGTCCATTCTCGACATCGGCTACCGCCAGCTGACCACCAGCGCCAAGCACCCGGTCCGCAAGCTCGCCGACGCCAAGGGCATCAAGATCCGCACGCCGCAGAACGCCCTCATGGTGTCCACGTTCAAGGCTCTCGGCCTCGAACCCACCGCCGTTTCCTTCTCCGAAACCTTCAACGCGCTCCAGCAGGGCGTGGTGGACGGTCAGGAAGGCTGCTTCAACAACGTGGTGACCCTGAAGTTCTACGAAGCGCAGAAGTACGCGACCCAGATCAACTACTCCGTGCACAGCGCCAACATCATCGCCAGCGAACGCTGGCTCCAGAGCCTGCCCGAGAAGGAGCGCAACGCACTGATCCGCGCCGGCAAGGAAGCTATGGAATATGAGCGCACCAAGGTCGCGGGTATGCTTGAGGCCGACGACAAGCTGATGGTGGAACACGGCATGGAACTGCTCGGCGTGGTCGAAGACCTCCCCGAATGGATCCGCCTTGGCCGTACCGCGTGGCCCAAGTGCTATGAAGTCATTGGCGACGGCAATGCCGAAAAGGGCAAGGCCGTTATGGATATCGTCCTCGCCAAGAAGGAAGCTCTGGCGAAGAAGTAGCCCTTTCCGGGGCATCCGGGGGAGTCATTCCCCCGGACTCCGGCGGAAAAGGGAGCCGCCGGGGGTGTTGAGGAGGTTTCCGCAGCCGTTTGCGGAATGTTTCAGCGGGAGTTTTCCCGCAACGATGTCAGTTCAAGGGGAAATGACATGAAGAAATTGCTTGTTGCCTGCCTGCTGTGCGCATCCGTGATCGGCCTTGCGTTCGGTCAGGCGAAAGCCGCCTCGAAGACCACGGTGATCGTGGCGTCCTCCGTGGACGCGAACCCGCAGAACTACACTAACGTCTTCTATAACAAATTCATCGAACTGGCCCAGCAGTATTCGGACAACGCCTTTGACTTCCAGTTCTTCCCCAGTATGCAGCTTGGCGACGAACAGGAAACCGTGCGCGGCATCCAGCTCGGCACCATCCACATCGCCAACCTCGCCACCAACAACTATGCCCCGTTCGCGCCTTCCTGCGGCTGGGTGAACATGCCGTACATGTTCGACTCGCTGGAAGAATTCCGCGCCCTCGTGGACGCCATGTGGGATCAGAACAACGAATGGGCCATCAAGGAAGGCGGCTGCCGCCTGCTGTGCATCCTTGACATCGGCTACCGCCAGCTGACCACCAGCGCCAAGCACCCGGTCCGCAAGCTCGCCGACGCCAAGGGCATCAAGATCCGCACGCCGCAGAACGCCCTCATGGTGTCCACGTTCAAGGCTCTTGGCCTTGAGCCCACCGCCGTTTCCTTTGCCGAAACGTTCAACGCGCTCCAGCAGGGCGTGGTGGACGGTCAGGAAGGCTGCTTCAACAACGTGGTGACCCTGAAGTTCTACGAAGCGCAGAAGTACGCCACCATGATCAACTACTCCGTGCATAGCTGCAACTTCATCGTCGGAGAACGCTGGCTCCAGAGCCTGCCCGAGAAGGAGCGCAACGCTCTGATCCGCGCCGGCAAGGAAGCCATGCTGTACGAACGCACCAAGGTTGCCGACATGCTCGCCACCGACGACAAGCTCATGCAGGAACACGGCATGGAGCTGCTCGGCGTGGTTGAAGACCTCCCGGAATGGGTCCGTCTCGGACGTACCGCATGGCCCAAGTGCTATGAGGTGATAGGCGATGGCGACGCCGCCAAGGGCAAGGCGGTCATCGACGTCGTTTTGGCCAAGAAGGAAGCTCTTGCCAAGAAGTAAGCTGTTCCCCGGCGGGAAGGGAGCCCTTCCCGCCATTCTCCGGGAGGTATCATGAAGGTTTTGCGCTGGCTCGACGAATGGGCCGAAGAATTTTGCGTTTCGATTATGCTGTCCTTGCTCATCCTGCTTCTGGGAACCGAAGTTTTTTCCCGGTTCCTGCTCAGCAAGTCGTTTTCGTGGATTGAGGAACTCTGCCGGTATCTGTTTGTATGGGCATCCTATCTTGGCGTCGCCATCGCGGTGAAGCGCAAGGAACAGCTTCGCGTCCTCATGCTCATGGATACGCTGGAAAAGCATTTCCCGCGTCTGGTGAAAGTCTGTTACGTGGTTTCCGAGCTCTCGTTCGCTGTGTTTTGTGTGCTTGTTTTTTATTACAGCATCAATATGCTCGAGAACATGACCCGTTTTAAGCAGGTTTCCGCTTCCCTTGAAATCAACGTAATGTACGCGTACCTGATCATCCCGATCAGTATGGCCGTTACGACGTTCCGCGTGTTGCAGGGCTTGTACCGCGATTTCCGGAACCATACGCTCCACTTCCAGGGCAGGGGGGACTAAGCCATGCTGCTTGTTTTGTCATTCGTCTTCTTCATGTTGCTTGGCTTGCCTCTGTTCGGCGTTATCGGGCTTGCGTCCATCATCTCGATGATCGGGATGCCGTTTCCGATGGAGTTCATCCCCCAGAACCTGTACACGGGCATGGACCAGTTCCCGCTCATTGCCACCATCGGTTTCGTGATGGCCGGGTTCCTCATGGAGCCCGCCGGGATTACCGGTGAAATCATTGAAGTCGCCAAGAAGGCGGTGGGCAACATCCGCGGCGGCCTCGCCATGGTGACCATCCTCGCCTGCATGATCTTCGCGGCGCTCAGCGGCTCCGGCCCCGCCACAACCGCGGCCATCGGCAGTATCATGATCCCCGGCATGATCGGCGCGGGATACCGCAAGGACGACGCCGCCGCCGTCTCCGCCACGGGCGGGACGCTCGGCATCCTGATCCCGCCGAGCAATCCCATGATCATTTACGGCGTCGTGGCCAACACGTCCATCGCCGGATTGTTCATGGCGGGCTTCATCCCCGGTTTCGTGATGACCACTTCCATGTGCATCACCGCCTATTGCATCGCCCGCAAGCGCGGCTATAAGGGCACCGGCGAAAAGTTTTCCGTCTGCGGCTTGCTCAAGGCGATTTGGGACGGCAAGTGGGCGCTGGCGACTCCGGTGATCATCCTCGGCGGCATCTACTGCGGCGTATTTACCCCCACCGAAGCCGCCGAAGTGGGCGTGCTCTGGACGCTGTTCGTCGGCCTGTTCGTTTACCGCAAGCTGACGTGGAAGAACATTTCCTCGGCGCTTATCCGTACCTCGGCCTTCGCCGGGTCGGCCACGGTGCTGGTCGGCGTCTCGATGGCCTTCTCGCGGCTCCTGACCCTGTACCACATCCCGCAGAGCGTGGGTGCGTTCCTCGGCTCCATCTCTACGGACCCGACGATCACCCTGCTGCTCATTGCGTTCTTCATCTTCCTGTGCGGCTTCGTGGCGGATACGCTGGCGATGGTCGTGGTGCTCGCGCCGGTGTTCCTGCCCATCACGAACGCCCTCGGCATCCATCCGATCCAGCTCGGCGTGCTGTTCGTGGTGTGCTGCGAAACCGGGTTCCTGACGCCTCCTTTCGGCGCGAACCTGTTCATCACCATGAAGATTACGGACGTGAAGCTTGAGGAAGTGGCGCTGAAGGCTTTCCCCTACTTGTGCACGATATGGTTGCTGATCATTCTCATTGCGGCCTGCCCGCAGCTGGTGATGTTCCTGCCGAATCTGCTCATGTAGCCCCTCCCGGGGCCCCTCGTGCGGCGGGTCTGCCCATCCGTCGCGCGGGGGGATTCCCTTCATGTCAACCTTGCGGAGTTTTTGTCATGATTTTCGGAAAGATAAAGTCGCTGCTTGCCGTGCTGGCGCTGGCTCTTTTGCTGGCGCCAGCCGCACAGGCCGCGCCCGCCAAGCTCTCGAGCGCTTGGATGGGCGAACACGAGACCTTTGTGGCGTGGTACGCCAAACAGCAGGGCTGGGACAAGGAAGCCGGGCTTGATCTGACGATGATGCCGTTTGATTCGGGCAAGAACATCGTCGAAAGCCTTGCCGCCTACGATTGGGCAGTCGCCGGGTGCGGCGCCGTGCCCGCTTTGACCACGCCGCTGAGCGACTACCTGTACATCATTGCGGTCGCCAACGACGAATCCGCCAACAACGCCATTTATGTGCGCAAGGACAGCCCCATCCTTGGAGCCAAGGGCACGAATCCGTCCTATCCCAATGTGTACGGTTCCGCTGTGACCGTGCAAAAGGCCGATATCCTGTATCCCAAAAGCACATCCGCGCACTATCTGTTGGCTACATGGCTGCGTATCCTCGGCTTGAGCGAAAAGGACGTGAAGCTTCAGGAAATGGAACCCACCCCGGCCCTGAGCGCCTTTACCGGCGGCGTGGGCGACGCTGTGGCCCTGTGGGCCCCCCTGACCTATGAAGCGGAGGCCAAGGGCTTCAAGTCTGTGGCGAATTCCAAGGATTGCGGCATCACGCAGCTTGTCCTGCTGGTAGCGAACCGCCGGTTTGCGGATCAGCACCCTGAGCAGGTGCAGGCGTTCCTCAAGATGTATATGCGCGGCATCGAAGCCCTGCGCGCCAAGCCCGCCAAGGAGCTTGCCGTCGACTACGTCCGTTTTTACAAGGAATGGACCGGCCGCGAGCTGACGCCTGAAATGGCCGTTGCGGACATCCAGAGCCATCCGGTATTTACCCTTGACGAACAGCTTGCCATGTTCGCCCCGGGCGGCAGTGTCCAGAAGGCCCTCAACGAGATCGTGGACTTCTCCATCAGCCACGGCTCTTTTACCCCGGAACAGATCGACAAGATGAAGGGCAAGACGCAAGTCGCCGCCCGGTTCCTCGAAGCCATCAAGTAAGTCACCTGAAAACAGAGTTTCCTCGCCCCTTTCCGGCCCGCGCCGGGAGGGGCGTTTCGTTTTTCCGCCGGGGTGTCCGCTTTTTTCATATGTTTTTTTACGGCAAACAGAAAATCGTGATCTTGATCACGGCGCTGGGCTTCCGTACGGTGTAGGAATGGGCTTACAGAAAGAAAACCCCGGAGGAATCCGTCATGAAGGAATACAGAAATATCATCGAAATAGACAGGGAACGCTGCAACGGCTGCGGCCAGTGCGTGCTGGACTGTGCGGAAGGCGCCATTGCGATCATCGACGGTAAGGCGACTGTGGTTTCGGACAGTTACTGCGATGGGCTCGGCGCGTGCCTTTCCGGATGCCCGCAGAACGCGCTTGCCATCGTGCGCCGGGAAGCCGTGCCGTTCGACGAAGAGGCAGCCATGCGCCACGTCGCCAGGCAGAAGGAAGAGCGCAGGCAACAGCTTTTTCAGCCGCTCGGCAAGCACGAGCCGCACGGAACGCTTGGTTGCGGATGCTCCGGGACCACCGTGCAGGAATTCGCTCCACGGAAGCGGCAGGAAAGCAAGGCGGCAGGGCCGGTTGGTGAAAGAAGGCAGACATGGCCCGTCAAGCTGCGCCTTGTACCGCCGTCCGCCCCGTTCCTCAAGGGCGCGGATATCCTGCTTGCCGCCGACTGTTCGGCCCCCGCGTCCGCCCGGTTTTGCGAGATCGCGTCAGGAAAGGTCGTGTTGATCGCCTGCCCGAAGTTTGAGGACAACCAGGAGATGCGCGCCCGTCTGGTTGCGTTGTTTACGGAGGCGCGCCCGGCCTCGGTGACGGTCTTGCGCATGGAAGTCCCCTGTTGCCGGGGCATTGCGGCGGTTTGTCACGAAGCGGCCGAAGAGTGTGGCATCTCTGTTCGTGAGCTTGTTATGGGACGCAATGGGGAGTTGTGTCAGCTGAAGGATTGAGCAAGCGCGGAGAGCCGGGGGAGGAGAACCTTTCTGAAGAAAGGTTCTCCTCCCCCGGACCCCACCTCTCCCAAGACTTTTGACTGATGGGGAGGTGGCACGCAGGGAGTCCGTTCCGGTGAAAAGGGAGAGGGACGAAGGTTTTTGGGGGCTGCCGGGAATGGGGACTTTGCTCTCTTTATCGCCGGGTCAAGGGGGAGCTGCCCCTTTGCGGAGTGCGGAGGCGGAGAGCCTTTGCCGGGGCGAGGGGCGGAGCACCAATCAGCTCAGCGGAGGGAACGGATGAAGCGTTCGGCTTCCAGCGCGGCGATGGTTCCGTCGCCCATAGCCGTGGTGATCTGGCGGTACCGCTTGGCGCGGACGTCTCCCACGGCGAACACGCCGGGAAGGGAGGTCCTCATGTCCTCATCGGTGCGGATATAGCCCTTTTCCATATCGATGAGCCCTTCAAAGAGAGCGGTATTCGGTTTCTGGCCTATGAAGCAGAACACGCCGTCCACAGTTTCCTCGGAGGCGGCCCCCGATGCTGCATCCCTGAGCGAGGCGCGGCAGCGTCCGTCCGGCAGCGGGTCCAGCGCGGTGATGGTGGTGTTCACGTTTGCCCTGATGATGCCGGTAGCCAGAGCCCGGTCTTGTGTGGACTGTGCGGCGGCGCAGGCCGGGAACATTTCCACGATATGGACGGAACGGACGCCGAGGCCCGCGAGGTACAGGGATTCGTCGAACCCGCTGTTCCCGCCGCCGACCACGAGCACGTCTTTGTCCTTGTAGGCGGTGCCGTCGCAGACCGAGCAGTAGTGGACCTTTTCGAACGCCGTTTCCACAGGCAGCGGGATGGGCTTCCGCCCGGTGGCGATGATCACCACGTCGGCGGTGAAGCTGTCGCCTTCCGAGGTGCGTATTTCCTTGGGCTGGCCGTCGAGCCGGACCTCTTCCACCTCGTTGACTTCTTCAATGGCGACGCCGAGGGACTCCACATGCTCCCGGCAGGCGGTCATGAGATCCATGCCGTGGATGCTCTTGTATGAGGGCACGTTTTCCACGGTATGGGTCCAGTTCACCAGCCCGCCGCACACTTCCTTCTCCACGATGCGGACGGAAAGGTTGGTCCGAGCCGCGTACAGCGCCGCCGTCATGCCGCCTATGCCGCCGCCGATGATCAGGATGTCGCTGTGCCCGTTCATGACGCCGACTCGTAAAACGCGAGCAGTTCGCGCGGGTTCATGATGCCGCTTTTGCGGGCGGCGACGGCCCCGTTCCGGCAGACGATCAGGGTAGGCACGCGTTCAACGGAGCAGCGGGCCATGAGATCCGGCTGTTCTTCGGAATCGACGGATGCGAGCTGGATATCGGGGCGTTCGGTCGTAGCCTTGCCGAGCACGGTACGCATGACCTTGCAGTGCGGGCAGAGCTTTTTGTGGAACAGGACAATGCCGTCGTGGGACTTGATCCATTCATCAAAAGTAACGGAATCCAACAGGGTAGCTTCGCTCATAACCGGTTCCTTTGCGGGTTGCGGAAAACGGTGAAACAGGGGTTTTCCCGAAGGGCATTCGGGAAAGCGGGATGTCGGTATTTTCGAAAGGCCGGAGAGGGGGATCCCCACGGGCAGGACGGTATTGCCCAATCCCCCTCACCGGCGGATCATCAGGAGGCGCGCAGTTCGGCCATGAACAGCTTCAGCTGTTCGAACAGCTCCTTGGCGACCTCGGGATGTTTGGCGGAGACGTTGTTGAGCTGGAACGGATCGTCCTTGCGGCAATACAGCTCGTCGCGGGCGGGCACTTCGCTGGAGGCGGCGGCGGTGCAGGTCCACTGATCTTCGCCGTCCAGCGTTGCGGCCTTTTTGTGTTCCTCGTAGGCGCGGTTGTAGAAGGCGGTGTCGCGGTCCTCGACGGCGTTGGCCTTCTTCATCTGGAGGATGTGGGCCGTGGATTCGCCGAGATCCTTACCGTAGATGCCGAACCGGGCATCGGCGACGCTCTTTTCGTCATCCTTCAACCAATGGATGAAGGACCAGTCCTCGGTGATGATGGACCACGAGTACCGGAAGTACCCGGCAATGGCGAATTCGCGGACCTTTTCCACGTCGCCCTTGGCGAGCGGCAGGAGCGAATGGCCCTGCATGGAGGGATGCACGCCGATGCCGAGCCAATCCACCACGGTGGGGGCCACGTCGCAGGACTGGACGAAGCCTCTCACGCGCCGGTTGCGGGGCAGGCCGGGGCCGCGCATGATCATGGGGATGTGGGCAAGTTCCTCATAGGGCCACGGGCGGCACTTGCGCATGATGCCGTGGCCGTGCTCGCCCTTGCCCATCGGGGAACCGTGGTCGGAGACGAGGATGACCAGCGTGTCGTCTTCCATGCCGAGCGTGCGGATATTGTTCATGAGATGCCCGAACCATTTGTCCACCATCGTCACCTTTTCGGCGTACAGGGCGCGGATGTGTTCCAGTTCGCGGTCGGTATACAGGCCGTCGACATGGCCCTGAATGGGCAGGAACATGTCCTTGCCTTCGTAGTCGGGGTCATAGGGGCACTTCAGATCCGGATCGTACACGGAGGGAGCATCCCACGGTTCGTGCGGATCAAAGCAGTCGATCCACATGAAGAAGGACTTGTTGCGGTCGACGCGCTCCAGGTTCCGTACGGCTTCCTTCATGATCTGGGCGGCGTGCTGATCGCCGTCGGATTTCCAGTACTGGCGCTCCTTGAGATGGCATTCAACCTGGTTCATGAGCGGGCGCATGACGTTTTCCCCAAGGATCTCGTCGGCTTTTTCCATTACATGATCTTCATAGTAGTCCTCGGCCTTGAGGCCGCCGCCGAGTTCGTCCTGTGCGTAATACTGGTGATCGGTCTCATGCCCGTGCAGGAAGAACACCTTGTCGAAGCCCCGCGAGTACCCGAACTTGGGCAGTCGGAACGGCCCGGAGTCGTGGATCAGGTAGCTGTCGATGGGCTGCCCCCAGCACAGATCCGCAATGGTGGTGTCGCTGACGTCGAGCTGCGACCAGCCCTTCACCGGCAGGGTGTAGCGCCCGGTGAGCATGGCCCGGCGGCAGGGCACGGTGGGCAGGCCTTCCGTATAGGCGTTTTCGAAGACCACGCCTTCGGTGGCGAAGCGGTCGATGTTCGGGGTCTTGACCCGCGTATTGCCGTAGCAGCCCAGATAGTTGAACTGGAGCGTATCCAACATCACGACGATGACATTCTTCTTTTCGCGCATGATAACACCTTTTGTTTTTTCGGGTTGAAAGTAAGGGGGCGGGCGATCACTTCGCCATCAGCCCCTTGATGACTTCGGCGTTGCGGACGGATTCCTCCTCCACGAATGCGCGGCAGTCCTTGCTGTCCAGATAGCCGGGAACGAGGTTCAGCTTGTGGAGGCGCTCCACGAACTCGGGAGACTGCATGGCCTTGCGCATGGCGTCGGAAAGCGTGGCCTTGACGTCGGCGGGCAGGCCCTTGGGGGCGAGAAGGGGCATCCACTGGCTGTAATAGGCTTCGACGCCGGATTCCATCACCGTGGGCAGGTTGGGCAGCAGCGGATCACGGGTGGCATCCATGAGGGCCAACCCCTTGACGTCATACTGATCCAGCGATCCGGCGGTGGAGGTGTAGACCTGCACGCGGTTCCCCGCGATGGCCTGGAAGGCGTCGGCGTCGCCGGAGAAGGGGACGTGGCGGACCTGCGCCCCGGCCTTCTTGAAGAGGTCCATCATGGCGAAGTAGGGTACGCTGCCCACGCCGGATGATGCGAAGAAGAACGTGTTGGGGTTGGTCTTCATATCCCTGAGCATGTCGTCAAGCGTGTTCCAGGGCGCGGTCTTGGCGACCATGACGATGTACGGAGCCTTGAGGATACGGCCCACGAAGTCGAACGAATCCAGCGTATACGGAACTTTGCGCATGTGGGGGTGCATGGCCAGCGGCGCGCTCGGGGTTACGCCGAGGGTATAGCCGTCGGGCTTGGCCCCGGTGACGGCGCTTATCCCGGCGACGCCGGATGCGCCTACGATGTTCTGCACGACCATGACCTGCTTGAGTTCCTTGCTCATGCCATCCGCAAGCATACGGGCCACGAGGTCGGTTTCGCCTCCGGCCGCGAAGGGCACGACGATGGTGATCGGGCGGTTCGGGAACGCATCGGCGGCCACGGCGGAGCCGGTCATGAGGCATACGGCGGCGAGGGCGAGCAGCAGCTTTCTGAACATGGGACACTCCTGGGGATAGAGGTTTTTACTTTCTCCGGCTGGCCCAAAGCGGGCGCAGCATCGGGGCGAGCAGCAGGCAGGCGGAAACCGCGAACAGGACGAGGGCGACGGGCGCGCTGAAGAGGTATTCGGTCAGCGGCATGTCTCCTTTGTAGATGACGGCCTGGCCGAGACGGTACTCAAGCTGCGCGCTGAGCACGTAGCCGATGAGGAACGGGGCCACGGGGAAATCCGCAAAGCGCATCAGGAAGGCGATCACGCCGATGAGCAGGGCCATCCACACGTCGAACATGTTGCTGCGGGGCAGGTACACGCCGAGCAGGGAGCAGATGACGATGATGCTGAGCAGGATTGCTGTGGGGAACTTGATGAGCTTCCCGAAGCCGCGCACGGTGATGATGGCGGTGGGGATGATCAAAAGGTTGGCGAGAATCAGGGACAGGAAGGTCGAATAGACGATGTCGGGATTGTCCGCCATGAGCCGTACGCCGGGGGTGATCCCGTGCAGGGTCAGGGTGGCGAGCATGAGCGCCATGACGGGCTCGCCGGGGATGCCGAGGGCCAGCGTGGGGACCATCGCGCCGCCCGCGACCGCGTTGTTGGAGGATTCGGCGGCGACGAGGCCGTCGGGTTCGCCCTTCCCGAAGTTTTCCCCATTCTTGGAAAGGCGCTTGGCGGAAGAGTAGCTGACGAAGGTGGCCGCCGTCGCGCCGGTGCCGGGGAGGATGCCGAGGCCCACGCCGATGAGCGATGAGCGCAGGAGGATGAGGCCGCGCCCCTTCCATTCCTGCCATGTGGGGAAGCTGATGCGCTTGCAGTCGATGGCCGTGGGCTCCACGTTGGCGTGGACCTCATAGGCCCGGTAGAACAGTTCCGCCAACGGGAACACGCCGACTACGATGGGCATGAGGTCGATGCCGCTGACGAGCTGGGGCGAGCCGAAGGTGAAGCGCATTTCGCCGCTCAGAGGATCCACGCCGATGGTGGCGAGGAACAGCCCGGCGACGCCCATGAGCAGGCCTTTGATCTGGTTGTCTTCGGACAGGCTGGTGATGCAGGCGAGGCCGAGGCAGATGAGGCCGCAGATTTCCAGCGGGCCGCCGTACTTCACGGACAGATCCGCAAGCTGGGGGGCGGCGATGACCAGCGCAACGCAGGAGAACAGGCCGCCGAGGACGGAGGACATGGTGATCCAGCCGAGGGCCTTTTCCGCTTTGCCCGCCTTGGCCATGGCGTAACCTTCGAATCCGGTACAGGCTGATTGCGGCGTGCCAGGCGTATTGAGCAGCACGGCGGAGATGGACCCTCCGTAAATCGAAGTGGCGTAGACGCCGAGCAGCAGGGCGATGGCCGAAGCGTTGCCCATTTGTAGGGTGAAGGGGATACAGATGGTGATGGCCACGGCCGTCCCAAGGCCGGGAAGCGCCCCGACGACGGTTCCGAACATCGCGCCGATGCACAAGGCCAACAGGCAGTCGGGGCTCATCGTGATCATGATGCCGTGCATGATATCGGAAAACATACGGTTCTCCCGAGGGTTAGAACAGGCCGAGCCAGAAGGGCTGCGGGACGACGACGCCCAGAATCTTCTCGAACACCAGCCACGTCAGCCCCGCGCCGAGCAGGGCGAAGGGGATCATGCGCCGGATGTCCCGGTAGCGCATCAGATAAAAGAAGAGGAGCAGGAAGAGGAACGTCCCGAGGGGAAGCCCCACCGTAGCGAACAGGATGATATAGACGGCGATGGACGCGACGACTTTGGAAACGCCCGGCAGGCTGGCCCGCAGATCGTGGGCGTTGAACGGCTTTCCGGGGTTGAGCAGATACAGGATCGATAGGCCGATCCAGCCGAACAGCAGGATGCGGGGGTAGGTCATCGTACCCATTTCGCCGGGGACGGCGAATGCGCCGACGTCGACCGCGTACGTCTCGCGGAGGAGCAGGGCGCCGATGCCCAAAAAGAGCAGGCCAAGCGCGGTTCTACCAGAAAGAAGCATTTTCACAGGACCTCCTATACGGTTAGGGCTTCAGCCCTTTTCTTGGACGATTCGTGAAAGCAGCTTGAGGCAGGCTTCTTTGGAAATGGTTTCTCCCGGCCGTAAGGACCAATAGGCATCTCCGATTTCAAGGACGGGTTCCCGGCCGACCAGCCCTTCGCGGGACATGAGCGGCGGTTCGGACAGGCTGGACACCGTGCCCCGGAGGTTCAGCTCACGCAGGGCCAGGTGAAGGTTGCGGTCGATTTCCGCAATGCGTTCGGGGTCATAATCCCAAATGACGATGGAAAGCGGAAAGCTCATGCGGTGCTCCGGCGTTTCGGTTGGCGTTCCTGAATCAGTGTGTCCGAAGAAGCATGAGTTCTTTTTCAGTCATAAGTAAAGAATAGTCAACAGATAATTTTATTTTACGAAGCCTAAATATGATAACATATGATATTTTAACAAAATAATTTTCAAGATATAAACTTGCTCTTTCCATTGAGACTGGCTATACAACAGAAAACGCGTAGAAGCGTGTTCGAGGTCCAGTCTTTTTCTTTCCTCGGTTTTCCCAACTGTCTTACAAAGGCTCAGTATGCTTTTCGATAACGTCACGCTCAAAAAAGGCATGGATTTCGCGGCTCAGCTGTATGCCGCCCATCGCCAGCTTTCACCCATCGATCTGAGGGATATTCTGCTCGGCTGTTTCAGCGGCCTGCCCATCACGGGGAAAAACCAGTGCGATCATATCCGTAAGAACATTGTTTCGCCGTCTCTTGATGGTGCGTCGCCCGTGCTGATGCTCATCGCGGCGCTCAGCGAAATGGACCGCCTGACCGGATGGAGGCAGCTCCTGCCCATTGAGCTTGCGGACCTGATGAGCCACATGCTTCCGGGCGACGAAGACGCGCCGGTGGTCTGCCACGGCTCGCGTACGCTCCAGTTCGCCGTCTGGTTCGCCTCCAAGGGGCGGGAAGTCTGTTTTACTGGGGAAAGCGCGCTTGTCCCGCACATCGCAGCCATCGCGGGGGGGCAGGTCAAAGGCCTCGGCCCTTCCAGCCCGTACCCGGCAAACGCGGGTCACATCGCCATCCATGATTCCGATTCCCGGAACGCCGAACTCGGCACGTTCCTGCGCCAGCTCGATCACCAATCCTATCAGGGGGCGGTGGTCATGACGAACTGGTCGTTCCTCAGCAGCGCCAGCCCCCGCACGTTGCACCTCAAGCAGCGGCTCATCGAAAACGGCTCGCTGTACTCCGTCACACAGCTTCCCGGCGGGATCATCCCGCGTACCCTTCCCGCCTTGCTTCAGCTCGGCCCTTCCGAGCCGGGCCGCACGGTACGGTTGGTCAATGCCAAAGATTGGTGCGTGCCGAGCCGTCAGGGGCTGGAGATCAGCTACCTCGATCCCATCCTTGCGCAGGCGTGCGACCGCCCCATCGGGCGGCTGCCGCGCTGGACGCCCAAGCCCCCGGCGGAAAACGTGGATTATGAGGCTCTGATCCTGCGTGGCTGCGATCTGCGCCTCAAGTCGAGCCCGCTGGTGCAGACCTCGGCCCCGTCCTTACGGGAGGAATCCCTCGGCGGGTGTGCGGCGCTGGTACGGGGGCAGATGCTCGCCAAGGCCGGGGACGGAGAACTTTCCAACATCTATAGAGAAGTCACCCTTGCCGATATTGATGAAAGCGGATTCGTTACCGACGCCAGCCGCCTCGTGCCGGATGCCGCGCCCCTGCCGCGTTCGCGCCGGATCGCCCGGCTTCGGGAGGGTGATCTCCTGCTCACCTGCAAGGGCTCGCTGCAATCCCTCGGCAAGGTGGGCATCGTGACCCAGTGCGGCGATAACTGGCTGCCGAGCCAGACGTTTTATCTGATCCGTACGGAATGTATCGATCCGATCTGGCTATTCCACTATTTGCGTTCTCCGCGGGCCTTGAACTATCTGCGCTCAAACATTTCAGGAACGAGCATCCCGCAGATTCGGGTTGCGGATATCGCGGCATTGCCGATTCCGATTCCGAACGAGGAGATGCTTGCCTCCGTACACGCCGTGCATCGCCAAGCCCTCAAACTGCTGCAAAAGATCGACAAGTTGCGTGATGAGCTGGATGGCCTGCTGGATACGCCTGCCGTCATGCTCGATTCGCTGATGACACCGGAAAGCTGATTTCCAGCCGCTGCAACGAGAACAGGGCGGTCCGCGCGCATGGCGTCGGACTGCCCTGTTTTTCTGCAAGCCTCGTGTTCCTGCCATCTTCTGCCCAGGGGCTCCGCCCCTAGGACCCCCGGCAGAGGCGCTGCCTCTGCACTCCGCAAGGGGCGAGCCGCCCCTTGACCCGGCTGCGCGTTTTCTTTCGGCGGCAAGCCGCCGAAAGAAAACGCTTGTCTGGCAGTGGGAAACACGGGATAAATTTATTTTGACGATGAGTTACGTTTCTTTAATCTCGCAGCGGAACGAACTCCCTTTGCGTAGCCTCCCCAATTTCAACCATGCCAATCCGTTACGCCAGCCGGAAGCCATGCCGCAGAGGATCGGCGGGATCGATGACCAGTTTGAGCAGGCCGGTCACGTAAGCCGAACCGGATACTTCAGGGATGCCTCCCTTGTACGGCCCGACCATTGCGGGCTCGACGATACGCGCCCGGAACTGGGTGCCGATGACGCTTTCATGGACAAAAGCTTCGTTCAGGCCGAGCTCGCCCTTGGCGAACAGCGAGGCCACACGGGCGGACGTGCCCGTCCCGCAGGGTGAACGGTCGAGGGAGTCAGGCAGAAAAACGACGGTATTGCGGTAAGTGGCTGTGGGATCATCCGGCTTCGTATAGAACATGACGTGCGTGATGACATTGATGAACGGCTGGAGGGGATGCTGGAACTTCACCGCCGCGCGCACAGCATCGCCGAATGCCTGCGCGGTCTTTTCGATGGCGGAACGGTGGCCGGAACGGAGTTCAAGGCCGGGAAAATACGCGGCGTCGGCAATGGCATACGTGTTGCCGCCGTAAGCCACATCAAAGGGGACAGCCCCTATACCGGGAACCTCGACCGTCCCCGAGCAGAACAGGAAGGAAGGCACGTTGCGGAACGCGACGCTGGTCACGCTGCCGTTTTCCACGGTGGCCCGGGTGCGCACGAGTCCGGCTGGGGTATCGATGTTCACTTCGGTCACTTCCCCGGTAATGGGCACCCGGCCGCTTTCCAACATGGCGGTGACGCAGCCGATGGTGCTGTGCCCGCACATGGGCATGTGCCCGCCCGCGTCGATGAACAGGATGCCCATGTCGGCCTCGGGATGGCACGGTTCCACCCAGATTGTGCCGGACATGTTGCTGTGCCCGCGGGGTTCCATCATGACGGCGGTGCGCAGCCAGTCCAGATGCTCCTCGGCATAGGCCATCTTGTCCTGCATGGTTTTCCCCTCGATGCGGGGAACCCCGGCGATGAGGTTGCGGGTGGGATTGCCCGCGGTATGCGTATCAATCGTTTCAACGAGGTGGCTGAGATGCATGGCAGGTCTCCTGAGATGTTCCGCAGTCTGTTTGAAAATGTATGGTGATATTAATTAATCAATGACTAAATTACACCATGAACTTTTCCCGCCGTCAATCCTTTTCCGCCGTGATCCTCCGGGCAAGCTGTTCCTCCGGTCGGCTTTTTTTGCCAATAGATTGCAATAAAAAGTAAAAACACCGTCCATTGAAACGGTGTTCTACACAGAAATTCCCCTGCCGGATGTCTTTTGCCTCGACAGGCTTAAAGGCACCTTAACAGGCTACGGTTTTTATGCTTAAAGAGAGCTTTTTTGAAGGGAACCCGTTTCAGGGAGCCCTGCATAAAAGGCTTTAAAACGGAGAGAGGGGCGCGAGGCTGAGCCGGCAGGCTTGGGGAAGCTTTTCTTGAGAAGAAAGTCGCTTCCCTCAATGCGGTTATACCACTTCAAACGTTCCTGTCCCTAGGGGATTGTTCCCCTGTTTCGACAATCTGGACCCGCCCGGGCAGAAAGTTTTTCTCAAGGTACCCGCTGTCAGTAAAGAGTGGCTGTATGAATCAGCGGCACCATTTCCCAAGCAATCGTTTCAATGCTTCCGGGTCAAAGGGCTTGCCGATGTGTTCGTTCATGCCCGCCTTTAGGCTCTCGGCTCGGTCCGTGTTCATGGCGTTGGCGGTCATGGCGATGATAGGAAGGGCGTTGAAGCGGTTATCTTTCCGGATCAACCGCGTCGCCTGATAGCCATCCATGATCGGCATCTGGATATCCATAAGGACTAAAGCGTATTGGTTTGTTTGAATTTTCTGTACGGCTTCCAGTCCGTTCTCGGCCAGCTCCACCTCAAGCCCAAAGGAATTGAGAATGGCAATAGCTATTTCCTGATTGATTTCATTGTCTTCCGCTAGGAGGACGGTTTTTCCCTTCAAGCTGGAAGCGGGAAGGGCTTCAACGGGGGCGCTCTGTTTCGTTTCGGGATGCTGCGCCGCCGGGGTCGCTGCGTCCTTCTTTTCAAGTTGGAGCCTGAAGAAAAAGGTTGAGCCCACGCCTTCCTCGGTTACAGCCCATATTTCCCCATGCATGAGCTCCACCAGCATCTTGCAGATGGAGAGGCCAAGCCCCGTGCCGCCGTATTTCCGTGTCGTCGAGCCGTCCGCCTGGGTAAAGGGGATAAAGAGTTTGTCCAGTTGCTGCTGGCTCATGCCGATACCTTGATCGCGGACGGAAAAGAGCAGCGTGACGTTTTCACCGTGCACACGTTCGCAGAGGACTTCGATTTTGATGGTTCCGTGATGCGAAAATTTGACGGCATTGGAAACGAGATTCAGCATGATTTGGCTGATGCGCAACGTATCGCCGATCAGTACGTCGGGAATGCCCGGATCAATATGGGTTTCGAAAGATTCGTTCGCCGCTTTGGCTTTGGGCTCATTGATGCTGACGACATCGCGCACCAGCTTCTCTATTGACAATGTATTCTTCTCTATCTCGAGCTTCCCGGACTCTATCTTTGAGAAATCCAACACATCATTGATGATGGATAAGAGATTTTTGGCAGAAAGTTCCATCTTGCGCAGGTAGCTCTCCTGCACAGGGTCTGTACAGCTTTGTTTCAGCAAATAATTCATGCCGATGATGGCATTGAGGGGCGTCCGTATTTCATGGCTGATTCTGGCCACAAATTCGCTTTTGGCCTTGCTGGCTTCGTGCGCCCGTTGGATGGCTTCGGCATAGGCCTTTTCCGTTTCCTTTCGCAGCTGGATGTTGCGGGAAATGCCAACCATGCCGAAAGGCGCATTATCTTCCGAGTAGTACAGTGTCTTGATGGTTTCTAGGTATATCCTTTTCCCATCGGGATACAGCACCTCTTCCTCGCGGATCAAGGTATCGAGTTTTCCCCTCATGACCTGAAGGTCGTCCTCAATAAATTTCTGAGCGGCATTTCCTGAAAGCTGAAAAAGCTCCACATCGTCTTTGCCTATAATCTCTTGTTCGCTCTTGCCTATGAAAGCGCCGAACGCTTTGTTGCATCCCTTGTATATTCCGTTCATATCTTTATAGAAGATCAGATCTGGAACGGTATTTAAGATAGTCTTCAACAGAGCGCTTTCTTTAAGCAGCCTCTCCTGAGAAAGTCTCAACTGATCCGTGCGCTCCTCAACAAGGCGATTCAACCTGTCTTGATCCTGCTTCACTATTCTGGCCATTGACCGCAACGTATTGGCCAAGACGCCAAGCTCGCCTTGGCCATAGACGTCCAGAGTCGCCTCCAACTGTCCGTTGGAAATCCTGCGGGCATACTCGATAATCTTGTACAGGGCCTTCACTACATTATAAATAAGAATGGATCCGATGAGCAGGCCAATCAGGATTGCCAGAAGGGTCAGCAGAAAACTGTTCTTCGTGGATGATAACACCGTCTTATTGATTTGCGTGTCATCCATCGCGATCAGGACATACCAGTTCAGGTTTTTGATTTTTTTGTAAAAGCCCGTATAGGTTTTGCCGTTGAAGGCATACGTGACATACCCTTGTGGAGTCCCGTCGCTTAAGGTGTGGTCATCCAGCTTTATGCTGTCCGGGTGTTTGCCGTCTTTTGTGCTCTCTTTGGCCATGAGGATATGGGCCGTATTGTCGAGCAGGAAAATATCTATCCGGGACGAAGTGATATCATGGTTAAAGCAGAGAACGGATATGCTATCCAGTTCCACGGAGGCAACCAGAACGCCTTTATTCCGCTCGTTGCCCACAGGGACAGCGATATAGACACATTCTTTTTGAGTGACGCGTGAGACCAAAGGGCCGACGATCGCCGTTTCTCCGGCGATTGCCTGTCGGAAGTATGTGCGATCCCCATAGTTGTTGCCGTAATCATGCGAATTGAGGCTCGCCCGGATATTGCCGGTTTCATCAAGGAGGAAGACGTCCGTGATTGTCGGCATGACGTGCTTGATGGCCTCGAAGAAGGCGACAACGCGTTCATGTTCCCGTTGTCCCGTGTTTTCCAGTGATTCCTTGATGGTTTCCGATTTTGCGGCAACACGGAAACTGTTTTTTATATCCGATATGGTCAGATTGATATTTTCCGCGACAAAGAACGATGTCGCTTTTATATCTTTCTCAATGACATGCCGCATGGCTGCGGAATGTGTTCTGTATGTCATATAAGATGAAATGCAGACGGCAAGAGCAATAGGCACTGTGATATACACGAGGAGTTTCGTTTTGAGCTGCATAGTGCCTACCGTATTCGCACAGGGTTACAGAAATGCCGAGAAGCACGCTCTGCCGAGTCCAAGCTTTTCTCTTATCATTTGAGGAAGAACTGATGCCGCCTGCTAGGATACGCACGGCTCGCCCCTTTGGGAAAGGCTGGCGAGGTTTCCATCCATCTCATCTTTTCTGCACCCCAAAAATGCAGCAGGAAGGATGAGAGGCAATATAATGCGGCAGGTATGGTGCAGTCCAGCGTTATTAGCGGCGTAATATTAAAAAACACATCCAATGAGAGCTATGCTACATTTATATTGATAAAAAGGTATGCCGCGAAAAACATCCTCAATACGCAGTTGTCCGCACATTATCCTGTTATACAAAACTACCCGATATTCCATGTATAATCTGCAAGAGAGTCCCGGTTTCCGGAGCTTTCCGGGCCAGGCCGTAGCCATGCGCCATCTGAAAACGGTCGGAAGGATACGGAGGGCCGCATAGAGTCCCGGCTTCCCATTCGTCAGTTCCTTACCCCGTTTTTTCCTCTCCACGCGGGGCGGCTGTAGAATCCCGGACAATCAAATGATGCTTGAATTCGACGCGGGTGATGTTGCGGTCGGATGACTCGCCGGACATCTTCGAGTGGAGGATTTCGAAAGCGTTGCGTCCCTTGTCCGCAATGTAGTGCTCGACAGTGGTCAGGCCCACGGGGAGGAATTGCGAGGGAAAGATGTTGTCGAACCCGCACACGCTGTAGTCCTCCGGAACCCGGCGCCCTTCGGCACGGATGGCGTCGAGCACGCCGTAGGCCACCATATCGTTGACCGCCACGAAGGCCGTGATGCGCCGCTCGCCGAGGCATTTGCGGGTCAGCTCGAAGCCGACCGCGTGCTCGATGGAAATGTTGTCCCGTTCCTCTTTTGGGGTCACCTCGCGGGAACGCACGATTACGGAGCCTTCGGGGCATTCGTCGCGGTAGGTGTCGCGCACGCCTTCCAGACGGCGGACGCGGGCGGAATTGGCCTCGTTCAGCGTGGTGGAGATATAGGCTATGTGCTTGTGCCCGAGGCCGATCATATAGTGTGCGATGATGGCCCCGGCGCTGTAGTTGTTCATCTCCACGGTGTCCACGTTGAGGCTGGTGTTGCGGTCCCCGATGACCACGACCGGTACAAGCCTGTTCACGCGTTCCACCAGTTCGGTGGACTGCGGCATCATGGTGAACACCACACCCGCCAGATCCGAACCGGCCACGGCGTTCAGTATGCGGATTTCGTTTTCGGCGTCGCGGTAAGTCGTGTAGACGAGGGTGTCGCAGTCTTTGTCGGCGGCGGCTTGCTGGATGGCCTGTACGATGGTGGAATAATAAGGATTGAGGACGTTCGGGCAGACGATGAGGACTGTCTTGCGATCAAAGAGGGAGGGCCGCTTTTTGGCGGTGGGGGCGTAACCGAGGGCCTCGGCGGTTTCCCGCACTTTGCGGACGGTGTCCGCGGAAAAGGAAACGTCCGTCCGCCCGCTGAGGATCATTGAGACCGTGGCGGGGGAATACCCGGACTGCCTGCTTATATCAGTCAAGGTGACTCTGGTTCTGGGGCTCACGACATCCTCTTTTTCGTTGTTATGGGGAACATATAGGCACAAGAACTTTCGGGTGTCAAACCGGGCTTAGATTTATTAAAATTTTAATTATACTATGTGAAAAAAAGAGGTTTAAAAAGTATATTTTTGAAAAATTCATTTTTTCAGCAAAAAGACACGGACAATATATTGCCATATTTCGGATTAGATGGCATGGTTTCAGCGGTGTTATGCCAGTGCGGGCAGAACGGAACCCTCTTTGGCATTTAAAAATGAGGCGGAGTTTTTATTAAATTTTTAATAAGCGGACGGCGGATCCCACCAGATGGCCTCGCCCCGCGAATCCCTCACCCGGCGCCACGGAACGGGCGGACGGGCAACCCGGGCGGCGGAAGGCCGTCCCAAGGAGCATCGCATGAGCGCACCCAGCAAGCAGGAGATCCGCAAGGTCGTCCTTGCCAGTCTGCTCGGAGCCACCATCGAATGGTACGACTTCTTTCTGTACGGGGTTGTGGCGGGCATCGTCTTCAACAAGCTGTTCTTCCCCACCACCGACCCGTTCATAGGCACCATTCTGGCCTACAGTACCTTTGCCATCGGCTATCTGGCCCGTCCCCTCGGCGGGTTCGTTTTCGGCCACTTCGGCGACAAGCTCGGACGTAAGAGCATGTTGGTGCTGACCATGCTCATCATGGGGCTGGCGACCATCGGCATCGGCCTTGTCCCGACCTACGCCCAGATCGGCATTGCCGCGCCGATCATCCTCCAGACCCTGCGCCTCTGCCAGGGCCTCGGGCTCGGCGGCGAATGGGGCGGCGCGGTGCTCATGACTTATGAATACGCGAGCAAGCGCGAACGCGCCTTCTACGCCAGTATTCCCCAAATGGGCCTTGCCACGGGCTTGTGCCTCTCCTCCGGCGTGGTGGCGCTCCTGTCGTGGGGGCTCACGAACGAGCAGTTCATGGCATGGGGCTGGCGCTGCGCGTTTCTGCTCAGCGTGGTTCTGGTGGGCGTGGCCCTCTATATCCGTATGCATATCCTTGAAACCCCCGACTTCCGCAAGGCGCAGGAACGCGGCAAGACCGAACACAAGAGCCTGCCCATCGTACGCGTCTGTAAGGAGCATCCCGGCAATATCGCGCTCGGCGTGGGCGCGCGCTGGATCGACGGCGTGTTCTTCAACGTCCTTGCGGTGTTCGTGATCACCTATCTCGTGCAGTATGTGGATGTGCCCCGCACGGAAGCGCTCACCGTGGTGATGATTGCCGCTCTGGTCATGTGCCCGTTCATCCTGTTCGCCGGGCGTCTGGCCGACCGTTTCGGGCGCGGCAAAGTGTACGGTTTGGCAAGTCTGCTCTGCGGGCTGTCCATCTTTCCCTCCTTCTGGCTGATGGAAGGGAGCGGCGGCAACCTGTTCCTCATCGGGCTTGCGATTGTCATCCCGCTGAGCGTATTCTACGCGGGCGTGTTCGGTCCCGAGGCTGCGCTGTTCTCCGACCTGTTCCCGCCGGACGTACGCTACACCGGCATCTCCATCGTATACCAGTTCCCCGGTTTCCTCGTCGCGGGCATCGTGCCCGGCCTGTGTACCCTGTTCATGAAGTGGAATGACGGCGATCCCCTCTACGTTTGTCTGTTCACGCTTCTTGCGGGCCTCACGAGCGCGGCGTCCGCCTTCATCATTCAGCGCAAGCACAACGCAGCGGTCCGCAGAAGCGTCGACGGCGAAGTTGAGCATGTGTAAGATGCTGTAGCGGGATTGGGAATTGGAGAAGGAAGGGCTTTTCTGAGGAAAGGCATCTTCCTTCTCCAGACCATCCATTCCTCCCTTCCAAAGATTGTTACGGGATGGAGAGGGCGCGTGACGACGGTTCGTTCCTGTTGGAGAGCCTTGGCTTGAAAGGCTGGAGAACGTGCGCATAGGGAACGGAGAGCGTTGCGTGTGGAGGGAGTCCGCCGGAAAAACGGAGCACATCCGGTTCGGCGAGGTTCATGGGGTTTTAGATGATGCGCGGAGGCCGTTGCGTTTCCGCACAACCGATTGAAGGTAAGCGAAATGCGTATCCTGCATCTTTCCGATTTTCATTTGCGCGGCGACGGTGGCCTTTCGTTCAGGGTGGTGGATACCCTTGAATGCCTGCGGGTCGTTGCGGAGCATCTCAAGACGCTTGTTCAAAAGCCCGATGCCTTGGTCATCACGGGCGACTTGGCCGACAGCGGGGACGCGCACGCCTACAGCCTGCTGCATGAGGCGCTCGCACCGCTTTCCCTGCCGGTGTACGCCGTGCCCGGCAACCATGACCGCCGCGACCGGATGCGCGAATTGCTCGGGAATTGGTGCCCTGCCGATGCTTCCGTGGCTCCGTACCTGTGCTATGCCGTGGAGGATGGCCCGGTGCGCCTGGTCATGCTGGATACCATGCAGCCGGGTTCGCATTCCGGGCACTGCCCTGAAGCCGTAGCGGGCTGGCTGGAACGGACGCTCGCGGCCCGGCCCGGCGTCCCGACCCTGCTGTTCATGCACCATCCCCCGTTCGTGACCGGCATGGGCGCGATGGACGAGCCCTTCGAGAATGTGGGCCGCCTTGCCGATATCCTGAGCCGTTCGCCGTGGGTGCGCCTGTGCTGCGGGCATATGCACCGCCCCATCGTGACCCAGTGGGCGGGCTGCATCGCGTTGACCTCCCCCGCCGTGTCCATGCAGATCGATCTCGATCTTTCCCCCGAGGGCGGAGACACCTTCCGCATGGAAACCCCCGGCTATCTGCTGCACCATTGGGACGGCAGCGTCCTGAACAGCCATATTTGCCAGATCCCGTGTTCGCCCACGTTCTCTGGCCCTCACCCCTTTGTCGGCTCCGTGAACCCCGTTGAAGGATAGCAACTCGGGACGACATTCCCCCAAAAAAGGCTCCCTGCCGGACTGACGGCGGGGAGCCTTTTTGTTTTCAGGAAAGGACGGTTTTTCTGAAAGGGAACTCGCGCGGCAGGAAAGGTCGCCGATTTGAGGCGGGCAGGCCAGAGGGGGCCGCCCACTCCGGCTCGGGAAAGCCCCTATTTGCCGCTTTTCTGTTGGGCCGTTTTGGCGGGCTGTTTCGGTGCGGCTTTTTCAGATTTCGCTTGTGTGGCCCTTGCCTTCACCGGAGCGGAATTTGTCGGCGCTTTTGCGGATGCCTTGGAATTCTGCGCCGGCTTCTGCGTTTGTGCCGCCTTGGCAGGGGCCGTTGCGGTCGTTTGGGCCGTTTGCGTCGCGGCTTTGGGCTGTTCCGCTTTTGTCTTCACGGGCGCTTTGGCTGTCGTGGTCGTCTTGCCGTCAGCCTTGGCCGGAACTGCTTTTTTCCCGGCGACGGGCTGTGCTGCCTTGCCCTCCTTCCCCGCCTTGGCGGGTGCGGCTTTGGCCTTGGCCGGTTCCGAAACCGGGGTGTTTTTTGCGGGTACGGCACCCTTTTTGGTATTTGGGGCTTGGGCTGCCTGTTTCCCGGGGACTTTCTTTTTCGGGGGGATGGTTTTCGTTGCGGCTTTGGCTGTCGCTTGTGAAGGCGTCGTCTGTTTCCGGGCGGCAACGGCTGGCCCGCCGTTTTTTTTGTTCTGCGCGGGTTCCTGTTTTGCGGGCGGGGCTGACGCCTTGCGGCGGGTATCGGCCTGTGTCCGGTGTTCGGCTACCGCTGCGGACGTTTGTTTTCGCGTAGCGGAGCGCTTTTGATTCGAAGCAAGGGCGGCCTTGTGGGTGAGGGTGGGTTTGCGGGAGTCCAGCGCCATGAGCTTTTTGATGGCTTCGGCGTCGGATTCCTTGGACTGGACTCTGCGGGCACCGATGAAGGTGGAGCTGAAATAGGGATCGGACAGGGCGGCGATGGATACGCTTTTGCCGCGTCCGGGGCTGTGGATGAACGAGCCGCCGCCGAGATAGATGCCCGTATGGTAGCCGCGCCGGGGATGGTTGAAGGCGACGATGTCGCCCGCCATCATGGAGCCGGACTTGATGGGGCGGCCCATGACGGATTGCTCGCGCGCCGTGCGCGGCAAGGTGACGCCGACATTCCGGTAGGCCCACTGCACGAACCCTGAACAGTCGAAGCCTTGCGTATCGGTACCGCCGGGCACGTAGGGCGTGCCGAGGGCTGTTTTGGCTTGCTCGATAAGATGCAGGTTCGGCAAAGGGATTCCCGACTCCCGCATCGTGGACAGGCTCGCCGTACGGTTGTCGTAAGCGAAGCGCTCCTCTTGGGACATGGAAGAACGATCGGCTTTCTTCCGGTTTTCCAGATACGCCTCAAAAGAGTACGGATCGTCGTACACCGGCTCAAAGGCGGGTTGCAGCTTTTTGGAGGAGCACCCGGAAAGCGCGATGGCAGCAACGAGAAGGGCAACGGTGCAGATGGAGGAGTGGCGAGCTTTCATTTTTTCGGGCTAGGCAATTTCCCGAGTGATGTCAAGATGGTTACGAAGCGTTTATCATACAAAAAGAACCAAATAATATCAGTATGTTTTGTGATTGAAAAACACACACTCCTGCCCGGTGGGGCGGTGAGCGGGCGGAGTCCCTGTGTGGGCCTCTGGAATGAGCCGGAACTGTGGGGAAAACAGGCTTTGCGAGAAAGAAAAACCCTCTCCCGCGGGGATACGGGAGAGGGCGGGGTAGGGGCATTTTCCGGCAGGGAACGGTTACTTGACGAGCTTGAGGAACTTGTCGGTGACGTAGGAGGCGTTTTCGACCTTCTTGAGTTCATCCGGGGTGATGCTGCCGATGGAGGCGAAGAACTGGGCTGTGTCGGCTTGCCACTGCTGGACTGTGCTCATGCCCTTGGAGGTATCGAAGAGGGCGAGCTGTCCCTTGATGTCCCATGCGGGGTGGGATTCCAGATCCAGCCGGGCGAGTTCCTTGGAATAGGTCTTTCCGGCCCAGTCGAAGAAGAAGCGCTGGTATTCGGGGATCAGTTCGTCGACGCTGGTGGTCCGCAGGTGTTCGACGCCGCGCAGGTAGACGGAGAGGAACTTTGCGGTGATTTCAGGGTGGGCGTCGGCGTACTTGGTGTCGGCCACAAGGACGAGCGGGGTGCCCTTGCCGCACAGGGCGGCGCTTCCGGCGACCTTCCAGCCCTTGTCGGTTCCGGCGTACATGTGCGGGGCCCACAGAGCCACGAAGTCGCCGATGCCGTTTTCAAAGGCCGCAAGGGCTTGCGGCTGATCCATGTTCTTGATGGTCACTTCAGTGGGCTTTACGCCGACGGCATCAAGCCACGCGGTGAGCGCGAAGTGGGCGGAGGAAACCGTGGTGCAGAGGATGGTCTTGCCCCGCACGTCCTCTGGGCTCCCGAATACGCCGGGATGCTTGGGATTGAGGCCCTTGGTCTTGAAGACGGGATTGTCGGGCCGGGCGAGCACGGCGACGCAGGCGGACTCGTCGGTGCCGACGCCGATGACGCTGGTGCCGTAGCGCAGGTTCCCCATCATGGCCGGGACCCCGCCGAGGCAGGAATACTGCCATTCGCCTGCGGGTAGGGCGTTGAGGATGGCCATGCCCGAATCGAAGAACAGGATGTCGATATCCAGACCGGCCTCTTTGTCCCATCCTTTTTCCTTGGCGTACCACATGGCGAACGTTTCATAGGAATCCATCCACGCCGTGCGGATCTTGGTGAGCGGGGTGGCGGAAGCGGCGTTGCACAGGGAGAAGGCCAACAAAACGGCGGCAAGGCCGGAGAGGAACTTGTTCAGGCGCATAGTGGACTCCTTATGAGGGGTTATGCTTCTTGTTGGCGGCGAGGCAGGCCAGAAACGCGTGCATGATCCCCGCCGCGGCGAACGAGGTGATGCCCGCGGAGTCGGTATCCGGAAGGACTTCCACCAGATCCATTCCGACAAGGCGCTGTCCGGGGCACACGCCGAGGATCAGCTTGAGGGCCTCATGGGTGGTGAAGCCGCCGATTTCCGGCGTCCCGGTCCCCGGCGCATAGGCGGCGTCGAGGAAATCGATATCGAAGGTGACGAAAACCGGGGTTCCGGGGCGGATCCGCTCGCGCATGATGCGGATCGTCTCATCCACACCGATGTCGTGCAGTTCCCACCCGCTGATGACGCGCATCCCCTTGCCCTTGGCGTAGTCGAGGCTGGACCGGGAATAGAGCGGGCCTCGGATGCCCGCCTGCGTGCTTTGTTCGGGGAGGATCAGCCCTTCCTCGATGGCCCAGTGGAAGGTTGTGCCGTGGTTGTAGGGTTTGCCGAAAAAGTCGTCGCCGGTGTCGGAATGGGCGTCGAAGTGGAGCAGGGCCACGGGGCCGTGGCGCTTCGCCACGGCGCGCAGTTCGGGCAGGGTGATGGAGTGGTCGCCGCCCATGATCACCGGGACGGCCCCGGCGTCGAGCACGCCCGCGACGGCGGCTTCGATGCGCTCGAAGGACTCGTCGAGATAGCCGGGGATGATATCCACATCGCCCGCGTCGACGCCTTGGCAGTGCTCGAAAATATCCACGTCAAGAACGCTGTGGTAGGACTTCAGGATGCTGGAGGCATCCCGGATGGCAGCCGGGCCGAACCGGCATCCTGGCCGATATGAGGTGGCCGTGTCGAAAGGCACGCCGAGCACGGCGAAATCGTTGCCGGAACAATCGGCGGAATACGGCAGGCGCTGAAAGGTGCGGACCCCGCAGAAACGGGGGGAAGCCAGTGAATTGACGGGAACGCCCATGTCATGCTCCTTGTCCTTGTCGGAAGGTGGTTTTGTTTTTTAATAAGCAAGGTACATGCCATAGTGTAATATATTGAAATAAAAATAGATTGTCCTCATGACAGCAGTGAAAGGCTATTCAGATATGAATAATGTGTTGTCCCACAGGGGAGGAGGAACAAATATTGATTTCTCTATCATCCGGTAATATAACACAAAAAAAGAAAAAATTCCCTGTGGAGAGCTTGTTATTCAAACATGAATAGCCTATTCAGTATTGAATACATCCGCAGGAGGCTCCGCCATGTCGCCGTTCGATGCCGCGTTACCGAGTACGGAAGATTTGTTTTCCGTCATTGAGGCCATCCACGACAACGTCGCCATCGTTGACCACAACGGCGTCATGCGCTGGGTGAGCAGCTGCTTTGAGCGCAATTACGGGATCAGCCGCGACCGGGTCATCGGCAGGACCACCTATGAACTGGAGGCGGAAAAAGTGTTTTCGCCATCCGTGGCGGCCCTCGTCCTCAAAACCCGCCGGGTGGTCACGCTGACCGAGGCCACGCGTTCGGGGCAATACAATATCGTTACCGGCGTTCCCATCTATGATGATGACGGGGATGTCTCGTTTGTGGTGAGCTACAGCGTGGACATGCGCTATTCACGCCGATTGCATGAGGAATACCAAAAAATCAGCGCGCTGGTGTCCCCGAATGCGCCCCAAACCTCCGGAGGCCTGCCTTTCAGCGGGACCATGAGGGCCATAGCCGCGACCATCGAAAAGCTGGCCAAGGTGAATACGACCGTGCTCATCACGGGAGAATCCGGGGTCGGGAAGAACGTGGTCGCCCGTCTGGTGCACCATCTGAGCGACCGCACGAACGGGCCGCTGGTCGAAATCAACTGTGCGGGCATCCCCGCCCCGCTGTTGGAGTCGGAGTTGTTCGGCTATGAGGCCGGAGCGTTCACCGGAGCCAGCCATAAGGGGAAAGAAGGGCGGATTGCACTGGCGGACAAGGGCACGCTGTTCCTCGACGAGATCGGAGAACTGCCCCTGCGGCTCCAGTCCAAGCTGTTGCAGGTGATCCAGGAAAAGCAGATCGTCAAGCTCGGCGGGGTAAAGCCCGTTTCCATTGATTTCCGGCTGGTGGCGGCGACGAACCAGGATCTGGAGGCGCTGGTGGAGAAGAAGCGTTTCCGCAGTGACCTGTTTTTCCGGCTCAATGTCCTGCCGCTATGGATTCCGCCCCTGCGGGAACGGCGCGAGGAGATCGTGCCGCTGTGCCTGAGCATTCTGGGGGAGATGAACGCCAAGTACGGGACGGAAAAGGTTTTTTCCGATGAAGTGAAGCGGCATCTCGCCGCCTACTCGTGGCCGGGGAATATCCGTGAGCTGCGCAACGTTATCGAACGGCTCGTGATCGTCTCTTCAGGGGGCGTCATCAAGGCGGACGAATTGCCGGAACACATGTTCCGGCATCAGGAGAATCCGGAAAGCCCGATAGGCAAGAGCCTGCCCGATGCGCTGGAGACGCTTGAACGGCGCATGATTTTGGAAGCGTATAAGGCCTGCGGGACCACGACCGGGGTTGCGAAGGCGCTGGGGATCAGCCAGCCCACGGCCGCCCGGAAGATTGCGAAGTACAAAAACGGGGCATCCGGAGAGAGATAGCCTAGGGAAGCCTCTTTTTTCGCCGGTCGCGCAATGCCCTGGTAGGGAACTTAGAAGATATTTTCCTCTGGAGAGATGGAATGGCGGAACATGGAGAGGCAAGGCTCGCAATGCGTTCCGCCTTGCAGCGGGATGCCGTTTGGAAGGTGTGAAACCGTGTATCAGAATAAAACCCGTCTCGGATAAGCTGTCCGACATAAAACAGGGCCGCCCGGCGAGGATAAACCGGGTGGCCCTGTTTTGCCGCTATCAGCGGGGAACGGAGGCCGAAAAGGATGATTACACCGTAACAGGTTATAACTATTTGTAATTATAAGTTGTTACTGTGTAATGAAAACATGGTGGCTTGCGGGCTAGACAAGCACTTCGATAGCGTTGCCGAATTCCGGGGAAATGAAGACCTGCGACTCGGGTTCGCGCTCCTGAGAGGACTGGGTACAGTCCTTGGGTTCGGGCGCAACGTAGGGTTCGCACACTTCAACCACGGTCTCTTTCTCGCCGTGTTCGGCTGAGACGTAGGTCACGGTGTCCAGATGGCAGACCATGTTGTCACGGAGAAAAGTGCTTTCGCTTACGGAAACGGCGGTGTCACGGGTGGGAGTCGACATAAGAATTTCTCCTTTGAAGTATGTGGATACGAAGTATGCCATGTCTCCTTGATAGGACCATGCCCGAGAGGAATCAAGTTGTTCTGTGCGCTCAAACAGCCGGAAAAAACTTATCTTTTTGAAAAATATATCGGATTGATCGCTCGAACACCCGACTTTTGGGCTTCATTGCCGTCCGTTCCTGTGAAGAGAAAAAACGGAGTGGAATACGAGAGAAAGCGTTTGGTTTCGGAAAATTACAAACCGTCAGTGGGGTGTAGCGGATAGCGGGAAACACACTCCATCGCCATTGTTTCGCCACTCAACGGCTTCTCTGCGGAATGATTTCACTTTAATGATATTTTTTGTCCGTTGCACAGAAAAACTCCCCATCGGATGTCGACGGGGAGTTTTCTATAACGGCGAGAGGGGGCTTTTGAAGGAAGGCACCATCCTCCCCTGCTGTGGGAGGGGAGGATACGAGGGAAGCGTTTGGCCTTCCCCCAGAAGAGATTTTAGGGAAGATATTCCACTTTACGGCTGAGTTAGGCTTGCGTCGCTTCCCGCACGGTTTCGGCGAGCTTGAGGAATGCGGCCTTCGCCGGGGTATCGTCGGGCATGGATACGATGGGATGTCCCCTGTCCGCGGCGACGACCGTGGCGGGATCGAGCGGGATCGCGCCGAGGAAGTTCAACCCTTCCTGTTTGGCGAGGGCTTCGCCGCCGCCCTTCTTGAAGAGATCGATCTCCTCACCGCAATGGGGACAGAAGAGGCCGCTCATGTTCTCCACAAGGCCGAGCACGTCCGCTTTGACGACCTTGAGGAAATCAAGCGCTTTGCGGACGTCCGCCAGCGAAATTTCCTGCGGGGTGGTGACGACGACGCACTTGGCGTCGGGGATGGCGTCAAGGATGGTCATATGCTCGTCACCGGTCCCGGGAGGGGAATCGATGAGCAGATAGTCCAGCGCGCCCCACTTCACGTCGGCGACGAACTGCTGAATGGCTCCAACCTTTTTGGGGCCGCGCCAGATGATGGCGGCGTCCTTGTCTTCGAGGAAGGATTCGATGGAGATGAGCGAGAGGCGTTCGCCGCAGGAAACGGGCACGAGCTTGCCGTCTTCGTTATCCACCCTGACGAACCCGTGGGAGCCGAGCAGGTGCGGGACGCTCGGGCCATGCAAATCCACGTCGAGGATGCCGACGTTGAAGCCCTGCGCCGCCAGCGCGGCGGCGAGGTTCACGGTTACTGAGCTCTTGCCCACGCCGCCCTTGCCGCTCATGACGAAAAGTTTGTGCCGCACGTCTTTCAGGTTTTCGGACATGACCTTGCGCTGCATGGCCGCGGTCATGGGGATCGTTGTCTGCCCCTGTTGTTCCGAACATGATGCCATATGTATTTCTCCAGACGGTTGAGAGGGATGAAGACTGCATCGGCGGAAACCGCTTCTCCGGCGGGAGGCGTTGCTTGCCGAGGCTTCCGGCTATTCCGTCCGCAGCTCACAGGCGGAATAAAAGACCTGCCCATCCTTGGGCTGCGTCACGGCCTTGCCGTCGGCGACGAGCATCTCCAGATGCTTGATGGCTTCGGTGACGTGGATGTTCAGGCCCGCAGCGGCTCCGGCGGCGGTACAGGGGCGGCGTTCGATGAGCGCGAGGATGTCCTCTTCCTTGATCTGCGTGCGGAAAGCCGTATGCGCCATGTCGTCGAGATGTTCCGCGATGATCTCGACCGTGCCGGGCACCCCAGCGAAATGCTTTCGGATTTCCAGCAGCCGGGCGGCGGGAACGGGCAGGGCATAGGTTTCCGCCGGAGGGCGGCATACGCTGTTGATCTGCACCTTGTCGGGCCGGATGCGTTCCGCCAGGCGGGCGATGGCGTCCACGGAGGCGTCATCGTCGCTTATGCCGCCGAGCAGCATGACTTCGAGCCAGATCTGCCCGTTGAAGGCACCGCGGAAGGCGATCAGCCCTTCGACGATTCGATCGAAATCAAGGGACGCGGCGGGGCGGTTCACCTTGTCGAGCAACGCGGCGTCGCCTCCGTCCAACGAGGGGATCACCACATCGGCGGCGGCGAGGTCGGCGCGGACTTCCGGCATCCACAGCAGGGAGCCGTTGGTGAACACCACCACCGGAACGTCCGTCATGGCCTTGATGCCCCGGATGATGTCGCCGAGCCCGGAGTGCAGCGTGGGTTCGCCGGATCCGGCGAAACTGATGTATTCGGGCTTGTCCCCGTTTTCGAGCTTGCGGCGCACTTCGTCAAGGATATCCGCGGTGGGGATATATTCCTTGCGCTCGATGGTGTGGTTCGTAGTCCGTCCGAGCTGGCAATACACGCAGTCGAACGAACAGCTTTTGAAGGTCAGGGCGTCCACGCCGAGAGAACGGCCCAGACGCCGGGAAGGAACCGGGCCGTACACATGTTTGAAGCCAGTGTTCATGTTCTGTCCTTTTCTCGCGGAATCGCCCGCGTTCGGTGCCATGCCCCGGAAATGGCCCGGAGTTCAGGCTTTGCTTTCGTCCGGGCCGCCTTCGATGGCTTCGAAAGCCCGTTGGCTCACGCCCGCGTGGGAGGCGATGGCTTTCCATGCCTCGGCATAATCCCCGGCAAAGGGATTTTCCCCGTTCCGGCTCTTGGTCGTCAGCATGAAGCCTTCCAGAAACGCGGCCCTCGGTTCCGGAGCTTCGGCGAGCTTCGTCTCCAGGGGCCGGATATGCTTGGCATAGATGTAGTCGGCGATCTCTTTATCGGTATGGCCCCATGAGCGGCCTTCCTCGATGGCGGAGGTGATTGAGCAGATGATTTCGTTCATGGTGTTATTGTCGGGGTTTCGCCGTCGGCGGGCTGGATGAGCCGTCGGCAGTGAGGGCAGCCGCACGTCATTTCACGCGCGTTGCATACCAAATAATCACCGCCTTCGATGATCAGCCGTCGGCTGTTGACGAGGCAGTCGGCAATTTTATGACGCGCGTTCCGGTACATGGCTTGCGCGGTGGTCCGTGCGACGTGCATCCGTTCGGCGCACGCCTCCTGATTCAAGCCTTCCAGATCGATGAGCCGGATGGTTTCATATTCCTCGACCGTCATGACGATGGTTCCGTCGTCAATCCCGGCAAGAGGTCCGAAAAGCGTATTCTGAGGCAGGCGGCAGACGCGTCTCCACTTTCTGGGTCTGGGCATGATCCCTTCCTCTGTTGTCCGGGAACCGTTCCGGGGCCTCGGCATGGAGCGCCCCATCGATCATTTTTGACATATGCCCTATTCCTTCACGCCGCATCTGTCAACAATCAAGCCGCGTTATTTTGGGGTTCCGCTGTCCTTGCCGCTCTTTTTCCAGCAAACATCCACAAGGCGGACAGACCCTGAACGGAAAACCGCAGTGCGTCCTCCCGTTCAGGGGGATACGCCTCTCCGGAAAAACGGTTTCATCTTGATTTGCCGTGCGCGGTATGAAACAATCCGCCGCGTTTGTTCCGGTCCCGGAAAAACCGCTTGGGGAATCCGCAGTTGGAACATCCACCACGAAAAGTCATCTTGAGAAAGTTGGAAAAAACAATGCGCAATCCCATTCCCAGAGTGGCGGCTATCCACGATCTCGCCGGGTTCGCCCGGACGTCCCTGACGGCGGCCATCCCGATCCTGTCCAGCATGGGCATTCAGGCCACGCCCCTGCCCACAGCCATCCTGTCCACGCAGACGGTGGGCTATAACGATTTTACGCTGCTCGACCTGACGGACGACATGGTCCGCATCCTTGATCACTGGGAGCGCCTCGAGCTGCGCTTTGACGGCGTGTACTCCGGCTTCATGGCGTCCACGGCGCAGATGGATTCGGCGGCGCGGTGCATCCGGAATTGCCTCGCTCCCGGCGGCCTGGCTGTGGTCGATCCCGTGCTCGGGGATGACGGCAAGCTGATCCCGACCATGACCCCGGAGATGGTGGCGAAAATGCGCTGGCTCATCACCTGCGCGGACCTGATCACTCCGAATTTCACCGAAGTCTGCCTGCTCCTTGACGAGCCTTACAGCCCGGAAGCGGATCTGCCCACGCTCAAGGGCTGGCTGCGCCGCCTCGCCGAAAACGGCCCCAAGACGGTTGTGGCGACGAGCGTGCCGCTTGCGGACGGGCAGGCCTCGCGTAAGCCCGAATGCACTTCCGTCCTCGCCTACGAACGGGATGAGGACCGTTTCTGGCGCGTGGACTGTTCCTATATTCCGGCATATTACCCCGGAACGGGCGATGTGTTCGCCAGTGTGCTGACGGGGAGCCTCCTGCAGGGCGACAGCCTCGCCATTGCGCTTGACCGGGCCGTGCAATTCGTCACCTTGGGCATCCGGGCCACCTTTGGGCAGGGCCTCCCCAACCGGGAGGGGATTTTGCTTGAGCGCATCCTTGATACCCTGCGCGCGCCTCTCGGGTCGTATATGTGCCGCCTCGTAGACTAGCGGGTTCACGGCGGACAGACGCGGCATTCCGGTTTCCGGGTGCCGCTTTTTTTGTGCACGGCTACAATATTCCCATAATCTTTTTATTATGTAAATTTTATTGCCGAACCCATCAACCCTGCCTCATGCACCAAACATCCAACACCCCACAAAACAAAAACCGCCGCGCGCTAGAGGTAGACGAGCAGGATGGTCATGGCGATGGTGCTCAGGAGGATGGACAGGGAACAGATGTTGCCCGCCATGATCACGTCGCCCTTGAGCTTCATGGTGAAGATGAGGGCCAGCGAAGAGGAAGGGGCCAGGGCGATGACGGCCATAGCCTGCCGGATTTCAAGCGAGAAGGGCAGATAACGGTAGAAGAGGAATGCCAGCACGGCTGAGAGCGCATAGCGGACTGTGATGTGTTTGATGAGGCACCGGAAGCTCTTGCTGTCCATTTGCAGATTGATGTTCACGCCGATCATGAGCATACAGAGGAACGCGTTGGCGTCCCCGGCGATCTTGGTGAAGATGATCACGGGATGCGGCAGGGCGAGGTGCAGGAACGCCATGACGATCATGATCAGATAGATGCAGAAAGGGATGGACGAAAAGACGTTGCGCAGGAAACTCTTGATGGACAGATGCTGTGAGGCGTCGGTAACGCTGTTGGCGAGCGCGTAGGTACCGCCCGTGCACATGATCGCGTTCCCGGCGTCGAACAGGCAGGTGGCCAGGAACCCTGTGGGAGGCAGGAACCCGGCGACGAAAGGCATGGCGAACGTGCCGATGTTGTAGCCCGAAAGGTTGAGCATGGAAAAGGCGCGTTCCTGCCGGGCCTTGCCGTAGGTCATCCCGTAGCCGGTGGCGACCATGAGGACGTTGCAGAGCGCGCCCAGAGCGACGAGCCAGAGCATTTCGGAAGTCACGGGCACGCCGTTGATGCTGGTTATGATGATGCACGGCAGAGTGATGTAGAACACGATGCCGGAAAGCACGCGGAACGTCTCCGCCTTCAGGATGGACAAACGGCGGAGCAGGTAGCCGAGCATGATGAAGGTGATGAACGAAAGAACTTTGAACAGTGCCTCTTCCATGAAAAATCCCCTTTCTGCACCAGCCCGCGGGATCGCGTTTCAAAGGGCAATCCTCCGGCGGTGTGGTGTTCCCATGTACGGGGCGAACCTATTATACCCACTCTCCGTTCCTGTATACTCCCCCCTCCGTACGGCGCGGAAGGCCGTCCCGCCGGGTCTATCCGAAGGGGCGGCACACAAAAAGGCAGCCGCACCCGGAGAAGAAAGGGGTGCGGCTGCCTTCAGGCTTGTGCCGGCGGCAGGATCGGAGGAGGGCTATACCAGCGAACCAGCAGCCTCGTAGATCCCTTCGGAAAGGGTGGGGTGGGCGTGGATGGTTTCGAAGAGATCGCGGGCTGTGCAGCCACGCTGGATGGCGAGGGTGGCTTCGGCGATCAGATCGGAAGCGTGGGCTCCGGCGATGTGCGCTCCGAGGAGCTTGCCGCTGCCTTCTTCAACGACGAGCTTGAACAGCCCGGCGAGTTCGCCCATGGCCTGCGCCTTGCCGAGCTCGCGGAACTGGAACACCGAAGTTTTCACGGCGAACCCCTGTTGTTTGGCTTGCGCTTCGGAGAGCCCCACATCCCCGATTTCCGGGGCGGTGAAGATGGCGGAGGGCACCACATCATAGCGCTGCGCCTTCCTGTCTTCGGGATGCAGGATGTTGTGCACGGCGGTATGGGCTTCCGCGACGGCCATGTGCGCCAGCATGATGCGGCGTGGCCCGATAACGTCGCCGATGGCGTACACGCCCGGCACCGAGGTTTCCAGAAAGTCGTCGGCTTCGATCCAGCCCCGGGCATCGACCTTGACCCCGGCGGCGTCGAGCCCGAGGCCGTCCGTATGCGGCACGCGGCCCACGGTGACGCACACCGCGTCGGCCTCAAGCGTGCGCGGGGCGGGCGGGTTGGCCACCTCCACGAACGGAGACGCGCCGATCTCCACGGAGACGCCTGTCCCGGTGGGCGTTGTGGCGGTCACCGTGCGGGCCAGTTCCACGGCGATGCCCTTCTTTTTCATTTCGCGCTGCAACAGGCGGCTGATTTCCTCATCCACTGAGGGCAGGGGCAGTACGCGGTTTTGGCCTTCCACGACCGTCACCTTGGAGCCGAACGCCCGGTAGATGAACGCCAGCTCGCAGCCGATGACCCCGCCGCCCACGATGATCAGGCTGGGCGGTACGGCTTGCAGTTCCAGCGCGTCATCACTTGACAGCACGCGGGCGTGATCGACGGGCAGGGCGGGCAATTCCAGCGGCGAGGAACCCGTGGCGATGATCACGTTGTCGCTTTCGACCTCTTCCGTGCCCTCCGCCGTGGTTACGCGCACCAGCTTCGCGCTCACGAGTTCGGCCTTGCCGTAGACGACGCGGACTTTGAGCTGGGCGCACGTTTTTTCAAGGCCGGTCTGCAGCGTGGCTGTGACCTTGCGCTTGCGGTTCACGATGGCGGGCATGTCCGCCTTGAGCGCGCATTCTCCGGTGATGCCGAATTCCGCCAGCCGTCCGCTCATTTCCAGCACGTCGGCGGACGAGCGCAGGGTTTTGGTGGGGATGCAGCCCGTGTGCAGGCACGTGCCCCCGAGTTTCGCCCGTTCCACGAGCGTCACTTCTACCCCGGCCTTCGCCGCCGCAAACGCCGCCGAATAGCCTCCAGGCCCGGCCCCGATGATGGTCAGTTTCATATCGCCTCCTCAAAAGGTGCTGCTTGATGCGCTTCCAGCCGGGACGAGTCCCCGCTTCCTGCCAGTGGGAATTCTTTAGGAGAAACCAGCGGAGGATGCAAGGCCGATCAGCCGATACTCTGGCGAAATACGTTTTTTATGCGCTTTGAAATAACGATTTTTTCAGAAAAAAACGATTTTTCTTTTCTTCTAAATAGAACAGTGATTTTTCGGCAGATGAGGGCTAGCGCTTCCAGTGGAACGTGAATACCTGTTCGACGTCGGGGTGCAGGCTCAGATGAACCGGGCAGGTATGGGCGGCGCGTTCGATCATGGTTTTCTGTTTGTCGGTGTATTCGCGGTCGGGCATGGTGAAAACGACTTCAAGCTTGCCGATGCGCCGGGGGTTCGCGCTCATGGTTTTGGTGACTTCGATGCTGGTTCCGGTCACGTCCACATCGTGCATTTTGCCGTAAATGCCGATGATGGTCATGGCGCAGCTGGCCAGCGCCGTGGCGCAGAGATCCGTGGGCGAAAAACCTTCGCCCTTGCCGTTGTTGTCCACGGGGGCGTCGGTGATGAGGCGCGCGCCGCTGGCGGCGTGAACGGATTCGACACGAAGGTCGCCAAGATACGTTGCGGTAATGGTAGCCATGCCAAACTCCTTTTTCATGGACTGTACCGGAAACTCCCGCAAGAGCCTACCCCCCCGTTATGCCTTGCCTGTAGAGTCCCGTTTCCGCCCATATGGTTTGAAGTGCGGTGCGTTTTATTGACAACCTCTGTGATTTCCACCATTGTTAAAACAGATACCGAGTCTTCCCGCACTGATGAGTGCCTTTTTAGGGGATGGAGGATGGCTTTGCTCGGAAAAACAGACTGGTATAGCGCCGAAAAGAAAATCATCCTGACGATCGCGTTGGCTATCCTGATCGCTTCTGTATCGGTCTTCGCCATTCTGTATCTGATGATGAGCCACGCCTTGCAGGAGGATATCCGGGCACGTGCGCGCGTGGTGAATGCCTATGCCGAATCCCATTTGAATCTTGAGGGATTCGTCCACATCAATACGCTTAAGGACATGCGGCGGGACACCTATCAGGACATGCAGTCCATGCTGGATAATATCCGGCAGATCGCCAATGTCCGGTATCTCTACACCGCCAAGTTCAATGACCGGGGCCAGCCCATGTATCTGGTGGACGGCCTACCGCCGAATTCTTCGGATTTCCGCAGCCCGGGCGACCTCATTGAACAAGACATCGTCCCCATGTTGAACCGTTGCCTGTCCGGCGAACTCATCGAATCGGATGGTGTGCTGAATACCGAATGGGGCGCGATCTTCCTGACGTGTATGCCCGCCTATACCATTGGCGAGGCGGAGCCCATCGGGGCCGTGGTTATGGAGTTCAACGCTGACGTCATCTACAAAAGCAAGCTTCGGGCCATGCTGTACAGCGGGGCGCTGGCCTTGGTGATCGTGGGAGGCTGCACCTTTATTACGATGCTCTGCCTGCGTCGTCTGGCCACGCCTTTTTATAAGAAGCTCGCCTACACGGACATGCTTACCGGCATCGGCAACCGCACCGCCTTTGAACTGGAACTGAAGAATCTGGAAAAGAGGCTTCCCCACCCGTTTACCATCGTCGCGTATGATCTGAACTACATGAAACGGATCAACGATACCTACGGTCATGCGGCGGGGGATGCCTATCTCCGGCGTATGGCCCACCTGCTGATGCGCGAGGAGCCGGTAAGACGGGGGCTTTCATTCCGTATCGGAGGGGATGAATTTGTGACGCTGTTTGAGGGCGAGGAGGAGGAAACCCTGTTGCGGGAGCTAGAGGTGTTCCACATGGCGGGGGCACAGGCCGAAGTCAATGGGGAGCCCGTCACTTTCGCCTATGGGGTCGCCTCGTATGATCCCGCCCTCGATAAGGGCAGTTTGCACAATACCCTGAGCCGGGCCGATGCTCTCATGTATCGCTTTAAGAAAGCCGCTAGGGGAGAAAGCTGAGAACCGGTAAAGACCGGGCAATAGCTTGAAAACCTTACAGAACGCCGCCCTTCCCGGATTTCGGGACAGGGCGGCGTTTGTATTTGGACGGTTTCCTTCATGGAAAGGAAACCGGATAGAGGCTTAGTGCTGTACGGTCGACTCGGGTTCATTGAGCATGTCAGCCATGCCAAAGCGGAATTGGCTCACGGCGGAGGCACAGTCGTTTTCAAGTCTCTGAATGTTCTTGCCCGCTCCGGCCTTGAAGCCTTCACGGTAGGCGCTGGTCATCAGATGGATGAAAATGTCGAGATCGAGTACAATAGGTTCTTTTTTATCTTTCATCGTCACATCCTGGTTGTTGTGTATGGTATGAGCATACTGTAAGTGCGGAAAACAGATCGTCTATTATCTTTCATCATGATAATCAATAGGATATGCCATATAGAAGAACATCAGCACTTGCGCTGACGGTCTCACGGCTGACCGTGCGGGACGCTGGCCGGAGCATCCTTCCCCCAATGCATGTCGGTCTGATCGCTTTTTCCCGTTTCCGTCTGAGGGAATTGGCTGTTCGGATGGTTTGGGGAGCTCCGTCGTATTGGCTGGCTTCCTCTAGTACGATGTGACGCGCAATGCTATGATAAAAAGAGTTTCCGGGCAAAAAAATGCTGAATACCTAGTTTGGGGCGCATACCTTTTTTCCTTTTCATAAGAAAAATGCGAGATAGCTTTCCGGCCAGCAACCCCTGGCGTCCTCGTTTTTTCGGAAAAGCACTGCTCCTGTTTGCGCGTTTCCCGTTACGGCAAGCCCCGGAATAGGGTCTTACGGGAGAAGCCAGCGGGAGAGACAAGGCCACAGCCGCCCTAAAAGCTGTAGCGGATAAATAAGGTATACCGGGAAAAACGGCGTATTGAAGGCAAACGCGGAGAGGCCCCCTGGTCTGGACTGGGAGGGCCTTCTTCATGAAACGACACCGTGTCCGTGGATTCCAGCACGGTACGGATGTCCCCGCTCGGTCGGCCCCGTTGGGTATAGGCTCCGCGATTGAATCGAAGGAGAAGAAACTGGTGCCCGCGCAGAGGCTCACCGCCTGCAATCATCTGAAACGATACGATTGCCAAGGAGTTTTCGGGCGGTTCTTTGCTGGCAGGATTTCGCCTCGGCTGTTATATGAGGACAAAGCCTTTACAGCATCGGCGCTGACAAGAGGGCGTCCGTATCAGGCCCGCTTGTCTTTTATCTGCCGCAGGGTCGTGAACAGGGCCGGGATATCCACCGGCTTTGAAATATGGGCGTTCATCCCCGATTCCAGTGATTTTTCCACGTCATCTTCGAAGGCATCGGCCGACATGGCTATGATGGGTATCCTCTCCGCATCATCATGTGCCAGAGAACGGATGCGCCGGGTGGCCTCAAGGCCGTCCATGATCGGCATTTGGATATCCATGAGGATGGCAAGGTAATATCCGGCTTCGCTGCCGCGGAATTTCTCCACGGCCTCTTGGCCGTTCCGGGCCGTGTCCACTTGCAGTTTACGCGTGGTCAGGAGGGTCACCGCGATTTCCAGGTTGAGAGCATTGTCTTCCACCAGCAGCACGCGTTCGCCGTCGAACCCCTCCTCTGGATTCGCGTCGCACGCAAGGGGCCTGTCCTGCGTCAGGGAAAGCAAAAGATCGTATAATGTCGAAGCGAACAGCGGTTTTTGCAGGAATACGTCGGCTCCTGCCTCAAGGGCTTTCACCTTGATCGCGCTCCAGTCGTAGGCCGCAACAGCGATGACCGGCCCGTTCTCCTCAACGCTTTTCCGTATTTGCCGGATCAATGCGTCGGAGGCTGGCCGGGCGTTTCCCCAGTCCACCAGTACGATTATATCGGATTCGCCCTGCCGTACCGCCGCATCCAGCCGCTCCAGTGCCATATCGCCGGAAGCGAAGCCCTCAGCGGCCACTCCGAACCGGAACAAGAGCGAGCAGGTGTATTCGAGCTCTTCGGCATCAGCATCGACGACAAGAGCCTTAAGGTGCCGGAAACGTTCCTCCAATGAAACCGGGGCCTGCGCCTCGTCGTTTTCCAGCCAGACACGGGCGACGAACGTGCTGCCTTTGCCGGGAGCGCTGTCCACCTCGATGCCGCCGTTCATCATGCGGGCATACTTTTCGGCGATGGACAAACCGAGCCCGGAACCGCCCTGATTGCTCCTTTGCTGCGAATCCTGCTCAAACGGCTCGAATATTTTCTTGAGGAAAGACTTTTCCATGCCGATACCGGTATCCGTGACGGTAAAGACGAGTTCCGATGCCTTGTTTGAGCGTTTATCCTCCTGTACCGAAAGCAGTACGCTGCCGCCCGGTTCCGTAAACTTGATCGCATTGCCGAGCAGGTTGATGAGGATCTGGTTCAGTTTGAGCTCATCCCCCGCATAGGCTTCAGCCAGGTTCCGCCCAAGCAGGACCTGAAAGCGTACCTGTTTTTTTTCGGCCTGGCCATAAAACATGGCGGCGAGGTTTCGTGTGAATGCCGCAAAGTCGAAGGCTTTTTTCTTTAATATCGCTTTCCCGCTCTCGATTTTGGACATATCCAAGATATCGTTGATGAGCGCGAGCAGAAATCTGGCGGAGTTTTCCACTTTATCCAGACAGTCCCGCACCCGATCGGGGTCATCCCACGATTCTTTGGCGATGGAGAGCATCCCCATGATCGCGTTCATGGGGGTGCGTATGTCGTGGGACATGCGCGAGAGAAAATCGGACTTGGCCCGGTTGGCCCGTTCCGCCATTTCCAGGGCGTTGCGCAGCAGCTCCGAACGCTCCTCCAGCTTCTTCTGGAGTACCTTCTGCTCGGTGATATCCGTGATGTCAATGTAGATGAAGAGGTACACGGGATCGCCCTGTATGACGTCGATGCAGTCCCCGTTGAGCTGCAACCATGCGTCATCGTTTTGTAACGTCTTCGCTTGAACGGTGAAATGCACCGGCTTGCCTTCCCGCATGGCCGGGTAGTGTTCGTTCAGGGCCTGCTGGTTGCGCGCGGAATCCCAGTTGACCAAAGAGTACGTGGCATCGCCCGCCGCCAGCGCACCGAAAAAGTCGATGAAGCGGTCATTGGCATCAAGGAAGGTAAAGCGTTCCTGAGCACATCCCGCCCGGATTTGGAATTTGGCTATAAAACCGGGCAGATTGTCATAGGTGATGCTTTTTTCCGTCTGTGCCTGTACGAGATCCGTGATATCGGTGAACACGCTGTAGATAACAGGGATACCGTCCACCGTCTCTTTCGTAAAAGTCCCGACGACTTTGATCCATATACGGCTGCCGCCCTTCACGGGCATCGGGCAAACAAACTCATAAGACGGTTCGCCATGTTTCAGAGCCGTTTTGATGAATTTCCCCATGGTTTCATAGACGTCGGGAAAGGCTGAATAATACTCGCTGACATGGTTATGGAAGGTTGCTTCATACTCTTCGCGGCCATACCCCGTTTTTTCATAAAAAAAATCGTTGGCCCAGATCACTGTAAAATAGGGATCAAGCAAATGTTTCCCCACGCTGACGTGCATGGAACTCATCAGCATGTTGTATTCATGGGTAATCCGGTCAGGCTGTTTTAATGCATCATATTCCATGAATAGATCTCCTCAATGAACTCTCAAAACAGCCTTGTGTTTTGCGTATGCTTTTTTGATGGAAAAAAATACGTTGCCAATATAAAACAGGTTTCATATCAAGCACATGATATGCATTATTCTTTATTATAATTTACTACTATGCAATACCTCTGAGGATGTGTCAAACTGTGCCGCATTTGACCGTTATGGGGAAAATATTTCCTGATCAAAAAATCGTTTTTATACATAAAAATTTTGTTAAAATAAAAATAATCAAGTGCTAATTATGTACATTTGCCTAAAAATGTTTATCGCAAATAAAAAAAAGAATTCTGAATATATCTTTTTTGAACAACCGATATATCCGATCAAAAGGTCCCAAATCTTCCGCTTGTTGGGGTAGAGCCAAGGAGGTAATTTGTTTTATTCGCTATATCGTAATGGCAGCCCTGAACACGGCTCACCTCTGACATGGACATGTCGGTACTGCCTCCCGGAGAACCCGTCGCCGGAGCATCTATTTTTAACGATATACAGATACTTTTTTTGTCAGAGCAAAAAAACAATTGTCCTCCTCTGAGGCATGCTTTGAAAAAAAACTACCAAGTGCTAAAAGGGCTGCGTGGATTTTCTGTCCAGGTTCAGGAATCGCATCCCAGAAAAGGCATCTATGAAGTTCGATCCGGAAAGCGCTTTGCACCTATTGCTGGAACAAGCCCTCAAAAATGTTACACTGGACGGGTACGCGTCGTTTTTGGCGACGTTTTTCGTCCAGTTTATGCCCGTGGCCTCGCTGGTCGTCAGGGAATTCGATACCAACCACATTACGCAACTCGCGCACTATGCTGTTAATAAGACAGTCTTTTCTCCTCCCAGAGTAGTGACTATCCCTGATGCGCTCGTCTATGAACTGTACCTTGATCCCGATTGTTCGGGAGATAAATACAAAGCCAGTATCCTTTCCTCAAAAGACGGCACATCCCGCACCCGTGTTTTCACGATGTTGCATATGGCGGAGGAGACTTCCATCTTCTTTCCCCTGCTCGTCGACGATAGCTTCCTGCACTGTTTTTATATTTCCATCTCGGCGATAGGCAAAAACAAATACACGGAAGAGCATCTTCAGATTTGCGAGAGCCTTCGCATCCCTTTGGCGAACGCCCTCACGGTTCTTTTGCAGAGGAGAAGCGAGTCGCCGCTTTCCGCGTTTCCGCCTCTTGCCGCCGGGCAAACGTTCAATGGAGCGGAGGCCCCCTCCATGATGCTGGAGGAAGTGACGACTTCATACATCCATCATGTCCTCGCATACACGCGGGGCAGGGTCAGCGGCCCGCGCGGCGCCGCCAGAATACTGGGGATTCCAGCCAGTACCCTTGTCTCCAAGCTTCGCAAGCTCGGCGTAAACCCCAAAGCCTATTTCAAGGCCGGGGACTGAGCCCTACGGAGCCGCCGCCGCATGGTTCTACGGCGCTGGCCGCTGTATGATACTCATTGCAAGTGGAGGCCCTCCTTCTACAATCTTCTGAAAAGACACGATTGTCCAAGGAGGCTTCATGCGTTTCCTCAACTCTCGAACGCTCAGGTACTTCGGCCAGCGGGCCAGAGAACTGGCTCACAATTTCGAGAATGCCCACCATCCTTATGAAGAGCGGCAGGGCGGCCGTTCGTGGGAAGACTACTATCGGCGGCGCTGGCAGCACGACAAGGTGGTGCGTTCCACCCACGGGGTCAACTGTACGGGGTCCTGTTCTTTCGATGTGTTCGTCAAGGACGGGATCATCGTGTGGGAGGCCCAAAAGACCGACTATCCCACGCCTCACCCCGATTTCCCCGACTACGAGCCTCGCGGCTGCCCTCGCGGCGTCTCGGCCTCGTGGTACGTCTACAGCCCGTTGCGCGTGAAGTATCCGTATATCCGCGGCAAGCTGCTCGAAATGTGGAAAGCCGCGAAACAGGCCAACAACAACGATCCCGTAGCCGCTTGGGAGGCCATCCAGTCCGATCCGGCCAAGCGCAAGGTCTACCAGCAGGCGCGGGGGAAGGGCGGTTTTGTCCGCTTCTCGTGGGATGAGGCGTCCGAGATCATCGCAGCCTCGCTCATTTCCACCATCAAAAAACATGGCCCGGACCGTATTTTCGGCTTCACGCCGCTGCCCGCCATGTCCATGACCAGCTTCGCATCCGGGGCGCGGTTCCTGTCCATGCTCGGCGCGAGTATGGTCAGCTTCTATGACTGGTACTGCGACCTGCCCCCGGCCTCCCCGCAGATTTGGGGCGAGCAGACAGACGTGCCCGAGAGCGCGGACTGGTACAACGCGGGCTACATCATCTCGTGGGGTTCCAACCTGCCTCAGACCCGCACGCCGGACGCCCACTTCTATGTCGAGGCCCGGTATCGGGGCACTAAAATTGCCGCGATTTCCCCGGACTACGCCGACTTCACCAAGTTCGCCGACCATTGGCTGCCCGTACGCGCGGGTACGGACGGCGCACTGGCCATGGCGATGGACCATGTCGTCCTGAAAGAATTTTATCTCGATCGTCGCGTGCCGTATTTTGAGGATTACGCCAAGCGCTTCACGGACCTGCCGTTCCTGCTGTTCCTCGATGAAGAGGAACGGGACGGCGAAACCGTGCTTACGCCGGGCCGCTGCGTACGCGCTTCGGATCTGGGGCTCGGCGGCAACAACCCGGAATGGAAATTTGTGATCCACGACCGTACCCGCAAGGGCCCGGCCGTGCCCAACGGCTCCATCGGGTCCCGTTACGGCGAAGAAGGGACCTGGAACCTTGAGATGCGCGACTGCTACGACCGCGCCGATCTCGATCCGGTCCTCAGTTATGCGGATCTCGGCGATGAGACGGAATGGAAGCTTGCCGCGTTCCCCGTCTTTTTTGAAGGCCAGCCGTCCCTTCGCAAGGGGGCCGTCCCGGTGCGCCGTCTGGCCGTCACCGGCGCGGACGGCAAACAGCAGGAACGCCTCGTCACCACGGTGTTCGACATCCTCGCGGCAAGCCTCGCCATCGATCGCGGGCACGGCGGGGATGTGGCGTCCGGTTACGAAGACGCTCGGGCCTACGCCACTCCCGCATGGCAGGAGGCTATCACAGGCGTCCCCGCCGAGGATATGATCCGCGTGGCCCGGGAATTCGCGGACAACGCCGAGCGCACGGGCGGGCGTTCCATGATCATCATGGGTGCGGGCGTCAACCACTGGTACAACAACGACGTGACCTACCGGGCCATGATTTCCCTGACCACGCTCTGCGGCTGTCAGGGCGTATCCGGCGGGGGCTGGGCGCACTACGTGGGGCAGGAGAAGGTACGCCCGCTGGCGGGTTGGACCACCGTGACCGTGGGCAGCGACTGGATGGGGCCGCCGCGCCTGCACAACGGAACATCGTTCTATTATTTCGCGCTCGATTCGTGGCGTCACGAGCTTCTCAGCATGGACAAGCTCACGCCGCCAGACCGCAAGGGGAGCCTCCCCGACCATCCGGCGGACTGCAACGCCCTTGCCGTGCGGCTCGGCTGGCTGCCGTTCTACCCGCAGTTCAAGGAAAATTCCCTCGAAACCTGCGAAAAGGCGGCCAAGGCCGGGGCGGCTTCCAATGAGGAGATCGTGGCCCATACCCTCGAACGCCTCAAGTCCGGGGATCTCGAGCTGTCCGTGGACGCGCCAGACGATCCCGCCAACGTGCCCCGCGTCATGGTCTTTTGGCGTGCCAATCCGCTTGGCTCCAACGTCAAGGGGCATGAATACTTCCTCAAGTATCTGCTCGGCACCGAAAGTTCCTTCCTCGGCGAGGAGGCCCGCCAGCCTGAAACCATCCGCACCACGCCCGAGCCGGATTCCCCGGAAGGCGTGGGCGGCGGCAAGCTGGACCTCATGGTGACGTCCGAAATCCGCATGAGCACGACATGCGTCTATTCCGACATCGTGCTCCCGGCGGCGCACTGGTACGAATACCACGACCTGTCCTCGACGGACATGCATCCGTTCATCCATCCCTTCAATCCGGCGACCGACCCCGCGTGGGAAGCCCGGACCAACTGGGATCAGTTCAAGGCCATCGCCCAGAAGTTCTCCGAACTGGCGGGCAAGCATCTCGGCGTCCGCAAGGACATGGTGGCGACGGCGCTCCTGCACGACACCCCCGGCGAGATAGGCCAGCCCTTCGGCGAGGTCCGAGACTGGCGCAGGGGCGACGCGGAACCCGTACCCGGCAAGACGATGTTTAATCTCAAGGTCGTGGAGCGGCCCTATCCCGACATCTACAAGATGTACTCCGCGCTCGGCCCCAACGTCGCCAAGCCCGGCGGCGTGGGCGCGAAGGGTGTGTCGTGGTCGTGCGCGCCGGAATACGAACAGCTTAAGGCGCGTCTCGGCGTGGTTTCCGAGCCGGGCGTCAGCGAAGGTATGCCCCGCATCGACAACGCCAAGGACGCCTGTGAAATCATGCTGGCCCTGTCCCCGGAAAGCAATGGCGATGTGGGGGTGCGCTCGTGGGCCGGGCTGGAAAAGCAGACCGGTTTCAAGCTCAACGATCTTTCCCGCCCGGTGCAGGATCAGCATTTGACCTTTGAGGGCATCACGGCCCGTCCCACAAAGGGTTTCACCAGCCCGAACTGGAGCGGCATTGAAGTCCACGGCCGGACCTACGCGCCCTTCGAATTGAACGTGCAGCGGCTGGTGCCGTTCCACACGCTCACGGGGCGCCAGCACTTCTACATGGATCACGAATGGATGCGCGGCCTCGGCGAGTCCCTGCCCGTGTACCGTCCGCCGCTGTCCCTCGCGGCCATAGGCGAGATCTCCGGACCGCGCATTCCGCGAACGGACAAGGATCTGGTGCTCAACTTCCTGTCGCCGCACAGCAAGTGGTCGATCCATTCCTCCTATTCGGACAACCACATCATGCGCGAGTTGTCCCGTGGCGGTGGGGAGATCTGGCTGAACAACGACGATGCGGCCTCTGCGGGCATTGCCGACAACGACTGGCTGGAGTGTTTCAACGCGAACGGCGTGTTCATGGGCCGCGCGGTGGTGAGCCATCGTATCCCGCATGGCAAGACATACATCCATCATGCGCAGGAGCGTACCGTCAACGTGCCGCTTTCGCCGCTTTCCGGAACGCGCGGCGGCACGCACAACAGCCTCACCCGGCCTCTCGTCAAGCCGACCCAGATGATCGGCGGGTACGGGCAGCTTTCCTATTTCTTCAACTACTACGGTCCGACCGGCTGTCAGCGCGACGAGTTCGTCGTCGTGCGGAAGGTGCAGGGGGATGTGAGGTTTTGAAGATTGGGGAGGGGGGAGGGAACCCCTTCTTCAGAAGGGCTTCCCTCCCCCCTCCCCAAACCCC
>NZ_JNJP01000001.1 GCF_000701705.1 Bilophila wadsworthia ATCC 49260 | reverse complement strand
GGAAAGGTTTGGAGGGGGAGAGGCCCCTTTCTCCAGAAAGGGGCCTCTCCCCCTCCAATCTTTTCCTAGAAAGATTCCTCAACAACAAGATCCTCCAGCGGCTTGCGCTTGGTGTGCCGCTCGGAGGGGTGCGAATCTTCCGCCGGGTAACCGATGGCGAGGATGTATTCAGGCTCTGTCCCTTCGGGGATGCGGAATTGCTCGCGTATGGGCGCGGGATCGAAATGCATGAGCCAGCAGCTGCCCAAGCCCAGATCCGTCGCTTCCAAAAGCATGTGTGTCGCCGCTATCGCCGCGTCGGTGTCGGGCTTGCTCTTGCCGTCAAAGGGACGCACCCAGACTTCGGAAGCAACACTGCAGACGATGATCGCCAGCGGGTAGCCTTTCACGTTGGTGCAGGCGGAAAGTTTTTTCAGCCTTTCAGGGTGCTGCACGACGAGGAACCTGAACGGCTGGGTATTTTTCGCCGTTGGAGCTACGCGCCCCGCCTCAAGGATGCGCTCAAGCTTTTCTGCCTCAACAGGTTTGGGGAGATACGAGCGGACGGCATATCTTTTTTGGGCAAGCGAAAGGAAATCGTTCATGGCAAACCTCCAAAGTTGTTTACCTGTACTATAGAGGTACGATTCATTCTTGCAAGTACGCACATTTTTATCCTATAGTTCCTAAAAAGATACTAAGGGGACGGCTTGCGGCATGAAGCAGATCAAACCGCAATACAACTGCTCGTTGGAACTGGCGATGGAACTGGTGGGCGGCAAATGGAAGCTCGTTCTTCTGTGGCACCTGCTGAGCGGAACCAAGCGGTTCAGCGAAATCAAGCGCAAGTTGGGGGACATCACCCAGAAGATGCTGACCCTCCAGCTCCGTGAACTGGAGGCTGCCGGGCTGCTTACCCGGACGGTTTATCCGGTCATCCCGCCCCATGTGGAATATTCGTTGACGGAGAGGGGGATGGAGCTCGCCCCGGTGCTGCGGGGCTTGTGCGCATGGTCGGGAAAATACGCCGTGGAGAAGGGCATTACGCTTGCCCCGCTGCCGCCCTCTAGGGACGGAAAGGATTTGCCCGGCGCGGCGGAATCTTTCGCGGAAGCTTGACTTTTGGGATAAAGATGGGTAACGCTCTGGGGCTTACAAATTGTGAAGTTCCTGCATCACGGAGAAGTTCATGTTCGAAAGTTTATCTGACAGGTTGTCCAGCGCGTTCCGCTCCCTGAGCGGCCGGGCGCAGCTCACCGAGGAAAATATCCGCGATGGCCTGCGCGAGGTGCGTCTTGCCCTGTTGGAAGCCGACGTCAACTTCAAGGTCGTCAAGGAGTTAGTGGAGCGTGTGCGTGAGCGCGTGCTCGGCCAGGAAGTCGAAAAAAGCCTGACCCCCACGCAGCAGCTCGTCAAAGCTGTGCATGACGAACTCGTTACCCTGCTCGGCGGCGAAACAACCGAACTGAACCTGCGCGGCGCGCAGCCCGGCGTCATCATGATGGTGGGCCTTCAGGGTTCCGGTAAGACCACATCGGCGGGCAAGCTCGCCAATCTCCTGCGCAAGCAGAAAATGCGGCCTTATCTCGTTCCCGTGGACGTGTACCGTCCCGCCGCCATCGATCAGCTCCGCACGCTCGCCCGGCAGCTCGACATCCCCTGCTTTGCTTCTTCGGCGGATATGAAGCCCGTGGACATTGTCCGCGCCGCGCTCGAAGACGCCAAAGAGAAGCAGTGCACCGTGGTCATCCTCGATACGGCGGGCCGCTTGCACATCGACGCCCCGCTCATGCAGGAGCTGGTGGACATCAAGTCCGCCGTACAGCCGCAGGAAATTTTGTTCGTGGCCGACGCCATGACCGGTCAGGATGCCGTGACCGTGGCCGAAGCCTTCAACAAGGATCTGGCCCTGACCGGTGTGGTCCTGACCAAGATGGACGGCGATGCCCGCGGCGGCGCGGCCCTGTCCATCAAGTCGGTGACGGGCGCTTCGGTCAAGTATGTCGGCGTCGGTGAAAAGCTTTCCGATCTCGAGGTGTTCCACCCCGAGCGCGTGGCGGGGCGTATTCTTGGCATGGGCGATATGCTCACGCTCATCGAAAAGGCGCAAAGCTCTTTCGAGGCGGAAGAAGCCGAAGCCATGGCCAAGAAGCTGCAAAAGGCCACGTTCGATTTTGAGGATTTCCGTACCCAGATGCGCCGCATGAAAAAGATCGGGTCGCTGGAAAATATCCTCAAGCTTATTCCCGGACTTGGCGGTCTGACCTCCAAGCTCGGCGATCTGAAGGCCCCGGAACAGGAGATGGCGCGCACTGAAGCCGTCATCAATTCCATGACCATGAAAGAGCGCCGGAATCCGGATCTCATCAACGGCAGCCGCCGGCAGCGCATCGCCGCCGGGTCCGGCACGACCGTGGCACAGGTCAATCAGGTCCTGCGCCAGTTTACCCAGATGCGTCAGATGATGCAGCAGGTGATGAACCCCAAAGCCAAGGGCGGCAGGCCGAAGATGCCTCCGTTGCCCAAAGGGATGGGGGGAATGGGCGGTATGCCCGGTATGGGAGGGCTCCCCGGCATGGGCGGCCTTTCCGGGATGGGTGGGTTGCCCGGTATGGGCGGACTCCCCGGCATGGGCGGGATGCCCGGTTTGCCCGGAGCTCCGGGCAGCGGTAAATCCGCCACGAAAAAGAAAAAGACGGAACGGCAGAAGCGCAAGAAAAAGCGTTGATCCTCTTCCGTTTGCGGGCCGCGTCGGCACCCGGTCGGTTATTCCCCGGCCGAAAGGCTGGTGGCGAGTTTCCGGCCCAGTCGTGCAGGTCGCAAGGCATTCCCCTTGTCCTTGAGCAACAACTTTATACGATACCAATAGGAGTGTTCCAATGTCCGTTAAACTGAGACTTACCCGCATGGGCAACAAGAAGCGTTCCTTCTTCCGCATCGTGGCCACCAACACCGCCAGCCGCCGTGACGGTCGCCCGCTGGAATTCCTCGGCTACTACAACCCGCAGGTCAGCCCCGCCGACATCAAGATCGACACCGACAAGGTGCAGAAGTGGATGGACCTCGGCGCCGAGATGAGCGACACCGTGCGCTCGCTCATGAAGCAGTATGCCAAGAAGGCCGACGCCTAGTTCGCCTTTCGGTTGTCTAGCTTTTCAGCGACCCGGTCGGCCTCTGCGGGTCGGCTCGGGTCGTTTGTCTTTTTTTATGTTGCTGTGAAGAGAACGGTAGGCGCCCTTCTTTTCTCTACTCCGCATTTGCTGATGGGTGGAGAGGCTCCGCGTCAAAAATTCCGGCGGCACGCTTGGAGAACACATGTTTTCCCGAAAGCCTCTGCAGCTGAGAGCTGTTTTCCCTCACCGAACAGGACAGGTACGCTATGAAAGATTTTGTGGAATTTGTCGCCAAAGGGCTTGTGGACAAGCCTGAAGACGTGCAGGTCGTCGAGGTGGAAGGGGAACAGGGCGCCGTCCTTGAGTTGCGCGTCGCCAAGGAAGATCTCGGCAAGGTGATCGGCAAGCAGGGCCGGACCGCCCGTGCGCTCCGTACGCTGCTCGGCGCGGCCTCTTCCAAGGCCCATCGTCGCGTCATGCTGGAAATCGTGGAGTAGTTCGTGGCGGAACAGCGCAACATCCCGGCCGATCTGGTCGAAATAGGCACGCTCGCCCGTCCCCACGGCATCCGTGGCGAAATCCGCGTCAATTACTATGCCGACTCGTTGGAGCTCCTGCGCGGGGATGTGGTGTATCTTCAGGCCGGGAACAAGCCTCCCAGAAAGATGGAGATCGACACCGTCCGTATGCATCAGGGGATGCCGCTGATCCGGTTTGTCGAGGCCCCCGATCGCACGGCCGCCGAATTCCTGCGCGGGCAGACGCTTCTCATTCCCGAATCCGCGTTGCCCGAACTTGATGAGGACGAGGTGTATCTGCACGATATGCTCGGGCTTTCCGTGGTGCTTGACGCGACGGGGCAAAAGCTCGGCGTGCTGGATCACGTCCTTTTCCACGGAGAGCAGGAACTTTGGTCTATCCTCACGCCGGGAGGCAAGGAAATCCTGCTTCCCGCCGTGCCCGAATTTGTCGCGGACATCGATCTCGATACCGAGATCATCCGCATCACCCCGCCTGAAGGGTTGCTCGAACTCTATATGTAGCGCCTTCACCGCCGCTTACCGTACGCTCTCATCTCGCCGTTGAGAGCTGGTCATTTCCTCTAAGGGGATTTTGGGGCCGTGGGCATACCGCTTCAGTACGTCGGTGATCTAACGACACCAAAAGGCCGTCCGGAAGGGCGGCCTTTTCTGTTTTCAAGGGAAAGAAACGGCTCCGGTTTGATACGGGTAGGTGTTCCACGAAAGAGTTTTTCAGCCGCCAGAATGGGGGCATCATGCTCTTTCGGCGCACTCCATAAGGATTTCCGCGACATCATCGGGGCGGTGGAGATGGACGTTGTGGCCGGAGGCGATTTCGACGACGCGCCAGAGGGGGAGCCTGCGGGCACGCTCCACAGAAAGGGCGATGGGGTGAAGCTTCACGGGCGTGCAGGAAACATAGGTTACGGGAACGCCGTTGCCCTGGGGGACACGGACGTCGATGCGATCGAAATAGGGCTTGATGGGCTGCGGGGTCATGTGGTCTCTGAACCATTCCCGCATGGCCTCGGTGGCGAAATGTCCCGGAGTCGGGGCGGGAATGCTGATCCCGCCGTCATGGCGCGCCCGGAGGACACGCTGCTCGGCTTCGTCGTTCGGGATCAGATCCATTGCGCATTCGCCGGGTTTGGGGACCATTGCGTCGAGATAGACGATATGGCGGAGGCATTGCGGGATGCGCTCGGCGACCGCCGTCAGGACAATCCCCGCGTAGCTGTGCCCCACAAGCACAACGTCTCGCAGGTCATTGTACTTGATCAGGTTGACCACATCCATGACGTGGGTTTCCAGCGTGATCCGGTCGGAAAGGAGATGGGAGCGCTCGGCAAGCCCGGTGAGGCTCATGGGGAAAACCGTATGCCCGGCATTGCGGAGCCTGTCCGCCACCGGCTTCCAGCACCATGCCCCGCACCATGATCCGGGCACGAGAACAAAAGCCGGTTTCCGTCCCAAAAGCGTTTCCGTGGTATCCATTGCTGACCTGCCTGTAGAAGTTCGTTTCGCCTTTGAGAAGATGTACCAAGAACGGAGCTCCGGTCAACTGGTTTTCCCTGAGAAGCGCGGAGGGGCGGTATATTGTCATCTCGCTGGGCTGATGCTATGTTCGTTGAGCCGCGCTTATGCGCGGATTTTTTGCGGCGCGTTCCTTTTTTCGGCCTCTTTCCGGCCGCGTTTTCTTGTAAGGTGGGGTTTCATGAATAGTACGATGTGTACGGCGTTGTTGACGTTGCTTTCCATGACGCTTTTCGCCGGCAATTCAGTGCTGTGCCGTTTGGCGCTGCTTGAGTACAAAATGGAGCCCGTGACCTATACGGCGGTCCGTCTCATTTCCGGCGCGCTGATGCTGTGGCTGATCATGGCCGTGCGCCACAAGAACGTGTTCAAGTCCGGGACATGGCCCGGCGCGCTGTCCTTGTTTAGCTATATGGCGTGTTTTTCGTGGGCCTATGTCGAGCTGCCCACCGCCGTGGGAACGCTGATCATCGCTGTGGCCGTGCAGACCACGATGATCGGTTTCGGATTCTTCTCCGGCGAGCGCCCGAGCAGGCAACAGGGCATCGGCATCGGCATTGCGCTGGTCGGCCTTGTCTTCCTGCTGTTGCCGGGATTGACCGCTCCGCCGTTTTTCAGCTCCCTGATCATTTTTATATCCGGTGCGGCATGGGGCGTTTATTGCCTGTGCGGCAAAGGCGTGAGCGATCCCGCCGCATCGACCGCCGGAAACTTCATGAAGGCCGTTCCCTTCACCCTGCTCATGATGCTTTGCCTGCCTTCGCAGGTGAGTTTCGATAATCCCGGCATGTGGTACGCACTGGCGGCCGGCGCGCTGGCTTCCGCTAGCGGCTATGTGATTTGGTACATGGTTGTGGTCCGGTTCACGGTCACTGTTGCGGCTGTCGTCCAGTTGAGCGTTCCCGTGATCACCGCCATCGGCGGCGTGCTGTTCGTCAACGAACCCATTACGCTGCGCGTTGCCCTTAGTTCCGCGGCCATCCTTGGCGGCATTTTCTTTGCGACGGCATTTCGAAGAGGATAGGGCTGAGGAAAGAAGACCGGGGGCGTTTTTTACAAAAAACTCCTCCGGCCCCCCATCCTCAAAAAGATCGACTGGTGGAAGGCCGCGCGGCGGAAGTTCCGTAGGCTCGCTTCTTGAAAGGGCATTCCCGATATGGGGCTGTCTGTTTTTATGAGCATAATTCTATGCCCACCCATCCTTTTCCTTCAATTTTTTAAAGAGGTTCTTAAAAGAAGAGCATCCGCATACGGATACTCTTCTTTTTCTCTGATGGGCAACAATTTTCAAGCCGGATACAATCGCCATGAGGGATTCGATAAAGTCGAAAGTCTTGGGATGAGGAGGGGGTGGGGGTTAGGGAGGGGGAGGGGAACCTTTCTCCAGAAAGGTTCCCCTCCCCAAACCCAATAGCTTCATTTACCCCATGACCCGATAACAAATAGCCGGGGCAAGGAGGAAATCGCTCTTGCGCATGGTTTCGACGGCCTTGCGGATGGCGGAAACCGGGGCTTCGTGGGTCATGAAGACGAGGGGCACGCCCGCTTCGCTCTGTCCCTTCTGGATCGCCTGCGCGATGCTGACGCCCTGATCGGAGAGCGCGCCGGAAAGGTCGCGCAGGACACCGGGATCGTCCTTGACCATGAAGCGCATGTAATAGGTGCTGCAGGCTTCTTCCGGGGGCAGGATGTCGGCTTGCGGGAGCACCTGCTTGACGAAGCCGGAGTTCAGCTTGTTGTTCTGGCGGGCGATGGAAATAAGGTCCCCGAGCACCGCGCTGGCCGTGGGCAGGCTGCCCGCGCCGAGTCCGTGCAGGAAGAGGGAGCCGACCGCATTGCCTTCCACGCGCACGGCGTTGTACGCGCCGCCCACGCGGGCAAGGAGATAGGTGTGGTTCACCAGCGTCGGGAAGACGCCCGCTTCGAGCTTGCCGTCACGCATCCGGGCGCGGCCGAGGAGCTTGATGCGGTAGCCGAACTCGCGGGCAAAGTCGATGTCCATCTTGTCGAGGTTGCGGATGCCTTCGATGGGCATTTTCGTATAGGGATAGTCCACGCCCCATGCAAGGCGGATAAGCAGCACGAGCTTGTGCGCGGTGTCGAACCCGTCGATGTCCAGCGTGGGATCGGCCTCGGCGTAGCCCTTTTCCTGCGCTTCGGCGAGGGCAGGGGCGAAGTTGACGCCCTTGCTGGTCATTTCCGAAAGGATATAGTTGCCGGTGCCGTTCAAAATGCCTTCGAGCGAAGTGATATGGTTCCCGGTAAGGCTTTCCTTCAGCGTCTGGACGATGGGGATGCCGCCCGCCACGCTGGCTTCATAGAGCAGGGTGGCGCCCTTTTCGTCGGCCAGCCGGAACAGGCTTTCGCCTTCTTCCGCGAGCAGGGCCTTGTTGGCGGTGACGACCTGTTTGCCCTTTGCGAGGCTGCGCGTGATGAGCTCCTTGGCCGTGTCGATGCCGCCCATCAGCTCGATGACCACGTCAATGTCGGGATCGTCGGCAAGGGTCATGGGATCGGTCGTCAGGCGCACGCCCTCCGGAAGATCGCGTTTACGGTTCGGATTGCGGACGGCGACAGCCTTCAGATTAAAGTCGCAGCCGGAGCGGGCCCGGATTTCTTCGGCGTTTTCGGACAGCAGGCGCACAAGGCCGCCGCCGACGGTTCCGAGTCCGGCCAGTCCGATATTCAGGGTCGTATTCATCAACAGATGTCCTTTTGGGCTGAAGTCTTCGCGGAAGGGACGGAAGTACCTGTCCGTAGCGTGAATTTGTATCTATAGTAGGGAACGGCGCCGTCTGTAAAGGGAGGGAAGCGCGCGGCGGCGGAGGCGGAAGCGAAAAAAGTCATGCTCCGCCTGGGGGTTCGTCTCTGGACGCCGAAAACGAATCGTGTTTTGATGGCGGGAGTCACACGGAGGAAAGAGCATTCATGAGCGGAAATACTTTCGGACGTCTTTTTCGTCTGACCACCTACGGGGAATCCCACGGCCCGGCGCTCGGCGGCGTGGTGGACGGTTGCCCGGCGGGCATCGCCCTCTCGGAGGAACTGCTCCAGAAGGAGCTCGACCGGCGGCGTCCCGGCGGCGGCACGGCCGGGACCACGCGCAAGGAGCCGGACGCTGTCCGGTTGCTGTCCGGCGTTTTTGAAGGCGCGACCACTGGAACGCCCATCGGCTTCCAAATCGAGAACACCAACCAGCGCTCCGGCGATTACGGGCCGCTGGCGGCGGTCTGGCGTCCGGGGCACGCGGATATGACCTATGACGCCAAGTACGGCGTGCGCGACTTCCGGGGCGGGGGGCGTTCCTCGGCCCGCGAAACCGCCGCCCGTGTGGCCGGCGGGGCCATTGCCCGCGCGCTGCTCGCGGCGCAGGGGATTTCGGTGCGTTCCTGCACGTTGGAAATCGGCGGTATGCCCGCCCCGGCTTTTACGCCGGAAGACATGGCGGGCGCGGCGTCCCGTCCGTACTGCGCTCCGTGTGAGGCCGCCGTGGAGCCGTGGGAGGCGTTGGTCCGTACCGTACGCGGCGAGGGCGACACGCTCGGCGGCATCGTCCGGGTGGAGGTGCTCGGCGTGCCCTCCGGTCTGGGCGAACCCGTGTTCGATAAGCTGGATGCCGTGCTGGCGCAGGCGCTCATGAGCGTAGGGGCGGTCAAGGGCGTGGAGATCGGCGACGGTTTCGCCGCGGCCCGCAGCCGGGGGAGCTTCAATAACGACGCCTACCGTCCGGCCGGGGCCGGATCGACGCCGGGCAATCCCGCGACCAACCATTGCGGCGGTATCCTCGGCGGCATTTCGACCGGCCAGCCGCTGGTGATGACCGTGGCGATCAAACCCATCCCCTCCATCGCCAAGGAACAGCAAAGCGTGAACGCCGAAGGCAGCCCCGTATCCTTGCGTGTGGGCGGACGGCACGACATCTGCGCCATTCCGCGCGTCAATCCCGTGCTTGAGGCGATGGCCGCCTTGACCGTGGCCGACGCTCTGCTGCTGCAGCGGCGGATGGGGTAGGGCATGACGCAGCTTTCTCTTTCATCCCTCAATGATACGGTGGAATTGCAGGGCACGCTGGAGCGTGTGGTCTTCCATAATGAGGAAAACGGCTACACGGTGTTCCGGGTCAGGCCGGAAGGCAAGGACGAGGTGGATCTCGTCACCGTGGTCGGGCATATGGGCAGCCCGCAGGCGGGCGCGTCCCTGCGCATCAAGGGCCGGTGGGTGAACAACGCCCGCTTCGGCAGGCAGGTGCAGATGGATTCCTTTGAAAGCCTGCTCCCCGCCACCGCCGAGGGCATCAAGCTGTATCTGGCCTCCGGGCTGATCAAGGGCATCGGCAAGAGCATCGCGGCGCGCATCGTCAAGGCGTTCGGCGAAGACACGCTCAGGATTTTCGATGAGGAGCCGCAGCGTCTGCTGGAAATTTCCGGCATCACCCAGAAGAAGCTGGTGACCATCGTCGAGTGCTGGACCGAGCATCAGGGCGTGCGCAATCTGGTGCAGTTCCTCCAGCCGCACGATATAGGCGCTTCCTTCGCCGTCCGTATCTATAAGCATTACGGCCCGCAGGCGCTGTCCATCGTGCAGGAGAACCCCTACCGGCTGGCGATGGACATCAGGGGCATCGGCTTCCTGACGGCGGATGCGCTGGCGGCCAAGCTCGGCTTTGAAAGCGAGCACCCTTTGCGGATTCAGGCGGGCACGCTGTACACGCTGATGAAGCAGATCGACGACGGGCACGTCTATTATCCCCGCCGGGCCTTGGTGGAACAGACCTGCTCCCAGCTCGGCATCGCGGAAGAGTTCGTCGAGGAGGCCGTGGACTGCCTCGCCCGTGAGGAACGTGTGGTGCTGGAGGAACTCGACGACGAGATCGGCGTGTACCTGACCCGGTTCCATCATTACGAATCGAAGATTGCCTATTACCTGCGGCGCATCCTCGCCTCGCCGAAGTCGGTGCGGTTCCCCAAGGCCGACGAAGTGGTGGAGAAAGTCGTGTCCCGGCTCGGCATTACGCTGGCCGAGGAACAGCTTGAGGCCGTGCGCACGTCGGCGACGTCCAAGGTCATGGTCCTGACCGGCGGCCCCGGTACGGGCAAGACCACCATCCTGAACGCGATCATTCAGGTTTTCGCGGAAAACAAGGCCAAGATTTTGCTGGCCGCGCCCACGGGCCGGGCGGCGAAGCGCATGTCCGAGGCCATCGGCCGGGAAGCCCGCACGATCCATCGCCTGCTCGAATACACGCCCAAGGACGACGGGTTCGCCCGCAACGAGGATAACCCTCTGGCCTGCGGGCTGCTTGTGGTGGACGAGGCGTCCATGATGGACACCATGCTGGCTTATCACCTGCTCAAGGCGGCTCCGCTCGGCGCGACCATCGTGTTCGTGGGCGACGTGCATCAGCTCCCGTCCGTGGGGCCGGGCAATGTGCTCGGGGATCTCATCGCTTCCGGGGCCATGCCCGTGGTCGAGCTGGTGGAGGTGTTCCGGCAGGCGGCGGAAAGCGAAATCGTGTGCAACGCCCACCTGATCAACCGGGGCGAGCTGCCACGCCTCGAATCCTCAAAGGATCGTCTTTCCGATTTCTATTTCATGCGGCAGGACGATCCCGATCGCGCGGCGGACATCATCGTGGATTTGGTCAAGAACCACATCCCCCGCCGTTTCCAGCTTGATCCTTTCGATGAAATCCAGGTGCTTTCGCCCATGCACAAGGGCACCGTGGGCGCGGCGAACCTCAACCTGCGGCTTCAGCAGGCGCTCAATCCCGAAGGGGAGGCCCTGCAGCGCGGAGAGCGGCTCTACCGGCTCGGCGACAAGGTCATGCAGATCCGCAACAACTATGAGAAAGATGTGTACAACGGCGATATCGGGCGGGTTTCCAGTGTGGACGTACAGGAAAAATGCCTTGTTGTCCGGTATGATGACCGTTATGTCGGGTACGATTGGGAAGAACTCGACGAAATAGTGGCGGCCTACGCGATTTCCATTCACAAATCACAGGGTTCGGAATATCCTGCCGTCGTCATTCCGTTGATGACGCAGCACTATATGCTGCTGCAGCGGAATCTCATCTATACGGGGGTGACGCGGGGCAAGCGTCTCGTCGTACTGGTGGGAGAGCCCCGCGCTTTGGCGATGGCCGTTAAAAACAACCGGATGCAGAAGCGGTATACGTGGCTGGCCCGACGTTTGGGGGCGGCCCCGGAGGCCGCCGGTCCGCAAACTGAGGGTGAACGCACATGATGGTTTCTGGTGCCCGCAAGGGCTTTTGGGGTGTGCCGCCGTATGAAAGGCTCGGGGGGCGGGGCGTTGTCTCTGTCCCCCAAATGGTGAAAGGGAGAAGCCTCCGTCTGATTGCTCTCGGCGTATTGCTGTGCTGCGCCCTTGCGCTCGGCGGCTGCGGCGGCGGACGCAAGGGCGGGAGCCTGCCTCCGGCCGAGTCCGGCAGCTTTGAAGGCCCGAAAGGGAGCATTGCGGATTTGCGGCGGTTGCCGCAGGATTTGCTGGTCTATGCCCGGCAGGGCAATCCGGACAAGCCCCTCATGTCGGCTGCGGAGCAGGCCCGGCAGGACGCCCGGTTCAACAGCCTGTTCTTTGGCCCGTGGGAGGCTGTACGCTCCTCCGTTTCCGCCTCCGAGGCGTTCGCCATTTTCGGCGGCCAGAAGAAGCGGAGCAAGGCGCGGGGATGGGCGGAAAACCTGTTGCCGTGGACGCAGGAGAATTGGGACAAGCTGACGGCGAACGCCGCTCGGGATGTGTACCCGTCCCGGTTCGACAAGGCGATTACCGTGCGGCCCACGGTGCTGCGCGAAGCGCCCACCCATAAGCCCCGGTTCGGGAACCCTGCCGAGGCCGGGGAAGGGTATCCCTTCGATATGTTCATGTACTCCACGCTTCCGGTGGGGATGCCGCTGCTTGTCGTGCATACCTCCGCCGATGGCGCATGGGTGTTCGTGGAGACGGGGCTCGTATCCGGCTGGGTTCCCACGGAGGATACGGCTGTGACGGACGCGCCGTTCCGCTCGCGCTACGAGAACGGGACGTATGCGGTCATCGTCCGTGACGACGTCCCGCTGGTGGATGAGCTGGGGCGTTATGTTACCACGGGGAGCCTCGGGACCATGTTGCCTCTGTCCGGCGGATCGGGATCCTCGCTGAGGCTGCTGGTCCCTGTGCGTGATCCGCAGGGCCGTGCCGTGGCCGTACCCGTGCGGGTGTCTCCCTCCGATGCGGTGCGCAAGCCCATTCCCCTGACGGCAAGGGCGGCGGCCGAGATCGGCAACCGCATGATGGGGCAGCCCTACGGCTGGGGCGGATACCTGTTCAATCGGGACTGCTCGCTGGCGATGAGGGATCTTTTCGTCCCTTTTGGGGTGTGGCTGCCACGCAACTCATCGGCGCAGGCCAAGGCATGGCAGTTCATCAGCTTCGTGAAGGCGTCCCCCTCGGGTAAGGAAAGCATCATCAAGGACGAAGGGGTTCCGTTCGCCACGCTGCTCTGGCTGCGCGGGCACATTACCTTATATATAGGGGAGTACAAGGGCGAGCCCGTTATGTTCCACAACGTCTGGGGAGTTCGTACCAATGACGGGAACGGCGAAGGCCGGCACATTATCGGGCGGGCCGTCGTCACCTCCCTCCAGCCCGGAGCTGAACTTCCCAACGTCCGCCGCGAGAATCTGATTCTTTCCCGGCTGCAGGGGATGAGCGTTCTACGGTATGATTGAGGAATGCGGGGGAGAAGGCCCCGGAAGGGGTGCCCTTTCGCGGTCATTCTTCCGTAAGGCGTTTCTTGAGAGCGTAACGTGGTTTCTTCTGTGACTTGATTTCTTGCTTTGGGGCAGGGCACATTGTTTCAAGAACGTCTGTTGAGGGCGAGAAAAAGCCGTTTCCCGTTTGGGAGGCGGCTTTTTTATTTGTGCCCGTACGTTGTTGTGCGCGCACAGCATTGTGCGGTGGGGGTGGGGAAGGGGCCTTCAGTGGGCAGAAGAGGCGGAGGGGCAGCGGGATTGCCGGATTCCCTTTCGTTCAGGCGATTGATTGGCCGTGCTCCCCTTTTTGTTTGGGTGTTTTTTCGCAAGAGAGAAAGATTCGCTTTGCCCGAATGGAATCTTTTTTGCGGCTTCAGCGTGCTTGTGGCGGGAGATCAGGCCATTTGAGCATGGTGTTTGGTTATCGGATGGTGGATTTTTTCAGAAATATTTCTGTATTCAGAAAATATTCTGATAGAATCATGTATTTTTCTGTTTATTGACGTTTTGTGTGGAGTGTTCTCCTCTAACATATTAGAATATCAGCTCTAGTCGAATATAATGCGTTGGCATGTCCTTTGCTGAACAAGAAATAGGAAAACACCGGATACTCCGGTTGCATAAGTGGCCTTTTCTTTCCTTTTTATTCAGTGAAGCCAAGGAGAAACCATGCTTGTTACAGAAACAGCTTGGGGAAAGCGCATCAAGACCGACGTGCTCATCCTCGGAACCGGCGCTTCAGGTGTCGGTGCAGCCCTGCGCGCGGCGGAACTTAAGGCCGACGTGCTCATGGTGGGGCAGGGGCGGCTGGAAAGCTCCGGCTGCCTCGGCGGCGGCAACGACCATTTCATGGCGGCGCTCGGCACCGACGAACCCAACGACACCCGCGAAGCCTTTGTCGGCTTCTTCATGAAGTCCGCTTTCGGCTACCGCGAAGCCCAGCTCAACCAGTGGTTCGACGCCATCAAGCCTTGCGTGAAAATCCTTGAGGAAGTCGATACGGAATTCCTGATCAAGGACGGCAAGCGGTATCGTTCCGTCGGCTTCGGCCAGCCCGGCGCGTGGTGGCTGCACATCACCAACGGCACGACCATCAAGCGGCATCTGGCCCGCCGCGTGCGCAAGTCCGGCGTCAACATCCTCGACGACTTCCACATCACCCGCCTGTTCGAGCGCGGCGGGCACATCATGGGGTGCATGGGCTTCAACGTCCTGACCCGCGAAGTGTACGCCATCGAATGCAAAACCGCCATCTGTTCCCTCGGCTGGCACCCCCAGCGCCTGACCAACAACTCCACCGGCAACCCCTACAACTGCTGGCATATGCCGTACAACACCGGCAGCTATTTCGTCCTGCCCATGCAGATCGGTGCGTCGCTGGTCAATATCGACATCAGCGGTCGCGCGACGCTCATCCCCAAGGGTTGGGGCGCGCCCGGCATGAACGGCATCAACAACATGGGCGGCAAGGAAATCAACGCGCTCGGCGAACGGTTCATGTTCAAGTATGACCCGATGGGCGAAAACGGCAAGCGCCGCAATCAGGTCATGGGCACGTGGCAGGAACAGGTCGAGGGCAACGGTCCGCCGTTCTATATGGATATGACCCACTTCAGCGACGAGGACGTGCATCACCTCCAGTACGTGCTCATGCCCGCGGACAAGGAAACCTACCTTGATTACTGCGCGGCCCGCGGCATCGAGTTCAAGAAGGCTCCGTTGGAAGTGGAAGTTTCCGAAATGACGGTTTCCGGGATGCTCCTCGCCGACGATCGCTTGGAAACCACGGTGAAGGGCCTGTTCGCGGGCAGCAACTTTACGAGTTTCTCCGGCGCGATGTGCTGCGGCTACGTGGCGGCGTTCCATGCCGCGAACGATGCGGCGTCCACCGAGATGGGCGTCATCGACGACGCGGAAGCGCAGGCCGAACACGACCGAATCCTCGCCCCTTGGGAGCGCAAGGGAACCAACCTTCTGAAGTACAACGACTTTGAAGATCCCATCCGTCAGATCATGGACTACTACGCCAAGTACCGCCGGAACATGGCCTGTATGCGTCTCGCTCTCGAAAAGCTCGCCCTTGTGGAGAGCTACACGGATCGCGTTGTAGCCACCAACAACCACGAGCTGATGCGCCTGCACGAGGCGTTCGACCTGCTCGAACTGTGCCGGGCCCATCTGGAAGCCTGTCTCCAGCGCAAGGAAAGCGGGCGGGGCATGTACCAGCTCTCCGATTATCCCGAAAAGGACCCCGAACTCGCCAAGGGGCTGGTGCTCACCCGCAAGGACGGCGCGTTCCAGTTCGGCTGGACGGAGTGATCCCGCATCTTTCACAAGGAGAAACGACATGCCTCCGGTTTTTGATTCCAAGAAATGCGTCAAGTGTGGCCGCTGCGTGAAGGATTGCCCCGGCTACATTCTGGAACTGGATAAGGAACACGACGAAACGCCTCACGTCATCGAAGCATACAAGCGTGAGTGCTGGCATTGCGGCAACTGCCGCATCAGCTGCCCCCATCAGGCCGTTTCCTTTGAATTCCCCTTATACACCCTCGTTTAGGCGGAGCGGACATGAGCAAGCATACCGTTTTTGTGGAAGCCCCGCCGTTCGCCAAGTTCTCCGACGCCGAGATGCGCCGCCTGCTTGATGACGAACGCCTGGAAGTGCTGGACTGGCGCGGGAAGCGCGTGAACACGCCCGGCTTCGTTGAAGCGCTGGCCACCGCCGACATCGCCGTCACCGGCAACAGCCTGACCATCACCGACGAGCTGCTGGAAAAGCTCCCCAACCTCAAGCTGATCGCCAAGCTCGGCACCGGGCTGGACATGATCGACATCCCATCCGTGCTCCGGCGCGGCATCCTGCTTTGCAATACGCCCGGCGCGAACAGCGTGGCCGTGGCGGAACATACCTTCGCGTTGCTGCTCGGCTACCTGCGCAACGTGCCGCAGTGCGACAACGCCGTGCGGACCGGGCAGTGGGAAAAGGCCCGGACCATGGGCGGTGAAATCTGCGGCAAGACCGTGGGCATCATCGGCCTCGGCAACATCGGGAGCCGCGTGGCTTCCCGGATGGCCGGGTTCGAAGCCCGCCTCCTCGGGACCGATCCCTGCTGGCCCGAAGCCCTTGCCGCCAAGTACGGCATCGAGCGCCGGGAACTGAACGAGCTGCTCGCCGAGTCGGACATCGTGTGCGTGCATTGCCCCCTCGACGAAACCACCGCCGGGTTCATCGGCAAGGCGGAACTGGCGCTCATGAAGCCCTCCGCGCTGCTCGTCAATATGGCCCGCGGCGGCATCGTGGACGAGGACGCCCTGTACGAAGCCCTGCGCGGCAAGGTCATCTCCGGCGCGATCATCGACGCCTATTCGCAGGAGCCGCTCACCGCTTCCCCGCTGTTCTCGCTGGACAACGTGATTCTGTCCCCGCACGCCGGGGCCTTCACTACGGATGCGCTCAACGCCATGTCCCGCATGTCCGTTGACCAGTTGTTCCAATACGTGGACGGCGCCACGCCCGACAACCTCGTTACCGCGGAGTAAAGTCATGCCATCCTTTTTGAACGCCATGACGCGCCAAATCCCCAGTTCCAGCATCCATGCCGCCACCCAGAAGGCTGAAGCCTACCGGCGTGAAGGCAAGAAGGTGGTCATTTTCAGTATCGGCCGCCCCGACTTCGATACGCCCGCCCACATCAAGGAAGCCGCCAAGGCCGCGCTGGACAAGGGATACGTGCACTACACCCCAAACATGGGCATCCTGCCCTTGCGCGAAGCCGTCGCCGAGCACATCAAGCGGCAGACCGGCGTCAGCTATGACCCGAAGACCGAGGTCATGATCACCTGCGGCGGGCAGCAGGCCATCCTCCTGACCATGAAGGCCGTGCTTGAGCCCGGCGACGAAGTGCTGCTGCCGTCTCCCGGTTATGGCCTGTATTACAACTGTGCCGCCATCGCCGACGCGCAGGTTCGTGCCTATGCGCTCAAGGCCCCCGATTTCGGCTGGGGCGGCGCGGAAGCGGGCGAACGCACCAAGATGCTGTTCATCAACAGCCCGCACAACCCCACCGGCGCGGTTCTTTCCAAGGAAGAGCTCGGCCAGATCGCCGATTTCGCCAAGGCCAACAACTTGCTGGTGGTTTCCGACGAAGCCTATGACCGCTTGCTGTATGACGGCCTCGAACACCGTTCCATCGCGTCCGAACCGGGTATGCGAGACCGTACCGTCATCCTCGGCTCCTTCTCCAAGACCTATTCCATGACCGGCTGGCGCATCGGCTACCTTGCCGGCCCCGCCGAAGTCATCCGCGGCATGGCCCTGTTGCAGCAGAGCTTCGTGCTCTCCGTCAACAGCTTCGCCCAGTGGGGCGCCGTGGAAGCCATGACCGGCCCGCAGGATTGCGTTGAGGAAATGCGCCAGCAGTTCGACATCCGGCGCAAGGCCATGATGGAAGCCCTGTCCACCATACCCAACGTGTCCTTCGCGGCTCCCAAGGGCGCGTTCTACATCTACCTGAACCACGAGAAGACAGGGCTGGACCCCGTGCAGTTCTGTGCGAAGCTTCTCGACGAATACTATGTGGCCTGCGTGCCCGGTTCCGAATACGGGCCGTACGCGGGGTGCAACACCCGTCTTTCCTGCGCCACCGGGCTGGACGATTGTCTGGAAGGTGTCGACCGCATCCGGAAGATGGTCGCCTCACTGTAGTGTGAATGGGCCGGAGGGGCGGCCCCTCCGGCTCTGCTCCAAGGACAGGAACTGTATAACCCGACTGGAGACGCCATGAAGAGGACATTATTGACATTGACGTTGGCCGCGGCGCTGTGCCTTCCCGCTCTGTTCGCGCAGAAGAGTGCCGCCGAAGAACCCATCGTGCTGACTTTCAACCTTGGGATGCCGCCTATCCATCAGCGGTGGGTCAATGCCATCAAGCCTTGGTGCGACGAGCTCGAAAAGCGCAGCAACGGGCGCATCAAGATTGAACCCTATTTCGCCAACGCCCTTGGCAAGCGTTCCGACGCCATGGACTCCGTCCGCACCGGCATAGCGGACTTGGCCGAAGCGCCTTTCAGCTCCAACCCCGGCGCGTTCCCCTTCCATTCTCAGATTTTTTCCGCCGCCAACCCCAGCATGGCTCTCGGCAATGCCTATGAGATGCTGAGCGATTTCTATAAGGCCCATCCCGAAGTCCTGAAGAAGGAAATCAAGGGCGTCAAGCTCATGTTCATCCACGCCTACCCCGTGGGCGACTGTGTCATGACCAAGTCCGCGCCCATCCTGAAGCTCGACGACATCAAGGGCAAGAAGCTCGGCTTTGAAGGCGGCGGCCTGCGCTTTGAAACCATGCAGGCCCTCGGCGCTTCCGTGGTCGGCATGAACATGTCCGATCTGTATCAGGCCATGCAGGGCGGCATCATCGACGGTATCGTCATGGATTTCGATCCGCTGATTTCCCGGCGCTACGGTGAGGAAGTCAAGCACGTCACGCTGTTGAACATCACCGGAACCGCCTTTTACGTGGTCATGAATCAGGAACGCTACGACAGCCTGCCCGACGACCTCAAGGCCATCGTCGACGATATGTCCCAGAATTACGGCCCCAATCTTTTGGAAAAGTTCTGGGCTGAAAACGTGTACGGCAGCCTCGACAAGTGGATCAAGGAAATGGGCGGCACCGTCCATGTCCTGTCCGACGAGGATTATGCCCGCGCCGACAAGCTGGCCGCCGTCCCGGCGCAGGCGTGGTTCAAGTCGCTCGACAAGGCCGGCTATCGGGGCGCCGAACTGGAGAAGACCTTCCACCAGTTGGAAGCCAAGTATTTCACGCCGTGGCGTCAGTCTGAAGCCTACCGTTACGTCAAGCAGCAGTAAGCCATCGGTTCCGAACGGCGGCGGGGGGTCCCCGCCGCCCAACCTCCCCAATCAAGGTCTGAACTTATGAGCAGCAACGCCATTGAAACGCCCCCGTTGGCCGCCCAGCTGGAATCGCTATCTGCCCTGATACGGCGCACGGAACCGTTTTGCCAGAGGATAAGCGCTGTCGGCATGTATATCTTTATGGGTCTGGTCATCCTGACCTTCGCGGATGTGCTTCTGCGCTATGTTATCGGAGCGCCGATCAGCGGCAGCATCGAAATCACCGAAATGCTCATGTCCGTGGTGCTGTTTTCCTCCGTGGCCTATACCTATTGGAGGCGCGGGCACGTCAGCATGGACATCGTGACCGGCAAGCTGAGCGAACTCAATAAGAACCGGCTTGGGGCCATCACCACGGTCTGGAGCCTTGCGGTCGTCTTTTTCTGCATAACCTGCATGGGCAAGTACGCCATGACCACCACCGACACCACCTCGGTATGGAACATGTCCTACAAGCCGTTCATCTGGTTCGCCGTGTTCGGATGCGTCCTGTTGTTCCTTGCCATGCTCAGCCATCTTTTGGATCAGCTTGCCGCCATTATCCGGGGCGGCGGGATGGGGTCGGCTTTTTTGATGCTCGGCATCGGCCTGCTCGGCGTGGCTCTGTCGGTTTGGGTGGCGGTCGAGCGTCTGCCCGGCATCAGCGCGCCCGCGCAGGGCGTCATCGGCATGGTGTATATGTTTACCATGTTTTTCTTGGGGATGCCCGTGGCCTTCGCGCTCATGGGGACCTCGCTCGTCTTCATCGCCAGCCTGCGCGGCCTGACGGCGGCTCTGAACCTGTTCGGGACGGCATGGTTCTCCACGTGCAGCAGTTACACGTGGGCGCCCCTGATGTTCTTTCTGCTGATGGGCTTCCTCTGTTTCTACAGCCGGTTCGGCGAAGACCTGTACCGCACGGCCCGCAACTGGTGCGGCCATTTCCGCGGCGGCCTCGCCATAGCCAGCGTGTGCGCCTGTACCGCCCTCGGCGCGGTGGTGGGCGACGCCTTGGTCGGCTGTATCGCCATGATGACCATCGCCCTGCCCGAAATGCGGCGGCACGGCTATGACGACAAGCTGGCCATCGGCACGCTCGCCTGTTCCGGCGGCATCGGCAGCCTCATCCCGCCGAGCTCGAATTTCATCATCTACGGCGTCCTTGCGGAACAGAGCATCGCCGACCTGTTCATCGCCGGCGTGTTCCCCGGCCTCGTGTGCATGGCCTGTTTCATCGTCGTCATCATGATCATGGTCTGGCGCAATCCCGAGCTGGCCCCCGCCTTGCCCCGCGTGCCCATGCATGAACGGCTCGTTTCGCTCAAGACCGGCCTGCCCATCATTATCATCTTCATCGTGGTCATCGGGGGCATCTACGCCGGCATGTTCACGGCCACGGAAGGCGGCGGCATCGGCGCGTTCACGACCGTGTTCCTCGCCCTCGTCATGGGCCGCCTGAGCTGGTCCATCGTCACCAGCGGCCTCAACGATACCGGCAAGACGATCAGCATGGCCTTTACAGTCCTCGGCGGCGCGGGCGTGTTCAGCTACTTCATGACCATGAGCAAGATCCCCATGATCCTCGCCGGCGTCATCGCCTCCATGAACATGCCGCCCATGGCCGTCATGTTCGCCATCATCGTGTGCATGAGCCTGCTCGGCTGTTTTATCCCGGCCATCCCGCTGATGCTCATCTGTGTGCCCATCTTCCTGCCGCTCGCCGCGCTGTTCGGCTGGAACCTGATTTGGTTCGGCGTCATCATCAATATCCTCGTGACCATGGCCGGCATGACCCCGCCCTTTGGCGTCAGCCTGTTCGTCGCCAAGGAACTGGCGGATGTTCCGCTCTCGCTGGTGTACCGCTCCTCGATACCCTTCGTCCTTGCGTTCTTCCTGTGCCTCGGCTTCTGCATCGCCTTTGAGCCGCTGAGCACGTGGCTGCCCGCCATGATGCGGTAAGTGAAAAAGGGATCCCCGCATGGCGGGGTTCCGTCCCCGGATGCTTTCGGGGAGGCGTTGCGGCGCTTTCCCCGGAAGCGAAACAAAAAGCGTGTCGTCGCGAAGCGCGAAAGACGTTGCCGTTCAAGAGGCGAAAAGGAGAACGCCATGAAGGTCCTCAGCCTGCTCCCCCGTTCCCGGTTTACGGAATCCGGTATGACCCTTCCGGAAACCCTTTCTCTGCATTTTTTGCCTCCCAACGGCAGCCACGTCCTGATCGCGGCGGCAGAGAGCGCGCAGGCGCTTCTGCTCCCGCCGTCCCAGCCGTATGTGGACGCCTTCTGCCTCGAACGGATGCCGTCCATCCGCTTCATCCAGACCACGGGCGCGGGCTTTGATTCCGTTGACCACCTCACGGCGGCGGAGCTCGGTATTCCGGTATCGAATTCGCCGAGCATGAACGCGTCCTCGGTCGCGGAATACGTGATGGCCGCCATTGTGAACCTCCAGCGCGGCCTCGCATGGGCCGATGGGGAAATCCGCCGCGGACGCTATGCGGCTTCGCGTGCCGAACTTCTGGAGCAGGGCGGCCTTGAGCTGCGCGGATGCCGGATCGGGCTGTTCGGGCTCGGCAATATCGGGCGCGCGGTCGTCCCGCTCGCCAAGGCTTTTGGGTGTTCCGTGGCCGCTTGCGACGCCTTCTGGCCTGAAGAGTTCGCGGCTGAAAACGGGGTCGAGCGTATGGATGTGGCGGAGCTGTTCGCCGAGTGCGACGTGGTTTCCCTGCATTGCCCGCTCAACGGCAGTACCCGCAACCTTGTGGATTACAACCTGCTTTCGTCCATGAAGCCCCATGCCCTGTTGATCAACGCGGCCCGGAGCGGTGTGGTGGTGGAAGCGGATCTCGCCCGTATCCTCGCGGAAGGGCGGATACGCGGCGCGGCGCTCGACTGCTTTGCGGACGACGGGCGCGCCGAAAATCCTTTCTTGTCCATTCCCGCCGAACGCGTCCTGCTGACGCCGCATCTCGCGGGCGTAACCCGCGCCGCGTTCGGACGGATGCTCTCTCAGGCGCTTGAAAACTTGGAGCGTGTGCTCGTTCATGGCCAGCCGCCCCGTTTCGTGGTGAACGGCGTGTTGGCCGACTATTCCGATTAGCTTTGCGCGGCTGACGTCCCCTTTGTGGGCCGGTGTCTCGCTGTTTGTTCCCTCCTTTTTGGGGAGGGTAGGAGCTTTGTACCCTTTGTTAAGATAAAATAATTAATAAAAACAATAAATTACAAAGAAAGTTTTTGTCCAGGCCCCGTCGCCCGAATCGTTTTGGACGGTGGGGGAAGGGACGCAGGGAGGAGGGCGGAACGCCGTTCTCAAAGAGCATTCCTTTTCCCGTATTCCCGCTTTCTTCCACAGGAGCCTTTTCATGCTGCAACATTTTTCGGAACTGATCGACAAGGTGAAGGCCATGCCCCGGACAGTGGTGTGCGTGGCGAACGCGGACAGTGAAACCGTGGAAGCCGCGCGCATGGCTCTGGATAAAGGGCTGGCCGACGTTATCCTGTACGGTGATGAGGCGGTTGTACGCCCGTTGGTTGAACAGGCGGGCATCGAAGGCCGGGCCGAACTCCGCCATGCCGCCGATCCCGCGACGGCGCTGCGGGAGGCCGTGCGCTCGGTGCGCGGCGGGGAATCCGGGGTACTCATGAAGGGTATGCTCAACTCTTCGGACTTCCTGCGCGGTGTGCTGAACAAGGAAGAAGGGCTGCGCACGGGCCGGAGGCTGTCGCACATCGCCGCCGTGGAACTGCCGGGCTATCACAAGCTCATTTACAGTACCGACGGCGGGATGAACATCAATCCCGACCTTGCCGCCAAGAAGGACATCCTCGCCAACGCGCTGCTGGCTCTGCGCTCGTGGGGCTACGAATGCCCCAAGGTCGCCTGCCTCGCCGCCAACGAGCGCGTCGATCCGCATAATCCCGCGACCATCGACGCCGCCGGGCTGGTCGAGGCATGGGAACGGGGCGAGTTCCCCACGCAATGCATCGTTGAAGGCCCTATTGCCATGGACGTGGCCCTGAACCGCGAATCCGCCCTGCACAAGGGCATCGAAAGCCGGGTTTCCGGCGACGCCGATATTTTCCTCATGCCGATCATGGAAGTGGGCAACGTGACGATCAAGGGGCTGCTGCACTTCCTCAAGGGCAGTCAGGTGGCCGGGCTCATCCTCGGGGCAGCCGCGCCCGTGGTCATGACTTCGCGCTCGGAGCCGCCGTCCGCCAAACTGTATGCCACCGCGTTGGGATGCCTCGCCGCCCGGAACGCCTAATTGCCTGTGAGGTCAGCATGTTTCGCATTCTTGTGATCAACCCGGGGTCCACCTCGACCAAAATCGCCGTGTACGAGGACGAGGCCCCGCTGTTTGTGGAAAGCCGCGACCACGATACCGCCAAACTGTCCCCGGCGGTCATGGAGCAGTTTGAGCTGCGCCACCGCCTGCTGCTCGACGTATTGACGGAAAAAGGCATTGATCCCGCGTCCCTGCACGCTTGTGTGGGGCGGGGTGGGCTGCTGCCGCCGGTGCGTTCCGGGGCGTATCGTGTCAATGATGCCATGCTCGACGTGCTGCGCCACCGTCCGGTCATGCAACATGCCTCGAATCTTGGGGCCGTGCTTGCGGACGCTGTGGCGAGGCCGCTCGGCATCCCGGCGTTCATCTATGATCCCGTCACCGTGGACGAAATGGATCCCATCGCCCGCATCACCGGGTTTTCGTCCATAGAGCGCAAGAGCGTGGGGCACATGCTCAACATGCGGGCCTGCGCGTTGCGCTACGCCACGCAGAACAATGCGAAATACCCCAATCTATCCTTGATTGTCGCGCACATGGGCGGGGGGATCACCCTTTCCCTGCATGTGGGCGGGCGTGTCGTGGATATGATTTCCGACGATGAAGGGCCGTTCGCGCCCGAGCGTTCCGGCGGCTTGCCGTGCTTCCAGCTTGCGGAAATGGCGACGCAGGACGGCGTCACCTTCCCCGAGATGATGCGCCGGATGCAGCGGAAGGGGGGGCTGATGGACTGGTTCGGGACGTCCGACGCGCGGGAAATCGAGCGCCGCATCCACGAGGGTGACGGGAAGGCCGCGCTGGTTTACGAGGCCATGGCCCACAATCTGGCGAAAAATATCGGCAAGCTCGCCGTGGTGACACGGGGCCGCCTCGACGCCATTCTGCTTACGGGCGGCGTCGCCCGCTCCCGGATGCTCACGGACTGGGTGGCGGAGCGTGTGTCCTTCCTCGCTCCGGTGCATGTGCTGCCCGGCGAAAACGAGATGGAATCCCTCGCCCTCGGCGTGCTGCGCGTCCTGCGCGGCGAAGAAGAAGCGCATACCTTTGCGGAGCGGACGGAGGCATCATGAAAACGCCGAGCCGTCTGATCATCCTGTTGGCGGGGCTTGTGCTGTGCACGGTCTGCGGCGTTCTGTATGCGTGGTCGATTTTCGTGGTCCCGTTGGAACAGGCTTTTGGTTGGCAGCGTCCCGAGACGTCCCTGACCTTCACTTTCATGATCACCTTCTTCTCACTCGGCATGTTCGCCGGGGGAAAGCTTCTCCGGTTCGGGCCCGCCCGTGCGGTGCAGATCGGCGGCGCGTTGCTGTGCGTCGGGCTGTTGTGGGCGTCGCGCATCGACTCCGTGATCGGCCTCTACCTCAGCTACGGGGTGGTGTCCGGGTTCGGCATCGGCATCGTGAACCTTGTCCCCGCCGCCGTATGCCTGCGCTGGTATCCTGAGCGCAAGGGGCTGGTGAGCGGCCTGCTGACGATGGCCCTTGCGCTCGGCACGCTCCTGTTCGGGACGGTCGGCGCGGGCTGGCTCATCGGCAAGGTGGGCGTTTCCAGCACGTTCATGGCGCTGGCGGTGCTCTTCCTTGGCATCATTGTGCTCGGCTCACTGTTCCTGCGTATGCCCGAAGCGGCTCCCGGCAAGGAAGAGGGCGACGGCGTCGGCCTGCGGGACATGCTCCATACGCCGTCCTACTGGATGATCTGGGGCTGGATGCTGACGATCCAGATCGGCGGGCTGATGATCATCGGGCACATCGTTCCCTATGCGCTGGAATGCGGGCTGACCGCGGCTCAGGCCGGGCTCGGCATGGGCGTGTACGCGATAGCGAACGGCGTGGGCCGGTTGTTCTTCGGATACGTCCACGATCGGTTCGGCCGGGCGTGGGGCATGGGGCTGGACGCCGTGTTCATGGGATGCGGGCTGGTGCTGCTGGCGGTGCTGCCGTCCCGGTTCGGCATGGCGGGCTTCCTGATTGCGGCGGTTCCGGTGGCGCTGGCGTTCGGCGGGACCATTCCCCAGCTTGCGGCTTTGATCATGGCCTTTTTCGGGCCGCGCCACTTCGGGGTGAACTACGGGTTCAGCACGAGCCCGCTCATGGTCGCCTCGGTGTGCGGGCCGTTCATCGGCGGCCTGATCCGGGCATGGTCCGGAGATTACCTCGTGGCCCTTTATGTGGCTGCGGCCATAACCCTGCTGGGCGTCGCCCCGGCGGTTGTGCTCAGGGAAAAGGCCCATAAGAGAGAATCGGTTGCACGGGAGGGCTGCCCTTCCCCCGCCTCCCTTTCTTCTCAGAATGGTTGATGGGTGGAAGGAGGTCGGCGGCGAAGGCCTCCGCGCCTCGAAAGGGCGCAGGCAGCCGCAGGCGGAACCCCATAACACTATGTATGGAATCAACACGATAAAGGAGACGTTATGTCAGTGCTTCTCGAACGTGAAATCGGCAAAAAGGCGTTGCTCATGGGCAACGAGGCGCTCGTGCGGGGCGCGTATGAAGCCGGGCTCGACTACGCGAGCTGCTATCCCGGCACCCCTTCCTCGGAAGTGAGCAACCTGCTGTACGAATTGCAGGGTGCGGGCGGTTTCCGCATGGATTTCGCCACCAACGAGAAAGTGGCGATGGAAGCCGTTGCGGGCGCGTCCATGGGCGGCCTGAACTGTCTGACCGCCATGAAGCACGTCGGCCTCAACGTCGCCTCCGATCCGCTCGGCACGTTGACGTATCTCGGCGTCCGCGGGAGCCTCGTGGTGTACAGCGCCGACGACCCGAGCATGTTCTCCAGCCAGAACGAGCAGGATAATCGGCAGTATGCCCGCCTGTTCGGGCTTCCCTGCTTCGAACCCGCCACCGCGCAGGAAATGAAGGATATGACCGTGGCGGCGTTCGCACTTTCGGCGCAAATGGGGATGCCCGTGATGGTTCGGGCGACTACCCGCGTGGCGCACAGCCGCGGCGTGGTGGAGCTTGGCGACATCCGTCCCAAGGCTGGGCCGCGCCACTATGAAAAGGATTACGCGTTCGTGCCGCTGCCGGGCAATGCCGTGCGCCATCACAAGCGTCTGGTCGAGCGTATGCGCAGCCTGGTTCCGGTGAGCGACGCCAGCCCGTTCAACCGTGTGGAAGGCCCGGCGGATACGCGCCTCGGCGTGGTCGCCAGCAGTGCCGCGGTCAACTATGTGCTTGATGCCGTGAAGGAATGCGGCCTTTCGGATACCGTGGGCGTGTTCCGCCTCGGCATGGCGTGGCCTCTGCCTGAAAACGCCCTGCTGGAATTCCTGCGCGGCAAGGATACGGTGCTTGTGCTTGAGGAGCTGGAGCCGCTGGTTGAGGAAGCCCTCCGCGCGATGGCGCAGAAGAACGGCCTAACCCTGACCATCCTCGGCAAGGGAACCTCCGACCTTTCCACGCTGTACGAATATACCCCCGCCCGTGTGAGCGCCGCCGTAGCCGAAGCCTTCGGCGTCGCCGACGTGACCCCCGCGCCGCTGGATCTCACGGATGCCCCGCAGCTGGTCAACCGTCCTCCGTCCCTGTGTGCGGGCTGTCCTCACCGCATGTCCTACTATGGCGTGAAACTCGGCTGCGAAGGCCGGGACGTCATCTTCGCCACGGACATCGGGTGTTACTCCCTCGGATTCATGCCGCCCTTGCGCATGGCCGACATCGGCGTGTGCATGGGCGCGGCGGCCTCCATGCCCGCCGGTCTGGAACTGGCGGTCGGGGCGGAACAGCGCATCGTCGGCTTCATCGGCGACAGCACGCTGTTCCACTCCGGTTTGACCGGGATCGCCAACGCTGTCTACAACCACCACCGCTTCGTGCTGGTCGTCCTCGACAACATGGTTACGGCCATGACCGGGCATCAGCCTTCACCGGGCCGCGACGCGTCCCTGCCGCAGGCTCCGGGCACGCCTCCGCTGACCAGCATCGACATGGAAGCCGTCATCAGGGCGCTCGGCGTGGAGCACATCCAGACCGTCCGGCCCACCAACCTTAAGAAGGTGGCGGAAGCGACCCGCGCCGCGCTGAATCACGACGGCGTTTCCGTGATCATTTGCCGCGAACCCTGCCCGCTGCACATGCGCCGCCTGTCCAAGGCCAAGAAACCCGTGTTCGGCATCGACGGGGAACGCTGCGTCAACTGCCATACCTGTGTGGACACGTTCGGCTGTCCGGCCTTCCAGCTTCGGGACGGCAATGTGTCCATCGATCCCGTCCAGTGCATCGGCTGCGCCGTATGTGCCCAAGTTTGCCCGAACAATGCGATCCGTCCCCAAAAATAAGTAAGGAGCCGTCATGAATACCTTGAGAATCTATATTGTGGGCGTGGGAGGGCAAGGCAACGTGTTGGCCTCCAAAATGATCGGCGAGGCCGCTCTGAGCATGGGCGTGCCCGTCCTCATGAGCGAAACCCACGGCATGGCCCAGCGCGGCGGCGTGGTGGAGTCCACGGTCGTGCTCGGCGGCGCGCAGAGCCCCACCATTTCCGACAACTGCGCGGACATCCTGCTGGCCTTCGAGCCGATGGAAGCCGTGCGCGCCCTGAGCAAGGCCAATGCCGACACCATCGTGATCACCAACACCGCGCCTGTGGTGCCGTTCATTCCCGGCGGTTCGGCGGCATATCCCCCCGTCGATGAGCTGCTTGCCTGCCTGCGCGCCAAAGTGGGCCGCGTGATCGCGTTCGACGCCCGCAAGGAATCGCTGGAAGCGGGCAACCCGCTCGGCCTGAACATGGTCATGCTCGGTGCGCTGTACGGGGCCGCGGACATGCCGCTTACGAAGGAGAGCCAGATGGAGGCGATCCGCAAGAACGGCAAGCCCGCCTTTGTGGAAAGCAACCTGAACTGCTTCGAGCGCGGTTTCAAGGCCGCTTCCGAGGAAACGGCGAAGGACTGATCCGCTCTGTAAAATCCGCCGGGGGGAGGCTCTCCTCCCGGCTTTCACGAGATGTGTTGCGGGTGGTCTTTGATTGTCCGGCTGTGTTTTCCACCTGAAGGTTCGCTGTCCGGCATTACACGGGGCGACCGGCACGGGCCGGAAAACACTGGAACCCTAGAATCCCGCAACACCTCGCCTGAAGAGAAGAGGGCGGAATTTTTCCCGCCTGAGCAAGTAAAGGAAAGGCTATGCCGCCAGTTGAAACGCTAGGGGCTTTTTTTGTTGCATCGGTGGTCATGGGGCTCGCCCCCGGACCGGACATCCTTTTTGTGCTGACGCAATCGGCGCTGTACGGCGCGCGTGCGGGGTTCGCCACAACCTGCGGGCTGATCACCGGTCTGTTCGTACATATCACCGCCGTATCGCTTGGGGTCGCCGCTCTGTTCCAGAGTTCGGAAACGGCGTTCAATGTGCTGAAATTCGCGGGGGCCGCCTATCTGCTGTATCTGGCGTGGCTCTCTTTCCGCAGCGGAACCTCAAAGGCTTCGCTCCAGAAGGCGCAATTCCCCGGATACGGCACGCTGTACCGGAGAGGGGTGATCATGAATATCACCAACCCCAAGGTGACGCTGTTCTTCCTTGCTTTCCTGCCTCAGTTCGCCGATCCCGCGCGGGGCGGCCTTACGGCGCAGATCATTGCCCTTGGCGCGCTGTTCCAGCTTGCCACGCTGCTGGTCTTTGGTTGCGTGTCACTGCTTGCGGGGCGGGTCGCCGGGCGTTTCAACAGTTCCGTCAAGGGGCAGCTGTTCCTGAACCGTGCCGCCGGTTGCGTTTTCACCGGGCTGGCGGTCATGCTGCTTGTCTCTTCCCGTTGATCGCTCCCCCGATACTTCCCCCCCATACCCCGACGGCCTTCCGTAAAGGAAGATACCCCTTCCGCTACAAAGACCCCTTTCATGGAGGGCCGCCGGGCAACTTCCCCGTTCCAGCCAAAAGGCGGGAAGCATCCTCCTGCTGAGAAGATTGCCTCCCGCCCTGATTGCCTTGCCGCTCGTGTCATGGAAGGTATCCCCGCATCACGGAAGCGGTTCCCGTGCCTTGCCGCAACTTTTTTAGGCCTCGGGAACAATGCCCGCGCAAGCCGTCCGGGTCAGCGGTACCGCAACGACTGGATCTGCTCCCATGTGACGCCTTGCGATTTGAGATACTTGTTGAGCCGGGTCGTATCGTCGGCATGTTTTTTTCGGCCACGCGAAACGCCGAACAGTTTACGTCCGGCCTCCGTGCGTGTGGAGCAGTCACAGCATACCCTGATGACGTTTTCCAGCTGTATCTTGTCGAACAGATCCATCTGATCAAGCTGGGAGGGGGTGAACAGCCTTGACAGCAGCGGGGCCCCCTGTTTCGGGGCGGGAAGCTCGGCGAGGGCCGGGGTATGCCATATCGCACGCAGCCGGATGATCTCCTCCTCCACAAGCTCCTCGTTGATGATGCCGCCGAGGGCGTAGCTCTGCATCCGTTCGATGGACGAGGACAAGTCGCGGAAGTTCCCCGGCCAGATGGCTTCGGGCGACATGGCGAAGTTCAGATAGCGTTCCCGCGCTTCGGGCAGGAAATCCGCCTTGAAGCCTTTCAGCCGCGTGTGGCGGTCAAGTTCGTAGTTGATGTTCGGCTCGATGTCCTCCAACCGTTCCCTGAGTGCGGGAAGCCGGAAATGCCACATGTTGATGCGTGACAACAAGTCGAGGCGGAAGCGCCCCTGCCGGACTTCTTCGGCAAGATCCCGGTTCGTGCCGCAGATAAGCTGAAAGTCGCTGTGTACCGGCGTATCCGATCCGAAGGGGTAGAATTTTTTCTCTTCGATGGCCTTGAGGAGGATCACCTGTATCTGGAGCGGGATCTCCGCGATTTCGTCAAGGAAGAGGATGCCTTCATGCGCCGTCTTGAGCAGCCCCTGACGCACTGTCGTCGCGCCGGTAAAGGAGCCGCGCACATGGCCGAACAGGTTGGAAAGCACGCTTTCGCCCTGCAGTGTCGCGCAGTTCACTTCGACGAAGGAACCCGGGACTAGTCCTTTATTGTAGCGGAGTTCGTAAATTTTTCTGGCAAGATGGGATTTGCCGGAGCCGGTGGGGCCGGAAAGCAGGACGGGCGCGGTGGAGTGGGTGGCCACATGCTCCATTTCTTCGATCAGCTTGTTGAATACGGGGTTTCGGGTTTCGATGCACGACTTGAGGAATGTCTGGGCCGCGACATTGCGTTTTTCCGAATCCGCGATGCTGGCGATCCACTTGCGGATATCCCCCTCGTAGATCTCCATGATGATGTCGCCCGGCTTTTCCGGGTTGGGGGCCAGACGGAGCATCTGGAAGGGCAGGCGCTTGAAGTGGAACAGCATGATCAGCATGAGCGCATGTTGGAACAGGTTGCCCGGCCCCAGATGAAAAAAATACCGCTCGTTGCTCAGATCGAAGCGGTATTGTTCAAAGTAGGCGCTGAACACCTTGTAGGCCGGGGCGATGTCCTCGTAGGTGAGCACGCCGTTGAGGTTGGTGATCACGGGGACAATCTCGGTCTCCGGGCAGACGTTGTTCATGTCCTTGACCAGCGTGGGGACGATGTGCCGGTACAGGTGGCTGATGAAGAAATACAGCCTGTCCACCTTGAAGTCGTGAATGCGCAGCAGCTCCAGCAGAGGGCGCCAGCGGTCTTTCCGATCTTCGCCGGTGTACATATCTAGATGGGAAACCGTGCTGAATACGATGGAACGCATGTGCCCTCCCGCCCGGATACGGAGTTTCCCCTTTGGTTACCAGCACGTGGGCGTGCTGTCCATCCCTTTGGTATTCAAGGCGGATATGAATCGGGTTCAAAGAGGTCCCGTCTGGTCGGAGCGGAAACGGCAATAAGCTGATGTTCGTACTCTTCCCAACGGAGAAGCGCCCTCCGCTCCAGCGGAGCCGAAGGCGCATGCCCCTCACAAGGCGTTTCGCCATAGGGGGCGCGGTACGGCGACCCTACATGACCCCGGCAAGAGCCTTGAGGAGGCGTTCGGCATCGTCGGCCTTGGGGGAAGTGGGCAGGGGCATGAGGATGCCGAGCCCTTCCGTGGCTTCGTGGAATTCGTCGGGGTCCATGTCGCTGACGACGGCGGTGTGGACGCTGGCGTTGATCATCATGATGTCGATGACGGCCTGACGGAGAGCCTTTCCTTCAAGCTCCAGATCGAGGATAGCGAGAACGGGCGGCGTGTGGCGGATGATCGGCGCGGCATCTTCCAGCGATGCGGCCTGTTGGAGCGTGTTGCCCCCGCGCTGAAACACCGGCAGGCATTCATTCCAGACTTCGGGGCGAGGCGTGACGAGCAGCAGTTCCATAATGATTCCTCATACAATGCAACAATAATGGTAAAGGGGATCTTCCCTTCTTCGATTCCCGGGAAAACTGCGGACAGGGATTCGATAAGCGCGAAAGTCTTTGGAGAGGGTGGGGGGGAGGTTTGGAGGGGGTGCGGGAGAACCTTTCCGGAGAAAGGATCTCCCGCACCCCCTCCAATTCCCAATGCCCTAGTGATTCCCGCCGCCGCAGGTGAATTCGGTGGAGAAGGCGGGGAGCTTGCCGTCGAGGAACGCCTGCACGGCCAAACCGACGGTGGGATAATTGCCCGCATAGTAGACGGAAACGCCCGCCTGCTGGAAGCCCATGAGCGGACGCATACCCATGCCACCGGCGAGGAGCGCGGTTACGCCGTGTGAGGCAAGATGCTGCACAGGGGCGAGGCAGCCGCCCTGCTGGTGGGGCACGTTGGGCAGGGTGCCCACGGATTTGATCGCGCCGTCCTCGATCTGCACGATGGTATAGATGTCGCAGTGGCCGAAATGCATACCCATACCGGCTTCAAGGCCACCGGGAAGTGCGGAAGGGATAGCGAGAGTAGACGTGCTCATTGGATTGACTCCTGTTGGTTAAAGTATTGGCAAACGCCGCTGCCGCAGGGCGGATCAGCCGCGCTTTCGAGGTGCGTAAGCCAGTTCGCGGATACGGCCCCAGATGGCGGAGAGCGTGGACGCGAGCGGCGAATCCGTCTCGGTCAGCGCCTTGCGCCGGATCATGGCTCCCGTTACCGCCGGATCAAAGGGCAGTGCTCCCACGACGGTGTAGCCCTTGTCGTCGGCAAGCCGGGTAATGGCCTGTACTTCCTCATGGTTGAGGTCCGCCTTGTTGATGAGGACCGCGACCGGGATGCGGAAGTGGTCGCACAGGGCCGCGACGCGCTCGAAGTCGTGACGGCCCGAAGGCGTGGGCTCCACCACAGCCACGGCGAGGCTCGCGCCGGAGAGCGAGCTGATGACCGGGCATCCCACGCCCGGCGAACCGTCGCAAATGACGAGATCAAGCCCTTGCCGTTTGGCGAGCTCGCGGGCCTGCTGTTTGAGCAGGGTCACGAGCCGCCCGGAATTTTCCTGTCCGGGATAGAGCTGCGCGTGGACGAACGGGCCGAAGCGCGTGTCGCTGACATACCACTCGCCGCACTCCTTTTCGGGAAAGGCGATGGCCTTGGCCGGGCAGAGCGCCACGCACACGCCGCAGCCCTCACAGCGCAGGGGATCGATGCCGTAGACGTCTCCGTCCTTTTTCACAGCATCAAAACGGCAGTGCTCGAAACAGATCCCGCAACGGCGGCAGGCATCCCTGTCGATGACGGCTTCGTTGCCGGAGACGAACGCCTCGCGGGTGTGGACCTGCGGATCAAGCAGGATGTGCATGTCGGGCGCGTCCACGTCGAGATCGCAGACGACCTTGTTCTGGGCCAGATGGGCAAGGCTCGCGCAGACGGACGTTTTGCCCGTGCCGCCCTTGCCGCTGATGACGACGATCTCACGCATGACAGGCTCCTTCGGCGAACGTCAGCACGGCATCGCGCAGGGATTCGAACCGCACCCTCCATTCCGGCGAGGTTGCGGCAATGAGGCGTCCCTTTGCGTACGTTTCGGCGGCGGCGCGATCAAAGGGCAGCTCGCCGAGCACGCGAAGGCCCTGTTCCGCGCAATACGCGCGCAGCGCGCCGTCTCCCTCGGCATTGCCCGGCATGGCGGCCCGGTTCATGATTACGGCCACGGGCTTTCCGATCTGCCGGAAAGCCTGATGCGCCAGCCGGAAATCGTGGAATCCGAACGGCGTGGGCTCGGCCACCAGCAGGACGGCGTCGGCGTCGAGGCCAACGGTCATGGCGGGACAGCTTACGCCGGGGGGCGAATCGATGAGGGCGTCGGCGGGGATCGCCGTGAGCATCAGATCCAGTTTTTTACGCAGGGCGCGCAGGAGCGGCGGGGTCATGGCTTCCCCGATGCGGGAGCGCCCCATGAGGAAGCGGCCCCGGCCTTCCAGTACGGTCCCCTGATCCAGCACGCCGAGTTCGCGGCTGCCGGGCGTAAGGGCTTGGGAGGGGCAAACGGCGAAACAGCCGCCGCAGCCGTGGCACATGTCCGTAAAGATCGTGAGGCGCGAAGCGAACTGGGCGATGGCCTTGTAGCGGCAGATGGCGCGGCAGGCTCCGCACAGGGTGCAGCGCTCGGGATCGAGGATGGGGACTTCCAGTCCGACGGTTTCCGAGGCTTCCACGGCGGGGGGCAGGAACAGGTGCAGGTTCGGGGCCTCCACGTCCGTGTCCACTGCGATGAAGGGGCGGTCCCAGACCGACGCGAGCGACGCCGTAACCGTGGTCTTGCCCGCGCCGCCCTTGCCGCTGGCGATGGCGATACGCATGGCGGGCCTACTTGTTGGGCGCGTCGGCGAAGGGCGCGTCCCCGTTTTTGTATTTTTCCACGGCCTCACGGACGGTCATGCCGTCCAGATCCTGACAAACCTTGATTCCGGCGGCCTTGAGGGCCTCAAACGCCTTGGGGCCGACGTAGCCGCTGAGGACCACGGTCACGCCCGCGGCGGACATGCGCTCGGCGGTTTCAATGCCCGCGCCCTGCGCCATGGTCTGGGAGGCCCCGTTGTCGAGGTAGGACGTTTCCATCGTCTCGGGATTCACGATGACGAAACCGCCCGCCCGCCCGAAGCGCGGGTCCACCATATCGTCGAGCGAAGGGCCTTCGCTGGAAACGGCAACTTTCTGCATGTGAAACTCCTTGTGAGGCTTGTCCGCCTCGGGTTGGGGCGGCAGGACGGCGTAAGTCCCGCCTTCGATGCACAGTGCCCGTCCGTTGACGAGCGCATCGGCCACGGCTCGCCGGGCTTCGGCCAGCGTGCGGCCGAAGGTGTGGCGCGAAACGCGCATCCGTTCAGCGCCTTCTCCGGTGGTGAGCCCTTCCAGATCGGCAAGGCGCAAGGCTTCCAGACCTTCAACGGTCAACAGCGTTTCCGTGAGTTCGGTCATGGGGATCCCGCGCGGCTTGAAATAGGTCACGTGGGGCTTGCGTTCGACGTAGCGACAATTTCTGGGCCTTGCCATGTGCATCTCCGAATAATGTTCAAATGAGCATAACTCAGAAAAAGGCCGTGTCAAGAAAAAGCCGCAGGGAAATCCCAAAAAAGGGCCGCCCTGCTCATCCCGACGAAAACGGAGCCCGCACACGGCAGGCCGTCGAAAAACGGCTTTTCAAGGGGGGATCGAGGTTTTTTATGCCGCAACTCTTGGCAATGGGTGGCCGGACTGCTACAAGAAGCAATGCCCGGCGGAGATCCGGGTGAGGTCTGATATGGAAAGAGAGAACATCAGCGTGGACATCATCACCGTACACGGGCATGAACATGTAGTCGTGATCAACGGCATGGCTTTCGAACTGGATCCCGGTATGTTCGATCCGGCTATCCACAAGATCGAATGGGTGGCTGGACAAGGGGTCATTTATTGGGAAGATGGTCGGGAAAACACGCTGTTCGGGAAAGATGGCTATGATGTTCATATCGCCCCGCTGGTTAGGGCGTTCGGCGAGGAGCAGAGACGGGTCGAGGACAATGTGATCATCCTCGACGCTGAGCGCCGCCAGAGAACCTATGCCACGGCTAAGCAGCGGGCCAACCTGTTGAGCCAGATCCGCGAAGTCGAGGAAAAAATGGCCCGTTCCACACAGGCAATCCTTGCGGCGCAGCTCGCCGGAAAAGTTCCCGAGGGTGAAGACGTGCACCATTTCCTTTCCAACTATACCAGAAAATTGGAACTCAGGGCGCAGCTCACTACGCTGGATACGGATATGTAACCGCCTCGCCCCCGCATGGGGATAGCCATATGCTTAATCATAGAATGACCAGGCCGCCCGTACCCCAAAACAGGGTATGGACGGCTTGATGCGTTTGGGCCAAATCCCGGGGAACAGCGGCATGGGGTGGGGAACCGGATGGGCTGCGGGCTTGGGCCGCTCCCTTTTGTCCCGTCCCCCAGCCATTGGTGTGCCGTGTCGAAAGCTTCTCCCGGTGAAAAGAAGCCCCGGTCAGAAGGCGCGTAGGCTGAAAGAGCCTATCCCGCTGAAACGGTTCGCCCACACAGGCAAGACGCCGCACAGGGTATCGCTGCCTTGGGGCACCGCTGTTTTTTATTTTCCGGATAACCGGTTCAACGCCGGTTCCACGGCATGTGCGAAAGCAGCACGCCGAGGCCGCAGAACCCGGAAATCCCGGCGAAGACCAGCCCCGCGCCGACAAAGGCGGACAGCCAGAAGAACGGATGCCAGAAGGCACTGCCGATGACGCCGATGAGCACCAGGGAACCGGCCGCGATCTGAATCTGACGGAACAGAGGGATGGTTGAGGAGATATGCTCCACGGGAAGCCCCGCCTTCTCCCAGCCGGAGATGCCGCCGTCAAGACGATAGGCCTGCACGTCGCCGGCGAGGCGCTCCAGCAGATCGGAAGCGTTGGCGGTACGGTTGCCCGAATGGCAGAAGAAGACGATGGGCTTGTCCGGGGCGTCGGCGTCCTTCAGAGGGTGTTTGGCGATGATCGAGAGCGGGATCAGCCGGGAACCCGGCACGAACTCTTGGGTGTACTCGTCGGTTTCGCGGATGTCGACAAGCCTGGCTTCGCCCTTGGAAAAACGCTCGAAAGCTTCTTGCGGGGATATGGCTGGAAGCATGGGGACTCCTTTGCCGCGTCTGCATAAGGCGGCTGGTCTTGGGTGGGGTGTTTTTCCCGTAGCACAATACGCTGTAAAAGCGTACGGCACTAGAGAGGCTGGAGCGCGGCGAATCCGTTGTGCCGGCCTCGCGGATAACAGGCCTGTTGGACTGGAAAAGGGATGAAATGGCACTGTTTCTTGCCTCAATCCCGTCGGCGTGATATTCACGGGCCTTCTTTTCACGGCTGCCTTTCTAGGACACGCCCTTATTTTATCGGAGCTGATTATGGCGGAAACCTCTCGCGATCTGTTTGCTTCACGCCTTGGCATGTTGGCGGCCACGCTCGGATCATCGGTCGGATTGGGCAATATTTGGAAATTCCCCGCCTTGACGGGCGAGCACGGCGGCGCTTCGTTTCTCCTCGTGTATATCCTGTCCACGCTGGTTGTGGGGCTTCCGCTCATGATCGCGGAACTGCTCATCGGCCGTTCGACGCGCTCCAATGCATATCAGGCTTTCAAGACGCTGTCCTCGAACCGGTTTTGGTGGATTATCGGCGGATTGGGCATTGCCGGTGCGGTGACGATCCTGAGCTTTTATTCGGATGTGGCGGGCTGGGTGTTCGCCTATATCCCCAAGGCCCTTACCGGAAGCGTGCACACGCAGGATCCCGCCGTGGCCAAGGAAGCTTTTTCATCCCTGCTCGCCTGCCCGTGGAAGTCGCTGTTCTGGCAATGGCTGGTGCTCGGGCTGACGGCTTCGGTCATCCTGCGGGGGGCGTCCGGCGGCATTGAAAAAGCCACCCGCATCCTGATCCCGCTTTTGTTCGTTCTGCTTGTGGTGGTCTGTATACGCAGCCTGACCTTGCCCAACGCGACGGAAGGCCTGAAGTTCCTGTTCATGCCCGATTTCTCGCGTATCGACGGCTCGGTGGTGCTTATGGCGATGGGGCTGGCTTTCTTCAAAATGTCCATCGGGTTCGGCTGCATGATCACATACGGGAGCTATTTCAGGTCGGATACGCATGTGCCGTTCCTTGCCGTCCGCGTGATGGTCTGCGATCTGCTGGTGTCCATTTTGGCGGGCATTGCCGTGTTCCCCGCCGTGTTCAGCTTCGGTTTTGAACCCACGGCCGGGACAAGCCTGCTGTTCCTGACCATCCCCGCCGTGTTCGCGTCCATGCCCGGCGGGCAGCTTTTCACCACGTTGTTTTTTGTCCTGTCCGCCGTAGCTTCAATGGGCGCGATGCTGTCCCTGCTTGAAGTGCCGGTGGCGTGGCTTTCCGAAACCTTCCGCATCTCCCGCCCCCGCGCAACCGTGCTCATGACCCTTGCGCTGATCCTGCTCGGCGCTCCCGCGACCTTGTCCACCAGTGTGCTATCTGACGTTACCGTATTCGGGCTGTCCCTGTTCGACCTGTACGATTTCCTGTCTTCCAACCTGATGCTGCCGTTGGACGGCCTGCTTCTGAGCCTGTTCGTCGGGTACGTCTGGAACCGCAGCGACGCGCTGGATGCCCTGACCAACGGCGGGACGCTGCACAACCTCGCCTGCGCCAAGGCTATCTTGTTCCTGTGCCGCTACGTCACTCCTATTCTTATCGTTATTATCCTGTTGAACGGATTGAAGGTGTTCTAGAGCGGATACGCTTTGAGGCTATGGGGAGTGTGGAAGGAGGGCTTTTCTGAAGAAAAGCCCTCCTTCCGTTCCTTCCAGAGGTTTGCCGAGTAGGGAGATGGTGCGGGAAGGGCACATTTCATTGTTGATTGCGTAAGATTGGTATACGGTTGCAACGAGGGCGGAACTTCGGTTGCAGCCGTTTCCTGTTTTTGGGCAATATGTTGAAGGTGGACTTCAACGGCATATCGGGAAAGTGCCAGTTTTTATCATGAGTGGGCACCAAGCGTCTGTTTCCGGAAGCGTATTGGGGGCCGTGCGCGTGAAAAAAGGGCGGCAGGCCATCGTTCCCCTCAGATAGGAGAAAGGTATGAAATGTCTGTTATGCGACATCAACCCTGCTATGCGTGAAGCGTGGGAAAAAGAGCTGGAGCGGCGGCCCAGGCTGGCGGCGCTGTGTTCGGTCGTGGCGGGAGGCATTACGGACTTGAGGGTGGATGCGGTCGTGTCCCCGGCGAATTCGTTTGGTTTTATGCGCGGCGGAGTGGACGGCGTCTATACCCGCGTTTTCGGGGAAGGCGTGGAAAGCCGGTTGCAGGCAATCATCCGTACGCTTCCCGCGGAGGAACTGCCGGTCGGGGAAGCTCTCATCGTGCCTACCGGACATACGGGCATCCCGTGGCTGATCTCCGCGCCGACCATGCGCAGGCCTTCCGTGCTTCATGACGGCGATCCCGTGAGGCGTTCGGCGCGGGCCGCCATGCGTGCGGGGCTTGAACAAGCATTTGCGTCCATAGCTTTTCCGGGCATGGGTACGGGAACGGGCCGCCTGCCGTTCGATGCGGCTGCGAAGGCCATGTTTGATGGCATGGAAGAGGCGCTTTTTTCTCCACGCTGAGAGCGGCGTTAAACGGGGTTGCCTTCTGGAACAACCGGGCACAATGCCTGTTTGGTGAAACGGACAGCAAAGGAGCGTGTTATGGGAAAGAATATCCTGTGTATTCTGAGCAGCCCGCGGCAAAACAGCAATTCGGGGCTGTTGGCCGAGGCCGTGCTTGAAGGTGCCGCCGAACACGGCGGCAAGGCCGAAGTCATCCGGCTTGTGGAGCGGAACATCAATCCCTGTCACGGCTGTTTCGCCTGCACCCGTTCCGACAGGGGTTGCGTGCAGCACGACGGTATGACGGATCTGTATCCTTTGATCGCTTCCGCCGATGCGCTGGTAATGGCTACCCCTATTTATTATTTCAACATGTCCGGTCAGCTCAAGACGTTTATCGACCGCTGCATCGCCGTGGACGTCGGGGGCGGCAAACGCGGCCTGCGCGGCAAGAAGCTGGCGGTGACGATGGCCTATGAAGGGGAAGATCCCTTCGATTCCGGCTGTATCAATGCTATCCGCTGTTTTCAGGATATCTGCCGCTATACGGGCATGGAGCTGAAAGGGCAGGCGTACGGGACCGCCCTTGAGCCCGGCGCGATCCTCGCCAACAAGAAACTTCTCGATGAGGCCCGCGAGTTGGGGCGTATCCTTTTATCCTGACACGCAATCCCTCTTATCCGAACAAAAAGCGACCTCGACGCAATACCTCCGCATTTCCGCAACAGGGAACGCGGCGGAGAGGGATTCGATAAGGCCGAAAGCCTCGGGACGGGAGGGGCCGGGGGAGAAAACTTTCTCCAGAGAGGCCTCTCCCCCGATACCTTTCTCCCTTACCGGAAATACGATGCCAGCCGGGCGTACAGCGTCTCCGGTTCGATAGGCTTGGCCAGATGTTCGTTCATGCCCGCCTTGCGCGACCGCTCAATGTCCTCGGCAAAGGCGTTGGCGGTCATGGCGAGGATGGGGACGGTCGCGGCGTCGGCCCGGTCCAGGCCCCGGATGGCCTGAGTGGCCGCGATGCCGTCCATGACGGGCATACGCACATCCATGAGCACGGCGTCGTAATGGTTTTGGGGCGAGGAGCGGAACATCTCCACGGCCTGCTGCCCGTTACAAGCCCCGTCCACGGACGCGTTGCGGAACTCCAGCAGCGTGCGGGCGATTTCCATATTGATTTCATTGTCTTCCACAAGCAGGATGCGTCTTCCCGCGAAATCCTCTTTCTGCACGGGAAGCGTGTCGGCGGATTGTCTGCGGCGCGTGGCCTTGAGCAGCACGTCTTGCACGACGGATTGGAATATGGGTTTGGAAATGAAGAAGTCCACCCCCGCCTCACGCGCCCTGGCCTCGATTTCCGTCCAGTCATAAGCCGACATGATGATCACCAGCGTATCGGGCCCCACGATGCGGCGGATGGAGCGGGCCGTTTCCACGCCGTCCATGTCCGGCATTTTCCAGTCCACAAGCGCGATGTTGTAGCAGGTGTGCCGTTGCAGGGCCGATTTGACGCGGGTGACGGCCGCCTTTCCTGATGTGACGTACTCGGCGTCCACGCCGATCCTGTTCAGGATCAGGGTGGTGTGCTCACATGTGACAAGATCGTCGTCCACAACCAGTACCCGGATGTCTTCGAGGGAAACGTCCTGTTTCGGCGTATTGTCCGGAACGGTGAGCAGGGGGAGTTCCACCACGAACTCCGAGCCGACGCCGGGGGTCGAGCTCACGGAGATGTGGCCGTTCATCAGTGATATGAGGTTGCTGCTGATGGCGAGCCCGAGCCCAGAACCTCCATAGCTGTGGGAAATGGAAGCCCCGCCTTGCTCGAAGGGTTCGAAAATCCGTTCCAGCAAGCCCTTTTCCATACCGATGCCGGTATCGCGCACGATGAATTGGAGATAGGCGCGATCGCGCACCCGCCGGGTCTCCCGGATGCTGAGGTGCACGCTGCGCCATTCCGGGGTAAATTTCAACGCATTGGACAGAATATTGATAAGCACTTGATTGAGGCGCAGGGGATCGCCCCTGTAGCGCTCGTCCACCACGCCTTCGATGTTCAGGTCAAAGACAATGTTCTTGTTTTTCGCTTGCGGATAGATGAGCGAACTGATGCCCTCCACGAAAGACCGGAAATCGAATTCTTCATTGATGATGGATACTTTACCGCTCTCGATGCGCGACATGTCCAGAATGTCGTTGATCAGCGAGAGGAGGTAACGGGACGAAAGCCCGATCTTGCCGAGGCAGTCGGTCAGCTTGTCCCTGTTGTCCAGCGAGGCGGCGGCGATGGTGGTCATGCCGATGACCGCGTTCATGGGCGTGCGGATCTCGTGGCTCATCCGTGAAAGGAAGTCGGATTTGGCACGGCTGGCCTGTTCCGCCGCGGTCAGGGCGTCCTTGATGATTTGCCGGTTCCGTTCCGCCTCGCGTTCCTTTTCCTGCTGCTCCAGCACCAGCTTGGTGATGTCGAGGATATAGGAAAGCATGTATTCGCGGTTGTCATCATAACGGTACAGGGACATGTTCCATGTCTTGTAGGCCGGGGAGCCGTTGGTATTCACCGTGTACTTGATGGAGCATGAGCCGCCTTCCCTGCGCATACGGCTCAGCGCTTCCGGGAGTGAGACCGCCCGCAGGAAGGACTCCCGGTCTTCGGGAGCTACATAGCGTTCGGAGTAGCGGGCGATCAGCGAGCCGTAGTCGGAGCAGGCTTCGAGGGGATAACGGTTGATCAGCGTGGGGAGATGGAGGGTATAGCTCTTTGTCTCCACATCCGTTTCTATGATGTATTCGCATGTTTCGCGCAGGATGGCCCGGAAGCGGTTTTCCTCCTGCTGCTGTGCGATGCGGATGTCGTGGACGTCCCGCACATTGAGCAGGATGGAACCGTCGTCGCCGAAGTAGGTATAGCGGGCGCATTTCCACCGCAGGCTCCCGTCCGGGGTCAGCACACGGTAGTAGCAGGTGCCCTCCTTTTCTTCCTCAAGCGTTTTGAGCATGTTGCCGATGCTCAGGGTTTTGAGGCACGTTTCCTGGTCCTCGCCGCATACGATGCGGGAGATGGCGTGCGCCAGTTCTTCGGAAAAAATGCCTGATGTCGGTATATCGTAATAGGAGGCGTTTGAAGGCGTCCACATGACGTATCTGCCTGTGGAGGGATTGATCTGGCAGATACTTTCATAGTCGCGGCGCAGTTCGAGATCGAAAATCCGTTGGAGGCGCTCCTTCTCCTGGCTGATGCGTTTATTCTCCGTGATGTCGCGGATGATGCCGACCACGCGGGCAAGCGCGCCGTTCTCATAGACGGGTTGGCCTTGCAGGAGGCACCAGACATAGTCTCCATTGATCTTGAGGTTGCGGAGCCGGACTTCCGCGGAGCCGCCCTGAGTGCCCGAGAATACCCGCATGGCCGTTTCCGCATCTTCGGGATGGGCAATTTTCTGATCGTAAAGTTTCTTGCTGAAGTTTGGGGATACGTGTTTGGCAATCTCGGTTTCGTCCCCCCGGCGGATCGTCTCATAGAAGACGACCGTATCCGTTTTGCGATCATACTCATAGATCACGTCCGCGGAGTTTTCCATAATGATGCGGTAACGGTCGCGTTCCCGATAGAGCTGGATCTGTGCCGTCTTCTGCTTGGTGATGTCAATGAAGACGCATTGATAGACTTTTGCGCCGTGCGCGTTTTCCACAAACCGGGCGATGAGGTGGATCCAGATGGTCTGCTCGTTATCGAAGCGGCGGCAGCGGTATTCGATGTCTACCGGCGCATCCGTTTCGGCGGCTTCCATGAACGCGGTTACGATTGCGCCGCGATCCGCCGGGGCGACGGCACTGAGCGTCCCTTTGTATGCGGTTCGGTCCGTGCCGAGCATCTGGAAGAAATTGTCGTTGGCCTCAAGCAGGGAAAGCTGTGTCCCGATAAGGACTTTGGCGACGCCGCCGGGAATGCTGTCATAGGTGGAGTCGCGTTCCCGCTCGACGCGCTGAAGCTCCGTGACGTCTGAATAGGCGGCTTGGATGACGGGTACTCCGTCCATATTGTTGATGATGTTGGCGCTGGCGCAAACCCAGCGGACAGCCCCGTCCCGCCGGATGATACGGCAGTTATAGACGGTGGGGCGGAGATCCGCGATGAGGCGCTCGATGTGTTCCCGCACAGTGTCCACATCGCAGGGGTGGACGATGCTCATGAGCGATCCGCCGGTTTCCGTGCGGAACTGCTCTTCGGTGTAGCCGATGACATCGAAGGTGAAGGCGTTCGCGTTGAGGAAGGTTCCGTTGAGATCATATTGGACCAGCGCGCACAGCGTGGTGTCATAAAGGGATTGGAAAAACGCTTTCTGCCGCCGGATGGTATCGTTGGTGTGGCGCCGTTCCGTGATATCCACAATGACGCTGTTGATAACGGTCTTGCCTTCCTCGTTTTTGCTTTTGCTGCCCGTGTCCCAAACCCATATGAGTTTCCCGTCTTTCCGCTGCATACGGTATTCGGTGGAGTAGGTCAGGGAATTGGCGAAGCAGCGCTCGCAATCCGCCAGGGCCTGCGGCAAGTCCGGCGGATAGACGAGTTCGGTCATCCTGCCGCGGCATTTGGCCATGAGCTCCTCTTCGGTATACCCGAGCATCCGGCACAGGCCCTCGTTCACGTAGAACAGCGAATAGCATTCGTCATCCCAGTTGGCCTTGAGGCCGGAGGAGACGGTGCTGTTCAGGAGGGCTATCTGGCGGCTCTTCTCCACAAGGAGGCGCTGGAGGTATTCGTAGCTCTGCCTGCCGATCTGTGCAGGGAAGTCTTCCCCTTCCCGCATGTCTGCATAAGGATTGGAGATATGGATGAGCGTTATTTTCAGCTCTCCATCCACGAGCTTATAGGAGAAGGTCACGCGTTGATGGGCGCGGAGGACATAGCCTGTTTCGGGCTTGGTGGCGATCCAGCAGCGCCCGGCGACGAGGCATGAATGCTCATCCCACGAAACAAGGCGGTAGTCCTCATCGGTGATGATGCAGTCGGGCACGGCCTTTTCCGCATAGGTACGGAGAAAAAAGTCCTTTATCATCTCGTAGTCGTAGCAGATCTGATCTTCGCCCGCCCCGATCCACGTGAGGGTTTCGTGAAATAAAGGAAGGATTTTGTCGAGGTCATGTTCGCAATAGTGGGCGCGCATGATTTCGGCGGTCAGTTGGGGAGCCTTCAGAAACAACGTGTTCATTCTTGATCCTGCGGTTGCGGAGAAAAGCCGGATGAGCGGCGGTGGAAGCGGAAGGAACGGACGGACGCCGCATGGGGACGGCGGAGAACGCCCGAAGAGGAGAGTGGGGCACGGATACTGACGGTGACGCATCCCTCTGCCGCTTTCCCGGATGGTTCAAGGTGTCGTGGGGCGCCTCCGGCATTTCAGGCGGACACCCGTTGAGACTCCCGTTTTTTCCTTGAACTAGCTCAAAAAAAAGGAAGGGGCAAGGTGAAGGGGAATTCTTCAAGCCGTGTACGCTGGACAATCAATACGCCGGGCAGTATTTTTCACAAAGGGGCTCTGCAATGCCCAAGGGGGTGCCATGTACCAGAAGGAAAAAGGGTTCACACTGATCGAGATCATTTCCGTACTCGTGGTTCTAGGCATTCTCGCCGCCGTGGCCCTCCCGAAATACTATGACCTGCAGGAAGAAGCCCGCATCAAGGCCGCCACCGCCGCGGTATCCGAAGCGCAGGCCCGCATCAACCTGGCTTTTGCGCAGTATTTATTGAATCATGGAGAATGTAAGGATATAGCCGCGCTTCTGATGACCCCGTTGGGAGATGGAAAGGGTGACGGTTCATTGTATATAGGGGATGATGATGCCCATTTCGAAGATAAGACTGCGGGCAAGGTCGGGGGGTGGATATTTTGGGTCGATGAGTCGAAGAAGCTTGAAACGGTCAATGAGGACACTCGGGTAGGGCTCCTCGAGGACCCGGATGGGAACAAGATCGATATGAGCGAAACCGGCCTGTACCTTCGTATACCCCAGTGTAATTCCTCAAACAAAGATGAAAAATGACCAGAACCGATGGCCCCTTTCGTTCTCTGATCCGGGAACGCCATTCCTGAGTCCGAAAATCCATAATGCATGTTCAATGTATGTTTTCCCTATACGGGAGGGGGCTGCTTGCGCCGTTTCGGCGCGATTGCGGAATGCCTTTGCGAATGTTATTGAGAGCACTATTGTATAGCCGTGTTCAGGTGTAGCATAAAAGAGTGAATAAGAGCAGGGCAGGGAAGGGCGTTCCTCACGGGGCGCTGTTTTGGTGCGTCTGCGGGAACCGGATACGTCCTCCGGCGATGGGAAGGCATGATGGGAACGGAAAAAAGGCAGATCCTCGTCGTCGACGATGTGGAGCTGAACCGGGCGATCCTCGCCGAACTTTTTCAGGATTCATACGAAGTCCTTGAAGCTGAAAACGGCTGTCAGGCGCTGGAACTGCTGGAAGCGCACCATGATGCTATCCTGATCGTGCTTCTGGATATCATCATGCCGGTTATGGACGGCTTCGAGATGCTTCAGAACATGGCCCACCGCACGTGGAAGGAAGAAATCCCCGTCGTACTCATCACCTCCGAAAATTCCGACAACACCCTTTTAAAGGGCTACGAACTCGGCGTTTCGGACATCATCAACAAGCCGTTCAATCCGAATATCGTCAAGCGCCGCGTCGACAACACCATCGAACTCTACCTGCACAAGCGCCATCTTGAGGCGCTCGTCCGGCAGCAGGTGGAAACCCTTGAAAAGCAGACGCTGAAGCTTAACCGTTTCAACGAATTCATTATCGATACCCTGAGCACCGTCGTTGAGTTCCGGAGCTGCGAATCCGGGACGCATATCAGGCGGGTCCGCGAAATCACCCGGCTTTTGCTGGAATCCCTGTCTTTCAGATATCCTGAATACGACCTTCCGCACAGCGCCATCGACAAGATGGTCAGTGCCGCCTCCATGCATGATATCGGCAAGATCGCCATCCCCGACGCGGTGCTCAACAAACCGGGCAGGCTCACGGCGGAAGAATTCGAGATCATGAAGACGCACTCCCTCAAGGGATGCGAACTGCTGCAAAGCATCAACGAAGGGCAGGACGAAGAGTACTACCGCTTTTGCTACGACATCTGCCGGTCCCACCATGAGCGCTGGGACGGGAGCGGGTATCCGGACGGTCTTGCGGGCAATAACATCCCGATCTGGGCACAGGTCGTTTCATTGGCGGACGTGTACGATGCGTTGACCAGCGAGCGCGTGTACAAGGCCGCGTATACGCACGCGCAGGCCGTTTCGATGATTCTGAACGGCGAATGCGGCGTCTTCAATCCCCGGCTGCTGAACAGCTTCCTGAGCGTCGCCTCGCGGCTGGAAAACGGGGAGATCGGGCCCATGTTCAGGGAACGGGCGGCCGCACCCGCGAAGCCTTCGCACAAAAAGCACTCACTTTCGGCCCGGACCTTGTGGCTGCTAGAGCGTGAACGTGAAAAATACCGCGTCCTTTCCGAGCTTTCGGGGGATATCGTCTTCAATTACGACGTGAAGCGGGACATGTTGGAGTGTTCCGAGAAGTGGTATGAGGTGTTCGGCTGGGACATCACCGTGCCCAACGCCCGGAAAACCCTCCTGCGCTCCTCGTTCATCCATGAGGATGACAGGGCGATTGTCTTGAAGGGGCTTTCCGGAATCACGCCGAAGCACCCCCGCTGCCGTATGGAGATCCGGCTTATGACCTCCGGGGGCGGTTACGAATGGTTCGACGTGTATGCGAACGCCTTGTGGGATGCTGATTCCGGCAGCAGGCTAGGCTATCTCGGCAAGCTGACCAACATCAACGAACGGAAGAGCGAAGTAAACCGTTGGCGGGAACAGGCGAATACCGATCCGTTGACCGGGCTGTCCAACCGCAAGCGCATAGAGGAGCAGATTGCCCAGGCGCTTGAGGATGACAAGGAGAACGGGGCGGCGTTCCTGTTCATTGATGTGGACAATTTCAAGGCCGTCAATGACACGCTCGGCCATATGTTCGGCGATGAGGTGCTCCGGCATGTTGCCAGTGAAATCCGGCGCACGGTCCGCACGTCGGATATTGTAGGGCGCGTGGGCGGGGATGAATTCATCGTGTTTCTGCGCAATATCCGTTCACTGGATGCCATTTCCAAAAAAGCCGGAGAGATTTGCGCGGCTTTCAAATCAAAGTACAGTGAAGCCATTCCGCATGGCGGCATATCGTGCAGCGTGGGCATAGCGCTGTATCCCGGAGACGGGGCGTGCTACGAAGATCTGATGCATAAGGCCGATCAGGCCCTGTACGCCGCCAAGGAAAAAGGGAAAAACTGTTTCGCGTTCTATGACGTCACATTCCGCAACAGGGCGTTCCCGTCCGTGCTCTCCGAAGTCGAAAGCGGGGCATAGCCAGCGGTATTCTCGCATTTCAAGCCGCGTGGGGCTCTCTCCGTCCGCCGCCGGTTTTCCAATGGGCCTGTGCACCGTATGAAACGCTCTTCCCTAGGGCCGTTCATCCGCCATACGGCTTGCGCGAGGAGCCGCCAGCGCATCGGCAGGAAAAAACACGGGCACGAAAACGTTTTCCCGCACATTGGAACCACGGCGTCCGAAACGGCGTCTTGTTCCATCCTGATCGGAAAAGCGGGTAACTCTTTTTTCACCTTCAAGCGAAAGGAAGGACGGCATGAGACGATGGAACCGGCTGTGGGACGTTGTTTTGGGGGTGATAGTGTCCCTGTTGTGCGCCTTCCCCGTATCCGCCCGAGAAAAAGTGATTTTAGACAGCGACATGGTGGAAGGCTTCGATGACGGGGTCGCCATGCTGGCGCTGGCGCAATCCCCCGGCATCGAGCTGATAGGGGTGACCATCGTGGCCGGCAACACATGGGTTTCCGACGGCGTGGCCTATGCGTTGCGCCAGCTCGAAATCGCGGGCCAGAACATCCCCGTGGCTGCGGGCGTGGATCGTCCGTTCAGGCCGCAGCGGTACGAATTGTTCGGGCTGGAGCGGCAGCTGTTCGGCATGGGGCATGATGCGTGGGTCGGCGCGTTCGGATACCCAAAACCGGAATCATGGCAAAAGGTTTATCGGGAGCGATACGGCAAAGAGCCTCAGTCGCGCCCCGATCCCCGTCATGCGGTGGATTTCATCATTGAAGAGGTGCGGAAACACCCCGGAGAGCTTACCATTGCGGAGATCGGCCCGTGCAGCAACCTGGCGCTGGCCGTGCTCAAGGCCCCTGACATCGTGCCGCTGATCAAGCGGGTGATCTTTATGGGCGGCTCGTTTTTCAAGCCCGGCAATGTGACCCCGACCGCCGAGTTCAACTGGTGGTTCGATCCCGAAGCGGCGCGCATCGTTGTGCGGACGCCGTTCCGCGAGCAAATCATGGTCGGGCTCGACGTCTGCGAGAAAATGCCCTTTTCCTCTGATCGCTATCAGGCTTTCCTTGCCGGACAACGCCCGGAGATGAAAAAGCTTTTGGAATCCACGTATGCGGGGCAGCAGTTCGCCAAGGACAAGGCCTTCAGCCAGTACGTCTGGGATGTGCTGGCAGCCGCGATTCTGATCGATCCGAGCCTGATCACCGAGGAACGTACATGCGCCGTGGACGTGAACGCGGAATTCGGGCCATCCTACGGGCAGGCGCTGGCCTATCCCGACAACGGGCCGCAGGGAAGCCAAAAAGCCCGGATCGTCATGACGATCGATCAGGAACGCTTTTGGAACATGCTGACGGCACGCTGAACCGTTCAACCGATGGGCTTTGAACCGGTTCAGGGATGGGCCGCTCCATATAGGCAAAACGCCGTGGAGTTTTTCCCGGCGTTTTGTTTTCCCCTGTCTGACACGTTCCGTCTCCAAAAAACAGGCATCCCGATACAACGGAATTCCTTTTATACCATCTCATTCCCCGCCAAAGGCTTTGGAGAAGAGGCGGCTTGGCGGTGAGGGGGCGACCCTTCATCAGAAGGATGTCCCCCTCCCCGCCAATACTGATTTCTCCTTCCCCTCTTACGCCGCTAGCTGTTCTTCGTATGGCAAGGGTTACAGCCCTTGAACTTTTCCTTCAGATCGGGATTTTCCGCCACAGCCTTCTGATGGCAGCCCATGCAGGACTTTTCGGACTTCTTGTTGTGCATGGTGAAGTAGTAGCCGTGCTCGCTCTTGTCCTTCTTGTCCATGTTGTCGTGGCAGCCCTTGGCGGCGCAGCCGACATAGATGTTGCCTTCCACGGCCTTGTGGTGGCAGAACGCGCAGTCCGTCTTGGCGTGGGCGCTGTGGGTGAAGATAACCTGTTTCTTCTCGTTGCCCGTGTTGTTCATGATCATGGGCTTTTCGATCTGAGCCTTTTGTTCGGGCGTGGGATCGGTGGCCAAGGCCGGGATGCAGAGGCCAGCGACGGCCAGCGCACAGAGAATGAGTCTTTTCACGGTATCCTCCAATAGGGTTTCAGACGATCCGGCGATGCCGGCGCGTCCGTTTGGGAACACGGGTTACTTCGCCAGAATGCGCGGCATGGTGACGGTGAAGGTACTGCCTTCGCCCTTGACGGAAGCCACCTCGATCCTGCCGCCGTGCTGCATGACCACCTGGCGGGCGACGTACAGGCCGATGCCCGTACCGCCCTTGCCCTTTGAGGAGAAGAACAGGGTGAACAGCTTGGTACGGGTTTCCTCGGTCATGCCGATGCCGTTGTCCTCGATGCGCACCTCCACGGCGTCGGGAAGCCCCTTGACGCTCACCCGTACGTAGTGCTCCTTCTTGGAGCCGTCGGCGCGGCAGGCGTCCACGGCGTTCTCAAGCAGGTTGACCAGCGCGGCGCTGAGGGCGGAGGCGTCGGCCTCGAAGGTGCCGGGATCGCCGTCGGCCTCCAGCGTCATGGCGATGCCCGCTTCGGCGGCCTTGTCCGAGACCGTGGAAACAACGGAACGCATGAACTCCTCCGCGACCAGAATGTTCCAGTCGAGCTTGCGTTCCTTGGCGAAATACAGGATGTCGAGCACCATCTTGCGCAGGCGGGCCACAAGCTGGCGCATGTCCTTGAGGGAATCACGGGTCCGGGCCTCGTCGCCTTTGTCGATGCCGGAGCCGAGGCGGTAGACGCTGCCGTCCAGCGCGGTGAGCATACCCTTGATGCCGTGGGCGGTGGAGCCCATGAGCAGGCCGAGGGAGGCGAGCCGATCCTGCAGCTGGCGCAGTTCCGTAATGTCCGTGGCCATTTCGATGCATTCGGTGATGTTGCCCGAAGTGTCGCGCAAAGGCGCGGTCCAGACGAGCACGTTGACCGGACGGCCTTCGTGGTCGATGACCACTTTTTCCGTATGGCATGGCTTGCCGTCCTGAAAGGAGCGCTGCACCGGGCACTCGTCGCAGGGCGCGGACGAACCGGCGAACAGCTCGTAACAGCGCTTGCCGCTCTGCATACCGAACGTGTGGCGGAAGGCGCGGTTGGCTTCAAGCACCTGCAAATCACGGCCCACCACGGAGACGTAGCAGGGGCTCTCTTCAAACAGCTGGCGGAAGCGTTCGCGGGTGACGCGCAGTTCCTCGCGCAGGCGGCGGCTTTCCTGCTCGTCCACGCTCAGTTCGAGCACGAGCTCCACTTCGCCTTCGTTATTGAGGATCGGTGCCGTATGCACCAGCACGGGGATTTCCTTGCCGTTCTTGTCGCGCAGGATCTGCTCGCTGCGCGCGCCGCGGCCCTCCACAATGGCCCGCTCCACGGGGAACATGGCCTCGTTGCTGTGCAGGACATAGGGCTCCCAGCTCGGGTGCCCCACGAGATTGCCGAGGCGTTCGCGGTAGAGATCGTTGACGGCAAGGACTTCCATAAACCTGTCGTGCATGGCGATGAAACAGGGCAGCTCGTTGAAGGCCTGCTGCTCTCCGCTCATGGACGAGCCGAGGGTGTGCAGCCCGAAGGCAAAGCCGTCCACGACCTGCCGGGCGGCGAGCTGGCGCTCCGCCTCCACGAGCTGCGCGGACTTCTCATTGATCATTTTTTCGAGATTCGACGTGTATTCTTTGAGCTTGTTGCGCATGGCGATGCGCTCAAGGGCGCGTTTCAGGGAAATGTGCAGCAGATCGTCGTCGATGGGTTTGGTGATGAAGTCGGACGCTTCCAGCTTGAGCCCCTGAATCGCCATTTCCAGATCCGCATGTCCGGAAATGAGGATGACTTCGGTTTCCGGAGCGAGGATCTTGATGTGCTTCAGGAGATCCAGCCCGTTCATGCCGGGCATCCTGATGTCGGTGATCACGATGGGGATGGGCCGTTCCGCGAAAAGCTGCAGGGCTTCCTCCCCCGAGGCCACGGTGATGACGTTGTACCCGGCGTCGCGGAGCGAAAGACCCATGACGGTACGGATGCCCTGTTCGTCGTCGACGAGGAGAATGGTTTCTTTCATGAGTCCTCCCTGAGGTGGTTCGCCTCGGCGGCAGCGGGGGTGCGCTCCACGCGCAGCGGCAACACGATGCGGAACAGCGCTCCGCTGTCGGGCAGGTTCTCCCACAGGAGCCGGCCGCCCATTTCCAAAAGCGCTTTGCGCGTTCCGAGCAGTCCGAACCCTGTACCATCTTTTTTGGTCGTAAACAAACCGTCCCGGAGCCGTTCGGCGGCTTCCGCGCTCAGCCCCGTGCCGTTGTCCCGCACGTCGTAAATGAGGGCGTCGGGCGTGCGGGCGATCTCGACCCGGACTTCGGCGGGGCGGGCGCGCAGCCCCGGCGCGGGGAAGGCCTCCAGCGCGTTGCCCACCAGATTGAGCAGGCAGCCTTCGAGGCGTTCGGCATCCAGAGGGATGGGGTCTGAATCGGCGGCATCCTGAAACTGGAGCGCTATGCTCAGACTGGCGGCCCGGCCTTCCAGACGCTTGACCACATGGCGGACGGGCTGCACCGGGTCCACAAGGCATTCGCGCAGTTCCGTCTGCTGCCCGATATGCAGCAGGTGCAAGAGCTTGTCGCGCACCCGCGAAATGTCTTCTTCGAGCATGGCCCAGCCGTCGTCGAGATACTCCCGGTTCCCGGACTCCATCCCCTGCTTGAGGACAAAGAGGCTCCCTTCGAGCGCCGCCGCGAGGTTTTTGATGGTGTGGGCCATACAGGCCACGGTTTCGCCCACGACGGCGACCCGGTGGGCTTCCAGCAGTTCCCGCGTGCGCGAGGCGACGAGCTCCTCCAGATGTTCGGTGTGGCGGCGGATCTGTTCGCGCAGGGAGTATTGTTCGGCGGCACGTTTCAGCGAGTGCTCCAGCAGGTCGTCGTTGACGGGCTTGGCGATGAAGTCCGCCGCGCCGAGGCGCAGGCATTCGACGGCGTTGTCCATGTCGCCGTGCCCGGTGATCATGACGACCTGCGTGTCGGGATTCTGATTGCGTACCCGTTCGAGCAGGGCCAGGCCGTCCATGCCCGGCATACGGATGTCGGTGACCACGATGGGGAAGGGATTGGCGGTGAACGCCTCCAGCGCTTCGCGGGCACTCTCGGCGGTGTGGACGTCATAGCCGAAATCCCTGATCAGGGCCCCGAGGACATGGCGGATGCCGGGTTCATCATCAACGAGCAAAACGCGAACGGAAGTGTCCATGCAGTATCCTTGCTTCAAGAAATCTGTTCCGGTTGCGGGCCGGAAACGCCTCCGGCCCTGTTCCCGTCGGCGGGCGCGTTCGGGGCGAGATCCCCGCGCCGGGTGATGGGGAACCGGATTTCGAAGAGCGCCCCGCCTTCGTCGCGGTTCCGGGCGGAGATGGAGCCGCCGAAATCCTTGACCAGCCCGTAAATGATGGAAAGGCCGAGGCCGGTCCCCTTGCCGACGGGCTTGGTAGTGAAGAACGGCTCGAAAATTTTATTCAACAGGTGGGCGGGAATGCCGGTCCCGGTATCCCAGACGGACAGCAGCACCGTGTTGCCGTCCATAACCGTGGAGACGCCGATGACGGCGGGCGGTTCGGGCGCGCTTTTGACGCGTTCCTCCACGGCGTCCCGGGCGTTGAGGATGAGGTTGACGATCACCTGTTCCAGACGGTTGGGGATGGCGAGGACGGGCGGCAGGGCCGGGGCGAGCGAGGTCTCCAGCGTGATGCCGTGCACCACGAGCTGGCGGCCGAACAGATCGCAGGCCTGCGCCACGACGCCGTTGATGTCCGTATCCAGCAGCGCAAGATCGGATTTGCGGCCGAAGGCGCGCATGTGGTTGATGATGTCGCTGGCGCGGTCGACCTGCCCGCTGATTTCCACGGACAGCTCGGAGAGCGTCTCCGGCGCGATGGGTTCGCTGCGGCGGGTCTTGCGCAGAAAATAGCTTGCCGCGCCCTTGATGACGGTAAGCGGCTGGTTCAGCTCATGGGCCACCCCGGTCGCCATTTCGCCGAGCGTCGCCATCTTTCCGGCCTGAATGAATTTCTGTTCCATCTCGATGCGTTCGGTGACGTCGGTGGCGCAGAGGATGCGGACGCGGCGGTTTTCGATCATGGCCGAGGCGGAACGGATGTCCACGCGCAGGGGCGTGCCGTCGGCCTTGATGTTCGTCACGCCGGAAAAGACGGTGAAGGCCCGCAGCTGGGAAGCGTACTGCTCGCGCTCCTCGGGCAGGAACAGATCGAGGATGCCGCGCCCGAGCAGTTCGTTTTCCCGCTGGCGCCCGTACATTTTGACGGAAGCGGGGTTGCAGTCGAGGATGGTGAGCTCGGCGGCGTCCAGGAGGAAGACGGCATTGGGGATGCTGTCGAAAATGGCCTTGTGGGTGCGCTCGGACGCCTGCAGCTGGTGCTGGAGCGTATGGATGAGCGTCATGTCGATGCTCATTTCCATAACCGAGGACACGTTGCCGTCCTTGTCGAACAGGGGCACGGTCTGCACGAACCAGTAGTCCCGCGTCCCGTCGGGGTTGACGCGGCTTTCCTGATTGCACTGGACGGCCCCTTCCTCCCATGTGCGCTGGACCGAACATTCGGGGCAGGGGGTGGTCCGGCCTTTGTAGACCTCGTAGCAGGTGTTGCCCGGCTGCGGATCGTACCGGACGGCGAAGCTGTGGTTCCAGCGCAGGAGGCGGTATTCGCGGTCCTGCACGGAAATGCCGCAGGGGACCATGTCGAACAGCCGCTGGAAGTCGTCCTTCCGGCGGCGCACTTCTTCGAGGTGGTGCTGATTGCGGATGCTGAATTCAACGATGGCCCGCGCGAGCTGGCCGAATTCGTCGTCGCGGCGGGCGTCGTCGAGGGTGACGGCCTGCCCTTCGCGCATGGCCTGCATACTGGCGATCATGCGGCCGATGGGCAGACGCACTTCATACCAATAAAGGGCCACCGAGACGGCGCAAAGGAGCAGGGTAACGGCGGGCAGGACAATCCAGAGCCATTCGTAGGGCATCAGCCACAGAACGGCCCCCACCCCGGCGAGAAACAGCAACGCCGTCATGGTGATGGTCTTGACCATGAGGCGGTAGGCTCCGAATCGGCTATGCATCGTCAACCCCGGTTTCCGGCGGTCCGCAGGGAACCGCCGGAACGGAAACGGTTATTCCCCGTCCATGGCCTTGCGGGCGGCGTCCTTGGACTCAAGCACCCGGTTGACGATGGAGAGCAGCTCTTCGGGATCGAAGGGCTTCTGGAGGGTGGCCACGGCGTTGCGGATGGCGAGGTGGATGCCCTGGAGGCCGCTGATCACGATGACGGGCGTGTCCTTGAATGCGGGGTTCATGGACATCTTGCGGTAAAAGCGCGGCCCCCATTCGTCGGGCATTTCCATGTCCAGCGTGACGAGATCGGGCCTTTCCGCTTCGAGGACGGAAAGGGCTTCCTCGACGCTGGATGCGGAACAGGTCGCGTAGCCGTTGTCGGAGAGAACTTCGGTGATGTACTTGACGATATACGGGTCGTCGTCGATGGTCAGGATCTTCTTGGGCATGGGGCTTCTCCTTGCGTTCGGATCAGGCGGTGGTTGGTTCGGGAACGAGCCGGTTGACGACCTCAAGCAGGGCTTCCGGCGTACACGGTTTTTCAAGGCAGGCCGCGGGGGCGGGAAGCGGGCCCTGCGTCAGGCCGATCGTGGCGAACGCATGTTCCCGGACGGAGATCGGCACGGCGGACAGCATGACCACGGGAATGCGTTTCCAGTCCTCGTCGCGGCAGACGGCCCCGTAAAAGGTCAGGCCGCTTTGCTCCGGCATCATGACGTCCAGCGTGATGACGTCCGGCCTCCACGAGCGGAGCACGTCCAGCGCTTCGATCCCGTTGCGGGCCATCTTCACGGCGAACCCGGCCTTTTCGAGGAGCACTCTGAGAAAGTACCGGAAATGGACCTCGTCATCAATGACGAGAGCACGCCTTCCGTCCATGTCACCGGGCCTCGGGCCGGGTCACGCTGGCGACGGGACAGGCGGAACGCAGCACAACCTGTTCCACCGTGGAGCCGATGTCCGCGTCGTCATCGGACAGATCCGAGGAATGGTGGGCCATGACGATGAGATCCGCCTCGTTCTCCCGGGCGACCTTAAGGATTTCGACATAGGGAATGCCTTCGCGCACAATGACCTCGGCGTTGGCGAAACCGTCGAGCTTGGACAGGTACAGCTTGTCGATCTTCTCGCGCATCTGCTCGGTATGGCGCTCGATCTCGGACTGGTCCATCGTCATGCCCTGGATGGACGTGATGTCGACGGCGTGCGTGATGTACAGTTTGGCGTTCAGCTGGCGGGCGGTATTCAGGGCAAAACGGAACGCATGGTTGGCGGCTTCGCTGAAGTCGGTGCAGAAGACGATGTTCGAGAACAGGTGCCAGCAGGTGGTGCAGGGGCGGTTGACGATGAGCACCGGGCAGGGGGCCTTCTTCGCCACGGCGCGCACCGTGTTGCCCACGATGGAGCGCATACGGGCGGCGTTGGGATCGCTGGCGGCGCTGCTCGCGCCCATGACGATGAGATCGGGCTTGATCTGGCGGGCGTAGCGCAAAATTTCGGTGGAAGGCATACCCACGCTCAGTTCCATGCGGAAGGGGCGGGTACAGGCTTCAATCTGATAGGCGTAGGCCGTATTGAGTTCTTCGCGCACCATCTCCTGATACGCCTCATCCGGCTGCTCAAGGCTGCCGCTGCGGGTATCGGTGACGTTGGTGGTGAACCCACGGGAGGGGACGCCGCAGCAATGGTAGAGCGTCAGTTCCGCCTGCTGCTTTTCCGCCAACCCAAAAGCCAGTTTCGCGGCGTTGTCGCTGCCGGCCGTTCCCGAACTCGCAAACAGGATGTTCTTGAACAACATCTCGCTACTCCTTGAGATTACAGGTGAGTGAGCCGCCTTGGAACCCGAGTTCCCAGCCCATGCCTTCCAACAGATCAAACACTGTAAAGCTGGTTTCCGCGTCCAACGCGGTCGCTGTCTCGCCGAGCAGGACATGCCGGGCCGTCCCCGTTTGCAACGGGGTGTCCAGCATGTCCCGCAGGCGGAAAAAACGCAGTTCCGGCAGTTCGTCGCCGACGCCTTCGACGGCAAGGTAGACGTCCACGCGGGGCGTGCCGGGAAATCCCGTCAATTCCACGCGTTTGCCGAGGCGCAGGGCTTCGAGGCCGGGATAGCGGCAGCCGGAGGCGGGGCAGGCTTCGGCTTCGGCGAGGGCGTCGCCAAGGCCGGGGACCAGTTCCCGCGCCAGCGGATTCCGCTTGAGCAGCCTGAAGAACGAGCGCAGCGTAACGTCTCCGTCGAGTTCGAGCCTCATCCGGAGAAGCCCCGCGAATGGGGCTTCGGACGAAAGCGTCCCGTCAGAATGCAGCCGGATGGCGTCCATGATCCTGTCCTACTTGTGGCAAGCGCCGCAAGTGGTCGGGCCCTTGTTCTGGGCCGTATGGCATTCGATGCAGTTCTTGTGGTAGGCACGCATGAGCGGCGTGCGTCCGCTGGGCATGTTGGCCTTGTGGCATTCGGAACAGGGCTGATCTTCCGAGCTCACCTCGGGGTCTATGACGCCGTTTTCGCCGCCGTGGTGGCAGACGATACAGTCTTCGATCTTGGCGCGCTCGTTATGGTTGTCGTGATCGAAGGTGACGGCGGGGCGGCGGTGAGTCTTGAACTCTTCGGATTTCAGGGTCAGCGCATGGGCCGTCCCGACGAGGCCAAGCAGCAGCGTGACGGCGAGACCGGCGCGGGCAAGGGCGTGCAGGGGCATAGTTCACTCCAGTGATTCACGGAGGCGGCGCCTCCAAAAGCGGTGTACGGGGTCCGGAGCGCTGCGGGGAGCCCTCCCGGTGCCGGGAAGGCCCCTCGCGGGCTGACTATACTTCGGGCTTTTCCATCAGTTCATAGATGAGGTCGCCGATGAACTTGGTGTGCATGCCGAGCTTGTAATGCTTGATGATGTCTTCCAGTCCGCCGTGGCAGTTGTGGCACGGGGCGACCACGGTGTGGACTCCGGTGTTGCGGAGCTGATCGGCTTTCACCCGGTTGCCTTCCATGCGCACGCTCTTGAAGGGCGGGCCGCAGTTGATGATCCCGCCGCCCGCGCTGCAGCAGAAGTTGTGCTCGCGGTTGGGCGTCATTTCGACCACGTTGGCGCAGAGGAAGTGCACCACGTCGCGCAGCTTGTCGGCAAGGCCGCGGCCGCGGATGGTGTTGCAGGGGTCATGGATGGTGACCGGATCTTCGAACTGGTGCGTGATCTTGATCTTGCCTTCGTTGATGAGCTCCCAATAGAACTCGATGGCATGGACCACCGGGACCGGGGAGTCCTTCCAGCCGAGCCAGCGGTTGCCCTGATCGTACACGGAGCGGAAGGCGTGCCCGCATTCGCCCATGACGATGCGCTTGACGCGCAGCTTCTGGGCCAGCTCGAAGTGGGCGCGCTTGATGCGGCCCATCATTTCGTAGTCGCCCGTGAACATGCACATGTCGCTGTTGTCCCAGCCGGGGCGGGAGGGCATGGTCCAGTCGCTGCCCGCCTGATGGAAGATCGCGGCGGCCTGATAGATGAGCTGCGTGCGGAACTTCGGCTCGGGCGCGATGACCGAGTACATGAAGTCCGCGCCTTCCTTGTCGAGCGGGATGCGGATGCCGGGGAATTCCTCGCGGGCTTCCTCTTCCTGCCAGACGAGGCTGTCGATCCATTCGTCTTCGCGCACCCACATCTGGTTGAACGTGGCGGAATGGCTGTTGGCGGTGTCCTGAATGAAGGTCGGGGTGATGCCGAGCTTGTTGCAGATGCGCCGCACGAGGCTCATCAGGTAGGCGATGTCCACGCCCACGGGACAGTAATGGATGCAGCGGCGGCACATGTTGCATTCGGTGTGCGCGATCTGCGCGATGCCCCGCATCTGTTCGGCGTTGAGCTTCCCGCTCTCGCGGACCATCTTGAAGATGGTCTTGTCGAGCTTGGCGACGGGCGTATAGGACGCGTCGTCCGGGTGGGAAAGGCTGAAGTGGCAGGCCTTGGCGCAGGCGCCGCAGCGCATGCAGGTCTGTTCGTATACTTTGACTCGCGCGCCTGCCTCGCCCTTCAGGACGTCGCGGATCACTTTGGTGATGCGCTCCGGCGTGGCAAGCTGCATGCCGCGCGTCAGGTTGGCGTCTTCGATTAAGCGTTTTTCAATACCCATCGTGTGCCTCCAAAATTACCAGTCGCAGGTACGACGGACGCCGATGGATTCGGAACCCATGTAGGCGCGGGTGAAGGGAATCAGAATGGCGTGGCTCAGGCGCGTGAAGGGCAGGCAGATGAGGATCGCCTCGCCGAACAGCACGTGGAGCAGAGCCATGAAGCTTTCGCTTCCGAACCCATGCGCGGAGGCAAAGCCGGTCACCATGACGCCGGTGACGAGCAGCAGGGAGAACCAATCGGCCTGTCGGGTCACGTAGCTCGACGCCGGGACTGCCAGTCGGCGCCAGCCGAGGACCAGACAGGCCAGAATGGTAGCTAGGGTGACGGCGTCCATAAAGCCGTCGGGCAGGGAAGGAAGGGAAAAACCGAAATTGTAGTCCCACATGACGTTGTGGGCCGAGTAGAACAGCACGGCGAGCAGGATGCCGATGTGCAGCACGAAGTTCGCCACGGTCAGCAGCGGGTTCTCGCGCCAGCCGCAGGTGGAGAAGGGCAGCGTCCAACGGATGATCGACGTCAGCGAGTCTTTCCAGTTCATGTAGGCGAGGGCCGAGGCGTCGCGCTGGCGGGCGAGGCGTCCGAGCGACCACAGCCGCCAGATCATCCCGCCGATGCACACCGTGAAGGCGATCCATGCCAGCGGGCCTACCGCAAAATTGTACAGGGCATTCATGATGAGTTCCTTGTTGCAGTTGGATGCCTAGAGCCGCACGGTGTGGCGGGAGAACACGCCGTCCTTGAGGGAACAGAACAGCAGGACTGTGCCGTCCGGGCTGAACGTGGGGTTCCACACGCCGTCGAGGTTTTCGATCACGGCGTTGCCGTCGACGTACAGGGCGAACTTGCCGTCGCGGCGGACCTTGGCGGCGGCGCGGTCCCCGGCGGGCGAGAACACGACGGGCCACGCCATATCAAAGGCATCGTCCCACACTTTGCCGTCCACGGCGATCTGGAACCGGCTGTTGTTCTGGCTGCCGAGGGCGGCGGCGTGCTTGCCGTCCGGGGACAGGACGAGATCCGTCACGGACGGGAAACGGCAGTTCCACGGGGTGGCGTTGCAGGCCACGGTGAAGGTGCCGTAGGAAGGCGCGGCGACGGCCCAGATGTATTCGCCGTCGGTGGCGGCTGCCTGAGGCGCCCAGCACTGCGCGAACATGGGCTTCCAGAAGAGGGAGCCGTTGCGGGCGAGGCCCCATTTGCCTTCCTTGCGGATGGGCGCGATGACGTCGCCGGATTTGGGCTCGAAGATGGGTTCCCACGCACAGGGGTAGGTTTCGCTCCAGCGCTGGCCGTTGATGGAAATGGTATATTCGTACGGCGTGACGCGCACGGTGCTGGCGACCCGGTGGCCTTCCCTGTCGAAGCAGGGCGACCACGCGTTCAGGTAGCACTCTTCCCATGCTTGGCCGTCGACGGCGATGGTATAGATGCCCTTGCTGAAGCCTTCCAGATCGGCCTGGCCAAGCCCGGCGGTCTGGACCACGGCGGCGGTTTTGCCGGTTTCCGAAAGGACGAAATCGGTGGCGGCGGTGTAGAGCTGTTCCCACGGCGCGCCGTCGACCAGCATCCCGTATTCCATGCCGGTCTGCATGGGCACGGCGATGGTCCCGGCCTTGTTGAACCGGGTTCCCCACAAGTAGTCGGCGTGTTCTTCGCTTTCCGCGTCGTCGACCACAATGGCCCACTCGCCGTCGCTCTGAGACAGAGCCGTCAGCCGCCCGTCGGGGGCGAACTGGCAGTTATACATCTTGTCGGTGCGCGTTTCCCACAACGCACCGTTCAAGCGTACGGTAAAAGTGCCGTCTTCGAGGGCAGAAACCGCCGCGAACGATTCGCAGTCCGGAGAAATCTGCCATTCCTCCTGCCATGCCGTTTCGGGCAACATCTCCGTTTCCCCGAGCTTTCTGACAGAAGGTTCCCAATCATACCGTTTCTGATCTTCCATACAGTCCCCCACTGGGTGTGAAGCTACTTTTGGGCAGGAGCATACCGCGAAATCACGTTCTGTAAAGGCGCTCCGCCTGGAACGGGTATTACCCCGTGCTCAGACTGGGCATTGTCCTAAAAGGAACAGCACGATTTTTCCGGCATCAAAGGAAAAACGTGAAGAACGGGAAAAATGCCGTGTTAGAGGAATACGGGATATCACCCCTTCTTGTTTCCCATACCAAAAGTGAGGCTAATAACTTGAAAGAACACTCGTTCTTTTTTGGGTAATCGAGCCCCGAAACGGCGCATATTTTGTGAAAAGGCAGGATTGAGGTTACGGATCGGCAACACGAAAAAAAGTCAAAAAAATTGTATTCAGAAGAAAGGGAGGAAAACACTTTTGAAAACACGAGGTTGCCTCAAGAAAGCGTGTAAAGTGAGGAAAAATCAAAAAAAGTTTTTGTTCAGAGAGCGTATTCTTGTTCCATAAAAAGAGAGCAGTCTTTTGTGGCGGATACTGAATCTTCTTTATTAAGAACGATTTCTAAGAACTAGCCTGCCGGAAACGGATGGTTTTGACGTCCGGTAGGGAAGGGACGTTCCCCCCTCGGATGGGCTTATGTGGAGAGGGGGCGGAGCAGGCCCGCTTGAAAGTTCGACGGGCGTTTGCCATAGTTCCGCCAGCGTCTTGCCCCTCATACTCTGGACCCCAAGCAAGCCGGCGGAACAACCGCCACGCTGGATGCCGTGCCCGTTTGGGGCTTGCGGAGACGGCCATTCGTCCGTAGCGTGCCCGGTTATCGGTCCGTTCTTGAAGACGGGTCCGGCAGCGTTGAGGGCTGTTTTTACGGAATGCCGGACAAATGGAAGGCCCTTTGGGGCCTACCGCGACTGCCGCGCAGAAGAGGCCTTTGCATACTTATGGGGTTTACCCGGCCGCTCATGTCGGTGGCGTCGTTGTTGCTGGAAAATCATAGATTCGCTTGGGGCGACGGTGTTTGCTTTGAGAGCTGACCGCGCCTTTGGAAGCGGTACGGAAGAGAATCGGAAAAAGGAGTTGCTCATGAAACGTATTCTGATGTTGGGCCTGTTGGCCCTGAGCCTGCTGTGCGGCACGGCGTTCGCCAAAACGGGCGAAGGCATGACGATCTGGTTTGATACGGGCGGTTCCGTAGGGGATGGTTACGGCACCATCGTTCAGAACGGGGCCAAGGCCGCTGCCGCCGATATGGGGTGCGAGCTGCGTTTGCTGTATTCCGACTGGAACCCTGAAACCATGATCACGCATTTCCGCAATGCCGTGGCCGCACGTCCGGACGGTATCGTCGTCATGGGGCATCCCGGAGACGCCGCATTCGGCCCGCTGGTCGATGCTGCGGTCAAGCAGGGGATCGTCGTGACCTCGATCGACACGGCCTTGCCGGAAACGCAGGCTCGGCATCGCGCCAAGGGTTTCGGCTATGTGGGGACGGACAACTACACGCAGGGCAAGGCTCTCGCTGAGGAAGTGCTGCGCCGCACGAACTTGAAGAAAGGCGACCGCGCCTTTGTCTGGGGCCTGAAGCGCATCCCCGATCGCGGGCGGCGCGCGCAGGCTATCGTCGAAATGCTGGAACAGGCGGGCGTGACCGTGGATTATCAGGAAATCACCCCAGAAATCGACAAGGACCCCGTGCTCGGTGCCCCGGTCGTGGCGGGGCAGCTCGGGCGTCACCCCGACACCAAGGTCATCATCGTGGATCACGGCTCCCTGACCGCGCAGATGGGCAACCACCTCAAGAACGCGGGCGTCAAGCCGAATACGGTATATGTGGCGGGATTCTCGCTGTCTCCGGCGACGGCGGCGGCCATTGAAAACGGCTATGTCCAGCTTGTTTCCGAAGCGCAGCCGTATGTGATGGGCTACTTCGGCGTCGTACAGACCGTGTTGAGCAAAAAGTACGGTTTTACCGGATTCAGCATCGATACGGGCGGCGGCATCGTGGACGCCGCCAATATCGGCGCGGTGTCCGCCTTTGCCAAGCAGGGCTTGCGGTAGAGGAAACGCCCCCAAAAGGGAGAAGGGAGCTTCTGAAGAAGTATCCCCTTTTCTTTTTTCCGGACAGGCAGGCTAGCGCTTTTTTACTTTTGAAAGAATAGAGAGGCATTGGGGAAGGGAGCGGAGCGTTTCCCTTGAGGAGCGCTTCCCTTCCCCAAAACCGCCAGCGCGGAACCTCTCTCCTTTCAAAGACGTTCGTGCCTATCAAATCTTTGCCCGCAGTCTCTTCCGGCACAGATTGTCTTTGAAAATGCGGTCAAAGTGGAAGGCTTGTCTCATGGCGGTCGAGAGATGTTTTTCCAGCGGCTGCGCGGCGGAACTCCCGCTGATGCGGGGCGTCAAAGTGACATGGATGCGTTATGGGAATGCTGCTCAGTGTAAGAGGGATACGGAAATCGTTCGGAGCGGTGGCGGCGTTGCGGCACGCCGATCTGGACATGGCGGAAGGTGAGGTCGTGGCCCTGCTTGGCGATAACGGCGCGGGCAAGTCCACGTTCGTCCGCCTGCTCTCCGGGGCCGGGCGTCCCGACGGCGGCACGTTCCGGTTTGGGGGGAATCCCGTTGATCTGGCGAAATACAGCGTCCGCAAGGCCCGGGATATGGGCATCGAGACGGTGCATCAGGATCGCTGCCTGTGCGAGGGGCAGTCGCTCTGGAGGAATATGTTTGTGGGGCGCCACGTGAGGACGCGCTGGGGATTCATCGACATTGCCGCCGAACGCGAGGCAACCCGGGTGATGCTGGGGGAGTGGCTCGGGCTCGGCGGGGCGGGGCTGGACCCCGATGCCGACGTACGGGTGTTGTCCGGCGGCGAGCGGCAGGCGCTGGCGATCGGGCGGGCCATGTATTTCGGGGCGCGGCTGGTCATCTTGGACGAACCCACCACGGCCCTCTCGTTAAAAGAGGTGAAACGCGTTCTGGAATTCATCCAGGCCCTGCGGGACAAGGGGCGCTCCGTGCTGCTGGTGTCCCACCATGTGCATCAGGCGTATGATGTGGCGGATCGGTTCCTGTTCATGGATAAGGGCAGGACGGTCGGTGAAGTGCGGCGCGAGGGGACGTCCCCGGCGGATCTGACGGAACGGCTGCTGTCCCTCGCCGAAGGGAGAGGTGCGTGATGGGCGGGCGCATCCGGCGGGCGTTGCCCGCAAGCACACGCAACCAGCTGTGGCTGACGGGGTTGTTCTTGGCGTTGCTTGCGCTGTTCATGATGACGGGCGCGCGGGCGTTTCTGGCGTGGCCCATGTACGAGAGCCTGCTTTCAACCTTGCCCCTGTACGGTTTTCTGGCGCTCGGGCTCACGTTGGTGGTCGCGGCGGGGGAGATGGATTTGTGTTTCCCCTCGACGCTGGCGGTAGCCGGATTCGGCTTTGCGCTCACGGCGATACACACGGGGCAGGTCTGGCTCGGCGTCATTGTCGCCATCCTGATCGGCTTGGGGATCGGTCTCTGCAACGGCTTTCTGGTCGCGTATGTCGGCGTGCCGTCCATCATAGCGACCATCGGGACGCAGTTTTTCTGGCGCGGCGCTGTCATGCTGCTGAGCCAGGGACTCGCACTCGGGCTGGCGGATCTGGGGGGAAGCCCCACGCATAGCGTGCTGGCAGGGAGGCTTGGCGGCTTCCTGCCCATGCAATCGCTCTGGCTGATTGTAATGGCGCTTGCCCTTTGGCTTCTCCTGAACCGCCACCCGCTCGGCGACGCCATCCGGTTTACGGGCGAGCAGGCGGACATCGCATCCCGGCTCGGCATCAACGTCCCGGCGGCCCGTCTTGGCGTACACACGCTCATGGGCGGCATAGCGGGCTTTGCCGGGGCCATCGGATGCATGGAAATGGGGTCGTGGTGGCCCACACAGGGAGACGGGTACATGCTGCTGGTGTTCGCCGCCGTGTTCATCGGTGGGACCAGCGTATTCGGAGGCTCCGGGAGGCTGTACGGCACGTTGATCGGCATCGCCATCGTCGGGATGATCGAGGCGGGCATCGTCAGTTCCGGCCTGTCGGGATTCTGGACTCGCGCCGTGCACGGCATGGTCATCGTTGTCGCGGTATCGAGTTACGCGATTCTCTCAGGGAATGCCGACGAGCGTATTTTGCGTCTGGTACGGTGGAGAAAAAGGTAGAGCCTCTTCAAAGCCACTGAGCCGAGAAAAGCGGCAAGTGGCGAGCGGCGCGCATTGCCTGATCGGTACAACACAGGGAAACGCGTTTCCTGACCTCGGTTCCGGATGGTGGAAAGAGCAACAAAAGGGAGGCTTCAACCTCCCTTTTGTTATCGCCGGACAGCTACAAGTCTCGTCGCTCGACAAGCAGTTTATCCAGTTCTTCCATGAATGCGGCAAGCAGGGCTTCCTGCCCGCGCACGGAGCGGATGACTTCGCCTTTACGGAAGATGATGCCCTTGTCGCGGCCTCCCGCCATGCCGAGATCGGCTTCCCGCGCCTCGCCGGGTCCGTTCACCACACAGCCCATGACCGCGACCTTGATGGGCGCGTTTTCCGTGCGCAGGCGGCGCTCCACTTCTTGAGCGAGGCCGATGAGATCTATTTCCGTACGCCCGCAGGTGGGGCAGGAGATGATTTCCGGCCCGCGCTGGCGCAATCCGAGGGCGCGGAGCAGTTCCCACGCCACGGTCATCTCTTCTTCCGGGGCAGCCGTCAAAGAGACGCGCAGGGTGTCGCCGATGCCCTCGCTGAGGAGGACCCCCATGCCGACCGAGGATTTGATGGCTCCGCGCAGTACGCCGCCCGCCTCGGTGACGCCAAGGTGCAGCGGGTAATCGCAGCGTTGCGATAATAGCCGGTAACATTCAATGGTATTGAGGACCGAAGACGACTTGATGGAAATTTTCGTATCGTAAAAGCCGTGTTCCTCAAGGATGCGGACATGCCCGAGTGCGCTTTCAACCATTGCTTGCGGGGTGGGGCCTCCGTACTGCTCCAGCAGCCGTTTTTCTACCGAACCACTGTTGACGCCCACGCGGATCACCGCGCCCCGCGCTTTGGCGGCATCGACCACCATTTCCACGTTTTTGCGTTCGCCGATGTTGCCGGGGTTGATGCGTAAGCCTTCCAATCCCGCTTCCAGTGCCATGAGGGCCAGACGGTAGTCAAAATGAATGTCCGCGATGACCGGGATGGGGCTGGCGTCATGAATGGCGCGCAGGGCCCTGGCTGCCGTCTCGTCGGGTACGGCGACGCGCACGATTTCGCAGCCCGCGTCGTGCAAGCGTTTGATCTGGCCGAGGGTGGCCTCCACGTCCCGCGTGTCGGTATTCGTCATGCTCTGGACGACAATGGGTGCACCTCCGCCGATACGGACGGAGCCGAGTTTCAATTGTCGAGTCTGTTTGCGGGGGAGTTCCATATACTATCCTTTTGGGGAGGAATCTGGGGGAAGGCGTTTTTTATAAAAAGCGCCTTCCCCCAGACCCCCACCCGCAAAAATGTTGACTGGTGGGGAGGCTGCGCGACAGGAGTTCGTTTCAGCCGGAGAGGGAATACAGAGAAGAGGCCATGCTCTGTCGGGATAAGATAGCTGGCTGTTGTTTTTAACAATACCGTTTCAACAAAAACCGTCGGGGGATGATCCGTCTGAGGAACATCCCCCGACGGTCGTTTTTCCGAAACTGCCGGGGTCCGGGGGGGAGGCTCTCCCCCCGGGCAGGTCCGGGCGGCAGCCCGGCGGGTCTGAGGCAGAGCCTCAGCAGGTGCAGGGCTGCACCCTGCGTGTATTCACGTTACGCCAGCTTCTTGCGTTGTTCGGCCAGAGCCGCAGCCTGTTCCTCAAAGGTGGCGAAACCGGCCTGATGCAGGGCGTCCTCGACGGTCTCGTTCCAGTTCCACGCGGCATAGATGACCGGCTTGTGGAACGTGGCGCGGAAGGTCTTAAGAGCCTTGCGGGCGGTGTTTTCGCGGCTTCCGCCGAGGCTGTCACGGAGTTCGCCGTGCAGACGGGCGGTTTCCGCATCGTACCAGGCGCGGATCTTGGCCGGATCGGAGGCGAGCTTGGCGATATCGGCCTTTCCGGCGGCTTCAAGCAGCTTGACCAGCTTGGCCTGGTGCTGTTCGCCAAGCCACTTGCCAAGGCCGGAAGCCGAGATGTTCAGGGCTTCGGCGGCCGCGAAGTCCTGCTTCGTGCGGTAGTAGGTATCGGGCACGACGGAGGCGGAGGTGATGCCGCTGATAGCCACGAGGCCGCGCAGCACTTCGCTGTTCGCCACGCCCTGGCCGCAGAAGCCGACCTTTTTGCCGAACTTCTGCCCGGAGAAGATGGTCACCAGAATCGCCCAGACCACGGCGGGGTCTTCCTCGTCGTAGATGTGCGAGAGCGAGCTGTTGTCGCGGTCGGTGGCCAGCACCATCTGGGTCATGTCGTTGGAGCCGATGGAGAAGCCGTCGAACTCCTGGATGAACTGCCGCGCCAGAATGGCGTTGGAAGGCAGCTCGGACATGAGGATGATCTTGAGGCCGTCCTCGCCGCTGCGCAGGTTGTGCACGGTGTCGAGGTAGCCGCGCATGGCACGGGCCTGTTCCAGCGTGCGCACGAAGGGCAACATGAGCTGGAGGTTGTGCGCGCCGTAAGCCGAGCGGGCCAGCTTGAAGGACTCGATTTCCCAGTCGTGGATATCGCGGGATACGCCGCGATAGCCGAGCATCGGGTTGTCTTCGTGATCTTCGAAGAGGTTGCCGCCGAGCAGGTTGCGGTACTCGTTGGTCTTGAAGTCGGTGGTACGGTACACGATGGGCTTGCCGTAGAAGGCCATCGCAAACAGGGCCAATCCCTGAGACAGCGTCTGCACGTAGTGGTCGTGGCCGTTCTTGTGGCCGCGGGCGCGGATGAGCGTGCCGATTTCGCCGGGGATGGAACGCAGGGCGGCGATTTCCTTGGCGAGGCCGCAGCGGGCGCCCACGTCTTCACGCAGCGCGGCGATCTGGCGCAGGGTTTCCTGCACCGCCGGATTGAGCGCGGCGTAGCTGACCTGATCGCCGATTTCCTTTTCGATGGCGGCGCGGCGCGCCTTCACTTCGGGGGAATCGCCGGACAGGGTCAGCAGTTCGGACTCGTAGCCCATGATGATGCGGACGTGTTCGGCCAGATCCGCGGACGTCTCCAGCGTGCTGTAGAAGCGCGCGGCACGTTCGGTGTATTCGTCCAGCAGCTTTTCAACTTCGCGCATACGCCGATACACGGCCATGATTTCGTCGGGATTGCGGAGATCGTCCTTTTTGCCGAGCTTTTCCAGTTCTTCCGCGAAGCCGGTGATGTTGCCGACGTGTTCGCGGAGGCGGAGATCCAACGACACGAGGCCAGCGTCAAGCTGTTCGCGGATGGTCTTGCGCAACTTGGAGTCCAGTTCGCCGATCTTCTTCTGGACGAGGCGTTCCAGTTCGCCGTTGTCGAAGGCTTCCAGCGCGGCGGGGTGCACGCCCACGTTGCCGAGCATGAATTCGGCGCGCAGCAGGCCCACTTCAAAGTCCGGCACGTTGCGGAGGCGGGACAGGAACAGGGCCTGCCCGATGTCCGCGAGCACGAGGCCGACTCGGGTTTTCGTCTGGGGCAGGGCTTCCACGTCCATTTCGCCGCCGACTTCATGCAGCGGGAGCAGGCCGCGGTACACGCGCCCACGGGTGCCGTCGACGGTGACGTCCAGACCGTCCAGAGCCTGAAGGGCCGTGGGGTTCTGGATGCCGATGACCGCGGCGATGCCGAGTTCGCGGGAGGTGATGGCCGCGTGGCTGGTGTCGCCGCCCACGTCGGCGAGGATGGCGGAGGCCACGCGCATACCGGGAACCATATCGGGGTCGGTACGTTCGGCGGCGAGGATTTCGCCCTTACCCACGCGGTTCAGTTCCAGCGCGGAGCGGAGGAAGCGGACCTTACCCTGTCCGGCACCACGGGAGGCCCCGTTACCGGTCAACAATATCTCGGCGGCAGCGGCGGCCTTGGGCTCCACTTCGCGGCGGCGCATGAAGATGGTGTGGGGATGCAGGGCCAGTTCTTCATTCCAGCGTGTTTCGGGGCGTGCCTGCACGAACCACAGCATCCCCTTGGAGTCGATGCAGAACTCGGTGTCCATGATCATGCCGTCGTAGGCCTTGCTCACGGCGCGCACGCCCTTGGCGACCTGCTCGGCCTGCGTGGGGGTCAGGGCCCAGAGCATACACTCGCGTTCCGGAACGGGCACTTCCTTGGTGCCGCCGTTTTCGTCATAGACGATCTTCATGGTTTTGCTGCCCATGAAGCGGATCACGACTTCGCTGCCGTCGTCCTTCTGGTAGACATACAGCTTGTCGGGCGTCACGCGGCCGCCCACCACGGCTTCACCGAGGCCGTAGCTGGTGTCGATGCTCACGAGGTCCTTGCGGACGGTGCCGCGGCAACCCGTGGCGGTGTCGGCGCTGAACGCCGTACCGGACACCACCGGATTGATCATGCGCATGATGCACACGGAAAGGGACGTGTTCTCGATGGACCATTCCTTCTTCGCCTGCGCGGCAAGCTCTTCCTGGCCCGTGGTTTCGGACTGGGTCAGAGCATCGAGGATGGCTTCCCGGCGGTAAATCATGGAGCGCAGGTTATAGGCCGAGGCGCAGTCCCACAGGTACGCGGTGGCCACTGCGTCGTCGCCGACCATGTTCAGGAAGGTGTCCTGAAGGCCCGCGAAGGCTTTCTTGCGGGAGTCCTCACCGGCGGCGGAGGAACGCACGGCCACGGGCACGTCGCTTTCCTGCGCTTCGGCGCAGATGTCGCGGTAGGCGGAACGGACGGCCTTGTCGACGCGTTCGGGCAGGGGGCAGGACAGGATGGCGGCCTGCACCATGACGGAACGCTTGCGGAGCTGGTCGATGCCTTCCTGCGAGGAGGCGAAGCCGTCGACCACGTTGTTGACGAACGTGCGCAGGCGGATATGCGGCAGTTCCGGATCGGCTTCGGAAGCCTTGCGGATCTCGGCTGCGACGGAACGCACGAATTTCGGCAGGAACTCGTGATCCTTGGTGACTTCGGGGGAAGCCCAATCGATGCGGTTATAGGCTTCGTCGACCATGGAACGGATCAGCGCCGCGCACACCTTGCATTCGTCGAGCACGATGTGGAACGCCACGGACGAAATGGCGCGGAACTGAGGAATGCGAACGCCTTCAACCCGGCTGATCAGTGCCGTGTTGTAGTTTTTGCCACCCACCAGCAGCTCGGCGTCCTCGCCGATCCGCACGATGTCCGCGCCGGTCAGGACCAAGCGCTTGAGAAGATCTTCCACCGGAACCTCGTCTTGTCGGTTTTTGGTTGCGGAAGGAGTTTTCGTCATGAGGATTGCCTCCCAGGCTCTCTCTTCGTATCGGTTGATGTCCCTTAGATCCGGCTGAGCCGTTCCCCGCAGTAGGGACAGAACTCGATGTCATTCATGGGCAACGGACGACTGCACGCCTCGTTGGTGCAGATGCGCGGAACCGGCCCGAGCTCCACGATGAGCTCGCCTTCGCGGACGGTTTCCATCTTCCTGGTTTCCTTGTAGTCGGCGGTCTTGAGCACACGCTTGACGATGCCGGCCACAGGAGCCAGAACGGCTTTTTCCTGCTTCATGATGGACACGTTGAACAGTTCTTCGCCCTCCTCGACGATGTCGCCGGGATGGACGTACATCACCCAGAGGTCGCCGTTGCTCGGCGCGCCGACCTGATACTTGTCCGCAGGATCGGCCATCACCGCGCCCCCGGCACCGCCGTTCTTGGGCGGGGCGACCTTGACGAGCTGGCTGAAGATTTCCGAGTCAAGCACGAAGCGGACCATGGATTCGCCCGCGTCGTTGGCCGGGGACATGCTCACCAGCAGGAACTGGTGCGGCTTGCCGGACGTATCCACAAAGTTGATTTCCTCGCCGACGGAGCAGCCTTCAAACCAGACGGGCAGCGGCAGTCGGTTGGGATCGCCGTATTTGGCACGGAACTGAACCGTCTTCACGGCGTCGCCGGGATGGTTCAGGTACATGACCATTTCTTCTTCCGTGGGTTCGCGCTTGATGATGTCGCGGAACGCCTTGCGCTCAGCCTCAATGTCCATGTCGGTGAGCTTTTCCAGCGGCGAATGCGTGGTCCGGTCGGCAATGGCCTGCTTCCATGCGTTGCCGAACGCGCTCTCATACACCCAATCCGGCGGGAAGCCCAGAGGCAGCTTGCCGAATTTGCCCAAAAGGAGGTTGCGGAACGCGTCGTTGCAATCCTGATAGAGGGCGAGGCGGGCCGCGCGGGTGCCTTCGCTGAGTTCGGCTTCGTCGGGCACGTCGTTGACGCGATCAAGCACGCCGAGCAGGTATTTGACCTCTTCTTCGCCGCCGCGCTTGTACGCGCCGGTCACGGCGAGGAAAGCGGTGTTCCACGTGATCTGGGAGCCGGGGGTCACGTCGTGGTAACGGACGAGCTTGCGGGTCCCGGCAAGGAACTTGAGCATGTAGGGCAGCAGGTGGATGTAGCCCTGCTTGAGCGCGCCTTCCTGCGACGAGGAGGTCGCGCCGCCGGGCATGGCGTGCTCGGTCACGTCGTTGTCGATGCCCTGGAAGTACGGAGCGCAATAGCGGTCGTAGTAGGGGATGACCTGCTTGAGCACGAAGTTGGCGTCGCGCACCATATCCTTGTTCATGGCGGTCTTGAGGCCGAGTTCGCCTTCCATGTAGGCAGCGGTGGCGAGGGTGTCGCCCTGGCCGTAGCTGCGGACGCACGCGCCGAGGTTCGTATCCACGATCTGGACGCCAGCCTTGGCAGCCGCGCCCACGGAGGGAACGAAAAGGCCGTCCGTCATATGGCGATGGTAGTGCAGCACCAGCTCGGGCCACCGTTTGCGCAGCGCCGTGACCACTTCGGTCATGAAGCGGGGCGGGCATACGCCGGCCATGTCCTTGAGGCCAAGGATGATATGGCGGGAGACTTCCTTTTCGCTCATGCCGGCCACATCGCCGCACACGGAAAGGACGTTCTCGGCCACGCCGAGGTAGTGAGCAACGTCAAAGCCGTTGGCCCACGACATGGAAATGGCGGGTTCGAAGACCACGTCCCTGCGGCTCAACGCGACTTCGGCGAAGGGACGCATGTTGTCGATGTGGTTCAGGAAGTCGAAGCAGCGGATGATCTGGAAGTTGTCGCAGATCATTTCGCCGGTCAGGCGCATGAGGTTCTTGGGCTGCGGGCTGTAGCCGAGCACGTTGGTCGAGCGGATCAGGATCTGCTTGAGGGTCTTCGGGGCGAACTTGTTCCATTCCTTCGCCTCGGTGAAGGGGTAGGTCATGTTCGCCATCATGGCGACGTGGAAGTGCGCGCCGCCGCCGTTCTCAAGGGAGAAAAAGCCGCAGTTGTCCAAGTAGGGCCCCACGAGGCGGTCTTCGGCGAGGCGGAAGCGGTTGCCGCTGTTGGATTGGGTGCTGTCGCGGGTGGTCGTGTCCGTGAAGTGGACACGGCCGCTGTCGCGGACGTAATCGAGCAGGGCCACGCGGTCGCCGTGCGGATAGGGAGAGGGCTCTTTGCGTACTTTGGAGGGGATGGCAGGGAGCACCACATCCTGACGCGGCAGGCGGGGCGTGGTGTGGGAACGGTATTCGCCGAGCTGGACGAAGGGGTTGTAGCCCTTGGCCGAGATTTCCGCGATGAGCTTGGCGAGGCGTTCGCTTTCCGGCGCGAGGTCGGCGTATATCATGAGCTCGGGCGCGGACGGGATGAAGCCCGTGTCGAACATGCCCGCCCGGAAGGCCGGGTGCTTGAGGACCTGACGATAGAAGGGGATCGTGGTCTTCACGCCGCCGACCATGTATTCGGTCAGGGCGCGGTCCATGATGCCGAGCACTTTCTGCCAGTCGCGGCCATAGGCGATGAGAAGCGAACCGGCGGAGTCGTAGTTCGGGGGGAACTCGTACCCGGCGGAAAGGTTGGAGTCGATGCGCACGCCGGGGCCGCCGGGCGACACGTAGCGGGTAATCAGGCCGGAGTTCGGGGCGAAGTTGTTCTGCGGGTCTTCGCAGTTGATGCGGACCTGCATGGCGAAGTGGGACGGCTTGGTGTTTTCTTCGGTCAGGCGCAGCTTCGCGCCGAAGGCCACGGCGATCTGCTCTTCGACGAGGTCGACGCCGTAACGGCTTTCGGTGATGCCGTGTTCCACCTGAAGGCGGGTGTTCACTTCGATGAGGTAGGGTTCACCCTGCGGGGTGACGAGGAACTCCACCGTGGCGAGGGAGTAATAACCCACCTCGCGGACCAGCATACGGGAGTATTCCTTCAGGCGTTCGCGCAGCTCGGGCGTGATGCCCGCCCACGGGGACGGGGTGATTTCCACGAGCTTCTGGTGGTTGCGCTGCACGGAGCAGTCGCGTTCGTCAAAGGCGAACACGTTGCCGTGCTGGTCGGCGATGACCTGGATTTCGATGTGGCGGACCTGTTCGAGGTACTTTTCCACGTACAGGCGGGGGTTGCCGAAGGACGCCTGCGCCATGGCGGAGGCCTTAAAAAAGGCATCTTCCAGTTCGCTTTTTTCACGAACAAGGAAAATGCCGCGCCCGCCTCCGCCGCCCTCAGCCTTCAGCATGATGGGGAGGGTGATTTCGTCGACGACCTTGCGTGCGGCGGGCACGTCGACCGCGCCTTCCGAGCCGGGCACCACGGGGATGCCGAGCCGCTTGGCGATCTTGCGGACCTGCACCTTGTTGCCGAGCAGGTTCATGGAGTCGGCTTTGGAGCCGATGAAGGTGATGCCCGCCTCTTCGCATTTCTGGGGGAACCGCTCGTCTTCCGACGCGAAGCCCCAGCCGGGATGGATGGCGATGATACCGCGCTGCTTCGCCTTGGCGATGATGAGATCGAGATCAAGGTACGCGCGAGGATCGGAACCGAGCAGGAGCAGTTCCTGCGCGGACGAAGCGGCCGGCGCGGCCTTGTCGATGTCGGTGGCGGTCATTACGGGCACTGCGGCGAAGCGTTCACGGATGGCCCGGCAGATTCGACGTGCCGGAATGCCCCGGTTGGCTACGAGTATGGGCTTGCCCCGAACTTCGTCCAGTACCTGTTCAAACGTCTTGGCGGCCATGCTTTCAACCTTTTCAATAAAGAAATGTTTAGACCCGGCAAGAGCCGGTCTTGTTCAGGACGCACCCCGAAACGGCATCGGGGACACCTGTGATCCGCCTCCGCACCGCTGCGGAAGGCCGTTCCCGGCGCCGCGCATGGCGCTTCGCGTCACGGCTGCATGGGAGGGCGGTCCAACCGAAGGCTCCCGGAAAGGAAACTGTTTGTTCCCTTACGATTTCGCAGGCGCAACCCGCCGAAATCGTCCAGCCCTTCAAGAATGCCTGTGTGGCGTTCCTGTTCGTCGGGGCCGTCCGTCAGAAGGACCGTTTGCCCGAGGAAGGCGAGGTGGCGTTCAGCAAGTGAACGCCACGCGGTTTTCCCCTTGGCGTCAATCTCTTCGACATAACAGAAAAAGATACGGCTCACAAGTCGCATCCACAGTCCCGCAACGGAAAGCGGCGAGACATTGGATTTTGTTGCAGAAGAGAGGAGCCCGGCCGGAACGGCGCGCTGCGCCCGCATGAGGGCGGCCGGGGGGGAGGATACGAGGTTCAGGCCGATCCCGGCGACAAGCAGGTTTTCGGCGGGCGTTTCCCTATGCGGGGGCAGGGGGCGTTCCTCCAGAAGAATGCCGCCGACCTTGCACCAGCCGGGGCCTTCCTCCTGTTCCTCGCGCCGCAGCAAGTCGTTGGGCCATTTCATATGAACGTCGAAACCCATGTGGGTCAGCGCTTCGGCGATGAGCCCGCCCACGGCGGGGGCCGCGGCCGTGCCCGTGAACGGGTGGCTCTGGGGCAGGCGGAGCGCCGCGTAGACGTTGCCTTCTGGCGAAACCCAGTTGCGCCCGAGCTGCCCCCGGCCGCTGCGCTGGCTCAGGGCGAGCACGCTCCCCCAGACGGGAAGCTGCCCGTGCGCGGCGAGGGCCCGGGCGACATCCATACTTGAAGTGGCGGAGCCGCACAGATACACTGGCGCCGGTACGCTGGCCGTTTCGGGAGTGTTTCCCGTCTGGGAAACCGGCGCAGTGAAGAATTGTTCGAGATACGGGCAGGCCGTGCTTGTGCCCGGCATGGTGAACGCCGCTTCGGGAAGCCCGTTCCAGAGGGCGGAGCCGGCCGCGTGATCAGCCGGAAACGGATCGGCAAGGCGGTCGTGCGGAGGGCGTTCGGAGTGGACGCCTTCGTGCAGAAGCCGCACCGTGCCGTTGAGACGAAAAGTGGAGTCGTGTGTCATGGCAATCGAAAATTGGCCGGAAACGGGCCGGATACCGGTCTATCTGGTGGGTGGGGCCGTTCGGGACCGCCTGTTGGGGCGGACGCCTCGGGAATATGATTTCGCGTTTGACGCGGACGAAGCCACGTTTCTACAGCGGAATCCCGAGGCCCGCAAGGTCGGGAAGAGCGTTTCGGTCTTTTTGTTGCGCGGTCAGGAATTTATGCCGCTTGAGGGGACGCTGGAAGAGGACATGCGCCGCCGCGATCTGACCATCAACGCGTTGGCCGAGGATCGGGACGGCAACCTTCTCGGGCATCCCCATGCGCTTTCGGATCTGCGGGAAGGCATCCTGCGGCCCGCTTCGCCGACGAGTTTCCGGGATGAGCCCGTGCGGGTGTTCCGGCTGGCCCGCATGGCTTGTGAATTGCCGTCGTTCATGGTTCATCCCGAGGCTGTGGCGCAGATGCGCGCCGTGGCGGGGGAGGGCTTGCTTGGGCGCATTCCCGCCGAACGCGTGGGGCGCGAACTCATGAAGGCGCTGGCCTCGCCGAAGCCGTCGCGCTGGCTGTCCGTGCTGGCGGAAGGGAATTGTCTTTCCCCGTGGTTCCGGGAGCTGGAAACTTCGATGGATATTCCGGCGGGCCCCGTGGCGTACCATTCAGGTTCGGTGATGGCACATCTGATGGACGTGATGGATGCGGTGGCGGGCGATCCCCTGTGCGTCTGGATGGCCCTGTGCCATGATCTCGGCAAGATCGGCACGGACCCGGCCTTGCTGCCGCACCACTACGGGCACGAGCTGCGCGGGGCCGAACCCGCCGAGCATGTCGCCAAGCGCCTCGCCTTGCCCGCGCGTTACGGCGCGGCGGGCGTGCTGTCGTCGCAGCTGCACATGAAAGCCGGTATCTATGAAATGCTGCGGGCAGGAACCCGTTGCGATCTGCTGATGCAGGTCCACAATGCCGAGCTGGACGGGCCGTTCTGGAAACTGGCCGAAGCCGACAGCGGGCGTTCGCTGCGTCCTGTCGTCAATGACGATCTTGCTGTGCTGCTCAGGATTTCACTGCCTCCGGAGTGGCGGGACAGGGGCAAGGAGTCCGGAAGGCGGCTCCGGGCGATGCGTTGTCAGGCCCTCGCCATGCATATGGCGAAGCGCAAACGGGAGAATGCCGATGGCTGATGGCGCGGGCATGGCGGGTGCGCCTTTGGATGTGAGCGGACGGAAGCCCGGGGCGGCTGGCGGCATACATGCCGTGGATTCGGATGCCGCCGTAGTCGTGGATGCCGTCCATGCGGCTCAAGGCGTGCGTGTCGTGGTTTCATCCGGCCTCAACCACATCCTTCCTGTGGAAGCGGGGCAGACGCTTGCCCAAACGATCTGGCTGTCCGGCGAACTGTCCCCGCCCGCGCTGTGTTCGGGGCTCGGGCGCTGCGGGGCGTGCCGGGTACGGTTTTTTGAAGGGACGCCCAAGCCGTGCGACGCGGATAGCGCCATCCTCGGCGCGGAGGCCGTGCGCGGCGGCTGGCGGCTGGCCTGCCGCCATGCCGCCGTTGCGGGTATGGTTGTTGAGTTGCCTCCTCCGCCGTCCGAAAAACGGAAACGGATGGACATAAGGCCGGATGCGGGCCCGTTCCGGCTGGCCGTGGATCTGGGGACGACATCCATCCATTGGCGGCTCCTCGACGGCACGGGGCATGAGGCTGCGTCCGGGCAGGCCCTCAATCCGCAGATGGGCGCGGGGAGCGATGTGGTGTCGCGCCTTGCCGCCGCCCGGAATCAGGAGGGCCGGGAACGGCTGGGGCATCTCCTGCTCCGCTTCCTGCAACGCGTTGTCTCGGACGTGGGCGTCCCGGTGGCGGAACTGTGCATCGCGGGGAATACCGCCATGACCTCCATCCTGTTGAATGAAGATGTGGCCGGATTGTGTGCCGCCCCGTACCGGCTGACGGAGCCGGGAGGCCGCACGGCGGAGCTGCCCGGTCTGCCTCCGGCGTGGATCCCCCCGCAGCCCGCCCCGTTCGTGGGCGGGGACATCAGCGCGGGCATGGCGGCCCTCCTGTACGGGGAATCGCCGGAATTTCCTTTTCTGCTTGCGGATATGGGGACGAACGGCGAATTCGTGCTCGCTCTGGATAAGGAACGCTCCTTCATTGCCAGCGTTCCGCTCGGCCCGTCGCTGGAAGGCATCGGGCTCCGCTACGGCGGGGTGGCGGATACGGGCAGCGTCTCGGGATTCCGGCTCGGTCCGTTCGGCCTGTCTCCCGTGGTCATCGGCAACACGGAACCGAAACGGATTTGCGGCACGGGCTATTTGTCGCTGCTGGATGCGCTGTTGCGGACAGGTTTCCTCGACGCCACGGGTCGCCTTGCGTCGGCTTCTGTTTCACCTCTGGCCGCCCGCCTGCTCGGGACCGTCGAACGCGGGGCCGCTGGCTGGAGCCTGCCGTTGCCCGGCGGCATGGAGCTTGCCGGGGCCGACGTGGAGGAAATCCTCAAGGTCAAGGCCGCGTTTTCGCTGGCTTTGGAAAGCCTGCTGGCGGCGTCCGGGCTGGAGAGCAGGGCGCTCGCGCGGGTTTGCCTCGGCGGTGCGCTCGGGGAACACATGCCGGAAACCGCACTGGAGCGGCTGGGCTTTCTGCCGCAGGGCCTGCAGGCGCGCACTGTGGCGGAGGGCAACACCTCCCTGCGCGGGGCGGCGCTTCTGCTGACGCGCCCGGAACTGCGGGAGAGGCTGGTCCGCTGGAGTTCCGGGTGTACGCTTGTGGATCTGGCGGCCCGTCCCGATTTTACGGCCCTGTACATGCGGCATATGGTTTTCGGATAAGCGCCGTCCGTTTGCAAGAAGCCGCGTTTTGTGGCATTGCCTCCGTATTCGATACCCTGTAGCGCAACCTCTTTTTTAGGAGGAGAACAATGAACGTACGTCTCATGTCCGACCTTGATCTGCAAGGGAAGACCGTTGTTTTTCGTGAAGACCTCAATGTCCCGGTCAAGGAAGGGAAAATCACCAGCGACAAGCGCATCCGGGCGGCCATTCCGTCCTTGAGGTTCGCGCTGGATAAAGGCGCCGGCATCATCGTGCTCTCGCACCTTGGCCGTCCCGAAGAAGGCGTTTACTCCGAAGAAGCTTCGCTGGCTCCCGTGGCCAAACGCCTTGAGGAACTGCTCGGCGTTCCGGTCAGGCTTGAGAAGGACTATCTGGACGGCGTCAGCGTAAAGCCCGGCGAATGCGTCCTGTGCGAGAACGTGCGCTTCAACAAGGGCGAAAAGAAGAATAATGAGGAAGTGGCCCGCAAGCTGGCCGCGCTCGGCGACGTGTACGTCATGGATGCGTTCGCCACGGCGCACCGCGCGCAGGCTTCCACCGAAGGGGCCATCCGTTTTGCCAAGGTCGCCTGCGTGGGCCTGCTCATGGCCGCCGAACTCGAAGCCGTAACCCGTATCCTCCATGCGCCCAAGCATCCGCTGCTCGCCATCATCGGCGGCTCCAAGGTTTCGACCAAACTTGAAGTCCTGAATAATCTTTCCAAGCGCGTGGACAAGCTTATCGTGGGTGGCGGCATCGCCAATACCTTCCTGAAGGCCGCCGGATACGAAGTGGGCAAGTCCCTGTATGAGCCGGATCTGGTGGAGTCCGCCGCCAAGATCATGGAAGAGGCCAAAGGGCGCGGCGCGGCCATCCCGCTGCCCGTCGACGTCGTTGTCGGCCCGGCGCTGGAAGAACACGCTCCGGCGACCGTGCTCAAGGTCGAGGAAGTGCGCCCTGATGACATGATCCTCGATATCGGCCCCGCCACCGCCGCAATGTACGCTCAGATCATCGCCGAGGCGGGCACCGTGGTTTGGAACGGTCCTGTGGGCGCGTTTGAAATCGACCAGTTCGGCAAGGGAACGGAAGCCATCGCCAAGGCCGTTGCGGAAACGTCCGCCTATACGGTTACCGGCGGCGGTGACAGTATCGCGGCCCTCGAGAAGTACGGCTACGCCAGTCAGGTGGATTATATTTCCACGGCGGGCGGCGCGTTCCTCGAAGTGCTGGAAGGCAAAACCCTGCCGGCCGTGGCCGCTCTTGAGGCGCGTGCGGCATCGTGAGCCAGTCATCCTCCCCTAAACGTAGAAACAACGCGGGGACTTCCGAAAAGGGGGCCCCGCGTTCCCCGTCCCGTGGCCCGGCGGAAAAGCGCCCCGCACCCCGGCAGGACAGTCGCGCCGATCAGGAACGTCCCGCCCGGAACAGCCATGCAGGGCAGGGGCGTTCCGGAAACAATCCGAAGAACGGTCCCGGAGAACGCCGCCCCGGTGGGCCGCGTGCGGGCTTCCGCAAGCCTGATGCGCCGCGTGCCGACGGCCCGGTAAGGCCCATGCCCGCGCCGGTCAAGCACGCGGCAGGGCATCCGATGTGCCGCCCGTTGTTTTCTCCGCTGGACGCTTTTTGCCGCAACGCGCTGGCGCAGCTCCCCAAGGCGCTGGATACGGTGATGCCGCTGTCCCGCAACCACCGCGCCGATTTGCCGGAGGCCATCCGTGACCTGTCCGCCATGCTCACCTATGAGCGCGGTGGGCTCGGGCGTTCCTACTGGAGCGCGCCCCGGTATGTGTCGGCATATCTGCGTTATTTTTTGCCGTGGAATCTTGTGCGGCTGACCGGCCTCTTGCCGGGTTTGGATTTGCCCGTCCCCGTTTGCGACGCCGAAACGCCGGTGACCATCGCCGACCTCGGAAGCGGGCCGCTGACCCTGCCTATTGCTTTGTGGCTGTCCCGTCCCGACTGGCGGGCTGTGCCGCTGACGCTGGTCTGCGTGGATACGGTTCCCCGTCCCATGGAAATGGGGCGCTCCATACTGGAACACATGGCGAAACTCTCCGGTGAACCGCTGAACTGGACGATCCGTCTGGTGCGTTCGCCGCTGATGCAGTCATTCCGCGAGTTGCGCTCTCCGTATCTGCTCATGGCGGGCAATGTGCTCAACGAATTGAAGGACAAGCCGGGCGTCAGCGTCGATGAACGCATGGCGGATCTCGCCGTCGCCGTGGGGCGGACGCTGCATCCTGAAGGCACGGCGCTGTTCGTTGAGCCCGGCACGCGGCTCGGCGGCACGCTTACCGCGAAGCTCCGGGAAACGGCGCTGGAGGAGGGGCTGACGCCTGTGGCTCCTTGTCCGCATCTTGGTCCGTGTCCGCTGTTGGAGACGCGCGAGCGTCGCTGGTGCCACGCGTCGCAGCTTGCTGTGGCTCCGGCATGGCTGGCGGATCTGGCCCGTTACGCCAAGCTGCCCAAGGATTCGCTGAGCTTGTCGTTCATGCAGCTTCGGCCTGAATCGGAGGCCGCTCCCATCGCCAAGACAGCTCTTTTTCCGGCGATGGACCCCAACGGGGTCGTTGCCCGTATCCTGTCCGAGTCCTTCCCCGTCCCCGGCATGGGACATGCCCGCTATGCCTGTACGGAAGACGGGTTCGCCATTATCCCCGCAGCCGGGGACATCCCCTCCGGGGCGCTTGTCGCCTGCCGCCGTCCCGCGTCTCCACGTAAGGACGCCAAGACGGGGGCCGTTGAACTGCTTTGGCAGCCGGAACAAAAACCTCAACGCTGATTTTTTCAGGAGTCTTTCATGTCTAAGATTATCACCCGGTTCGCGCCGAGCCCGACCGGGCATCTGCATATCGGCGGCGCCCGCACCGCTTTGTTCTGTTGGCTTCTTGCGCGTCACTACGGCGGTGAATTCCGTCTGCGTATCGAGGACACGGACACCGAGCGCTCGAAACAGGAGTACACGGACGCGATTCTGGCCTCCATGCGCTGGCTTGGGCTGGATTGGGACGGCGAGCTGACCTATCAGACGCAGCGCACGGACCGCTATAATGAAGTCATCGACAAGATGATTGAGAGCGGTCATGCCTATTGGTGCTCCTGTACGCCCGAAGAAGTGGAAGCCATGCGTGAAGCCGCCCGCGCCAAAGGTGAAAAGCCCCGCTACGACGGTCGTTGCCGCGAGCGCGGCCTCGATGCCGGGCCCGGCCGCGTCGTGCGCCTGAAGATTCCCACCGAAGGCCGTGTGGTGTTCGACGACATGGTGAAAGGGCATATCGCCACGGACGTTTCCGAGCTCGACGACATGATCCTGCGCCGTAGTGATGGTATGCCCACCTACAATATGGCGGTGGTGGTGGACGACCACGACATGGGGATTACCCACGTCATTCGCGGCGACGACCACGTTTCCAACACGCCGAAGCAGATCCTCATCTATCAGGCGCTTGGGTGGGAACTGCCCGTGTTCGGTCACGTGCCCATGATCCTCGGCAAGGACCGCCAGAAGCTTTCCAAGCGCCACGGCGCGCGTTCCGTGGTGGAGTACCAGAATGACGGCCTCCTGCCGCACGCGCTGGTCAACTGCCTCGTCCGCCTCGGCTGGTCGCACGGGGATCAGGAACTGTTCTCCATGCAGGAACTCATTGATCTTTTTGATGGAAAGAACCTGAACAGTTCCGCTTCCGCTTTCGATCCCGACAAGCTCCTGTGGTTCAACGCCCATTACCTGCGGGAGACGCCGCTTGACGACCTGGCCCGTCTGGTCCTGCCTTTCATTCATCAGAAAGGATTCACGGGTGCGACGGAAGCTTCCATTGAACCGCTGGTTCCCCTGTACCGCGAACGGGCAAAGAACCTTATCGAGCTTGCCGACGGCATTGCCCAGCTGCTCTACAAGTCCGCCGATCTGCCTTATGACGAAGCGGGCGTTGCCAAGTGGCTGACGGACGAAGGCAAGGAGCACGTGAAGGTCATCCGTGATCAGCTTGCGGCGCTTCCTTCTTTTGACAAGGAAAGCATCGAGCACGTGATCCATTCGTACGTGGAAAGCCTCGGCGTGAAGTTCAAGATGGTCGCGCAGCCTGTGCGCGTGGCGATCACCGGTGTGATTGGCGGTCCCGGCTTGCCCGAGTTCATGCTCGCCATCGGCAAGGATGAGACGCTCGCCCGCATGGATCGCGGATTGACCCTGTAATTTTGAGAGTATGAGGCAACCGGGGAAGGGAGGGGAAAACTTCTATAGAAAATGTTCCCCTCCCTTCCCCGGACTCTCTATCCCTCCTCTTTCAAACATTTTTGGCGTTATCGACTCCCTGTCCGTCCTTTTGGGGTAAGAGGGCGTATTGCCTGATAGCGAGAGGAACGTTCCTTTATCACACCGCGAGACAAGCCGGGATGTAGCTGTATCCCGGCTTGTCTTCTTAGGGGCTGAATCAATCTCTGGTCGGGCATCCAGCAAAAAGGGCAGTCGTGGAATAACGAATACGAGAGTTCGGGAGGGAGGAGAGGTTTGGCGGTCGTCTTCGTTTTTCCCTTCTTCGTTTTTGATGATAATGGGATATTTTTAACGCCAAAAGATACAAGAAAGGCCGGAATCTCTTTGTGTTGGAGAGATTCCGGTCTTCATTGGACCACGTTGGGCAGCAAATTTTTTGAATGGTGGAGGCGGGGGGAATCGAACCCCCGTCCGAGAAAGATTCACGCGAAGCATCTACAGGCTTAGGTTGGGTATCATATCTCGCCTCAGGCTTGGCCCCCAATCAGGGCGTCCGTCGGCCAGTTCACCGTAAAGTCTCGCGCGTCGCCCGGCAAACACAACGCCACGCCAGCCCGATAGTTTTACACCTTGCCAGCTTATCGGGCGTGAGCCGGTTCGGTGTGCCGCTTAATTAAGCAGCGTAAGCGTATTCGTAATCGTTGCCAATTACTATGGTGCCGCTTTTAACGAGGCCAGCGGCGCCTCGGCCTGCCACTTCGGCTTCAACATCCCCGTCGAAACCAATGCGCCCCCAAAGGGATAGGCAGACGTGGAACTCCGTACAACGAAGTCCCCATTCGCGTAGGATGAAGTATAGTCATTCCTGCGGAAAAGGCAAGGCTGGTCCGGCGCTCTCTTATTGAGCCGGAAGGCGCTCTTTTTTACCGGCACTTGATCCTTTTTCCGTGGGACGAGTCTCTCTCTCTCTCTCTCTCTCTCTCTCTCTCTCTTGGGCTTGGAACAAAAAAGAGGGGGTTGCCCCCCTCTTGGTTATCCGTTTACGTGCGGTTTATTTACTTCTTGGCGCCGTCGGGCGTATCGCTCAGAGCCAGCGAGCGGAAGAAGGTCTGCCCCTGACGCTGGAGCTGGAGCATGACGACCCCGCGCTTCTTGGCGTCTTCACGGATGATCTTGCTGAACTCTTCCACGGACTTGATGGGCTTCAGGTTGGCGCTCAGGATGATGTCGCCTTCCCGGAGTTCCGCTTCGGCGGCCAGCTTGCCGGGCTCGACGCCCACGATGAGGAGGCCGGTGCCGGGCTTGACGTTGGCGGTACGGGCTTCTTCCTTGGTCAGAGGCCGGACGGACAGGCCTATGGACGGGGCATCCTGTTCAACGGCGCTGCCGGACTTGCCGGAAGAGGCCTTGAGGTTCCGTTCGCCGAGCTGGACGGTGATGTTCTTGCGTTCGCCGTCACGCCACACAACCATGTTGACCTTGGAACCGGGCGCTTCCGTAGCGATGGCGCGGAGCAGGGCGCTGGAGTCGTCGATCTTCTGGCCGTTGACTTCGAGGACCACGTCGCCGTCCTTCATGCCGCTCTTGGCGGCGGGTTCGTCGGGCATCACGGAGCCGATGAGAGCGCCGGTGGCTTCGGGCAGGCCGAGGGCCTTGGCGGTGTTTTCATCCACGTCCTGAATGGTGACGCCGATCCAGCCGCGGCTGACTTTCTTGTCCTGCTTGAGCTGGTTGACGATACGTTCGGCCATGCTGCTCGGGATGGCGAAGCCGATGCCCTGACCGCTGGCGATGATAGCCGTGTTGATGCCGATAACCTTGCCTTCCATGTTGATCAGGGGGCCGCCGCTGTTGCCGGGGTTGATGGAGGCGTCCGTCTGGAGGAAGTTGTCAAACGGCCCGGACTGGATGTTGCGGCCCTTGGCGCTCAGGATGCCCGCGGTAACCGTGTGTCCCAGGCCGAAGGGGTTGCCGATGGCGAGGACCCATTCGCCCACTTCCATCTTGTCGGAGTTGCCGAAGTTCAGGAACGGCAGGGGCGCGTCGGCCTTTACCTTGAGCAGGGCGATGTCGGTTTCTTCGTCAGTCCCGATGACCTGAGCCTTGAGGGAATGCTCCTTGCCGGTGCTGCCCTGAAGGTTGACGAGAACGGTATCCGCGCCAGCAACCACATGGTTGTTGGTCACGATGTAGCCGTCGGAGGAAATGAGGAAGCCGGTACCGAGGGAGCGCTGCGTACGGGGCTTGGCATTGCGGCTGTTGCCTTCGAACTGTTCAAAAAAACGCTCAAATTCCGGGGGAAGCCCGCGGAACATTTCGGAAGGCATACCGCCCCGCTGCATGACTTTTTTTTCGGTGCTGATATTGACGACGGCCTTACCGGCGGACTGGACCAGCGGGACGAAGTCGGGAACCACAGGCGCGGCCTGTGCCGAAAAGACCAATGACATGACGAGCATGACAGCAACGAGTGGCAGCATCTTGTATTTGTGCAACATGTGAAAAACTCCTTTATACCATATGTGGGGACAGTCTCGGTCAAACTGTTTCCTTCATAATAGCCATAGGCAAAAGGTTGTAAATACCTTGATTTGGTACAAACTTCTTTACTTTTTGGCTTATTGGAGCCGTTTCGGGCTCTCTCATTGCCGAACCGTGCAAAATGAAGAACTTATTGAAGATGAAAAATTTGTACTGCTTTAGAGTGGGAGTGATAAGTTTATTGAGATACGGGGAGGAGAGGCGGTTTTGAAAAAAGGTTTATTCCCAGCCCTCTTGCCTCCGAAGGTTTCCTGTGCGCGGGGAGGTTGTATGGCGGAAGCGTGTTCCGATGGCTATTCTTTACGGTAATCTATTGTATATATGTAAGTTATTGAAGGTAAACGACGCGTTGGAACGTTTGAACCGTACGCGCAGGTAACAGTTGTTTCCGGGGGATGGAATAGCTCTTATGATGATAAGGAGAATGGAGAACAATAGCCTGTAGGGATGATTAGAGAGGTTTTCTCTCTGCCATCAATGAGTTGAGATGATATTTCAATATGTTTTCGATAAATGTCTGTGGCGTTCGGCCAAAGAAAAAGGCGGGGGATACCCGCCTTTCGGATTTATGGCGTCATCATGCTCAGTGCTTGCGGCAGAGGGTACTCTCGTTGCCGGCCTGAATGGCGACGGCGACGAGCACCGGCCCCGCGAAGACGCCTACCGGCCCAAACGCGGCGAGGCCGCAGAGGATGGAGAGGATCAGCGTAACGACCGACGCGTCGATCCCCGTCTTCAGGAAGAAGGGGCGAAGCAGGTTGTCCACCCCGGCTACGACCAGCGCACACCAGATGGCAAGGCCGATGCAGGCCACCGTGGACCCCGTGAGCCACAGCCAAATGCATACCGGCAGCCAGACGAGAGCCGTGCCGACAAAAGGGATGGGAGCCACGAACGCGGCAATGAGGCCCCAGAACGCAGGTTGGGGGACTTCCGCGATGGCGAAGCCCACACCGCAAAGGAACCCCTGAATGAGCGCGACAAACACGACTCCCACCAAGACGCCGAAGATGGCCTTACGGATGGTTGAAACGAAACGGTCGATGACCTCGGCAGGCCACTGGGTCAGGCGGCAGGCGAATTCGTGGATAAGATCCGCACGGGTTACGCACATCATTGTGATCATGACAAAAAGGAACAGCACCAGCACGGCCTGGAACGCGCCGCCCGCAATGCCCACGCCGCCCGCAAGCACGGTCCGGGCCGCCGTCCCGGCAAGGCCCGCCGCGGTACTGGCAAGCTGATCCAGCCCGCCCTCAAGCCCGGGGAGGTTTTTGAGCCATGCGTCCACGGAAGCGAACCACGCCTGGGCTTCCGGGCTGTGTATCCAGCCGGAGTCGCGCAGGCCGTCGAGAATTTTGAGCCCTGCGACGGCTTGCGGCGTCACCAGCGACACCACGGTGGCGATCGGCAAGATCGTGATGGCCGCGAGGCCCACGGTGTATGTTGTCATGGCCCACGAGGGAGACATTTTCCGGTGCAGCTTGCGGTATGCCGGATAGGTGACGCAGGCCATGCATGTGGCCATAAACGTCGTGATCGGAAAAGGCCAGAGCAGGAAAACCCAAGCTCCGATGGCCAAACAGGCAAGCACTCGTGTCATGGAAAACTCCTCGCCGTATGACGGCGGGTCGGTTTGCTGCATAAAGGGGGCCGGCTGCGGAACAAAGCGTCGCGCGGGAACGGCTCTCCGGCCTCGGCGGGATGGCGCAGCGCCGTCCGTAAGGCTTCGGAGTAGATATCAAACAGATTGGAATCGGTGGGTCCTTATATGCGGGGCGCTTCGGAAAAGGAGGAACGCCTTTCAGCGTTGCTCGCCCCACGTCGGAGTGGGCCGCCATACGTCAGGTGCGCATGAGGTGGGATGGTACTGTTACAGATTCCCTGACTCTTCATTGTACTCGCGCACGGCTTTTTCCATCCGTTTGCGGATACGCTCCGCATCTTGCCGGGCAGTGGCGAGATACGCCTCCACGCACTGGCGATAGGCTTCCATGTCGGAGCGGTACATCCTCCAGTCCATCGGGCTGTCGCCGGGCAGAGGCCGCAGCGGGGAGCGGCAGTCGGGGGCGGGATAGTCGCCGCCCGGAAGCAGGGACGCGGCTTGCGCCGTAAAGGGCAGAAGGAGCAGGGGCAGCATCAGCAGAGTACGCATATCGTTTCCTTTCCGGGAGGAATTCCGGGATACACGGGGAGTTTCTATCAGAAAAGGCCGGAAGAGTATAGAAATCCTTCTCAAGAGGGCGCGGTGGGGCGTTCCGGGCGGGGGGCGAGCAGGGCGTATCCTCCCCAGACCGCGCAGAGGCACAACACCATGTTAAGGGCTATGTTCAGCGCGGCCAAGGATGCATCGCCGGAGCGATAGAGCAGAAACGTGTCGAGCGAGAAGGTCGAAAACGTGGTAAAGCCCCCCAAAAAGCCCGTCCCGAGCAGGCAATAACCCGTGGCGAACGTGTTGCCCGTGCGCCGCATCCAGCCTTGAAGCAGGCCCATCAGGAGCCCGCCGAGCACGTTGACACACAATACGCCCAGCGGAAATCCGGATGGCAGCTTCTCCATCACGGCGAAGCCCGTCATGACGCGGCAGACCGCGCCCGCACCGCCCCCGAGCATGACGGCAAGGGCATTTCTGGAGAAGATCATGGCGTGATTCCGGTTACGGGACAATGAGAAAATAGGCCGCAGCCGTGGCGGTGAGGCATAACGTTGTATTCAGCCCGATGTTGAGCATTGCCTTGGCGGGATGTCCGGCATGGAAAGCGGCGAGGGTATCCATTGAGAAGGTGGAGAAGGTGGTCAGCGCGCCGAGGAATCCAGCCCCTGCGAACAGCGCGAACGCGGAAGGCGTTCCCCATCGCTGCCAGCATCCGGCCAGCAGGCCCATGAGCAGCGAACCGGAGACGTTGACGAGCAGCGTCCCGCAGGGGAAGGCTTTGCCGAAGCGGTCGGCGCACCAGAGCGAAGCACCGTGGCGGCACAGCGCGCCAAGCGCCCCGCCAGCCGCCACGCAGAGCATTTCCGCGGGCATCATCAGCGTTTCCCCGCCATGTGGAAGTTCCGCCAGCGGCAACTGCGCGTTTCGAGCACATTGCACAATTCGTAGAGGGCCACCCCCAGCAGGCTCATGGCGAGGATGCCCGTAAACATCTCAAGCTGATCCCCCCGTCCCCACGCATCCATGATCAAAAAGCCAAGGCCGCGCCGCGTGGCGAAGGACTCCGCCATGAACAGCACCGCCACAGCCGTGCCGCTGGCGACCTTGAGCGCGGTCATGGCGTCGGGCAAGGCGGCGGGGATGAGCACATGCCGCAGCATCTGCAGCGGCGTCCCGCCGAGGGAGCGGAAGGAATCGAGATATTTTTTGTCGAGCCCCTGCGCGCTGGCCCGCGTGACGACGAGGATCTGGTAGCCCGTGGTCAGGGCAATGAGCAGGACGCGGGGCAGATCCCCGAGCCCGAACAAGGTCAGGAACAGGGGGAGCAGCACGATCTTGGGCAGAGGATAGGTCAAAAAGACCATCGGGGACAACGTATTGTCCACGGAACGGACATGGCCCAGAATGAGCCCGAGCGGGAAAGCCACCAGCCATGCGAGGCTCATGGCGGAGAGCACCCGCCAGGCGCTGGCCCCGGCATGTTGCCAGAATGCGCCTGTGGTGAGCGCTTCCCCGAAATAGGCCAGCACGTCCAGAGGACGCGGCAGCAGAAATTCGCCGAGCGCCAGCGATCCGATCTGCCAGATCGCCAACAAGGCCGCCAGCGCCAGCAGGTAACGGAAGAGGGCACGCATGATTTTTTCCTATCAGTAGATAACTGTTGCAAGAGGCTTCGGAGCCCTGTGATGGGAGAGAACACGTTTCCGTATGCCCTCATCCAAGCGCCTGGAAAACGGACGCCCCGGCACGCTTTCATAAGGTATGTACCTGAAAGGGATTCCCTGTGTTTTCCTGCATTGGAATCCTCGCGGGAAGCGCTCCGGACATTTCAGAAGAGGCCCTTCAAAACGCCCCTTCCGTTTCCGTTTTTCCCGCTTCAGCTCAGGAATTTGTGCAAAATCCGGGCGGCGAGGGGAACCGTAAGGATGATGGTGTAAAGCCGGACCATTTGATAGGCGAGCACGATGGGAGCGTTGGGGCCCATGTCGGCGGCAAGGCCGACCACCACGTTCAGGCCGCCGGGGCTGGTGGCGAGATAGGCGCTGGTGACGTCGAGGTTGCCGAATTTGACGACGAAAATGGCGATGAGCATCCCCGCGACGAGCACCAGCAAGGTGCTGATCACCAGTACGGGCCACGTGTCCCGGACCGCCAGCAGCATTTCCGGCCGGTACATGTTGCCGACCAGCACGCCAAGGCCAGCATAAATACAGAATTGGAAGGGCCGGGGAAAGGCCGCCTGAGGAAGCGAGGAAAAGCTCTTGAGAAGAATGACGGCTATGATGGCTCCGGTCATGGCCCCACCGGGAAGGCCGAACCATTCGAAGATGAAACCGCCCGCAGCGCCGCACAGCAAGAGGATGATCAGTGTGGACATGAAAAATCCTTCGTTTCCGACAAGGCGGCGTACACCTTTTTCGTCAGTGAGAAATACCGCTCCTCGCCGCGGGGGTCCGCGTCGCCGAAACAGGGATTTTCCAGCCACATGACGTTACGGGCGGGATGGCCGTTCATCACCATGACGTGCTTGCCAAGAAACACGGCTTCAGGAACATTGTGCGTCACAAGGACGCAGGTAGGACGGCGGCGTTGCCACAGCGACAGCACGGTCGTCTGGAGGTGTTCGCGGGTCAGGGCGTCGAGGGAAGAAAAAGGCTCGTCCATAAGCAGGATGTCTGGATCCGTAATCAGGGCCCGGCCTATGGCGACGCGCTGCCGCTGGCCTCCCGAGAGCTGCGCGGGATAGCGCATCCCCAAGCCGCCCAGCCCCAGTTCGTCCAGCATGTCCGCGACGGCTTTCCGGCGCGTGGACGGTGCGACTCCCTGGAGTTCGAGCGGCAGGGACAAGTTCTCCTGCACCGTCTTCCACGGAAAGAGCCCATAATCCTGCAGGATGAACGAAATCCTTCCCTTGTCGCGCCTGCTGACTTCCCCGGTACTTACCGTGCCCCGGTCCGGCTTGTCCAGCCCCGCGAGGAGGTAGAGCAGGGTGCTTTTGCCGCATCCCGAAGGGCCGATGACGGAAAGGGTTTCCCCGGAGGGCAGATCAAAGGAAAGGCCGTCCAGAACCGGGCCTTCGCCGTAGCCCTTGCTCAGATCACGGACGGCGATGCCCGCATCGGATGCACGGCTCACTGAAAGACCACATCCCCATAGGCGGGGTCTTTCTTGAGGATACGGTTGGCCTTCATCCAGTCCGCGAAGGTCTTGATGTCCGCCTCGGAAGGCAGGCCGGTCGGCGTGTGCGTCATGTCGAAACGCACCATCGTATAGTTGGCGGAAGCTCCCTTGGGCAGCAGGCCCTTGGCCTCCATGATCGGGCGGTAGGCATCGGGGGTTTCGTTGATGCGCTTCGCCGCTTCTCTGAGGGCCTCGCGGAATTTCGCCACGGTCTGTGCGCCGTCGGGGGCGTCGAGCACGTCGCGCTTCAGGGCGATGACTGCCAGCGGGGTATTCAGCTTGCAGTCGTTCAGGATGGTGCGCGCTCCTTTTGCCTCCACAAGGGACACCAGCGGCTCGGGGAGCAGGGCGGATTCGATCTGCCCGCTCAGGAGCATCTGGAGGCGTACCGGGATCTGGCGGATATCCTGCCGGTTCAGGAAATCGGGAGCGGCCCCTTCCTGCTGGAGGAGCTGCGCGAGCAGAAAATCAATGATGGTGGCGCTGGAAACCGCAATGTCCTTCCCTTTGAGGTCGGCCAGAGTTTGCGCTTTGGACTTGGGGGAGACGACGAGCCCGAAACAGCGGTTGTCCGGCGAGGAGTGCGAGGTCGTCGCCACAATAGCTTGCGGCGAGCCGCTTTCATTCTGCATGAGGACGTTGATGATGTCCCCGAAATGCCCGCTCAGCGCCCCCGCCCGCATGGCGGCACCGAGCTCCAGCGCGCTCTGGAAGGGGACAAGCTCCACTTCCAGCCCCTGTTTGGCGAACAGGCCTTCGTCTGCCGCGACGTGCAGGACGATGGTGTCGGCGGCGGGGAGGACGCCAAGCTTGAGCTGGGCGCTGTGCGCGGGCTGGACGGCGGCAAGGACGAGCAGGGAAAGGAGGACTAGCAGGCGGCGCATCATGTGAAGTTCCGTTGGGTTAAGAGTGATGGTTCCGGCGTATTCTCAATGGAAAAAAGATGGTTGTGCAGATTCGCCGGAACCGATCCTTACACCGGATTGCGGAAAATATCCAGTGTGCCCCGTTCCGCGAGAATGCCGCCGCATCAAGGAAGATGGAAGGGAGAGGGCAAAAAGGGTTGGACAAAACGCGCTCCGTATGATCTGCCTGTGGATAGGCAGAGCTTTTGTGGGAGAACTGCTGAAATGACTCCGGTTCCGGCCGGGCATGGTCCGGCCTTTTCCCGGCGGCGCGGATCTGCTAGGGAAGAGAACGGCAATACGGAACAACATGATCCCGCGCCATCCGCAGGGATACAGGAGCAACACGATGCAGGAAAAGCTGTTTAACCGTCTGATGGACGTCATCGAATACGACGTCGCCCCGTTGACCCGCAAGCGCGTCGCCATCGGCTGCAAGGTCTTCGGCGCGGCGGTGCTGCGGAAGGACGATCTGTCTCTCGTCCTCGCCGAAACCAATATGGAGGCGTTTTCCCCGCTCTGGCACGGCGAAGTCTACGCCATCAAGCAATTCTGGGAGTTGCAGGGCCATCCCGCCCCCAAGGACTGCATTTTCATCGCCACGCATCAGCCTTGCTGCATGTGCGCGTCGGCCATCGCGTGGAGCGGCTTCCCCGAACTGTTTTATCTGTTCGGCTACGAGAATACGAGCAAGGACTTTCATATCCCCCACGATCAGAAGATGATCCGGGAACTGTTCCACTGCACCAGCCCGGCGGAGGATTCCAGCTATTACACAAGCCGCCCCATCATGGGCCTGTGCGATACGCCGGAAGCGGCGGCCCGTTTCGAGCGCATCAAGAACCTGTATGCGGAACTCTCCGCCGTATATCAGGCTGGAGAAAAGAAGATGGTGCTTTCATAGCAGCCTGTGAGACGCACCCATAAAAAACGCCTTGCCGATGTTTTTTCGGCAAGGCGTTTTTTATGAGCGGTCTAGTGGGAAGATGGTTCCTTTCGCGGATTGGAACGGTCGAGCGGAGAAACGGGAATACGTTCAGCGCCCCACGGGTGGAACCGCGAATAGCCTGTACGGGGGGCTTCTCCGCTGTCAGACGGTACCGCCATGCGAGGGCCGGTTAATCTTCATCCTTGAACCATGTATCGGGATCGTAGCTGGCCGTATCCTTGCCCGTCAGATAGGCGTCCACGGCATGGACGACCAGTTTGTAGTCCGCCATGCGTCGTTTTTCCAGCGCCTGATCGCGGGGGATGATCAGCTTGTCCGGATTGACGAACTGCCCTTGCTTCCGGATACGGAAATCGAGATGGGGGCCGGTCGCCGTGCCGGTCGCACCCACGTAGCCGATGGTTTGCCCCTGCCGGACGCGTTTGCCGTTCTTCATGCTTTTGGCAAAACGGGACATATGCCCGTAGAGCGACTCCAGCCCGTTGTCGTGGCGGATAATGATTTGTTTGCCGTAGCCTCCGGCCCGCCCGATATTGGTAATGACCCCGTCGCCCACGGCCATAATGGGGGTTCCGGTAGGGGCGCCGTAATCGATGCCCTGATGGGGCCGGGTGTTGCCGAAGACCGGATGCCGGCGCGCCATGCTGTAGCGCGAGGTCACGCGCAGGAACGAGAGCGGAGCCTTGAGCAGTTCCCGATGGAGGTTGTCGCCTTCCGCATTGTAGTATGTTTCACGGCCGCGTTCGTTGTGGAACAGATAGGCCGTATGCTGCTTGTTTTGATTGGTGAACTTCGCACCGAGCACGCGTCCATACCCCTCAAACGCATCATGGCGGAAACGCTTTTCCACCAGCACCTCGAAGGCGTCGCCTTCCCGTAGATCGCTGATGAAATTGATTTCGGAAGCGAAGACGTTCGCAAGGGCAATGGCCAGCGCCACGTTTTCGCCTTGTTCGGTTACGGCTCCGGAAAGCGTGCTCTTGATCTCTCCTTTGATGACCGCCAGCGAGGTCTGGTAGTCGATCTCTTCAAGCCGGGCGACGAAACGGTCGTCCTTCTTCTCAACGATGAGGTATTTTTCCTGATTGATTTCGTACTTGAAACACCGGAACGCCTTGGTCTGCGGATCTCGGACAACGGCGAAGGGCTGGCCGAAACGGACCTTGGTCAAGGCATATACCGGCTTGGCCGCCGCGAGCAGCTCGGCAAGGTCGTTTGCATCCATCCAGTCCCCAAGGATTTTTCCCGCCGTGTCACCTTTCTGGATCTCGCTGCGGAGGACTTCTCCCTGTTCGGGGTCCTGTTCGATGGTATAGCGCGGATTGGCCTCATAGACGTCGGCTTCCTTGGCGTCTTCCTCTTGGCCATCCTCTTTTTGCACCTCTTCCTCTTCATCCTGTTTGAATTCGTCCACGGCATGTTCGGGAGACAAGGACAACAGCCCTTCCACGTGGGAAACCACGTTTTCGAGCGGAGCGGGAAGGGGGGCGGCATCATCACGGAACCGGAGAAGCAGCGCGAGGCTGAGAAGGATAAGGCACAGGGAGATGATGCACCATAAAATCCGTCGCATGGGCAGACACCTGAATCATTACAAACGAGTTGAAGTTCGCCGGTCGCCGCGCGGAGCCGTTCCCGGATGACGGAAAGCGGCGGAGGGGACATTCCCCGGCGCGGCACGAAACATGCCTCATACCCTATTCGAACAGAACAACCTACCGTTTTTTTGGTAAAAATATTTTTACAAAGTGGTTGCCACCAGATCCGTTCCACAACAGCGGAAGTACGTTGAAGCCTGTTCGGGCCGTATGGAAAGCCGATACGGAGAACGGCGCAGTGAGGGGAGGTGCGGAACGACAGAAGCTATTCACCATGCTGGTTCTGATAAAAACGCGGAATAACGCGGTGTTAGCATGGTCATATTTCTCGGAGAAAAAATTTTTGTCCGAAAGCGAAAAAAGATCTTGCCAAGGAAGGGGCTTTTCGCTAGAAATTTCTTCGCGCCGAAGTGGTGGAATTGGTAGACACGCTAGGTTCAGGGTCTAGTGAAGGTTCCTTCATGGGAGTTCGAGTCTCCCCTTCGGCACCATAAGAAAGTAAACGGGCTGGCAGAGCAATCTGCCGGTCCGTTTTGTTTTTTCGTCATCGTCTTTTGAGGCTCTGTACGCTGGCAAAAGCTCATGGAGGAACCGATGCCGGACAATAGACGTACTGTCGGTGATCTGCGGGCGTTCAGAAGAGTGGCCATGTTTTTTATGTGCGTTCGAATCGTTCTCGCTATTGTCGGCCCCAAACTTGAGGCCTTTTTAGGTATGCGATGAGTGAATGAGATTGGGCTGTTTCCAGCCTTTGCACGCGAGATTTTTCAACGCGCCGGAATTCTTGATGAGAGAAGTTCGGCGCTTTTTTTCGCCCTTTTTTCAGCAGGATCCTTTGTACTTTCACCATGTGTTGAATGTCTTGTTTTGAAGCTCCTGGGACGTTTGCGGAACTCGCCTGTCCTGTGCGTTTCGAAACTGAGGCGGGTTCCGGAAGGCTCAGGCGTCGTTTTTCCTTGGCAGGCTACACTGAGAGAATAAGGCAAGAATAAAAGAGGATCGTATCTGTTCTTCGGCATAGTGACCGGATATGTTTCTTACAGAAAAAATTGTCGGCAAAGGAGTCCGTCATATGGAAAAAGATATGCTTTCCACCGCCGTGAGCGAACCGGTCATCCTGCGCAACGGTTCGCAGCCTTCCATCAAGGGGCCGGATGCATGGTTTACCGGCACGGTCCGCATCGATCCCCTGTTTCCGGCCCATACGCCGGCACGTGCCTCAAGCGCTTACGTCACTTTCGAGCCGGGAGCCCGTACGGCATGGCATACCCATCCTCTGGGGCAGGCTCTGATCATCACGGCTGGGGTCGGCAGGGTTCAGGTGCAGGGTGGGCCGATTCAGGAGGTCCGCCCTGGCGATACGGTCTGGTTCCCTCCATACGTCAAACACTGGCACGGAGCCGCTCCCGGCGTTGCCATGACCCATATTTCCGTGGCTGAAGAAGAGGGTGGGAACAACGTCGAGTGGCTGGAAAAAGTAACGGAAGAGCAATACACGGGAAATTAGAGCCGTTGTTCCGAAAGGCCGGATTGTGCGGGGCAATGCCTTATGTGTACCGTGCGTTGGGAACACGGAGAACATATGCAGTGTGTATATGTTTCCCGTCATCCTGCTGCAGGTTGTCATAAGAGTTCTTTGAAAGAAGAATGAATAAAAAGGTTGCAAGCATCATTGCGGAGAGGCAATCAAGGAGTTCATAATATGGCTGAACAGTTTTCCCGCCGGAGTTTTCTGAAGGGCGGAGCGCTCACTGTAGGGGCCTTCGCTTTTGGGGGCTTCCCCAGGATCGATACTGCTATGGCCGCGCCGCAGGAAAAGGCCAAGGTCTTTTTCACGAAGGACATCAGCCTCGAAGGGTTGATGAAGGTCTATGCCCGCGTCAATCATGGCATGAGCGGCAAGATCGCCATCAAGCTGCATACGGGCGAACCGCATGGTCCGAATATTTTGCCCCGCGAAATGGTCAGGGGATTCCAAGCGAATATTCCGGACAGCAGCATTGTGGAATGCAATGTTTTGTATCCCAGTCCGAGGCAGACCACGGAAGGGCATCGTGAAACCCTGAGGACCAACGGCTGGACCTTCTGCCCCGTCGACATCATGGATGAGGACGGGGACGTAAGCCTTCCCATTCCCGGCGGGAAATGGCTTACGGAACTGTCCGTCGGCAAACATATCCTGAATTATGACGCCATGCTGGTGCTGACCCACTTCAAAGGCCATACTGTGGGCGGTTTCGGCGGTTCGCTCAAAAACATTTCCATCGGCTGCGCCTCAGGGAAACTGGGCAAGCAACAGATCCATCAGCTGCCGGGCGACGGGACCTGGCCGGGAGGCCCGCTGTTCATGGAACGGATGGTGGAAGGCGGCAAAGCCATTACCAATCATTTTGGGCAACATATTACCTATATCAACGTGCTCCGGAACATGTCCGTGGATTGCGACTGCGCCGGGCTCGGCGCGGCGGCACCCACCACGCCGGATTTGGGGATCATTGCCTCGACGGATATTCTGGCCGTCGATCAGGCTTCGGTGGACATGGTTTATGCATTGCCCGAAGCGCAGCGGCGCGACCTTGTGGAACGCATTGAGTCCCGCAGTGGCCTGCGCCAACTCGAGTACATGAAGCTTCAAGGCATGGGGAACAATCAATACGATCTGATCACCGTGTAAGGTATTCGGGATCTCCGCCGATGCGCGCGAAGGGCATCGGCGGGGGACGGTAGGGCGGTTCCGAGGAATAGTCGGGGCCGCCTTGCCGTATCCCGTCCGCGTCTGAAAAGAGAGAATGTCTGGAGATTCTATGAAAAGGGGTATGCGCGTGGCGCTCGGTCTGGTCCTTTTAGTCTGTATTCTTATCGGGGGAGGGTATGCTTTCATGTCGCAGGCTTCATTCGGCAAGTTGCCTGAAGGTGACCGCCTTGACGCGATATCGCAGTCGCCTCACTATGAGGGCGGTGCCTTTCGCAATACGGAGCCGCTGCCGCCCATAAAGGGGAACGGCGGCATTGTGGGCGCGTTGATGAAATACGTTTTTTCGTCAACGGAAGGCCAGAAGCCGACTCGTCCCATGCCTTCAGCGAAAACCGACCTGCGGGGGCTCGACAGGAATACGGATACCGTCGTCTGGCTCGGCCATTCTACCTACTTCGTGCAGCTCGGCGGCAGACGCCTTTTGATAGATCCCGTGTTCAGTACCTATGCTTCGCCGGTCTTTTTCGCCAACAGGGCGTTCGAGGGGACGAACCTTTACACCGCCGAGGACATGCCGGACATCGATTATCTGCTCATTTCTCACGACCACTGGGATCATCTGGATTATGCCACGGCAACGGCGCTTCGGTCCAAGGTGGGGCAGGTCGTCTGCCCCCTCGGCGTCGGGGCCCATTTTGAGGCTTGGGGCTACGGCAAGGAAACGGTTTTCGAGGGAGACTGGTATTCCGTCCTTGAGGGGAAAGGCGGCTTCGCCATCCACATCCTGCCCGCCCGCCATTTTTCGGGCCGCTCACTGACCCGGAACAAGACCCTTTGGGCGGGCTTTGCCCTTGTTACCCCTGAACGCAGGATTTTTTTCAGCGGAGACAGCGGATACGGCAAGCATTTCGTGGAAATCGGCGCACGCTTCGGCGGGTTTGATCTCGCTATGCTCGACTGCGGGCAATACGACGAGAACTGGCGGTACGTCCATATGATGCCGGAAGACACGGCGCAGGCCGCGGAAGATTTGCGTGCCCGCGCGCTGCTCCCGGGCCACGTGGGGAAGTTCGCCATTGCCTACCATACGTGGGATGATCCGTTCAAACGGATTGTGGCGGCGAGCCGAGGCAAGCCGTATCGGCTTCTCCTGCCCCTGATCGGTGAGCCCGTCGCCCTGCCCATCGCTTCGGACGGTGAGATCCTCCGCTGGTGGGAGGCCGGACGGTGACACGGCTTCATTGATGGGCGAAAAGGCCCCGGCATTTCCCTTGACTGAGCAGGGAATGCGGGGCCTTTCTTCTTTATGGAAGGGAGGGCTCACTTTTCTTCAGAAACGTTTTCCGTTTTCCTTCCCTTCCACAATTTCTTCACACGGCTTGAGAGCTCATCCACATGAGCGGGCGTATTTTTTAGCCTGTTCGCTGATCAGATCCATATCCTCAAAATAGTTGATTTTCATGGCCCGTCTTACGTCATCCAGCGTCCGGGCGGCGGCTTCGCGGGCCCGCATACTGCCTTCCTTGAGGATGTCATAGATGGCGGGAATATCCTTTTCGAGTTCCCGGCGGCGATTGCGGATAGGTTCCAGTTCGTCCTGCAGGACGTTGTTCAGGAACTTTTTGACCTTCATGTCGCCGAGGCCTCCACGGGTATAGTGGGCCTTCATTTCTTCGATGTTCTGATAGTCCGGGAAGTGGCGCTCGAAATGTTCGGGGCGGCTGAAAGCGTCCAGATAGATGAATACGGGGTTATCCTCGACCTGACCGGGGTCTTCCACGCGGAGGTGGTTCGGGTCGGTGAACATGGACATGACCTTCTTTTTGACCTCGTCCGCGTCCTCGCCCAGATAGATGCAGTTGCCGAGCGACTTGCTCATCTTGGCCTTGCCGTCGATGCCGGGCAGGCGCAGGCAGGCCTTGTTGTCCGGGAGCAGCATCTCGGGCTCGACCAGCGTGTCCCCGTAAACCGCATTGAATTTGCGGACGATTTCCTTGGTCTGCTCCAGCATCGGGGCCTGATCTTCGCCCACGGGCACGGCCGTTGCCTTGAAGGCCGTGATGTCGGACGCCTGGCTGATCGGGTAGGTGAAGAAACCGACCGGGATGCTGGCTTCAAAGTTGCGCATCTGGATTTCGGATTTCACTGTGGGGTTGCGCTGGAGCCGGGCCACGGTCACAAGGTTCATATAGTAGAAAGAGAGTTCGCAGAGTTCGGGGATCTGCGACTGGATGAACATCGTGGATTTTACCGGATCAAGGCCGCAGGCGAGGTAGTCGAGGGCGACTTCGATGATGTTCTGGCGCACCTTTTCGGGATGCTCGGCGTTGTCTGTCAGCGCCTGCGCATCCGCGATCATGATGAAAATCTTGTCGTACTTGCCGGAGTTCTGGAGCTCCACCCGGCGCTTCAGCGAACCGACGTAGTGGCCGACATGCAATCTTCCGGTGGGCCGATCTCCAGTCAATATAATCTGTTCCATTACAGCTTTCCTTTCGCCTGTTTCGTTTTTTTCGGTTGACGCTTGAGGCGTGCGCGGTTGGCGTCGTAGCGCGTCTCTCCATATCCGGGCTCCGCTTCGTAACGGTTTCTGTTCATACATGATAGGGCGATGAAGTTCAAACGCCCAGTGTTACCCTTGGATGGAGGAGGGGGCGGGGCCTCGCAGCAGCCTCCTCATACCTTTTTTGCGCTGCGCCAGCGGGCCTCGCCGCCCCGGAGCCCGCATTCCGCCTCGCTTATGTCGATATAGGGAAGACGGCCTCTTTCTTAATGGTGAATGCATATTTGAATAAACTTTTCTTATTCCAAAACGGAATATTGCTTATGAAAAAAAGAAATAGTTTATAGTATTATAAAAAAATCCCTCTTTTTAATATTTTTCTATTGGAAATGTGCTTGATATAATCCTGAATAATGCATGAAAATGCTTCGAACACTTATAGTTATTTGTGCAAAAATGCTTTTTATCCATATCTCTTTTAAAGAAAGACAGTTATTGTTAATGTACAAAATATCACAAGGCGGAAAAATACAATTCATCAATCGACTGTTTCATTAATCAATTTACGTTTTCGAAAGGAAAATCAATTTTTATTTATGAAAAAAATAAAAAATATCTATTTGACTTTCTTTTTAGATAAAACTAAAAATAGCCTCACGAGGAAAACGCAAGGCGGAAAAAGCCGATGTTTCCTTTATCGCGTCACGTTGGACTGGCTTTATGAATTGGTTTTCTGGTTTGAAGAACAAAGGAATGTTGAGTTGATGGTGGCATTGAGAACATGAATTCCTGAAGAAGGGGCATCACATGGCCAAATTTCTGGAATATCAGGGCAAGGAATGGCTCGCGAAAGGCGGGATGCCCGTCCCAAAAGGGCGAGTGGCATCTTCTCCTGAAGAAGCGGAGGAAGCCGCCCGCTGGATCGGCGGCCCCGTAGCCGTCAAGGGGCAGGTACAGGCTGGCGGGCGCGGCAAGGCCGGGATCGTCAAGCTGGCCGATACGCCCGAGGAAGCGCGTGCCCTCGCTGAAGAAATCCTCGCCAAGACCGTAAAGGGGCTTCCGGTCGAGAAAGTCCTCATCGAAGAAAAACTGGACATCAAGAAAGAGTATTACTGTTCATTCGTCATCAACAACGCCCGCGAAGCCCGCTGCCCCATGCTGATGTTCAGCACGGAAGGCGGCATGGACATCGAAAGCGTTGACGAAAGCTTGCTGTTCAGGCTGAACATCGATCCGCAGTATGGCCTCCAGTCCTACGACGCCATCGATGTCTGCACCCAGGCCGGGATTGCTCCGGCAGACCTCTCCAAGTTCGCCTCTTTCCTCACCAAACTGTCCAAGCTCTACAAGAAGTACGACTGCCAGACGCTTGAAATCAATCCCTTCGTGATGACCGGGGACGGCAGCCTCTATTGTGCCGACTGCAAGATGGAGATCGACAACAGCGCCGTGTTCCGTCACCCCGATTTCGGGATCAAGATCGCCCGCGACCTGCCCGGCCAGCCCACGGATCTGGACGTCATCGGCTGGGGCATCGAAGAAACCGACGCCCGCGGCACCGGCTTCCTCATGAACATGGGCTACGATGAAGTGAGCCCCGGCTACGTGGGCTACCATCCCATCGGCGGCGGCTCCGCCATGATGGGCCTCGACGCGTTGAACGCCGTGGGCCTCAAGGCCGCCAACTACGCCGACACCAGCGGCAACCCCGTTGCTGCCAAGATTTACCGCGTCGCCAAGGCGACCCTCTCCCAGCCCAACATTGAAGGGTATCTGCTCGGCGGCTTCATGATGGCGAATCAGGAGCAGTGGCACCACGCCCACGCGCTGGTCAAGGTGCTGCGCGAGATGCTGCCCAAGAAGCCCGGCTTCCCCTGCGTGCTGCTGCTGTGCGGCAACCGTGAAGACGAATCCCTCGAGATACTGCGTACCGGCCTCGCCGACATGATGACCCCGGACGGCATCGGCAGGCGCATCGAGATCTACGGGCGGGAACACGTCACGGACACGAAGTTCATCGGCGAACGGCTGCTTGCTCTGTGCAAGGAATACAGCACTGAGAAAACCTCTCAGAAGGCAGGGTAGATCCTTGGAAATCAAAGAAAAATCCTCGACTGTCTCGATCGATGTCAGCAAGTGCCTCTCCTGCGAGACCAAGGCGTGCGTCGCCGCCTGTAAAAAATATGCGCGGGGCATCCTTGAATTGAAGGACGGCGTGCCCTCGGTCGAGCATCTGACGGCGGAAGAAGTGCTCCGTCTCGGCACGGAATGCCTTGCCTGTGAATTCGCCTGTACCTTCCACGGCAACAAGGCCATCACCATCGATGTCCCTGTCGCCGGGCTGCCGGAATATCTGGCCAAGCGCGGATTGGCCTGACGCGTCGCGTCGGGTCGGGCAACCATCTTTGACCAAAAGGATTGGGGTATGGGCATACTGATCAACAAGAATACGAAAGTGGTCGTTCAGGGCATCACGGGCCGTGAAGGGTCCGTGCGCACGAAATACATGAAAAGCTACGGAACCCATGTCGTCGGCGGCACCAGCCCCGGCAAGAAGGGCTCCGACGTTCACGGCGTTCCGGTCTACAACACGGTGAAGGAAATCGCCCGCGAACACGGCGAGATCGACTTCAGCGTCATCTTCGTGCCCGGGCATGTGCTCAAGACCGCGGTCATGGAGGCGGCGGATGCGGGCGTCAAGAACGTGATCCCCTGCGTGGAAGGCACCCCCATCCACGACATCATGGAGATGATCGCCTACTGCAAGGCCAAGGGGACCCGCCTGCTCGGGCCCGGCTCCATCGGGATCATCACGCCGGGAGAAGCCGTGGTCGGCTGGCTCGGCGGCAATGTGGAATGGGCCAATACCTTCTTCAAAAGAGGGTCCATCGGCGTGTTCTCGCGCAGCGGCGGCCAGTCGGGAACCATCCCGTGGGTGCTCCGCGAAGGTGGCTTCGGCGTGAGCACGGTCATCCATACCGGCACGGAACCGGTTCTCGGCACCTCGATGGCGGATCTGCTTCCGCTGTTCGAGGAAGATCCCGAAACCGAAGGCGTGGCGGTTTATGCCGAAATAGGTGGTTCGCAGGAAGAGGAGTGCGCCGAGGTCATCGCCTCCGGGAAGTTCACCAAGCCTTTCGTGGTGTACGTTTCCGGCGCATGGGCCCCCGAAGGCCAGCGCTTCTCCCATGCATCCAATATCGTGGAGCGCGGTCGCGGTTCGGCCAAGAGCAAAATGGACGCGATCACGAAAGCCGGGGGGTACGTCGCCATGACGCCTACCGACATCCCGGTCATCCTGCACGAGAAATTGAAGAAATAGCTTCGGTCCGATTGGTATCTTTTCAACCAACTTTTTTCCTCAAAGGAGAATTCCCATGGCCGTTATGCGTTCCATCATGTATGTTCCCGGTAATAACCCCAAGATGGTTGAAAAAGCTCCCAGCATCCCCGCCGACATCATTACCCTCGACCTCGAAGACTCCGTGCCCCCGTCCGAAAAGGAAGCGGCCCGCAAGCTCGTTGCCGAAAAGCTTAAATACGCCGGTTCCGGCGGCGCTCAGGTGTACGTCCGCATCAACAACTGGGAAACCGAAATGACCAACGACGACCTCGAAGCCGTCGTGTGGGAAGGCCTTGACGGCGTAACCCTCGCCAAGACCGGCCATCCGGATGACGTCAAGCGTCTTGACTGGAAGCTCGAAGAACTGGAACGCCGCCGCGGTATCCCGGTCGGGACCGTGAAGATCTCCATGCTGCTCGAAACCGCCAAGGGCATCATGAACGCCTATGAATGCTGCATGGCCAGTTCCCGCAATGTGAACGCCATCTTCGGCGCCGTGGACTACTGCCGCGACATGCGCGTGAAGCTGACCTCCGAAGCCGTCGAACAGATGTGGGGCCGCGCCAAGATGGCCATCGCCGCCCGCGCCGCCGGCATCGTCGCCATCGACGCCCCGTTCGTGGCCTATCAGGATATCCCGGCTTTCGAACGCAACGTGATGGAAGGCAAGCAGATGGGCTATGAAGGCCGCATGATCATCCATCCCAGCCAGGTGGAACCCTCCAACCGCCTCTACGCTCCCGATCCCGCCGACGTGGAATGGGCCAATGGCGTTGTGAAGGTGTTTGAGGAAGAGGGGCTCGCCAAGGGCAAGGCCGCCGTTTCCTACCTCGGCAAGATGGTCGATACCCCGGTGTATCTCAACGCGAAGGACATTTTGGCCGCTCAGGCCGAAATCGACGCCAAGGTAAAGAAATAGGTTGTTACGCGGGGCATGTCCGTCGGACATGCCCCGCCCCTTGACGGTTTGAAAGGACGTTTTGGGCGTTGCGGCGCGACAAGCGGGTTTGCCCGTTCCGGCACTTTCGTGTGCAGGGATGGGCCGCCTCCGGAAGCAGGTGTTTTTCCGGGGAGGTGGGGGCCTCCTTCGGGACTGCGCCGGATTCCCGGAACGTCTCTTCATACCGTCAAGGCCGGTTCACAGCGACAGTCCGTTTCCTCTGTTCATGACTCCCTGATACGTTCGCGCTTTCCGGCAGGATCGGAAAGGGCTGCGGAATTGCTCCCTTATTTTTCAAGATCTCGGATCATGCCCTGTACGGGAGATCCGCTCTCCGAACACAAAGGTGTAACGCCGTGGGGGACGGTGCTCTGTTGTCGTACCCTTTTTTCGGCGCTCCGCCGTTACCCTAATGAAGAGGCTCCCCATGTCACGTATCAAAAATCTCCGTGAAGAAGCTCTGGCCCTGCATAAGGACAACGTCGGCAAGATCGACATCCGGATCAAGGTTCCCGCGCGCGACAACGATGACCTGACGCTTGCCTACTCGCCCGGTGTGGCCGAGCCGTGCAAGGAAATCAACAAAGATCCCGCCATGCTCGACGTCTACACCAACCATTCGAATTTCGTGTGCGTGGTGTCCAACGGGACCGCCGTGCTTGGGCTCGGCGACATCGGCGCGGGTGCCGCCATGCCGGTCATGGAAGGCAAATCTTTGCTGTTCAAGCGGTTTGGCGACGTGGACGCCTTCCCGCTGTGCGTGGACACCAAGGATACCGCCAAGATTGTCGAGCTGGTGGAGCTTGTGGCCCCCACGTTCGGCGGCGTGAACCTTGAGGACATCAAGGCCCCCGAGTGCTTCGAGATCGAGGACAGCCTGAAGGCGCGCGGCGTCTTTAAAGGCCCTATCTTTCATGACGACCAGCACGGGACCGCCGTGGTGACGCTTGCGGGCCTCCTCAATGCCCTCAAGATTGTGGGCAAGAACATCGAGGACATCAAAGTCGTGACCAGCGGCGCGGGCGCTGCCGGAACGGCGATCATCAAGCTGCTCATGGCCGTCGGGCTCAAGAACGTCATCATGTGCGACTCCAAGGGCCCCATTTGGGAAGGCCGCCCCGAGGGCATGAACAAGTATAAGGACTTCATCGCCAAGGCGACCAATCCCGACAAGGTGAAGGGCACGCTTGCCGACGCCATCAAGGGGGCGGACGTGTTCATCGGCGTTTCCGTGCCGGATTCTCTGAATGAGGACATGATCCGCAGTATGGCGAAAGACCCCATCATCTTCGCGCAGGCCAACCCCATTCCGGAAATCTGGCCCATTGAGCGCGCGACGCAGGCCGGAGCGAAGGTTGTGGCCACGGGCCGTTCCGACATCAAGAATCAGATCAACAACGTGCTGGCCTTCCCAGGCATTTTCCGCGGCGCCATTGACGTGCGCGCCACCGACATCAACGACGCCATGAAGATCGCCGCCGCCCACGCCATCGCGGATCTGGTTACGCCCGAAAAGCTCAGCCCGGACTACATCATCCCGCCCGCGACGGATCCCGACGTCGCGCCCGCCGTTGCCGCTGCCACGGCGCGGGCCGCTATCGAAAGCGGCATCGCCCGTAATCCCGTAGACCCGCAGTCCGTGGCGGAAAACCTCCGCAAGCGCCTGTCGTAACCGGCCTGAACCCTTTCCTTTACGTTCAACCTTTGGAGTTCATCAATGCCTAGCGCTTCTCTCATAAAGGAATTTGAACAGCTTGTCGGCAAGGAAAACGTCTTCAGCAGCGAGGCGGATCGCCAGAGTTACGCGTATGACGCGGCGGTTTTGAAGCCCATGATCCCCAGCCTTGTGGTGCGCCCCACCGAGGTGGAACAACTCGGGCAGGTGGTGAAACGCTGCTACGAGGAAGGCATCCCCATGACCGTTCGCGGTTCGGGCACGAACCTTACCGGCGGCACCATCCCGGACTGTTCCGACACCATCGTCATTCTGACGACGGGATTGAACAAGATCCTTGAAATCAACACGGAGGATCTGTACGCCACCGTGCAGCCCGGCGTGATCACGGCGAAATTCGCCGCCGCCGTGGCCGCCAAAGGCTTGTTCTATCCTCCGGATCCCGGCTCCATGTCCGTGTCCACCATCGGCGGCAACGTCGCGGAAAGCTCAGGCGGTCTGCGCGGCCTCAAGTACGGCACGACCAAAGATTACGTCATGGGCATGGAAGTCTTCGCCAACACCGGTGATCTGGTGAAGACGGGCTCCCGCACCGTGAAATGCGCCACGGGCTACAACATTGCGCCGCTGCTGGTGGGTTCCGAAGGCACCCTCGCGGTCACGAGCAAGGTTACGCTCAAGCTCATTCCGCCGCCGAAGGCTTCCAAGGCCATGATGGCCCTGTTCAAGGACATGGACGGCGCGTCACAGGCCGTCGCCGGGATCATCGCGGCCCATGTGGTGCCCTGCACGCTGGAATTCCTTGACCACGCCTCGATCAACTACATTGAAGACTACGTGAAAATCGGCCTCCCCCGTGATGCCGGGGCCATGCTGCTCATCGAGGTGGACGGCCACCCCGCGCAGGTCGAGGACGAAGCCGTGATCGTGGAAAAGGTGCTGCGCGACAACAGCGCCACGGAAATCGTGGTCGCCCGCGACGCCGCGGAAAAGAGCCGGATTTGGGAAGCCCGCCGCGTGGCCATTCCCGCTCTGGCCCGCTGCCGTCCCACGCTGATGCTGGAAGACGCCACGGTGCCGCGCTCCAAGATCCCGGCCATGATCAAGGCCCTCGACGAGATCGCCGCCCGCCACAACGTCACCATCGCCACCTTCGGCCATGCCGGTGACGGCAATCTGCATCCGTCCATTCTCTGCGACCGCCGCGACAAGGAAGAGTTCTCGCGCGTGGAACGGGCTGTGGACGACCTCTTCAACGCCGCGTTGGAGCTTGGCGGCACGCTGTCCGGCGAGCACGGCATCGGCACCGCCAAAATCAAATGGCTGGAGCAGGAAACCTCCCACGGGACGATCATGTTCTCGCGGCGCCTGCGCAAGGCGTTTGACCCGAAGGGGTTGTTCAACCCGAGCAAGATCGTGGGATTCGGGGACTAGCTGTAGGAAGGGAACGGGAGGAGGGCTTTGGAAAGCGGGCTTCTCCCGGCCCTTCAAAGGATTTGAACGGCAGGGGAGGCGGCATGAAGGGGGTGGCCGAACGGCGCTTTCGCTGCTCCGTGGCCAATGACAGGGGCCCTGCCGTTTCCTCTCCGGTCAACCTTCCGAATCCGGCACAGAACCGCCCGCGCCTTGAAGGAAGCGGGCGACCACCCCCGGCGGGCGTCCGGGAAAGGGACTGATTCATGGATGAGATTTCAAGTCTTGCCAAGTCGTTGATGGTTCTGGACGACAAACTGGCTTCCTGTATGAAATGCGGTTTCTGTCAGGCCTTCTGTCCGGTTTTCGACACCACCGGGAAGGAAGGGGACGTGACCCGCGGCAAAATCGCGCTGGTCGAGAATCTGGCGCATCTCATCATTCAGGACCCGGAAGCGGTGAACGAAAAGCTGTCCCGCTGCCTGCTGTGCGGCGGGTGCCAGTTCAGCTGCCCTTCCGGCGTGCCGACGCTGGAAATCTTTATGGAAGCGCGGGCCATCGTCACGGCCTATCTGGGATTGTCCCCGGTCAAGAAGGCCATTTTCAGAAAACTTCTTCCCAACCCGCGCGTGGTGGATACGCTCCTGCGCGCCGGTTCGCCGTTCCAGAAACTTCTCTTGAAAGATGAGCAAAATCCCCAGAAGACCGCCTGCGCGCCGCTGCTCAAGAGCCTGTTCGGGGATCGGCACATGCCGCTGCTGGCGGACAAGCCTCTGCGTTCCAAGGTTGGGAAGGTGGACAGACCCGCCGGAAAGAGCGGCCTGCGCGTCGCGTTCTTCCCAGGCTGTATGGGCGACAAGATTTATACCGGCGTGTCGGAAGCCTGCCTCAAGGTTTTTGAGCACCACGGTGTCGGGGTGTTCCTGTCCGACAACTTTGCCTGCTGCGGCATCCCCGCGCTGGTGTCCGGCGACCGCGAGGGCGTTGAAAAGATGATCGAGCATAACCTCGGCATCCTTTCGCGGACCCACTTCGACTACATTGTGACGCCGTGCTCGTCCTGCACGATGACCATCAAGGAATACTGGCCCGAGATGTCGCGGAATTTGCCCGCTTCGGTGCAGGAAACCGCCAAGAAGTTTGGCGCCAAGGCCATAGACATCAACGCGTTCCTCGTGGACGTGTTGGGCGTGCACCCCGAAGGGCCCGCCAAGGGTGGCCTGAAGGTGACGTACCACGAATCCTGCCACCTGAAGAAATCCCTCGGCGTCAGCAAGCAGCCGCGTGAGCTTATCAACATGAACAAGAACTGCGAACTGGTGGAGATGGTGGAGCCTGATCGCTGCTGCGGTTGCGGCGGCAGCTTCACGCTGACCCACTACGACATTTCGCAGCAGATCGGCCAGAAGAAGCGTGACAGCATCGTTGCCACAGGGGCCGACGTCGTCGCCACAGGGTGCCCGGCGTGCATGATGCAACTGTCCGACATGCTGGCACGGAACGGCGACCGCGCACGGGTCAGGCACACCATCGAGCTGTACGCCGACACACTGTAACCATTGCCTCCCACTCCCTGCTGAAGGCGCTCTCCGTGAACGGACGGGGGCGCCTTTTTTTGCGGCCGATGATATAAGCGGGGTTCGGCTCCGGACCCCGGCAAACGCGTCGCCTCTGCACACCGCGAGATACGGGCTGATCCGCCAGTACGGTTCGCGTCTTGTCCCGGCGGCTTTCCGTTCAACGTGGATGGTTAGGGGTTGCGCGGGGTGGGACTGCTTGTCGTCTCGAAGACGGGCTTCTTGCGTCCGGGAAGCAGGCTGTCGCCGTCGTCCTTGCGGAGGAGCATGAAAACGAAGGCGGCCATCATGGTGATCCCGCCGATGGTGATGAACGTATAGTGGAAATGATCGAGCAGCGTCCCCGAGGCGAACGAGTTGTAGAACCGAAGCACCACGGTGCTGCTCGCCACGCCGAAGCTGATGGAAAGCTGCTGGGTTACGGAGAGCAAGCCGTTTCCGGTGCTGGCGTCTTCGGTGGAAAGGTCTCCGAGGGTGATGCTGTTCATGGCCGTGAATTGGGTGGACATGGCCATGCCGAGCATGAACAGGGGGAGAATGAGCATCCACAGGGGCAGGGTGGGCGTCTGGAGGGCGAACTGGGCAATCATGAGGCCGATGCAGACGGTGACGCCCGTGAGGGTCACCCGGTAGCCGAACCGGTTGAGGATCTTCATGGCGAAAGTTTTGGCGGTGATGGAGCCTATGGCCGTGGGAGCCATCATGGCCCCGGCCACCAGAGCGGGGTACCCGAGCCCGACCTGGAGCATGAGCGGCATGAGGAACGGTACACAGCCCGTACCGAGGCGGGACAGGATATTCCCGCCGATGCCCACGGAGAAGGTGCGCGTGCGGAAAACCGACAGCCTGATAAGCGGGGAGGGATGCCGCCGGGCATGGCGGATGTACAGTCCGAGCAGGGCTATGCCGCTGATGAGCAGTACGGGGGGGAGAAAATCGGGGCCGACCCTGTCGCCGAAGACTTCAAGGCCGCTGGAAAAGGAAACGAGGCTCAGGCCGAACAGGAAAAAGCCCATCCAGTCGAAGGGGCGGCGCGGAGCCGTGAAATCCGGCATGATGTGGTAGGCGTAGAGGATGCCGATGAGCCCGATGGGGATGTTGATCAGGAAGATCCAGTGCCATGTGGCATACGTCACCAGCCAGCCGCCGAGCAGAGGGCCGACCACGGGGCCGACGAGGCCGGGAATGCTGATGAAGTTGAGTACGGCGACCAGCTCGGTGCGCGGGTAAGCCCGGAGCACGGCGAGGCGCGCCACAGGCATCATCATGGCTCCCCCGATACCCTGCAGCACCCGCGAGGCGACGAGCATGGGAAGCGAGGTGGACAGGGCGCAGAGCAGGGAACCCAGAATGAAGAAGTTCACGGCGGAGATGAAGACGCGCCGTGTCCCGAACCGGTCGGCCAGCCAGCCGCTCACGGGGATGAGCATGGCGACGGTGAGGGTATAGCCCACCACGGCGAGCTGCATGGCCAGCGGGGAACGGTCGAGGCTGCGCGCCACGGCGGGGAGTGCCGTGTTAAGAATAGTGGCGTCCAGTGCCTGCATAAAAAAGGCGGCCGCCGCGATGGCAGGCAGTCCAACCAGTTTGTGTAAGGAAAAGGTCATAACGTACGCTGCCTTGTCTTCACAGTTCGCGCTGTGGGTGTCCGATGGTCCGGAAATATGCTCGCTTTCGTTTGTATCCCTTTTACATAGCGAGAAAAGATGTTGCCTTCAAGCTGTTCCGGGAGGTATCTGTAGCCCTTCTTATCGCTTCCGTTCTTCTTCTGGAGGGGGCTGGTGCCTGAGGAACGCGCCCTTTTCCCCTTGAATATTAGGAATGGCCCGGAGCCGAAGCGCGGTTCGGAGGAGAAGGGGAAGGCCCTTTCGCGTGAGGCAACCCGCGCCGCACTCCATTGGCTGCATACGATGGGCGAAGATGCTCCCGCGTAGGGAAAACCGATAGATGCTACATGCCCAAGGCGGCGCTCAACCTGATTTTTTGTGCGTATGGAGCGAGGCATACGCGGGGATGCAGGATGGGGCGGCGGGCCTTTTTTTATGTACCGTTGGCGAGGGTTGGCGATACCCTACGGAGGGAGGAATGTTTTTTGACGCGGCAAGTGTTGTGGCGGCGCATGGTTGGAAGATCCCCGCCAGCTTTGGCGGACGGCGGGCCCGCTGCATATATGGACCTATCGCCTGTTTTAGAGGATACTCGCTCCCCTCTATCGTTTTTGTAACCGGGATGCCCCACAGGGGAAAGCAGTCCGTGCGGCATGGAGATCCGATGCCGCCGGAGAAAATTCACCCCAAAACCTGCCGTGATGCAGGAACAAACGGGAGAAGGCATGGGTTCTCAAGGCAATGTTTTGGGCGGCACGATGATCATCGCCGGGACGGCTATCGGCGCCGGGATGCTGGCGCTGCCGATGATTTCGGCGGGCATGTGGATTTACTGGTCCCTATTGCTGATGGTCCTTACGTGGATGTTGATGCTGCGTGCGAGCCAGGCGATTCTGGAAGTGAATCTGCATTACGAGCCGGGCAGCAGCTTCCACACGCTCGTTCAGGATACGCTCGGTCCAGTCTGGAGCACGATCAACGGGCTTGCCGTGGCCTTCGTCCTGTATATTCTGGTGTATGCCTATGTCAGCGGCGGCGGGTCCACCGTGCAGCAGACCGTCATGGCGGTGACGGGCAACGATCCCGGGATGATGGGCTCGAGCCTGTTTTTCTCGCTGATCCTCATGGCCTGTGTCTGGTGGAGTACTCGGTTCGTGGATCGGCTTTCGGTTATCCTGATGGGCGGCATGGTGTTGACCTTCATCCTGTCCATGACCGGTATGCTGTCGCAGATCCGTTTGCCCGTACTGCTTGACCTGGGCGAAAACGGTTCCGGCGGCGGGGCGGTCATTTTCATTTGGTGCGCGCTTTCCACCTACCTCACCTCGTTCTGTTTCCACGCCTCCGTGCCCAGTCTGGTCAAGTATTTCGGCAAAAGGCCGGCCGACATCAACAAGTGCCTGCGCTATGGTACGCTGATTGCCCTTGTCTGTTATGTGGCGTGGATTGTGGCCGCCGACGGGATCATCTCGCGCGGGCAGTTCAAGGCCGTCATCGCCGCGGGCGGCAATGTCGGGGACCTCATCCGTGCAGCCGGTTCCGGTATCGACAGCAGCTTCATCCTCCGCATGTTGGAGGCGTTTTCCTTCTTCGCGGTGGCGACCTCGTTCCTTGGCGCGGGGCTCGGACTTTTCGACTACATGGCCGACCTGTGCAAGTTCGATGACTCCGTCATGGGCAGGGCCAAAACGACCCTCGTGACCTTCCTGCCGCCCCTGCTCGGCGGGCTCATCAAGCCGGACGGCTTCCTCGCCGCCATCGGATGGGCGGGCCTCGCCGCAACCATCTGGTCGGTCATCGTCCCGGCCCTCATGCTGCGGGCCAGCCGCAAGAAGTTCCCGGCGGCGGCCTATAGCGCCCCGGGCGGCTCTTTGACCATTTATGTCCTGCTTGTATACGGCTGCATTACCGCCGTGTGCCATATCCTTTTCGTGCTGCACTATCTGCCCATGTACGAATAGGGCTTCCGCATATCCGTTTTTCGTCCTCCCGTTCGGTCGATCGGGAGGACTTTTTTATGGGTGCCGTGGACGTTTTCAGGGATGCGCGGTCTGTCTGTCTGGCATGAGCCTTGTTGGAAAAGCCTTGCTTCTCGGAAATAAATGATCTAATAGTCTGCTGTCAGTAACTATTACTAGATACCGCTTTCCGAATAGGGCGGTTCAGAGAGGAGCAGGCATGAGTGATATTCTGTTGTGGATGCATCCGTTGATGCAGGTATGCGCCGCCGTTCTCGGGGTATGGGCCATGTGGCAGGGGCTGAAGCGGGTGGCGATGCTGCTTGGCAAGAAGACGCTTTTCCCGTGGAAGCAGCATGTAAAGCTCGGGACGTTGGCCCTCGTTTTATGGATTCTTGGGGCGCTCGGTTTTTATGTGACGCTGGATTTGTTCGGCAGCACCCACATTACCGGACTGCACGCCGAACTGGCGTGGCCGATCATCGGGCTGGCCATCCTTGGGCTGATCACCGGGTACATCATGAACCGCTACAAGAAGAAGCGGAAGATCCTGCCCCTCATCCACGGGACCATCAATGTCCTTCTGATCATTCTTGTCGCCGTGGAATGCTATACCGGCGTACAGGTGTGGAAAGATTTTTCGTAAGACGGGAAGCGGGGGAGAGAGGCAAAGACGGCCCGTTCCCCGTACCTTCTTTGTTCTGGCAGGCGGGAGCCTCCGGTGAAGAGCCGGATAACCGAGCGGCCCTGAAATCCAAGGATTTCAGGGCCGCTCGGTTGTGAAACCGTGTAAGCTTACAGGCGGCGTTCCAGGATGGTCTTGACGTCGTCGGAAGTCATCGCCGCGGGATTGTTGGCGAATACGGCTGGCATACTGTCCAGTGCCGTTCGGGACAGCCAGTCGAGCTGGCTTTCCCGCACGCCGAGATCGGACAGGGTGAAGGCGATCCCCAGCGTTTTCAGAAGGGCGTCCACCTGCTCGACGGCGCGCAGCGAGGCTTCCTCTTCCGTAAGGCCGGAAGTCTCCGCGCCCAGAAGCCGGGCCAGTTCGGCAAAATCCGCTTGCGCGTGGGGGCGCATGAACCGCATGTATTCCGGGTAAATGGCGGCAAGCCCTTCGCCGTGCGCGACGTTGAGCAGGCCGCTGATCGGATGTTCGATGCCGTGCGGGGCGGTACAGCCCGCGTTGCCTATGGCGATGCCCGCGAACGTGCTCCCCAGCGCCACCCGTTCCCATGTTTCGAGATCGGAGGGGTTGGCCTGTACCTTGGGCAGGCCTTCGCTCAGCCAGAGGATTGCCTGACGCGAATACAGCTTGCTGAACGGATTGGCGCGGACGGAGAGGAACGACTCGATGGCGTGGGCCAGCGCGTCGAAGCCGGGCCCCGCGATGCCCCTGCTGGAGAGCGTGGTCATGAGCTCCGGATCGACGATGCTTTCCTTGGGATACAGGGCGGGCAGGGCGAATCCCTTTTTCACATGGTCCGTGTCGGTGAACACGGCGGTCCAGTTGCCCTCGCTGCCCGTCCCCGCCGTGGTGGCGATGAGCAGGATGGGCAGGGCCTGCCCGCCCTGTTTGCGCCCGTAGATGTATTCGAAGATCGGCGCGTCGTTGTAATAGGCGAAGGCGATGCCCTTGCTTGCGTCCATGACGCTGCCGCCGCCGATCCCGATGACCATGTCGCACCCGTTGTCGCGGGCCGCCTGAGCACCCTCGGCCGCCATGGAGCCCAACGGGTTGGGACGGATGCCGTTGTAGTGCGCCCAGCCGAGCCCGGCGGCTTCCAGCGAAGCGCCCGCTTCTTCGGCGAGCGCCCGGGAGTGCGCGCTGCCGGTGGTGACGATGAGCGCCTTTTTCCCGTATTTCGCGGCCAGCGCCCCGATCTGGCGGCGCATACCGGGGCCGGAATGGATGCTGACGGGGTTGTGGAAGTGGCAATGCATGGGAATCCCCTCCTTACGTCGGTTCGATCGCGTCCGGGTTAGTTCTTCGCGCCCTTCAACTGCCACATCCAGCTGTCGCGGACCATGTCGTCGAGGGTTTTCACGGCTTTCCAGCCCAGCTCCTCAAACGCCTTGGACGGATCGGCGTAGCAGCTCGCCACGTCGCCGGGACGTCTGGCAACGATGCGGTAGGGTACGCTTACACCGTTGACGGCTTCGAAGCGGTGGACCATTTCGAGGACGCTGGTTCCGTTGCCCGTGCCGAGGTTGTGGATGATGCAGCCCGGTTTCGTTTCCAGCTTTTTCAGTGCGGCGATGTGCCCGGAGATGAGGTCGGTCACATGGATGTAGTCGCGCACGCCCGTGCCGTCCGGCGTGTCGTAGTCGTCGCCGAACACCTGCAATTCCTTGCGGATGCCCGCCGCCGTCTGGCAGACGAACGGCATGAGGTTGTTGGGGATGCCGTTGGGGTTTTCCCCGATGAGCCCGGACTCGTGCGCGCCGACCGGGTTGAAGTAGCGCAGGATGGAGACGTTGAACTCGGGATGCGCCAGCGCCACGTCACGGATGGTCTCTTCGATGTACAGCTTGGTGCGGCCGTAGGGATTGACCGCGCTGAGGGGATGGTCCTCGGTGAGGGGGAGGAAGTGGGGCACGCCGTACACCGTGGCGGACGAGCTGAAGACGAGGGCGCTGCCGTGCTTGAGGCACATTTCAAGAATGGTCAGCGCGGAGTCATAGTTGTTGCGGTAGTACATGAGCGGGTGCGCCACGGATTCGCCTACGGCCTTGTGGCCTGCGAAGTGGATGACCGCGTCGATCTGGTATTCGGCGAACAAGGCGCGCATGGCGGCGACGTCGCCCGCGTCGGCCTTGATGAAGGGGATTTCTTTGCCGCAAATTTCCTTCACGGCGAGGAGGACGGACGGATTGCTGTTGTGGAGGTTGTCCACGCACAGGGGCTCGTAGCCCTGCTTGACGAGCTCCACAAGCATGTGCGTGCCGAGATAGCCGGTTCCGCCGGTGACGAGAATCTTACCCATATTGTTTTTCTCCTAACGCCCGGTCTGTCCGGGCTGAATCTCTCTTGCTGCTTAATCCAGCCGGGCGATCCGCGCAAGAGCCGGCGGTGGGGTTCTGCCGGCGATTGGGTGACGTTTGCACAACAACGTATCGGAAAAGATGTTTTGCCATAGGAAGATAAGGAGGGCCAAAGCGAGATGCCATTGCCGATGACAGCATTGGGGCGCTGCCCGCTTTGCCAATCCATTTTCTTTATTGGAGAAGATGTTCCGGCAGCGCCGGGGCCGATACGCCCCGGCCGCCGGTTGAAGGGACAGGGGGCCAAGCGGTAGGGGCTTTCCTGCGGATTTTCGTTTTGGAGCCGTGCTTGTCAGGGATATCCGAACGCGTATAAGGAAAAAACTTTCCGGATACAGCAACAAACAATGAGAGAGCCATGAAACTGCAAGGGAAAACAGCCATCATCACCGGAGCGGCCAAAGGCATCGGCGCTGCCGCCGCCCGCCGTTTCGCCGCCGAAGGCGCTCGGATCGTCTTGGCCGACAAGGATGAAGCCAATGGGCATGAGGTAGCAAAAGCCATTGTCAAAGAGGGAGGCGAAGCTGCATTCTGCCTGTGCGATGTGGGGAATGAAGCCGATGTGCAGGCGGCCTTGGACACGGCGGCCCGTACATACGGGAAGCTGGACATTGTGGTGAACAATGCCGGATGGCAGCTCAACAAGACGCTTTTGGAAACGACGGCTGAAGAATTCAACGCCGTACTGAATACGAATCTGACCAGCATGTTCCTGTTCACGAAAGGGGCGGCGAATATGTTCATTGCCCAGAAGACGGGCGGGGCCATCGTCAACGTCTGCTCGACCTTCGCGGTGGTGGGATCTCCGGGATACGTCGCCTACCATGCTTCCAAGGGCGGGGTGGCCTCGTTTACGCGGGCGGCGGCGATTTCCCTGATGCCGCACAATATCCGCGTCAACGCTGTCGGCCCCGGGACCACGGAAACCCCCGGATTGCACGATGGCGCAAGGGATACCGGCGACGAGGCCAAAGGTATGGCGAGCTTTCTGGCCCTGCAGCCGCTCAAGCGTTTCGGCAAACCGGAGGAAATCGCCTCGGTGATCGCCTTCCTTGCCAGCGATGAAGCCAGTTTCGTCACGGGAGCGTTGTGGATGGCTGACGGAGGCTATACCATCGTGTAGGCCGCTTCGGCGTTTCCTCTTCCGGAAATCCCGCTTGCGCGGAACAACGGGATGGGGAGGGGGGCTTTGCAAGCGGGAAAGCCGACGAAGATCCAATATAAGGTGTATGGTAGGTCAGAAATCGGCAGGGTGGGCTCATGTATGCTGCTCGCCGCATGAAACGGGAGCGGCAGGGTGCCCGTGCCGCCTGGCAATCTGGTATTGCTTTGGGGAGATCCCGAATTGGGCGGAAAAAGCCTTGGTGAGATGGCTCGGACTGGAAAATCCGCACAGATACGCTATTTCGGTGATGTTTTTTCCCTTTTCGTTGAGAAGCCTTCGGGCGCACTCCAGACGCTCCCGGCGCAGGATGCCGAAGACAGTGTCCTCGAAGAGCATCCTGAACAAGGCCGTCAGCCGTGTGCGGTTGACCCCCACGGCGGCTGCCAGTTCGGGCAAGCTCGGCGGCTTTCCGATATCCTGAAGCAGTATGGCATAGGCTCGGTGCGCGGCCCGGCACTCCGCCGGGCTGACGCATTTGTGGCTGTTTTCCCTGTCCAAGAGTTCGATCTGATGATAGAGCAGTTCGTATTTCTTGTGCGCCAGGAATACGTCTCGCAAGAGGCCGTCGTCCCGGCAGTTGAGGATCTGCTCAAGGAGAATGCGAAGGTGCAGCGGGATGTCTCCTTTGAGCGTCCGGGATGAGCTTTTCCTGAGCCCATCGTGGACAAAACCGAGCTGGCAGGCAAACAGGCGCAGGCATTCCGGACGGAGCTGGAGCCCCACGGCCTGAATCCGCTTCCCGGCGCGTGAGATGGAAAAGCCTCCGTTCAGGCAAAAAAGCAGGCTGTTTCCCTTGCCGATTTCTTCGGAAAAGGCCTCTCCATCGGCGGCCTGCGCGTCGATGCGTGCCTGTCCGTTCAGGCAATAGAAGAAGGTCATGCGTGCCCCGTCCTGTTGCAGGCGGAACGGGCCCGCGGCGTGCGAGTCGTCATCAATGACGAACAGGGTCACGTCGGGGCAGGAGCACTGCCCCTGATGGAAAAAGCGGCAGGTGCAGGTGGAGTGGATACTCGTAGGCGTCATCAGTCTCACTCGGTTTCGGAGATGTTCCGAAGAAAGGCGCGTCGCCGCGCCGTGTCGGGATACGTCAGAAGGCGTAGCGCAGGGTCAGGTAGACGAAATCGTTGTCCGTGTATTCGCCGAGGATGGTGTCCTCCCCGCCTGTCCAGAACATGACGCCCGTGGATGCCTTCCAATGATCATCCAATTCGTATTCGAGGAATACCTCGGTAAGCGTGCCCTCCCCGCTGGTGTAGAGTTTGCCCCGGACCCCCGTTTTGAGCGCGTCCCGGAACCATTTGCCGCTGATTTCATAGGTCGCGCCGTGCCATGTCCGGCTGCCGGAAGCTTCCGAGCCTTCCTGAACGTCCCCGAAAAGCTGGAAGTTCAGGTAATACTTGCTGTCGATGTCGTAGTCCCAGCCGAGGACGCCCTGCCACAGATCGGCCCGGTGAAAACCGAAGCTCCCCTGTACCGGAAAACGCGGCTTATAGGCGACCTCGCCCCGGACGGTCTGGCTGCCGAAGCCTTTTGCGAAGGAAGTTCCGAAAGCCGTGAAGCGGGGGTATTCGGCGGTCCAGCGCATCCTGCAGCCGTTGTTCCTGCTTACGAACATCGGGTTGTCGACAAAACCGTGGAAGGCCATGAGCGCCAGATCCCACCCCCCGAGATTGGCGGAGAGGCGCCCGCCGTATTCCACATCCCGGAACCATCTGTCCGGTTCGTCGGGAGCCGTGATCGTGAAGAGGCCGTCGTCCCGCTGCCGCCGGAGTTCGCGCAGGGCGCGCGGTTCCCACGGGTTGCCGGAGCGGGGCAGGGCGTTGACCTCGGCCTTGGGAAGGAGCACTCCCTCGAAACTGATCCCGTTCCCCGAAACCGTGCCGCTGAACAGCCATACCGGGAGCCGGTTGTCGGCACGCCCGGTCGTGACCGGGTCCCGCGTATCCAGCGGATTGATGAGATCCATGGGGTTGATGCCGTCGCCCGTCCCCCATCGGTGAGTCTTCCGCCCGAGAAAGATATCTATATTGTCTGTATCATAGGTCAGATACAATTCCCGGAGATCGGCTTTCCACGGGGAATGGTCGCCCGGCCACGTGTGGGCGGCCCCTTCGTAGCTGCCTTCAAGGCTGCCGAAAAGCGACAAGACGTCGCGCCGCCAGAGCGCCTCGACCTGCACTTTCTGCCGCAGGGAAATCGGGGTTTCTGGATCGTTCAGGGAAAATTGGTTGCGCGATTCCGCGAACCCTCCGAGCAGGAATGTATCGGAAGCCTCAATCGCATGCAGATCGGAAAAGGCCTGTCCGTCCGAAAAGGGATCGCCCTCCACGGCGGCATGGGCGAAACCGAACCAGAAGAGGCAGACGGCGCAGGCCCGGAACAGGGTTTTCATGCCTACCTCTTGAGATCCTGCGGCAGAAAGATATCTTCGGCGATCGGCGTGTTGTAGGCCACTTCCCGTATTTCCATGATCGTTTCCGAGTCCGATCCCACGGTGCGCATGCGCTGGCGGGTGGCGGTCCAGATGCCCTGTATCTCCTTGTAGCCGCCGAAAACCAGCTCCTTGCACCGGTTCCCGCCCTGATCGTAGAAGTCGATTTTCGCGGGCAGCCAGATATCTTTCCTGATCCAGATAATCCGTTTGGAATAGTTCGTCTTTTCTGGGAAGACAGCTTTCGCCTCCAGCACGTGGCAGTCCACGCCGGAGAGGGCTTCGTCGGGCAACAGGGTATAGGTGTCCTTGTCGACTTCCCGCCGTGAAATGTCCTCATTGGCGTAGTCGCTGCGCATGAAGGAGCCCTTTTTGCTGCCTCCGCTGATGCGGCGGACCAGCGACTCGGCGGGCATGTAGACCCACATGTCATCGTCTTTGTTGATATCCCTGTAACTCCACGTGAGATAGGCCGTATTCCGGATGTCCCCCGGTTCGAGAAAGCGGATGTGCTGCTTTTCCGAATCGGGGAACTTCTTTTTCTTCATGGCCATGAAGCGGACAAGCTGCTGATCGCCGCGTTTGATGATCATCGCCATAGACATGTCGGAGGTACGGCTGGTGTCCACCTGATCCGCCTTGAGCGCCACATCCCTGCCGGTGAGCGCCCAGCCCGAGGCGGGGAGGATGAGCTGGACGCCGAGCAGGGCGGCGAGGACGATGCCGGATTTCCGTGAAAACATGAACTGCATGGAATCTCCTCGTATCAGCATGAAGGAAAAAGGGTTTCGCAGGCCACGGCGGCGACGTGGCCTGCAAGGGGAGTGCATTCCGCGAGGGCCGCCCCGTCCAGACGGAGCGTATCGCCGCATGGGTGGAGCGCGAAGCTGTCCAGAGGCCGCCCAAGGCCTTCGCCCGTGGCCTTGAGGAAGGCTTCGCGGCAGACCCAACAACGCAGGAAGGCGCGATCCCGATCGTCGGACGCGGCGATCCAACGGATCTCGGGGGCCGAGAACCAGCGGCAGGCGATGAGCATGGCCTCGGGCAGAGGGCGCACGGGTTCGACGTCCACGCCTACCGGGGCGTCTTGGCGCACGGCGAGCAGGGCCAGCGAATCCGAATGCGCCAGGTTGAAGTGCAGCGAACCGTGCGCAAGCCGGGGCTTGCCGTCCGGACCGGAGCGGAACCGGAGCGTTTCGGGCGGGGTATCCAGATAGCGGGACAGCACGGAGCGCATCCAGCCGTGGGCCTGCCGGTACCGTTCCGCCAGCTCCGGGGTGTGGAAGCGGGAAGCGGCCGCGCATTCCTCCTCGGAGAGCAGATCCCGGAAACCGGACTGTGTCGGGCCGGTTAAGGGGCGGCTCCAGACATGGACGCAATCGGAATCCGCAGGCGGGGCAGCGGCGTCCCCGGAAAGGAGCAGGAGCCGGAACCCGTCCGAAGGTTTGCCGTCCTCGCAAGGAGGCGTGGGGGGCGAGGCTGTCACGGAATTTGCGGAAAGGGGGGTGGGAGAGAACACAGGGAAACCTCTTATTGAATTTGAATTTCAATATCTGATAATAAAGGACGGGGAACGCTGTCAAACTTCCCGAAAAATTTTTGTACATGCAGAAACGGGATCAAAAGCTGACAAAGGGGAATGGTTTTTCTCAGTGAAATTTACCTGTTACAGCAACAGAACCGCACGGCTGGAGAAGCGGGTGGCCTTATAATCGGGCGTTTTTTCTGCCGCAAATACAAAAAAAAAGATACGCAGATGAAAGTAAGCGGGCGTGAGTTGTCTTAAGTTGGCCTCATCGGACGGCGTAAGCCCTGTTTATAATGAAAATGAAATTCAAATTCATTTTTACACCAGTTTTTGGAACGGTCATGAAGCACTCCCTGTTGTTCTGGTCCCGCAAATCCCACTGTTGGGCGGGCGTTTACCTGAGCGCCGTCACCCTGCTTTGGCTGGGCGAAATGGCGCTCCTGCCCGCTGTCTACGAGCCGCGGTTCGAGGTTGCGTCCCCATCCCCCGCCGTATCCTCCGTGGGAACGCCTGCGGTGTCCGTACAGGATGTGCTGGATCGCTTCAGTCACGAACGGGTGGACGGCGAACCGTTGACGCCCGATACGGTGACTTTTTTACCGAAGGAGGGTTCGTGGGTTGTCCGCGACGCCGGGCGGTACGTGTCCGTGACCTACGACGTCCGTACTGGTGAGGCGCGTGAGCGGGCCTTTGATTCGGCCAAACTGGTCGAAGAAAAGAACGGGCTGGCGTGGCTCAGCCCTGAACTGGGGGCCGCGCTCAAGCTTTCCTTTCAGCCGTTGTTCATTCTGCTGTGCGTGACAGGAATTCACCTGCTTTTGGGACGGAATCGCCGCCCCGGAAAGGAAAAGGAACGTGTCGCCACGCTGGACGCCGTGCGGACGGGTGAAACCTGCCTGTATGAGCGGGCGGATGATCCATGCCTTGCCGGGCGCCTTGCCTCTCTCGGCTTTCTGCCGGGCGTCGCCGTACGGATGCTGCGTAACGCCAAGCGTGGGCCGTTGCTCGTGCTGGCGAGGCATACGCGGGTGGCCCTCGGGCGAGAGATCGCGTCGGGCATTGTTGCGGCGAGGAAGGGTTGAGCATGGGCGCTTTACGGAATCATCCGGCGGGGAAATCCTTGACTGTCGCGGTGGCGGGCCAGCCCAACACCGGGAAGTCTACACTGTTCAACCGGCTGACCGGGCTGAACCAGCGTGTAGGCAACTGGACGGGGAAGACCGTGGATCGCAAGGAAGGCGCGGCCCTTTGGAATGGCGTGGCCTTTACCTTCGTGGATCTGCCCGGCTGCTACGGGATGACCCCGCATTCGCCTGAAGAGGAAGTTGCCCGCGACTACCTGCTTTCCGGCGGACCCGACGCCGTGCTCGCCGTGGTCAACGCGGCGAGCGTGGAACGGAGCCTGTATATCGTGTCCGAGCTGGTGGCGCTCGGCCTGCCTGTGGTCGTTGCGCTCAACATGACCGACGTTGCGGAGCAGGAGGGCAGGGCTGTGGATGCCGTTGCGTTGTCTTCGGCTCTTGGCCTGCCCGTGATCCCGCTGGTGGGCACGTCGGCGGACGGGACCGCCGTGGATGCGCTGCTCCGGGCGCTTACGGAGGCATCTCGCCCAGCCAGTATGCCCGCCGTGCCCGCCAAGGTGGCGTTGCTCGCGGAGATCATCGGGGCGGCCCTGCCGTACGCCCCGCTCTGGGCGGCGTGCAAGCTGTTCGAGGGCGACGAGGGGCTGCTGGCCCGGACGGAAACCCTTTCCGGGGAGAAGCGGGAGGCGATCCGTGTGCTGCTGGGCGACCCCTCGGTCGCACCGGAGCTGTACGCGTCCCGGCAGGCATGGATCGACGCCGCATGTGGCAAGGCCGTCCGTACATCCGGTACGGGCCGGGGGCTGACCGAGCGCTGGGACCGGGTTCTCCTTCATCCGCTATGGGGACGGTTGGCCGCGTTTCTGGTCATCCCGGCGGGCTGCGTGCTCGGCGCGGCGCTTGGCATGATGACCGGCGGCCTTGTGCTGTTCGCGGTGCTGGCGTGGGCTCCCGATCTCAAGGCGGCCTATCCCGGCCCGCTGGGGAGCCTCGCCGCCGATGCCCTGCTGCCCGCCTTCGGGTGGGTGGTCGCCCTGTTGAGCATGATCAGCGCGCTCTACGCCATTTTTTCTTTTCTGGAGGACACCGGCTACCTCGCGCGGGTGGCGTACCTCATGGATTCCTTCCTCAGCGGTCTGGGCATTGACGGGAAATCCGCCATCCCTCTGATGATGGGATTCCTGTGCAACACGGTGTCCATCGCCGGGAGCCGGGTCGTGGATTCGCCGCGCCGCCGCCTCATTACCTTATGTATGCTGCCGTTTATCCCGTGCAGCGGGCAGATGGGCGTGGCCTTCCTGTTCGCCTTTGCCCTGTTCCCTGCGGGTACGGCCCTGCTCGTGGTGCTCGGCGTGAGTTGCCTTAACCTGTTCATGGCCGGGGCTGTGGGCAGGATCATGCACGCAACGCTTCCCGGCCGCTACGCCAACGGCCTCATCATGGAGCTTCCGCTGTACCACCGCCCCAATTTCAGGACGATCTTCGGCAACGTGCGCACCCGTGCCGTGCTGTTCCTGCGCGGCGCTGCGGTCAACATCTTCGCGGCTCTGATCGTCGTCTGGGCGATCAGCACGTTCCCCGGCGGCACGGTGGAGACGAGCTGGCTGTACCGTTTCGGGCGGTGGCTGGAACCCCTCGGTTCGTTTCTGGGGTTTGACTGGCGGTTTACGGTCGCGCTGCTGAGTTCCTTCGTCGCCAAGGAAACGACGGCGGGGACGCTGGCGGTCCTGTTCTCCGTGGGAGCGACCGACCATGAGGCCGTCGTGCAGGCTCTGCGGGCTTCCATCACCCCGGCGGGAGCGCTGGCCTTCATCGTGGCTTCCAACCTGTACATTCCGTGCATCGCCTCCATCAGCGTCCTGCGCAGTGAACTGGGGAGCTGGGGCAGGACGCTGGCGTTGCTGGCAGCCATGTTCGCCTTGGCGATGGGCATGGCGTGCGCGGTCTATCATATAGCCGTATTTGTTTAACCATTTTACAAGAGGACAATGATGAACCAGATCCATCCCGAACCGCTTTCGGGCACGCTCGTCGACATTCTGGAGGAGACGGCGGCCCGGTATCCCGAACATGGCATTTTCCATGTCGCGTCGGGGGACACCTCGGAGGAGTTCCAGAGCTACCCCGAATTGCTGCGCAACGCCAAGGAGATGGCGCAGGTGCTGTACCGGCGCGGGCTCCGGCCCCGTACGCCGCTGATCCTTTCGGTGGACGCTTCGCGCACGTTCCTTGAAATCTTTTGGGGATGCCTGTTCAGCGGCGTCCTGCCAGCGCCGCTCGCCCACATGCGCACGCCCAAAGCGGATTCGATGGAGGCGCAGAAGATTTTTCACGTCTGGGAGGCAATCAAGGCTCCCATCGTGGCCGATTCGTCCAACGAGCGGGCCTTTGCCGTGCTGACGGACATGTTCAAAGGGACGGGGGCCACGCTCATAGCCAGCGAAGACCTCATCACGGAGGCCCGCATCGTCGATTTCCAGGAGGACGACCGCTACATCCCGCAGCATGACGATTCCGCCGTGCTCCAGTTCTCCTCCGGCAGCACGGGTATGCCCAAGGGCGCGCGCCTCACGCACCGCAACCTCATTGCGAACATCCGCGCCCTGCGGGCCATCGAAGGCGGCACATCCGAGGACAGGCTGGTGACGTGGCTGCCGTACTTCCATGATTTCGGGCTGTTCGGATGCCACCTCATGCCTATGCTCGCGGGCATGGATCAGATCAAGATGGACCCGTTCCAGTTCGCCCAGCGCCCGTTCCTGTGGATGGAAAAAATCCACGAGCACCGGGGCACCATCACCTCCGCCACCAATACCGGCATCGAGCATCTTTCCGCATACATAGGCTTGCGTGCCGACCGGCTGCCCGAAGTGGATCTCTCGTGCCTCAAAGTGTGGACGGTGGGCGCGGAAATGATTTCCGCCGAATCGTGCCGCATCCTGCAGGAGCAGCTCGCGCCGATGGGCCTCGCCCCGCACCTGCTCATGCCCGGCTACGGGCTTACCGAGACGACGCTGGTGGCGACGTGCCACCCTCGCAATACCCCGGTGAAGACGTTCACCCTCGACCGCAGGCTCATGGTGTCGGAGCAGGTTGTCCGCTACGTGCCCAAAGGCGAAGACGCGGCCGAGTTCACCAGCGTGGGCAAGCCCGTCCAGTATTGCGAAGTCCGCATTGCCGACAAGGACGGCAAGCCCCTGCCCGCCGACCGTGTGGGCGTGGTGGAAATCCGGGGGGACAACGTCATCTCCGACTACTTCGACAATCCCGAAGCGACCGAGTCCTCGTTCAACGGGGAGTGGTTCTCCACCGGCGACATGGGCTTCATGGACGCCGAGGGCGACCTGTGCATCGTTGGCCGTTCCAAGGAAATCATCATCGTGCGCGGGCAGAACTATTACCCCGCCGACATCGAGCACATCGCCCTGTCCGGCATGGAAAAGGCGTTCCGGCTCGTGGTAGCGTGCGGCGTGTACGATCCCCGGGAAGGCCGCGAGATCATCCTGATGTTCTACATCCCGGCGAAAAAGGGCGCTGATGCGGAACTGGCGCAGCTCCTGCACCGCATGAACGAACAGGTTTCCACACTCGCCGGGTTCTCCGTCGACCGCTTCATAGCCGCGCGGCAGGGCGACATCCCGCGCACGTCCAGCGGAAAGGTCATGCGCAAGGCGCTGTGCGAGGGCTACCTCAACGGCGATTTCGACGGCAAGATCACCGTGCTTGAGCATGAGGAGCCCGTCCTCGATCCCGCTTCGATGGATCACGAGCAGATCGTGCTCGGCGTGTGGAGCGACGTGCTTGAACTGCCCGTTGACGCCATCGGCAGGAAGAAGAACCTGTTCCGCCTCGGCGGGGATTCCATCCGGGCCATGCGTATGCAGGCGCGGCTTGAGGACATCTACCGGGCCAAGATGGAAAGCAATTTCTGCTACCTGTTCCCCACGGTGGAGCAGCAGGTGCAGTATTTCCGCACCCGCGACTTCAGCATCGAGCCGCCTCAGAACGAGATCGAGGCGCTTCTTCAGAAGATCGTGGCTTCCAGCCTCGGCATCAAAGCCGAAGCCGTGAGCGTCAGCGCGGAACTCATGCCCCTCATCGGGGACATCTCCAAGGCGTTCGCCCTGTTCGACGCTATCCGCGAGGTGTTTGCGGAAGCGGAGATCGGCGAGGACTTCCTGCGTCTGACCACCATCCGGCAGATGGCGGACTACCTGTGGCCCCGCGTCTTTTGCGAAACGCACGCGGACGGCGACGTGGCCTACTTTCCGCTGATGCATTTTCAGGAAACGTTGTATTTCCACCGCAAAGGCTTCGTGCAGAACGAGCCGAGCGGCCTGAGCTGCTACATCTACCTCAACGCCCGCATGGACGGCGACTTCCGGCCCGACGTGTTTGACAAGGCGCTGAACTATGTGGTCGGCCGCCATCCCATCATGCGCTCGGTCATCGACGAGGAACGCGAGAAGCCCCGTTTCAAGGTCTTCAAAACGGTGCCCGAAGTGCACGCCAGACATATCGACGTGTCGCATCTGCCGCCTTCGGAGGAACGGGCCTACATCCTGCAGCGCGGCCTCGAACTCAACGACTACCGTTTCGATCTGGGCGAATGGCCCCTGTTCTTCTGCGAGATCACGAAATTCGCCAATGATCGCTATGTGTTCGCCATGAACATCGACCACATGCTCGTGGACGGCTTCAGCTACATGCAGGTGTTCGACGAACTGTTCAACACCTACGACCGCATGGTGCTCGGCGAGCCGTGGGAATTGCCCGAAGCGGCCATGACCTTCGGCGACTATGTGCGTGTGGAAAACCTGCGCCAGCGCACGCAGGAATACAAGAACGCGCTGGAGTTCCAGCTCGGGCTGTTCAAGGATCTGCCCTCCAAGGCCCTCCTGCCCACCAAGCGCAACCCGGCCCTGTTGAAAGAAGTGTATTTCGACACCTTCTATCAGGAGATCCGGCCCGAAATCATCGAGGGCCTCAACGCCATTGCCGCCGAGGAGCAGATCAGCCTCAACGCCCTGCTGCTCGCGGCCTACTTCAAGCTGATGAACGTGTGGTGCCATCAGGACGACATGATCATCAACATGCCGGTGTTCAACCGCGAACAGTATTTCGCCGGGGCCCGCAAGACCGTGGGCAGCTTCATCGACATCTTCCCGGTACGCCTGCAGACCCACTTCGACGAGCCCATCGTCCAGATCGCCCGCAAGGCCGAGGCGTTCACCCGCAAGCTCCTTGAGGTGCCCGTCTCCTCCATCGAGCTCTCCCGCGAGCTGTTCGAGCGGCAGGGCCTGCGCGCCACGTCCATGAGCTCGATCATCTTCAGCAACTCCATCGGGATGTACGCGGGCGAAGTCAGCGGCATGAAGACCATCAAGCTGGAGACGCCCGAATTCCGTACCGGCGCGCCGGGCACGTTCATCGATCTCGTGATCTACGACTACCGCGTGCGCCGCAACGACAACGACGTCTTCTACTTCAACTGGAACTATATCCGCGATCTCTTCGACCGCGAATTCATCGAGACGCTGGCGAAGCAGTACCACATCCTGCTCGAACAGCTCATCCGTTATCGGAATGAGCCGGATCATCCGTTCTCCGGCGAGGACATCGTGCCGGAGCGGTACCGTTCGCTCATCGCGTCGCTCAACCGTACCGAAGCGGCTATTCCCGAGTCCACGCTGCACGGCCTGATCGAAGAGCAGATCCGGCGTACCCCGGACAGCGAGGCCCTGACCTACGAAGGGCGGAGCCTCTCCTACGCGGCCTTCGGGAAGCGGGCCGATCAGGTGGCCGGGCTGCTGCGGCACCTCGGCGTCTCTTCCAACGAGTTCGTCGCGCTGTTCCTGAACCGCAGCTTCGACACGCTGGCGGGACAGCTCGGCATCATGAAGGCCGGGGCCGCCTACCTGCCCATTGGGGTTGACTATCCCACGGATCGTGTCGCCTACATGCTGGAGGACTCCGGGGCGCGGGTACTGCTCACCCAGTCCGCACACCTCAAGGAACTGGAAGGCGCGCTCGGCAGGGTGGAGCACATCCTCGTCATGGACGAGGGCGCAAGCGCCGCCGCCATCCCGGAATCGCTCCGGGAACGGGTCGTCATGCCGTCAGGCATCTATGTTGACCGCCCGGACGTGGCCCTGCCCGCCGGATCGCCGGACGACCTCGCGTACATGATCTATACCTCCGGTTCCACGGGCAAGCCCAAGGGGGCCATGATCACCCACCGGAACATCGTCAACTTCCTGACGTGGGTGAAGGAGGAACTAGGCATCACGGCGGCGGAACGGCTGGCCTTCGTGACCTCCTACGCCTTCGACATGACCATGACCAGCAACTGGACGCCGTTCCTCGTCGGGGCCTCGCTGCATGTGCTGTCCGAGGAAAAGACCAAGGACGTCAACAATCTGCTGCGCTTCATCAGCGAGAAGGGCATCACGTTCCTGAACATCACGCCTTCGCATTTCTCGCTGCTCTCCAGCGCGCGGGAATTCCTCGCCGATGCGGACATCCCCCTGCCGGAGTCCATGCGGGTTATGCTCGGCGGCGAGGTGATCAGCACCAAAGACCTCAACCAGTGGTTGAAGTTTTACCCCGGCCACCGGTTCATCAACGAATACGGCCCCACCGAGGCGACCGTGGCCTCGACGTACTTCAGGATCCCGGTCAACGCGGACAATCAGGTGGATCTGCCCGTGGTGCCCATCGGCAAGCCCGTCTACAACACCCAGATCTACATCCTGAACCGTTTCCGCGAGCATTGCATGCCCGGCGTGCCCGGCGAACTGTACATCGGCGGCATGGGCGTGAGCAGGGGCTACCACAACAAGCCGGAGAAGAACGCCGAAGCCTTCGTGCCCAATCCCTTCAACCCGGCTGATCCGTCCGACAGGCTCTACCGCACCGGAGACGTGGTGCGGATGCTCGACACCGGCGACCTCGAATTCCTCGGCCGCGAGGATCACCAGATCAACCTGCGCGGCTACCGCATCGAGGCGGGCGAGATCGAAAGCGCGCTGCGCGAGCACGAGTCCGTGACCGAGGCTGTGGTCGTGCCCCGCGAGGACACGGCGGGAAGCCTCACGCTGGTGGCCTTCCATACCGGTTCCGAGGTTCCCGCGGCGGCCCTGCGCGACCATCTCGCCAAACGGCTGCCCGAATACATGATCCCGGCCCACTTCGAGCTGCTCGGCGAAATGCCGTGCACGCCGAGCGGCAAGCTGGACAAGAACCGGCTCCCCGACGTGGTGATCGAGGCCGGGAAACGAGACGCCGCCGTGATCCGCCCGGTGACGGAACTGGAAAAGCGCATCACCGCCATCTGGGAGGATGTGCTCGGCGTCACGGATCTCGGCATGACCAGCAATTTCTGGGACGTGGGCGGCGACTCGCTCAAGGCCATGCGCCTCATCATGCGCATGAAGAAGGAAGGCTTCATCGACTTCGGCCTCAAGGAAGCCTTCGAATACCAGACGGTCGCCTCCATCGTGAGCCGCATCCTCCGCAAGGGCGAAGGCAAGGCGGAAGAGGCGGGCATCGTGGCGCTGACGGATGTGGAACGCCCTGAAGCAAGGCTCTTTTGCCTGCCCTACGCGTGCGGCAACCCTACCATGTACCGGCAGTTCGGCAGGCTGCTGCCCGCATCCTACGCCGTGCTCGCCGCGAACCTGCCCGGACACGGCAAGGCCGGGGAGCCCATGCGCTCCATTCCCGAAATGGCGGCCCTGTGCGTGGAGCAGCTTGCGGCCTTCAACGACGGCACGCCGCTGTTCCTGCTCGGCTACTCGTTCGGCGGGTTCCTCGCCTACGAGATCGCGCGGCGGCTTGAGGAAAAGGGGCGCCCCGTCGCCGGGGTCGTGCTGGTGGCGAGCCCGCCTCCGGGCGTGATCGGCGGCCTGCGGGCAATCATCGACAGCTCGGAGGACGAGATCGTGCGCGTCTCGAAGGAGGTCTATCATTACGATTTCGCGGAGATGACCGAAGCCGAGCGCCGGGACTATCTGAACACGCTCCGGGTGGACACGCAGGCGATGCTTGATTTCGCTTTCGGGGCCGCCGTGGAAGCCCCCATGCTGAACCTCGTCGGCACGCTTGAAGAGGAAGAAGAGCTGAAGACGATGGCCGAGGCGTGGAACGCGGTGTTCGCCAACCCGTCCCATGACCGGACGGAAGGCGCGCACATGCTGATCAAGACGCATCCGGAGGAACTGGCCGGGAAGGTCAGGCATTTCATGAACGAGCTGTTGAAAAGGGAAGGGAAGGCATGAAGAGAAACGGCATAGCGGGTATCCTTGCGGCGGTTTTGCTGTCGGCGTGGTCGCTGCCCGCTGGGGCGGAGGAAACCTATAAACTCGATCCCGTGCTGGTCACGGCCGAAAAGCGTACGGAGAACGTGCAGGACGTGCCGGTCAGCGTGACCGCCATTTCCGAGCAGCAGATCAAGGATTCGGGCATCCGCTCGATTCAGGATGTCGCCCGGCAGGTTCCGAACCTGTTCATCGCCAATTGGGGGTTCCGGGGCAACTCGTACGCCTTCATACGCGGCATCGGGGCCGTCAACAACGACCCGGCCATCGGCTTTTATGTGGACGACGTGAACTATATGGACTCCCGCGTGTTCGACACCAACCTGTTCGACATCGAGCGGATCGAAGTGCTGCGCGGGCCGCAGGGGACGTTGTACGGAAGGAACAGCCTTGGCGGCGTCGTCAACATCGTCACGAAAAAACCTGACAATGAATTTCATTATGGTCTTGAGCAGACGGTCGGCAATGAAAACCTCTACGAGACGACGCTCTACATGCGCGCGCCGCTCATCAAGGACAAGCTCTTCTTCGGCGTATCCGGCACGTCGGAGCAGATGGACGGCTACAACACAAACGACTTTCTGGACAAGAAGGTGGATCGCCGCCGGGGCCTCAACGGCAGGATGCAGCTGCGCTGGATGCCCACGGACAAGCTGGACGTCACGGCCAACGTGGACGGGGAAAAGGTCAACGACGGCGTATTCCCGCTGACGGACATGGATCAGGCCGACAAGAACCCGCACCACGTCTCCTATAACTACGAGGGCAGGGACAAGCGCGACACGCTCGGCTCCTCGCTGCGCGTGGCCTACGACGCGCCGTGGTTCAAGATGACCTCCATCACCGCCTACCGGGGATACAACGACGTGACCCGGAACGATCAGGACTTCACGCCCTATGACCTCATCACCGCCAGGGAGGATATCAAGGATCGCCAGTTCACGCAGGAATTCCGGTTCGCATCGCCCGAAGGCTCCGGGCCGCTCAAGTGGCTTGGCGGGCTGTACCTCTACAAGAAGCATCAGGATCACACGCTGGATTTGAACTACGGGCAGGGCGCCGCCGACATGGGCATGGTTCCGATGGCGATGACCAACACGGCGGATTCGGACATCAAGACTTACGGTTACGCCGTGTTCGGGCAAGCCACCTATACGCTGTTCGACAAGCTCGATCTGACCGCCGGGCTCCGCTACGAGTATGAGAAGAACAAGCTGGACTACGCCTCGGACTATCTCGCGGGCGGGATGGTCGTCCCCGGCATGAGCTCGGACATCAGAGGCCGGAAGCACGACGACGTGTTTCTGCCCAAGGCGCAGATCGCCTATCGCTGGACGCCGGACTTCATGACCTACGCCGGGGTGTCGCGCGGCTACCGCAGCGGCGGTTTCAACACGAGTTTCCTCGATGTGTCGGATCTGGCCTTTGATCCCGAATACAGCTGGAACTACGAGGTTGGCTTCAAGTCCTCGTGGTTCAACAACCGCGTCAACTTCAACACCTCGCTGTTCTACATCGACCTGAGCGACCAGCAGGTGACGCAGGTGCTGCCCACCGCGAACACGGTCATCCGTAACGCGGGCAAATCCAGAAGCATGGGCTTTGAAGTGGAAGCCTCCGCGCTGATCACGGAGGGCCTGCTTTTCGAGGGCAGCTTCGGGTATACGGACGCCAAGTACCGCCGCTATTCGGACAAGGTTTCCGGCATGGACTACGCGGGCAACCGCACGCCTCTGGCCCCCGAATACACCTACAACCTCGCGTTGCAGTACAGTCTGCCGCTGCTGGAGTCCTTCGACTTCTTCCACAAGGAGGACTCGCTCACATGGATCACCCGCGCCGAACTGCAGGGCGTCGGCAAGTTCTACTGGAACGACGCCAACACCCTCAAGCAGGATCCGTATGAGCTGGTGAACCTGCGCACGGGGCTGGAAACGGACAATTATTCCATCACGTTCTGGGCGAAGAACGTGTTCGACAAAAAGTACAATTGCGTGGCCTTCGCCTTCTCCGGCTCGTCGGCGCTCGCGCAGGTGGGGGCCCCGCGCTCCTTCGGCGTGACCTTCCGGGCCGATTTCTAAGCCGTACCCACCGTTCCCGGCCTGTCCGGGAGCGGCTCTGCCGCCCGGGGCCGATCCGCTGATCGGCCCCGGTTCCTCTCCACAGACGCAATCCGGCGGGAAGCCCCGCCGACTATCCGCAGGTGAGTATGTCCTCCTTTTTCTTTGGCCGCCTGACCGACTGGGTCCTCCGCAGACGGGGCGCGGTTGCCGTCCTGATCGTGCTGTTGACGGCGTTTTTCCTGTGGAAGATGCAGGATCTGCAATTCGACAATTCCAACGAGATATGGTTTTCCGAGGGCGATCCCTCGCTGGAGCGCATCAACACGTTTCACAAGCTCTTCGGGAACGACGATTTCGTCTATTTGGTGTTTGACGCGGACACGCTGTTCTCTCCCGAATCGCTGCGCCTGCTTTCCGATCTCGTGTCCGATATCCGTAAAAAGGTCCCGTACCTGCGCGACGTGACCTGGCTTGGGAACGCCGAGCGCATCGAAGCCGACGCCGAGGGGATCGTCGTTTCGGATTTCATCGATCCGGAAACGTACGACGCCGCGTCCATGCCGGAACTCCGGCGGCGGGCGCTGGCCGAGAAGAACTATCGGGACAACCTCATTTCCTCGGACGGGAAGACCGTGGGGATGCTCCTTGAAATGCGGACGTATCCCAGGGACAGCGTGGAGCCGCGCTCGGAAGTGACCCATGCGCTGCGCGAGGTGCTGGCGCAGCCGGAGTATGCCGGATTTTCGATCCACGCCGTGGGCCAGCCCATCCTGCACAACGACTACAACGAGCTGTCCTTCAAGGAATCCGCTACCTTTTTCGGGCTGTGCCTGCTCATCCAGATGGTTCTGCTGTTCTGGCTCGGCAAGGGCGTGCGCGGCGTGATAGGCCCCATTTCCGTGGTGGTGCTGAGCGTGATCTGGACGCTCGGCATGATTCAGGTGCTCGGCTTTACCCTGAATCTGTTCATTATCCTGATCCCGACCCTGCTGATCTGCGTGTGCATCGGCGATTCCATGCACATCATCGCCATCTATAACCAGCACCGCCGGGGAGGGCTCGGTGTCGTCGCGGCCCTGCGGCAGGCCATGTCCGAGACGGGTATGCCGTGCCTGCTCACCAGCCTGACCACGGCGGCGGGATTCCTCGGTTTCTGCGCGGCGGATATCCAGCCGTTCCGGGAAATGGGCGTCTACGCGTCCGTGGGCGCGCTCATGGCCTATATCCTCAGTATCCTCGTCGTGCTGCTCCTTTACAGTACTGAGAGGGATAAGGCGCCGTCCGCGCCCACTCCGGGGATGCCCGGTGCGCCCGCCCGTACTGCTTCCCCGTCAACGCCGATCCGGATCGGAACGCCGGACATCTTCGACCGTTTCCTCGGCAGGGTCTACCTGATCAATGTCCGGTATCCCAAAGTATTGCTGGCGCTGTTTGTGGTGCTGCTCGGGGTGTCCGTCTACGGATACACCTTGGTTGAGGTGGAGACGGGCACGGCCCGGATGCTCTCGAAGTCCCTCCCGCTGCGGCAGGCCTACGACTTTGTGGATGAACGCATGGGCGGTTCCATGTCCGTCGAGATCATGCTCGACACCGGGCGGGAGAACGGGGTGAAGTCGCAGGCGTTCCTGCGCGGGCTTGAGCGCCTCCAGCAGCACCTCGATGTATCGCCGCTGGTCACCAAAACGGTCAGCGTCCTCGATATCATCAAGAAAATCAACGAGTCCATGCATGGCGGGGACAAGGCGGCCTATGCGCTTCCCGACGGGGACGATGCCGCCATCGCCCAATATCTGCTGCTGTACGAAATGTCCGACGGGCGCGAGCTGGACAAGCTGGTGAGCTTCGACAGCCGCGTGGCCCGCCTGACCGCCAAGACCCGCACCCTCGGCACCGGGGACGTGCGCCGCCTGTCCGAGGACGTCGCCGCCTTCTCGCGGGGCGTGTTCGGGGACACGGTCAAGGTGCGCATGGCGGGGAACCTCGACTGGACGAAGTCCATGAACGACCTCCTCGCGGATGGCCAGCGCCAGAGCTTTCTGGCGGCCCTGCTGGTCGTGAGCGTGATCATGTGCTTCGCGCTCGGTTCCCTCCGGCTCGGCCTCCTCAGTATGCTGCCCAACATCTTCCCGGTATTCGTCACCCTCGGCCTGATGGGGGTGTCCGGGATTTACATGGACATGCCGCTCATGAGCTTCAGCGCGATCATCATCGGGGTGGTGGTCGACGACACGATACACTTCCTGTTTCATTACCGCGAATCCTTCGCCCGCACCGGCTCCTATGAGAAGGCGCTTGAAGAGACGCTGCTGTCCACCGGGCGGCCCATGCTGTTCACGACCATGACCATGCTGTGCGGGTTCTCCGTGCTCCTGTTCTCGGACATGGTGGGCGTGGTAAAGTTTGGGGGGCTCGGCTGCTTCGCCTTTGGCTGGGCGTTGTTCGCGGATTATTTTCTCGTACCCGCCATACTGCTGACATTCCGTCCGCTTAAAGCCCCTTCCAACCCTCCTTTTTCCGGGGAGACGGCGCGGAGGGGCGTATGAACGGCCGTATGATCGGGGTGATTGGCGGTACTGGCCGGGTGGGGCGCGAATGTCTCCGCTATCTGCATGAAAACACGGCGTTCGGGTTGCTCATCGGCGGGAGGAAGCCGCCGAGGGAAGCGCTTCCCGGTTCCTTCCTGTCCGTGGATGTCTTTGACGAAGCTTCGCTCGCCCGTTTTTGCGGACAATGCTCCCTTGTCATCAACTGCGCGGGGCCCGCTTCCGCCGTCCGGGAACGGGTGGCCGCCGCTGCGCTGGCCGGCGGCTGCCATTACGTTGATCCGGGCGGGTATACGCCGCTGTTTCCGATACTCTCTTCCCGGAGGCCGGAAATCCGCGCCAAGCGGCTGACGTTCCTGCTCACGCTCGGCATCCTGCCGGGCCTGTCCGAACTCTTCCCCGTGTATGTGGCCCGGACGTGCTTCGATCAGGTGGAAGGCTTTGAATACGCGTGCGTGGGGCGGGATCGCTGGACGTTCCCGTCCGCGTGGGACATCGCGTGGGGCGTCGGCAACATCGGCAACGGCGAAGCGCCCGTCTACTACGAACAGGGCGTGCGCAGGCAGGCCGGGCTGCTCGCTTCGGGCAGGCGCATGGATCTTCCCGCGCCCGTGGGGAGGCATACGGTCTTCCGGCTGATGCGCGATGACTTGCAGCGGTTTGTCGAGGAGTCGGGCATCAGCGAGGCGCACGTGTACGGCAACAACTGGGGGCGCTGGGTAACTCTTGCCACGGTGCTGGTACGGCTGGCCGGATGGTACGGCACGGAACGGCGGCTGGCGCAGTCGGCCCGGCTGATCATGCGGGCGGCGGAACTGGACATGCGCGGCAGGAAGCCGGGGTTCATGCTGCACTTGCGTATGCGCGGGACGCTGCGGGGCCAGCCCCGGAGCGTGGTCAGGACGTTGTTCCTTGAGGATACCTATCGGGCCACCGGATTGTGCGCCGCCATCGGCGCGCGCCTTGCGGCGGAGGGTATGGAGCCGGATGTGTTCCGGGCGGCGCAGATGCCGGATCCGCAAGCCTTCATGCGGCATTTTCTGGCGCAGGGATATGTGATTACCGGGGGCGCTCTTCCCGGAGAATGGGGGCGCCTATGAAACTGTATGCCCGCCTCGTGGTCGCGCTCGGGTTCCCCATCGCGGCGGTGTGCACCCTGTCGCTGCCGTTGATCCTGCTCGGCGCCGTCGCCCCGGACCCGCGCCCGTGGAACTGGCCCACCGTGTACATCGTCGATTTCCTGTACGGGCTGGCGCTGTTCTCGCAGCTTGTGGGCTTCCTGTGCCGCACCTCGCGCAATCGGCTCTGGACGGCGGCTGTGGGCGGCTATACGGCCCTCGCCTTCGGTCAGGCCGCACTGGAGGCGCTGCTTGACCTGCTCGGCGTGCAGCCAGCCCCCATTACCGCAAAATGGTTCATTTTCATCTTCATGTCCGCCGGGCTGATCCTCGGGGCGCTGATGCTGCTGCTCGCGTTCCGGCATGGGCGGTACTGGACGGCGTTTTCCCTTTCTCAGGAGCGTTGAACATGACGAATCTTGCCTCTGCCCCGGCTTACGGACGGCCCGGCGTGTTGCTCACCGGCGCGACCGGTTTTCTCGGCGGCTATCTCCTCAAGGAACTTGTCGAGCGTACCGAAATGCCGATCTATTGCCTGACCCGTTCGGACGGCACGCTCGGCGCGCGGGCCCGGCTCATGGACAACCTGCATTTCCTGTTTGGTGCGGACGCCGTGGAAGCGTGGCCGCTTGAGCGCATCGCCATCGTGGAAGGGGATCTGGCGAAAGAGCGGTTCGGACTTTCCGAAGCGGGATATGCGGAGCTCGCGGAGCGCACGGGCGCGGTCTTCCACGCCGCCGCCATGCTCTGGCATTTCGGCAAGCTGGAACAGTTCCTGAAAGTGAACGTGCAGGGCACGGAAAACCTGCTCGCCTTCTGCTCGGCAGGAATGCCCAAGACGCTGAACCACATTTCGACGCTGGCGGTGAGCGGGCGGCGCTGCGACAACCCAAAGAACCTGTTCACGGAAGCGGACTTCCACGAAAGCATGGAATGCCCCAACGTGTACGTCGAAACCAAATACGAGGCGGAAAAGCGCCTGCGTCCCGCCATGCTCGCCGGGCACGCTGTGCGGATTTTCCGTCCGGGCTTTATTATGGGCGATTCGAAGACGGGCCGCTTCAAGAAGCACATCACGTCCGACGCCCAGTATCTGCACCTTCAGGGGCACATATTCATGCGCACGGCCCCGCCGCTGTATGACGACGACTACATGGATCTGACTCCGGTGGATTATGCCGCGGCGGCCATCGTCCACATCGCGTTCCAGCCGGACACGCCTCCGGGCACGTATCATGTGTGCAACCCGCAGCCCATCCTCAAGTCCCAGATCTGGGACATCATCCGTGACTACGGGTTCCCCGTGCGCACCGTGCCAGCGGAGCGTTACCTTGAGGAAGTGCTTGATTCGGACGACGAACTTTTCTTGCGCGGCCTGCAAAGCGTGATCGTCTATCTGGGCGACTACGAGAAGTCCCCCGCTATCTTTGATGCCAGCGAAACGCTGCGGCGGCTCAAGGGATCGGGCATAAGCTGCCCGCCGCCCGATCCGGCCCTGCTGCGCCGCTATCTGGACTATTGCGTCGACATCGGCTTCCTGCCGCATCCCTCAACGCTTGGCGGGCTTGAATGGTCATGAGCGCTTCGTCTTTTTCCGGTTTTCCCGCGGATGCCCGCATTCTTGGCTTGGACATTGGTTCAATAAGTGTCGATGTGGTCCTTCTCGACGGGTTGGGGACACCCCTGTACAGCCGGTATGTCCGTCATCACGGACAGCCGGATAAGGTGTTGTGCGCCGAGCTTGAGGCGCTGGAGCGGACGCACGCAGGCATCGCCGCGGCGGTCACGGGCACGGGCGCGGATCGTGTGGGCCGTCTGCTCGGCGCGTGCGCTGTAAACGAGGTCATCGCGCAGGTGGCGGCGGCTTCGTCCCGCTACCCGCAGGCGCGTTCCGTCATCGACATCGGCGGGCAGGACAGCAAGTACATCCAGCTTGAGCCCGCCGGGGAGGGGGACGGCCTGCGGCTCAAGGACTTTTCGGTCAGCTCCATGTGCGCGTCCGGCACGGGCAGCTTCCTCGATCAGCAGGCTACCCGCCTCGGCCTCGACATCGAAACCGAATTCGGGGAGGCCGCGCTCCGGTCGCGGGCTCCCGCCCGTATTGCCGGGCGCTGCTCGGTCTTTGCCAAGTCGGACATGATCCACCTCCAGCAGAAGGGCACCCCCGTAGAGGACATCGTAGCCGGGCTGTGCCACGCGCTGGCCCGCAGCTTCAAGGCCAACGTGGTGGGTGTGAAGGCGTTGGAACTGCCCGTGGCGCTGGTCGGCGGGGTTGCCGCCAACGCGGGCGTAGTCAAGGCCCTGCGTTCCGTCCTGCACCTTGAGGAGGATGGGTTGTTCGTGCCCGAGGATTTCGCGCTTTCCGGCGCGTTCGGCGCGGCGTTGTTCCTGCTTGGAGGGCAGGGGGAAGCCGTACCCTACAAGGGGCTGGCCGCGTTCCGGGAAGGGCTCCGGCAGCGGGTGCCCATGAAAACGCTGGTTCCGTTGCAGCCCGTCAGCGTGTCTCCTCCGGGATGCCGGGGAGCGTCGGATGAAGGGCCGAAGGTTTCCGCGGGATTCATGCCGCCGCTCCGTCCGTCCGCCTCCTCCCTGCCGGACGGAGCGGGAACGCGCGGTCTGCCGGGGCGTCCCGAGGCGCGCATCCCGGAGGGCGGCTCTCCGTCCTCCGCACCCCGCGAGCCGGCGGCTTCCCCGCTCGCGGCGGACGACGGCGACTCGATCCGGAGCAGCCTGTGCCTGCCGCTGGAGCGCCGTACCCGGGTGTTCCTCGGCATCGACATCGGTTCCATCTCCACCAATATCGTGCTCATGGATGAAAACCGTGAGGTCGTGGCGAAGTACTACCTCATGACCGCCAGCCGTCCCATCGAGGCGGTGCGGACGGGGTTCCGGGATATCCTTGAACGGTACGGGGAGCTTGCGGACGTGCAGGCCGTGGGCGTGACCGGTTCGGGGCGCCACCTCATCGGGGATCTGGCCGGGGCGGACGTGGTGGTCAACGAGATCACGGCCCATGCCACGGCTTCGGCGTTCATCTGCCCGGAGGTGGACACCATTTTCGAGATCGGAGGGCAGGATTCCAAGTACGTGCGGCTGGAGAATGGCCTCGTCAAGGATTTCACCATGAACAAGGCCTGCGCCGCCGGGACGGGCAGCTTCCTTGAAGAACAGGCGGAAAAGCTCGGCATCAGCATCAAGCGGGATTTCGCGCGTCTGGCCCTTGCCGCTGAGCACCCCGTGGACTGCGGCGAGCAGTGTACCGTGTTCATCGACTCCGAGGTGGTGCGCCACCAGCAGCGGGGCACGCCGGTCAGCGACATCGCCGGGGGCCTCGCCTACAGCATCGCCACCAACTATCTGCACAGGGTCGTGGAAAAGCGGCCCGTGGGCGATCATATCCTGTTTCAGGGCGGGGTGGCCTTCAATACGGCGGTGCTTGCGGCCTTTGAGCGGCTCACCGGGAAGGCGATCACAGTACCCCCGCACAATGAGGTGATGGGGGCCATCGGGTGCTGCCTCATCGCGCGGCGCAAGATGCTGGAAACGCCGGGGTTCGCCACCGGGTTCACAGGGTTTGGGGTGCTCGAAAAAGGGTACCGGCAGGAATCCTTCCAGTGCAATTTGTGCGCGAACCAGTGCGATATCAGCAAGATATTGGTCGAAGGGCATCGGCCCCTGTTTTATGGCGGACGGTGCGAACGCTACGAGGTGCGGCGCTCTTCGGGGGGCGAGGGCCTGCGGGATCTGTTCGCGGAGCGCGAACGCCTGCTCATGTCGGCCTACCAGCCGAAGGACAAGGCGGGCTCGAGGGGCGTCATCGGCTATCCCCGTATGCTGACTTTCCATGAATATTACCCGTTCTTTCAGGCCTTTTTCTCGGAACTGGGCTTTTCGCTCCTGCTTTCGCCGCCCACCAACGCGGAGATCGTCCGGCGGGGCGTTTCCGGGGTGGCCAGCGCCGCCTGCTTCCCTACCAAGGTGGCGCACGGACATGCGGCGTGGATGAAGGAGGCCGTGCTGGAAGGCAAGGCCGGGGCCATGCTTATCCCGTCCCTGCGGGAAACGTTCCCCACCGCCGAGGCGCATCCCTATGCCAACCATTGCAGCTACATCCAGTTCATCCCCGATCTGGTGAATGAGGCGTTCAAACTGGAGGCGTCCGGCATCCGGCTGATCCGTCCGGCGCTGCATTTCCGCATGGGGCGGGAGCAGGTGCTGCGCGAACTGGAACGTACGGCGGCGTCCCTCGGCGTCTCTTCAAGGGCGGAGGTGCGGCGCGCCTGCGATGAGGCCTATGCCGCGCAGGCCCGGTTCCGCGAGGCCCGCAACGCCCTCGGCAGGGAGGCGCTCGACGCTCTGGGGCCGGACGGCAAGGCCGTGGTGCTGGTGGGCAAGGCCCACAACATCCACGATCCCGGCACCAACTTGAACCTTGCCCGCATCCTGCGGGGCATGGGCATCCAGACCATCCCCAGCGATCTGCTGGATCTGTTCCATTCGCCGGATGTGGGCGAGGCGTGGCGCAATATGACGCTTGCGATGGGGCAGCGCACGCTTGCCGCCGCCGACATCATCCGGCGGGACGCGCGGCTCAACGCCATCTATCTGGCGAATTTCGGCTGCGTCAACGATTCCATGTACCCGCGTTTCTTTGGCAGGGAAATGGGCGAAAAGCCGTTCCTGCTGCTTGAGATCGACGAGCATTCCGCCGAGGCGGGCGTGGTCACGCGCTGCGAGGCGTTCCTTGATGCTGTGGCGAACTTCGACGCCGCGCGGGAGATCGCGCCCCGGCGCACGCGCAAGATCGAATTCGATCCCGGCGGTGATCGCGTGCTGTACCTGCCCCATGCCGCCAACGGCATGGCGGTGTGGGCCGCCGCGCTCAGGGCGCACGGCATCAACGCCAAACTCCTCCCGCCGCCCGACAAGCGGAGCCTCGAATGGGGCCGCCGCTGCCTCGACGGGAAGGAGTGTCTGCCCTGCACCCTCATGACCGGGGATATGGTGCGTCTGATCAAGGAGGACGGCGTGGACCCGGCGAAGGCCGCGTTCTTCATGCCCGGCTCGTGCGGGAGCTGCCGCTACGACCTTTTCAATACGCTCCAGCAGATCGTCTTTGAGGATATGGGGCTCGGCGGGGCGGCGCTTGTGGACGAGTATCAGGGTGCAAACCGCAAGCTCCACGCGATCATGTCCGGGGCCTCCTGCGGCATGTTGGCGTGGCGCGGCTTTATTGCGGCGGACATCTTGGAAAAGCTGCGCCTGCACATCCGGCCCTACGAGACCGGGGCGGGGGACACGGACAGGGCCTACTACGCCTGCCTCGACCGGCTCGTGGAGGTCGTGGAGGCAAAGGGCGACGTGGAGCGGGCCGTGATCGGCATGGTGGAAGCCATGCGCGCCGTGCCCGTGGATCGGAGCAGGCCGCGTCCCCTCATCGGGCTCGTGGGCGAGGCGTACCTCCGCAACGTGGATTACGCCAGCAACAACATCATCCAGAGTGTGGAGCAGATGGGCGGGGAGATACGTATGCCCGCGATCATGGAGGTGCTGTGGTACTCGCTCTACAAGCAGCGGTACTTTCAGGAACTGGGGCGGCACCGCGTTAAGGCGTTCATCCACCGCGTCCAGCACGGCATCCTAAACCGCATTGAGCGCAAGATGCGCCGCCATGCGGCCTCCGTGCTTCCCGATCCGTATGAAAAGCCCATCTGGGAGGTCATCGGGCAGAGCGGCCTGAGCCTCGATGCGGGCCTCGGTTTCGGGGCGTCCGTGGAAATGGCCCGGAGCGGCATCAGCGGGATCATCCACGCCATTCCCTTCAACTGCGTGCCGGGCACGGTGATCCAGGGCCTTGAGGGGCGCTTCCGTTCGCTGTTCCCCGGCATCCCGTTCATGACCGTAGGGTTCAGCGGGCAGGCCGATCTCGGCGTCCGCATCCGTCTCGAAGCGCTGGTGCACCAGTGCCGGAGCCTCGCCCCGGGGCACGCCGCCAGAATGTAACCCTTACCCGTTCACGGCGCGGTTGGCCGCCCTCCGGCGGGGTTGTCCCCCGGAATCAGGCTGCGGCCGCCGCGCCGCCGAACAAGGAACGACATGTTTCGCTATACGAACCACGTTTGCAAGAAATGCTTCCTCCAGAACGATCCCTTCCACAAGGTCACGCTCAATGAGGACGGCGTGTGCTCCCTGTGCGCCAAACCGGCCCCGGAAGAGGCCCGGCGCGATTGGGATGCGCTGGAAAAACGCTTTGCCGCCTATCTGGACCGCGTGCGCGGCACCCGGCCCTACGAGGGCCTGATCATGATGAGCGGCGGCAAGGACAGCGCGTATCTGGCGGATCTCCTGAAGGAGACCTACGGAATGCGGCTTCTCGGCTTCATCATCGACATCAACTATGAGTACCCGGAGACGTTCGAGAACGCGAAGACCATCGCCCGGAAGCTGGATCTGCCCTATGTCGTCTTCCGTCAGGAACCGGAGGCCATGCGCCGCTACTACCGCTTCCTGTTCACCGAGAAGGCGCTGCTCCAGCCGGACGGCGGGCAGGTGTGCACGTTCTGCGGGCGCTTCCTCATCCATTCGGCGTGCGCGTTCGCCCGGCGCATGGGCATCCCGCTGGTGTTTTCGGGGCACAACCCGGATCAGATTTTCCTCATGGGCGAAAGCATCCACAACACCCCGGAGCAGGATGTGCTTATCGAGTTTCTCATGGAAACGCTGTCCGAGGAGACGGGCAAGGCGTTGGCCCGCTGGCGGGAGAGCTACGGGGAGCCGGAGCTGCCGCTGTTCCCGGATTCCATCCACGTGGAGGGGACGGAACTGCTGTTCCCGTTCCAGTATTTCCCCTACCGCCCCGAAGCCATGATGCGCCACGTGCGCGAACGCCTCCAGTGGCTGCCGATCAAGCGGTTCTCCAAGACGTACATCGCCTCAGGGTGCCGCCTCGTAAAGCTGTGGGCGTACATGGCCTATCTCAACAATACCAACAGCTACGTCGATTTTGAATTCTGCAACCAGATCCGCAACGGCACGCTTTCCGCGGACACGGTGCGGCAATTCTACGAGCAGGCCGAGATTGATTACGAGGAGCTTGCGGAGCTCATTGCCGAGCTGGACATGGCCGGGCCCATGAAGGCGCTTTTGACCCCTTATGGAGAGAAGGCGGAAGCGCTGCTCCGGTTGCTTCCTTGACGCATTCCTTCTTCCGTAAACCGTTTATGATTCTGAAAGGATGTCCGATGAGCCAGATATTCCTGTCACCTTTTGCCATGCCTGAGCTTGACCGCGTGGTCGAGCAGTTGTGCGCCCCCTCGTCGCTGGAGGGGGTCTTCCACCGCCCGCTCCACGATGCGCCCATGCCTTCGCTGGACGTGCTGGGAGAAATCCTGTCGCGCCTGAAGATAGCCTTGTTCCCCGGTTACTTCGGCATGTCCAACGTGCGTATGGAGTCCATGCGCTACCATCTTTCCGCCAACCTCGATTCCATTTTCCGCAAGCTGGCGGAGCAGATCCGCTGCGGCGCGTGCTTTGCGTGCGCGGAATACGCGCAGGAGTGCCTTGAGTGCGAGCGTATCTCGCGGGAAAAGGCGCTTGAGTTCATCGAGCGGCTTCCGCACATCCGGCGTCTGCTCGCCACGGACGCAAGGGCCGCCTATCAGGGCGACCCGGCTGCGACCAGCGCGGGCGAAACCATTTTTTGCTACCCGTCCATCCTGACCATGATCCACTACCGCATCGCGCACGAGCTGTACCTGCTCGAAGTGCCGATCATCCCGCGCATCCTGTGCGAAATGGCCCACGCCATCACCGGCATCGACATCCATCCCGGCGCGTCCGTCGGGGAGGCGTTCTTCATCGATCACGGCACCGGCGTGGTCATTGGGGAAACGTGCGTCATCGGCAGGGGATGCCGCTTGTATCAGGGGGTTACGCTCGGCGCGCTGTCCTTCCCCAAGGGGGCCGACGGGGTGCTCATCAAGGGCATCCCCCGCCATCCGAAGCTGGAGGACGACGTGACCGTGTACGCGGGCGCGACCATCCTCGGCAACATCACCATCGGGGCGGGATCGGTCATCGGCGCGAATACATGGGTCACGCGGGACGTGCCCCGCAACAGTAAAGTCGTTTCGGGAGACTGACATGGAAAACACGAACAGCCTCGGCCTGCTGCTGTCCTTCGCGCGGCCTTGCCGCAGGCTTCTCGCCGCCTCGGTGGGCCTTGCCGTGCTCGGCGTGGCTTCGGGCATGGTGCCGTATTTCGCGGTATCATACATGATCGTGGATCTGTATGCGGGTACGGCGACGCCGGAAAGCCTGTTCCTCTTCGCCCTGATAGCCCTGTTGGGGCAGGCCGGGCGCGTGGCGCTCGGCACGGCGTCCACCGTGCTCTCCCACCGCGCGGCCTTCGCCATCCTGAAAGGCATCAGGACGGACATCGCGGCCAAGCTGTCGCGTATGCCGCTGGGCAACGTGATCGAGACCCCCTCCGGCAAGCTCAAGACGCTCATCGTGGATACGGTGGAAAAGATGGAGGTGCCCCTCGCGCACCTCATCCCCGAACTGACCTCGAATCTGCTCGTGCCGTTGTTCATGGCCGCCTACCTGTTCTGGCTGGACTGGCGCATGGCGCTTCTGGCGCTGGCCACGTTCCCGGTGGGGCTGTTTTGCTACATGGCCATGACCAAGGATTACGCGGAGCGCTACGCCACGGTTCAGGACGCGGGGAAGGGCATGAACGCCGCCATTGTGGAATATATCAACGGGATTGAGGTCATCAAGGCGTTCAACCAGTCCTCGGCCTCCTACGGGAAATTCGTAGTGGCGGTCAGGGCCAACCGGGACGCCATGAAAGACTGGTTCCGCGCCACCAACGGCTATTACGTCGCGGGGATGGCCATTGCCCCGGCCTCGTTGATCACCGTGCTGCCCGCCGGGATATACTTCCACATGAGCGGAACGCTGGACGCCCCCGCCGCGATCACCTGCTTTATCCTGTCGCTCGGGCTCATCCAGCCGATTTTGCAGGCGCTCGGCTACACGGACAGCCTCGCCATGATGGACAGCACCCTCAAGGAGGTTTCCGACTTGCTGGGCAGGCCGGAAATGGTGCGCCCTTCCAACTGCGTGCCGTTGCGCGGGCATGGGATCGAGTTTGATCAGGTGTCGTTCGCCTATACGGGGACGGGGCGGGAGGTCTTGCAGGATGTGTCTTTCAAGATCGTGGAAGGCGGCATGACCGCCATCGTCGGGCCGTCCGGCTCGGGCAAGTCCACGCTCGCCAAGCTGCTGGTCAGCTTTTGGGAAGCGGATCGCGGGCGCATCCTGCTCGGCGGAGTGGATGTCCGCAATCTCCCGTTGTCTCAGGTCATGCAGTCCGTCGCCTATGTCTCGCAGGACAATTTCCTGTTCAACGCCAGCCTGCGGGAAAACATCCGCCTCGGCAGGCCGGACGCCACGGACAGGGAAGTGGAAGAGGCTGCGGAGGCTGCCGCGTGCGGCTTCGTCAAGGCATTGCCCGGCGGATATGATACGCCTGCCGGGGATGCCGGGGCGCGCCTTTCCGGGGGCGAGCGCCAGCGCATCGCCATTGCGCGGGCCATGCTCAAGGACAGCCCCATCGTGGTGCTGGACGAGGCGACGGCCTTTGCCGATCCCGAAAACGAGGCGTTCATTCAGGAGTCGATCAGCCGCCTCGTCAAGGACAAGACGCTGGTGGTCATTGCGCACCGCCTTTCCACCATCGTCCGCGCGGATCGCATTGTGGTCATGGACGGGGGCCGTGTGTCCGCCGTGGGCACGCACGCGGAACTGCTGCAAACCTCGCCTTTGTACGGGCGACTCTGGGAATCGCATACCGGGGCACGGGATGCCGAAGGAGCGGAACATGATTGAGACGATCCGCAGGCTGCTCGATTTTTCAGGCCGTTGCCGCACGGATTTGCTGTGTGCCTTTGGCTACGGGGTGCTGTACTCCGTTTCGGAAGTCATTCCGGTGCTCGCCATCGTGGTGGCGCTGGAGGCCGTGCTGTCCCCGTCTGGCGGTGGCTGGTTCGCCGTTGCCGCGTCGGGCGGGCTTATGGGCCTGAGCGTCGCCGGGAAAATCGTATTCGGAAAGAGGGCCACGGAACGCCGTATGCTCGCCAGCTACGATATGTGCGCGGACAAGCGCATTGAAGTGGGGGAAATCCTCAAGCGCGTGCCGCTCGGCTATTTCAGCCAGAATCGGCTCGGTGAGCTGACAGCCACGCTCACCACCACGCTCGGCGAGATCGAAACCAACGCCGTGGCAATCCTCGACAAGGTGGCGAACGGCTTCGTGCACGCGGTGGCCATCACTCTGCTGATTTCGTGGTACGATTGGCACGCCGGCCTGATCACGGCGGCGGGGCTCGTGGTGTCCCTGTTCGTATACGGGGCCATGCAGCGGAAGGGCAGGAAGCTCTCCCCGGTACGCCAGGCGGCGCAGTCGAGGCTGGTGGCGGCGGTTTTGGAATATGTTCAGGGTATGGCCGTGGTGAAGGCGTTCGGGCTTGGGGACCGCTCCAACAGGGCGGTGGACGAGGCCATCGAAGCCTGCTGCGCCAGCAACACCGATCTGGAGCGTTCCTTCTCCACGTTGGCCGCAGCCTACCAGCTGGTGTTCAAGGTGGCGGCGTTCGGCGTGCTCCTCTCTTCGGGACTGCTGTACCTGAGCGGCGATATGGATCTGATCAAATGCCTGCTGCTCATGGTTTCGAGCTTCATGCTGTACGCGCACATCGAAATGATGGGCAGCGTTTCCGCGCTGTCCCGCGTCATTTCCGTAGCGCTGGATCGCATGGAAGCCCTGAAGAATGCCCCGCTTCTGGACGAGCGCGGGGAAGATTTCGTGCCGGAGTCCTTCGACATCCGCATGGAGGATGTGGTGTTTTCCTACGACGAGACGCGCCTCCTCGGAGGGATCAATCTTGTGATCCCGCAGGGGACGACCACCGCGATCGTCGGGCCTTCCGGCAGCGGCAAGACGACCCTGTGCAGCCTGATCGCCCGGTTCTGGGACGTGCAGGAGGGCAGGGTGCTGTTCGGCGGGCGCGACGTGCGGGAATACACCTGCGACGGCCTGCTGCGCAACATCAGCATGGTGTTTCAGAACGTATACCTGTTTGAGGACACCATCCTGAACAATATCCGCTTCGGCAAGCCCGACGCCACGATGGAGGAAGTCCGCGAAGCCGCGCGCAAGGCCCGCTGCCATGACTTCATCATGGCCCTGCCCGAAGGGTATGAGACGCCCGTGGGCGAGGGGGGCGTATCGCTTTCCGGCGGGGAACGGCAACGCATTTCGCTGGCCCGCGCCATGCTGAAGGACGCGCCCGTGATCATCTTGGACGAGGCCACGGCCAGCGTGGACCCCGAAAACGAACGCCAGCTTCAGGAAGCCTTTGAAGCCCTGACCCGCGACAAGACGGTCATCATGATCGCGCACCGTCTCTCCACCGTGCGCAAGGCGGATCAGATCCTCGTGCTCGACAAGGGGCGGATCATCCAGCGCGGGCGGCATGAGGAGCTTATGGAGCAGGGCGGCCTCTATGCGGACTTCATCCGCATCAGGGAACAGGCTGTCGGCTGGTCGCTGTGAGCTTGGGCAATGCTTGGAAGGGGTAGAAGCCTCCCCCCCGGTGAGCCGCCTTCTGTTTTATCTTTAAACGTAACTGGGCTTCCGCCAACCAAAGAGAGAAGGCAGACGGCCGAAAAGAACGCATGGAACCTCGCCCAGCGTGGACGGATAAGCCGGTTCCGGTTGAAGGGAACGGCATAAACGGGTTTGCCGGGCTTTTCGCTAACAGGGAAGAAGGGGCGATGCCCCCATCGGATAGGCAACGCGGGCCTGACGCGGCGCGACGTTGAAAATCTGATGGGGGCTTTTTTCGGGAAAATTTTCATTCTGTTAAAGTGTACGGTCCGTTACCTCCACCGGGAATTTGGAGCAGATCATGTCTCTCCAGTAAATAACGGGTACGCTGCTGATGTGTCGTAAACGTGGCAACCCGTAGCCCCCGATACGCTACCGGGTATTTGGTCGGCGTGGACAAAAAACGCAGATTGGTGGAGATTGAGGGGGTAAGGAAAAACGCCCTGTTCCCGTCAAGGGTAGGGAATATGCCGTGGGGTGCCGCATGGTACACAAGGATTTGATATACGAGATACTTTCTGTTGTTGAGGAAATACCGGAAGGGTGTGTTGCCACGTACGGCCAGATTGCGCGGCTGATCGGCAGGGACAAGAACTCCAGGCTGGTGGGAAAGGTCCTGAGCATGGCGGAATATTATGGTGACTATCCGTGTCACAGGGTCGTCAATCATGCGGGGCGTCTTGTACCCGGATGGCTGGAACAGCGTCTTTTACTGGAAGCGGAACAGGTCGTCATGAAGGACGACAGGCATGTGGACTTGAAAAAATGCCGATGGGATTACTGAAAAGGAGGGGACGGTGAACCGCATAACGTACCACACAACGCCCTTGGGACGGGTCATGCTTGCGGCGAAAGGCGATGCTCTTGCCGGACTCTGGATTGAAGGCCAGAAATATTTCGCGGATGGCTTGAAAGGGGAAGCCCGGGAACAGGACGATTTCCCGGTGTTCGTTCAGGCCAAGGAATGGCTCGATCGGTATTTTGCCGGCGAGAAACCTCGTATATCAGAGTTGAAGCTTGAGCCGGCAGGAAGTGAATTCAGGAAGGCGGTATGGGAAGCCCTCTGCCAGATTCCCTATGGCGAAGTCGTAACCTATGGGGAACTGGCCCAAAAAATGGCCGTGCTCCACAATAGGGAACGGATGTCCGCGCAAGCGGTAGGCGGCGCAGTGGGGCACAATGCCATTTCCATCATCATTCCTTGCCATCGTGTCGTCGGGGCTAACGGAAGTTTGACAGGCTATGCCGGTGGGATCGATAAAAAAATAAAACTGCTGACCCATGAGGGGGCATATTCGGAAAGCTTTTTTGTGCCGAAAAAGAGTACCGCCCCATAACCCACTGGTTTCGCGCTATGCTGTCATCCGCATCCCGAACCATGCCGATCCCCACAGCCCGCTGTTCATGTCGGTGAAACGGCGTACGGGGATGCGTTCGAGCAGCCTCCGGTGCGGGCCTTCATAAAAGGCTTCCCGGAAAGCGGCGCACTCGGTCACGAGGGGGTTGCGGAGGGCTATGCCGCCGGTGATGAACAGCCCGCCCGTGCAAAGTGTGGACAACGCCCAGTTCCGGCAGGCCCGGGCGTAGAAACGGGCGTACCAGCGCAGCGTCCCGGTTTCGCTCCCGAGCGCTTCGGCGGCGATTTCGTGAGCCTCCCGGCGTTCTCCGGTGAGAAACAGATGGAGCAGGCGAAGCCCGCGCCCTGACAGCACATCATCGCCGCTCAAGCAGGCGAGCCCGAGTTCCCGCGCCGCGAAATCCTGAAACGCCGCCTCCTCTTTGCCGATGAAAGGAAATATGACATGCCCTCCCTCGGCTGGAAGGGGGAGCCATGAGCCGTGGCTGTCCCGGATGAGCGAGGCCGTGCCCAGCCCCGTGCCTGCGCCGATAATGCCGATGGGCCCGGCGGGACGGGGGCCGGGAGCGCCGAGCACGCAATGGGCGCTCGAACCGGCTTCGGTCAGGCACGCGCAGGCTTCCGCCGTGAAATCGTTGATTATCCGGCAAGAGCGGATGCCGTACCGCTCCCCGGCGTCGGTCAGATCCACTTCCAGAGGCGCGTTGGTCAGCCGGGCTTTCAGCGGATCGGCGACGGGGCCAGCCATGCCGACGACGAACGCGTCGGCGGTGCGGGGATGCCGATCCAAGGCCGTTCCGCAGGCGCTGATGAGTGCGCCCGTGTCCGGGAGTTCCGCCGTTTTGCGCTTGCCCATGCGGTGCAGGGAGAGGATCCCCTTGTCCAGCGTGAACCCGGCAAAACGGCAATTGGTGCCGCCGAGATCGACGGCCATAATGTACGGCATGGGGGCCTCCTCTTGGGATTGCCGTGGCAACCCCGAAGCATAAAGGGAAGTATGCCAGCTGATGCGGGCCGGAGACAAGCGGGTAGAGAGTGCCCCCTGATGGGGGCGGGTGGGCGTCTCAAACAGGCGGGCACCCCGTAACGATACGGAATGCCCGCAAAAGAGGGCCTGTGGCGGGCTGAAATCTTCCGCAACGGGAGCCCCGGGTTGCTCGGGACCCTTTAGGGCTGTTCGCTGCCGCGCGGCTCCGCCGCTTCGGACGGCATGTGTTGCTGCCGGTTGAGCAGGGACGCGTAGGCTTGTTCCGCGTTGTAGCTGCTGCGGACCAGCGGGGCCGAAAAGACGAAGGGGATGCCCAGTTCCCGCCCCTTTTGGGCATAGCTTTCGAAGATGTCGGGATGGACGTAGCGCTCCACTGGGTGGTGCTTCTGGGACGGGCGCATGTATTGCCCGATGGTCACGATGTCGCATCCCGCGGCGGCGAGATCGGCCAGTACGCCGTGCACTTCCTCATCCGTTTCCCCAAGCCCGACCATCAGGCCGCTCTTGCTGACGCGCCCGGCTTCCTTGACGCGGCGCAGGAGCTCAAGGCTCTGCTGATAGTCGGCCTGAGGCCGGATGCGGCTGTAATGCGCGGGAGGGGTTTCCACATTGTGGTTGATGATGTGGGGCTCGGCGTCCATGACGGTTCGCAGGGCCTCGCGGCTGCCGCGAAAATCGGGGATGAGCACTTCGATGGTGGGGCAGGTTTCGCCGCTGTCCCGGATAGCCCGGATGGTTGCCGCGAAGTGGGCCGATCCGCCGTCCGGCAGGTCGTCCCGCGTCACGGACGTCACCACGGCATGGCGCAGGCCGAGGGCCGCCGCTGCCTTGCCCACGCGGGCGGGCTCTCCGGGATCGGGCGCGAGGATGATGCCGCCGCCGATGTTGCAGAAGGCGCAGTTGCGGGTGCAGGTGTTGCCGAGGATGAGGAACGTGGCGGTCTTGCGTGAGAAGCATTCGAACATGTTCGGACACTTGGCGCTGTGGCAGACCGTGTGCAGATCAAGCCCTTCCACGAGGGCGCGGGTATCGGAGAAGGTGTGGTTGCAGGGCAGCTTAACACGGAGCCACGGGGGGATCCGCAAAGAGGGTTTGGAATTCTCGGGTGCAGACATCTTTGACCTCCTGCATGGAAAGGGAATCGTCGCCGCACTCGCGGGACAGGGATGTGGCCTCGGCATCGTGGAGGCCGCACAGGGTAATGGCGCTGAAAAGGGAAAGATCGTTCCCCACGTTGAGCGCGAAGCCGTGGAAGGACACCCAGTGGCGCACGCACATGCCGAGCGAGCACAGCTTGCGGTTGCCGATCCATACGCCGGGGCGGCCTTCCCAGCGGGCGGCCTCGACCCCGAACGCGGCGGCGGAGCGGATGACGATTTCTTCCAGCGTGCGGACGAAACCGTGCAGCCCGTTCGTGCGCTTGCCGACGCGGAACACGGGATAGGCTACGAGCTGGCCCGGAAAATGGCAGGTGATGTTGCCGCCGCGATCTGTCTTGACGATTTCGACGCCGCGTGCCGCCAGTTCCGCCCGGCCGAGGAGCAGGTTCTCCTCGCCGCCGTGACGTCCGAAGGTGATCACGGGCGGGTGCTCCACCAGAAATAACGTATCTTCTTCGCCTTGCCGTACGCGCTCATGGCATTCGAGCTGAACGGTCAGCGCTTCGCTGTAGGGCATCACGCCCAGATCGACGATGTTCACATTGCCTTGCCTGCGTTACGTAAGTGCCGTTGCACGGAAACGGCCGAGGCCCGCCGCCCTTTCCATGCGTCTCCTAGTGTCACGGGATGACCTGCAATAATCCTCGTATGGTGTCAATATGCCCGGGCAACATCTTATCGGAGAAATGAAGGCAAGGCCGTTTTTATGTGCATGGAACATACGGCTGTATTCTTTCTCATAGTGCCCGGAGCGGGTTTCACGGTATGTATAAAAACGGATTCCGTCGGGGCATGATACGCATCGTGTCGCGTGATGGTTGCGGAAAGGCCGCCGGAAATGGGCCTGACGGGAACGGATGGTGCACGTTTCCGTTTTTTTTCGAAGTGATGTTGACCGAATGCGCCGTGTTTCGTATACAAAAAGAAAAAACCTGTCGTCTTCATCAATGAGGAGATCGCCCATGCGGTACGTGTATCTGTTTCATGAAGGCAATGCGCGGATGAAGGAGCTTTTGGGCGGCAAGGGGGCCAACCTTGCGGAAATGACGAACATCGGCCTGCCGGTTCCCTGCGGCATGACGATCACGACGGACGCCTGCCGGGAGTATTACAACAACGGCAAGAAGTTGCCGGAAAGGCTCGTCGAAGAGGTCACACGGAATCTGAAGGCCATCGAGGCGGAGGCGGGCAAGCGCTTCGGGGACGAGGATGATCCCTTGCTGCTCTCGGTCCGTTCCGGTGCGGTCTTCTCCATGCCCGGCATGATGGACACCATCCTGAACCTCGGCCTCAACGCCGCCACGTTCAAGGCGCTGGCCAGGCATACCGGAAACATGTGGTTCGCCTGCGACACCTACCGGCGGTTTATCCAGATGTTCTCGGATGTGGTCATGGAAATCCCCAAGGACAAGTTCGAGCATATCCTGCAGGAGCAGAAGGCCGCGCAAGGCGTCACGCAGGATCAGGAGCTCAGCGTCGAGTCGCTGCTTGCCGTCATCGATAAGAGCAAGGCGCTGTATCGGCAGGAAATCGAAGAAGATTTTCCGGAAGACGTGACGCGGCAGCTTTTCCTGTCCATTGAGGCGGTGTTCCGCTCGTGGAACAACCACCGGGCCATCGTCTACCGCAATCTGAACAAGATCGACCACAATCTGGGGACCGCCGTCAATATCCAGACAATGGTCTTCGGCAACATGGGCGAAGACTCGGGCAGCGGCGTGGCCTTCTCGCGCAACCCTTCCACCGGCGAGAGGAAGCTGTACGGCGAATACCTGATCAACGCGCAGGGTGAGGACGTGGTGGCGGGCGTGCGCACTCCCCGGCCCATCGCCGAACTCGGCGAGGATATGCCGGAGATTTTCGAACAGTTCCGGTCCATTGCCGAGAAGCTTGAGCGACATTACCGGGACATGCAGGACATTGAGCTGACCATTGAGCGCGGCAAGCTGTATATCCTCCAGACCCGGAACGGCAAGCGTACGGCGCAGGCGGCCCTCAAGATCGCGCACGACATGGTGGGCGAGGGGTTAATCGACAAGAAGGAAGCCCTGTTGCGCATCGATCCGGAGCATCTGGCCCACGTGCTGCACCGACAGATCGATAGTTCTGCGGACCTCACGGTGCTTGCCGCCGGATTGGCGGCCTCTCCGGGCGCGGCGTTCGGATCCGTGGTGTTCGACGCCAACGAGGCCGAGCATTTGGGACGTATCGGCTCCAAGGTGATTCTGGTGCGTGTGGAGACGACGCCGGACGACATCCACGGCATCGTGCAGGCACAGGGCATCCTGACCAGCCGGGGAGGCATGACCAGCCACGCGGCGGTCGTGACCCGTGGCATGGGCAAGCCGTGCGTGTGCGGCTGCGAGGCCATCAAGGTCGATTATGAGCAACAGCTGTTCACGGTCGGTTCGACAGTCGTCAGGAAGGGTGAGCTTATTTCCATCGACGGGACCACGGGGCAGGTCATTTTGGGGGCCGTGCCGTTGAAGGACCCGGAACTTTCCAAGGAATACCAGACGATTCTGGAATGGGCGGACGAGGTGCGGACGTTACAGGTCCGGGCCAACGCGGACACGCCGGAAGACGCGGAAAAGTCCCGCAAGTTCGGTGCGCAGGGCATCGGCCTGACCCGTACCGAGCACATGTTTATGGCGCAGGAACGGCTTCCCTACGTCCAGAGGATGATTTTGGCGACGACCACCGAGGAGCGCATGGGTGCGCTCCTGCCGCTCAGGATCATGCAGGAGAACGATTTTTACAGCATCCTCAAGGCAATGCACGATTTGCCCGTGTGCATCCGGTTGCTGGACCCGCCGCTGCATGAATTCCTGCCGAGCTTGGAAAAGCTGCTGGTCGAGACGACCGAGCTTCGGATACGCAAGGACAATCCGCAACTTCTGGAAGAGAAGGAGCGCCTTCTCGCGCAGGTGGTCAAGCTGCACGAGGCCAACCCCATGATGGGGCATCGCGGCTGCCGCCTTGGGATCACCTATCCCGAAGTCTACGAGATGCAGATGCACGCCATCTTCAACGCGGCGTCCCGCCTGACGCGGGACGGGTACACCGTGTTGCCGGAAATCGAGATTCCGCTGACCATCAGCAAGGCGGAGATGGAGATCCTGAAGGGGCGGTGCGACCGGATCGCCAGGGAGTGCATGGAGCTGCACCGCGTTTCCTTCACCTACCTGTGCGGGAGCATGATCGAACTGCCGCGCGCGGCCCTGCTGGCCGGGGAAATCGCGGAGTCGGCGGAGTTCTTCAGCTTTGGGACCAACGACCTCACGCAGACATGTTTCGGGTTCAGCCGTGACGACGCCGAGGGCAAGTTCCTCCCGGCCTATATTCACCAGCATATCCTGAAGGACAACCCCTTTGCCGTGCTCGACCGCGAGGGCGTGGGCCGTTTGATGCGGATTGCGGTGGAAGAAGGCCGTAAGACGCGGCCGGATCTGATGATCGGTATTTGCGGCGAACACGGCGGCGACCCCAGTTCCGTTGAGTTCTGCCACGAAATCGGTTTGGATTTGGTAAGCTGCTCGCCGTACCGCATCCCCATCGCCCGCCTTGCCGCCGCGCAGGCGGCCTTGAAGCATCCCCGCCCGGTGGGGTGAGTGCGTTTTTGAAGGAACCGGGGGGAGGGAAACCCTTCTGGAGAAGGGTTTCCCTCCCCCCGGACCCCCCAACCTTTCCTAAGACTTTCGACTGATGGGGAGGCGGCGCGGAGGGAGTTCGTCCCGGCAGGGAGAAGGTTTTCCGTTTTTATCTGGTTATACCTCTTTCAAGGTTTAGTTACTCTCTAAAAGGAGTCCCGGACGTATGTTCGGGGCTCTTTTTTTGTGTGCGGGTAGAAAGGAAGAGGAACGGGATTACGCGGGCAGGTTCGTTTTTGCCAGCTCTTCACGGATATTCTCGATGAGCCCTTTGGCTTGCGGGCTCAGGTGTTTGCGTTTGCGGACAAGGATGCCGTAGCGGACTGTGGGGAGGAATTCGTCCAGCGGATAGCTGACGAGAGGCCGCCAGTCCGTCCCGTAGGAGCTGGCCTTGAGGCACATTTCATCCATGATCGCCGCCCCTACGCCGTGGAGGACGTAGCGCAGCATCAAGTGGTAGTTGTTGACGCTGAGCACGGTGTTTTTGACGAAAAGGGTTGCGTCCATGTTTTCAAAGTAGGGTTCGCCGCTGTCGTCCATTCGTTCCGAGAGGAACGAAACGAAGGGCAGGCGTTCCAAATCGCTGAGTTTCGGTTTCTTGGGAAGGTGATAGGTGTTGTCCCGGTGGACGATGAGCAGGGGACGCGCTTGAAAAAGTTCTTCCAGTTCACTGTTCTCGGGAAGAACCGTAACTCCGGTGAGGCCGAAGTCCACCTTGGAGCTTTCCACGTCGTCAACCACTTCGTAGGTCAGGGCGCGCCTGATGCGGATGTTGACGTCGGGGTGCCGCTCCCGAAATCCGGAGATGATCCCGACAATTTGTGCGGCAAAGGGCAAATTGCTGGAAAACGTGACCGTCCCTTGCAGTTTTCCGCTCAGCGTTCCGACCTCTGAACGGAGTCCGCGCAACGTTTCAAACGTGTAAACAGTCCATTCAAAAAGTTTTTTACCCTCTGGAGTGATCCGGAGGCTTTTCTTGTAGCGATCAAAGAGGACAGTGTTGAGTTCCTCTTCCAGCGACCGGATCTGATAGCTGATGGTCGAAGGGTTCCTGTTCATCATCTGGGCGGCCCGGCGGATGCTCCCCGTTTGGGAGACGTAGTAAAAGCCTCGTAGCCATTGGAGGAAATCGCCGTTCAGCTCTTCAATCATGGCGGTCTCACTGTATGAATTTTTCGAATGATAAGTGTTTTTTTTCGATTTGACAATACAAGTGTTTTTGATGATGTTTTTTTCACAAAAGGAGGCGTGGGATGCCGCCGATCCTCGGCGCGGCCCGCCCCCGCAGCGAACCTCACAACAGGAAGGAACCATGAATACCTCAACTCATCCTCTCGGTACGCTCATCGAAACGGACGTGCTCGTCATCGGCTCCGGTGCGTCCGGCTGCGGCGCGGCTCTCGGCGCGCGCGAGCAGGGGTTGCGCGTCCTCCTCATGGACAAGGGCAAGTTGGAAAGCTCCGGCTGCATCGGCGGCGGGAATGACCACTATATGGCGGTCCTCGATGAGGAAGGCGTCGCGCACGATGCCGCCGAGGATCTGATCAAGTTCTACGCCAAGCCTTTGAACGGCTGGACCCCAGCCATGCTGCGCAACGGCTGGTACGCCCACATGAGGCCCATGCTTGAAAAGCTGGAGGCGGCGGGCGTCAAATTCGGCAGGACGCCGGACGGCCGCTACCTCCGCACGCAGGGCTTCGGGCAGCCGGGGACGTGGTGGGTGCACATCGCCAACGGCATGACCATCAAGCGCGTGATGGCGCGGATCGTCCGGGAGAGCGGGGTGGATGTGCTCGACCGCGTGATGGCGGTCAAGATCCTCACGGACGGCGGGAAGGCCTGCGGCGCGCTCGGCTGGAACGTGAGTACCGGAGAATTCCACATCATCCGTGCGAAGACGGTTGTGTCGGCGCAGGGCCGCTCCGCTACGCGCGGCACCGACAACTCCACGCACAATCCTTACAACGTGTGGATGTATCCCTACAACACCAGCGCGGGTGTTGTGCTCGGTTACGACGCCGGGGCAGCCGTGACGGAGCTGGATACCTACCAGCGCGCGACCATGCTGCCCAAGGGCTACGGCTGTCCGGGCATGAACGGGATCAACAGCTCCGGCGCGCACGAAATCAACGCCCTCGGCGAGCGTTTCATGGGCAAGTACGACCCCATGTGGGAAAACGGCGTGCGCAACAACCAGATTCAGGGCACCTTCCAGGAACAGCTCGAAGGGTCCGGCCCGCCTTTCTATATGGATATGCGGCATGTGGACGAAGCCGTGGTTCGCGAGCTGCAGGACATCCTGATGCCCGGCGACAAGGCCACGTTCGGCGACTGGGCGGAATGCACCGGCACCGACTTCCAGCACAAGCTTCTCGAAGTGGAAATCGGCGAACTGATCTTCGGCGGGACCATCGCCGTGAACGACCAGTTTGAGACGTCCGTGCCCGGCCTGTTCTGTGGCAGCATCTTCCTCTACTGTTCTGGCGCGATGTGCGGCGGGTTCGAGGCGGGCAGGCAGGCTGCATTGAAGGCGTCCGGCATGTCCGCGGCTGGCGCGGTGGACGAGGCTCTGGCCGCCCGCGTGCGTGACGAAATCTTCGCGCCGCTCGGAAACGAGGAGACGCTTTCCTATAAGGAACTGGAAGAGGCCGCCCGCAATGTCATGAATTATTACATGGGATTCCGCCGCTCCATGAGCGGCATGGCCCGCGCGCTGGAAAAGATCCGCTTCCTGTCCGATCAGGCTTCCCGACTGCACGCCGATACGCTGCGCGATCTCATGCGCTGCCACGAGGCGAAGGATGTGCTCACCATATGCGAGCTGGCCATTCAGGCCACCATGGAGCGCAAGGAGTCGGGGCGCTGCGTCTACCGCCTGACCGATTATCCCGAGATCAATCCCGAGATGGCGAAGCCGCTCCTGCTGATGCGCGGCGAGAATGGCCCGGTCTATCAGTGGGGCAAGGCCCCGCTTCTGTAAGGTTCATGGCGCGCCGTCTCCCGCAGGGGAGGCCGATGCGCGGATGTCGTCGAATGCGCCCTGAGCGCCAAGGAGTTTTTTATGCCCCCGAGATATAGCCGAGAAATCGAACAGCCCATCGTCATGGGCGACAGCCTCAAGGACCAGTTCCGCACGTCTCCCTGCGAGGTGTCCTGTCCTGCGGGAAACCCGATCCAGAAGATGCAGTCCCTTGTGGAAAAGGGGCGCTTTGGTGAAGCGTTGCGCTATCTGCGCGCCAGAAACCCGTTCCCCGGCGTGACCGGGCGGGTGTGCCCCCACTTCTGTCAGGCGAAGTGCAACCGGGATCGGCTGGAAGGCTGCGTGAACACGCGGGCGCTGGAACGCGCCGCCTACGATCACGCCCCCAAGGGCATCGAACCTTTCACCCGCGCGCCGGAAACGGGCAAGCATGTCGCCGTGGTGGGCGGCGGTCCCGCCGGGATGACGGCGGCCTATTTCCTGTCCCTCCTCGGGCATGACGTGGCCGTGTACGAATCCGGCCCCGTGCTTGGGGGGATTCCCCGCTACGCCGTCCCGGATTTTCGTCTGCCCCGCGACGTGGTTGACCGCGAGATCGGCTGGATACTGGAAACGGGTGTACGCGCCTGTGTCAACGTCACCGTGGGCAAGGACATTTCTTTCGCGGAACTGCGTGCTTCCTCGGATGCCGTTGTCGTCGCCACCGGCACGCCCAAAGAGAACGCCTTGCCCATACCCAACGCGGAATGCGGCCTCAAAGCGGTGGAATTCCTGCGCAAGGCCGCGCTCGGCCAGCGTCCCGACGTGGGCAGGACGGTCGTGATCATGGGCGGCGGAGGGGTGGCCTTCGACTGTGCGTTCACGGCCCGGCGCCTCGGCGCGGCCGATGTGCATGTGCTGTGCCTTGAGGCGGAAGGCGCCATGCGCGCCCCGGAAGAGGATCTGGAACAGGCCCGCCGGGAAGGTGTCCATGTCCATAACAGCTGTACGATGTCCGGCGTCCGCAAGGACGGCGATCGCGTTTCCGGTGTGGACTATTTCGATGTGCAGGAATGCCGTTTCGACGAACAGGGCCGCCTGTCGCTCATCCCTGTTCCCGGTGGGGAGCATGTCCTTGCCTGCGACACCGTGATTTTCGCCGTGGGCATGAAGACGGACCTCGGTTTTTTTGAGGGTGAAGTGCCGGAGTGTACTCCGCGCCAGTGGATTGTGGCGGACGCCGCCCAGAAGACGTCGCTTGAGGGTGTGTTTGCCGCGGGCGACGTGGCTTCGGGGCCGTCGTCCATCGCAGGGGCCGTCGGGGCAGGGCGCAGGGCCGCTTTCGGCGTTCATGCCTACCTGACCGGGGAAAACTCCAGAGTCTATATCATCAATGAAGAAGGCCGGATCGAGGCGCGCGACCGCCTCGCCGCATCTCAGCCTCCCTATGTGGTGCCCTTTGAGGAAATCTACGGGGTGGCGCAGTACGGGCGGGCCGAACCGCAGCGTCAGGGCATCCGGGAAGGGCTGTCCTTTCGGGAGATCAACGAAGGCTACACGCCGGAACAGGCGCGGGACGAAGCTGCGCGCTGTATGCACTGCGGGCATTGCAAGGGGTGCGGGACGTGCGTGGACGATTGCCCCGGCTATGTGCTTGAGCTGAAGCATCTTGAGGAGCGGGATCGTCCGGAAGTGGCCTTTGGGGACGAATGCTGGCATTGCGCCAACTGCCGTACCAGCTGCCCCTGCGGGGCCATCGGCTTCTCGTTCCCGTTGCGGATGCAGGTGTGAGGACGCGGGGGCTTTCCTCATGAGGGAAGCCCCTGTTCCACGGGAAATGCTGGGGCGTGCCGGGGAATCGTGTCGAGCGGGGATGCTCCTTCTCTCTATGAGAAGACCGGTGCGCTGAGAGGTTCCCGCCTCCGTTTCTCCAGAATCGAATGTAACCGAATCGAAAGAAGGATGACGCCATGTCCGCGAATGCTCAGATGACGGCAAAAGGCGATGCCATGTATTATGTGCATTCTTTTCTTTGCCTGTTGATCATGTTCGGCTTTGGTCAACTGCCGCCTGTCGAGCCGTTGACGGCGCTCGGCATGAGGCTGATCGGGATTTTTCTCGGCCTGCTGTACGGCTGGATTTTTATCGACATCGTCTGGCCGAGCATGGCCGGATTGCTTGCGCTCATGCTGGTGGGCGGCATGAAGCCCGTAGCGCTGCTCAACCGCAGCTTCGGCGATCCCATCGTGGTGATGATGTTCTTCATCTTCGTGTTCTGCGCGACCATCAACCATTATGGCCTGTCGCGGTTCATCTCCTTGTGGTTCATCACCCGGAAGTTCGTTGCGGGCAGGCCGTGGGTATTCACCTTTACGTTCCTGGCCTCCATGTTCATCCTCGGCGGATTGACCAGCGCTTCGCCCGCCGCCATCATCGGCTGGAGCATCCTGTACGGGATCTGTGACGTATGCGGCTACAAGAAGGGGGACGGCTATCCGACCATGATGGTGTTCGGCATCGTCTTCGCGTCGCAGGTGGGTATGTCCCTGATCCCCTTCAAGCAGGCCGCCCTCACCGTGTTCAGCGCCTACGAGACCATGTCCGGCGTGGGGATCGACTACGCCAAGTACATGCTCATAGCGGCCTGTTCCTGTGTGCTGTGCTCGCTCCTGTTCATCGCGCTCGGCAAGTACGTGTTCAAGCCGGACATGGAAAAGCTCAAGAAGCTGGACGCGAGCAAGCTGGACACCGACGGCGCGCTCAAGCTGAGCAAGGTGCAGAAGCTCATCCTCTGTTTCCTCTTCGCGCTGGTCGCCCTGCTGCTGCTCCCGAACTTCCTGCCCGCCGACCTGTTCATTTCCAAATTCCTGAAGTCCATCGGCAACACGGGGATCTGCGTGTTCCTCGTCACCGTGATGTGTTTCCTCAAGGTGGACGGCAAGCCTTTGCTGAAGTTCAAGGCCATGATCGACTCCGGGGTCGCGTGGGGCATCATCCTCCTGCTCGCCGTGGTGCAGCCGCTTTCCGGGGCCATGGCCGCGCAGGAGAGCGGGATCACGAACTTCCTCATGATGATCGTCGAGCCGATTTTCGGCGGCAGTTCTCCCGTCGTGTTCGCGCTGTTCATCGGCTTTGTGGCCACCGCGCTCACGCAGGTCATGAACAACGGCGCCGTCGGCGTGGCCCTCATGCCCGTCATCTTCAGCTATTGTTCAAGCATGAACGTGGCCCCCGAGCTGCCGCTCATCATGGTCGTCATGGGCGTACACCTCGCCTTCCTGACGCCCGCCGCCAGCGCCAGCGCCGCGCTCCTGCACGGCAACGAGTGGTCGGATTCGGGAAGCATCTGGAAGACGGCACCCCTGGTTATCCTGCTGTCGTGGATAGCGATTGCGGTTGTGACCGTCGTGTTGGGCGGAGTGCTGTTCTAGGCATGGCCCCTCTAAGGCAATGAAGGGCGCCGGGGAGCTTTCCCCGGCGTTTTTCGTTTGGAAAAAAGAATGCGGAGGCAGTTTTTTCCTTTGTCGACATTGTATCGGAACTGTTCAGAGGCCATTGGTGATGGCAGAATATTTTTAGAACTTCTTTGGAAAGAGGAGGATAGCGCATTGCCTCAGATGGACGGTATCGGGAGAGTAAGGGGAAATACGTTATGAATGGCACGGGGTCGTTGTTTTTCGATGGAAAATGGAAAAGAAAGCGTTCTTTAAATCACAATTATATTGACAGAAAAAACAGCAGGCTATAGATTGGATTCAAATCAAAGGGAAGAGATCGTATGCAGAGTCAGGTATTGCGATACATTCGCTTTTTTATCTTCGGGTGCTGGGGCATCTTGCTGTTGCTGATGCTTCTGTACGGCCCGTGGATGATTCAGGCGAAGCAGATCACCATTCCTGACATCAGCATCACGAACTTCATGATTCGTGATACGTCCAGTTTCTTCCCCATGCATCAGGAAGCCGCCGAACAGCTCATTGGAGAAGGCAAGGCTGTCCTGTCCGCAACGGAGGCCGTACCCAACAAGTTGCCGAATATGCGGCTTGTCGTTTTTCTTCTGCTTCTCTTCCCTCTGTGTACAAAGGTTCTGCGGACGCGTTTTTCCGAGTCCCTCCTCGTACCCCATCTCTCGGACATCAGAGGAATGCTGCCCCTTCCTCTCGCTCCCCCGTCCGGCTTGTGTTTTTCCTGATCCGTCTCTGTCTCCCACGCTTCGGTCATTGAAGGAGCGGACCCGGTCCGAAAGGATTGCGGCGGGTATCCTGCGGCATTTTCTCCTCCATGCCATCTTTCGTCATGGCAGGGCAGGGATGTTTGCCGGGAATCCCGGATTGCGCCCGGAGTCTTCTCTCGTACCCTCCTTCCAGTGATCCGAAGACGGTGCCTTCCCCACATTCTTCAAACGGAATCCGTTTATTGGAGAAGTCATGTCAGGAATATTGCGCTGGCTCGATGATTGGGCTGAAGAGTTTTGTGTTTCCGTCATGTTGGCTTTGCTCGTCCTGTTGCTCGGCATGGAAGTGTTCTCGCGCTTCCTGCTCGGCAAGTCGTTCTCGTGGATGGAGGAGCTGTGCCGCTATCTGTTCGTGTGGTCATCCTATATCGGCGTCGCCATCGCCGTGAAGCACAAGGAGCAGCTGCGCATCCTTATGTTCATGGATGTGCTGAAGAAGCGTTTCCCGCAGCTGGTCAGGATCCTGTACGTCGTTTCCGAGCTCACGTTCACCGTATTCTGCGCCCTGGTTTTCTATTACAGCCTTGGTATGCTTGAGAATATGATCCGGTTCAAGCAGGTTTCCGCCGCCCTCGAGATCAACGTCATGTACGCGTATCTCATCATTCCGATCAGCATGGCCCTCACCATCTTTCGGACGCTTCAGGGCTTGTACCGCGATATCCGGAACAACACGCTTGAGTTCGAAAGCCGGGAGGACTAACCCATGTTGCTCGTCATATCCTTCGTCGTCTTCATGCTGCTTGGCTTGCCCCTGTTTGGGGTAATCGGTCTGGCCTCCATCATCTCGATGATCGGGATGCCGTTCCCGATGGAGTTCATCCCTCAGAACCTGTACACCGGCATGGACCAGTTCCCGCTCATCGCCACCATCGGTTTCGTAATGGCCGGGTTCCTCATGGAACCCGCCGGGATCACCGGTGAAATCATTGAAGTCGCCAAGAAGGCGGTGGGCAACATCCGCGGCGGCCTCGCCATGGTGACCATCCTCGCCTGCATGATCTTCGCGGCGCTCAGCGGCTCCGGCCCCGCCACCACAGCCGCCATCGGCAGCATCATGATCCCCGGCATGATCGCCGCCGGATATCGTAAGGACGACGCCGCGGCCGTCTCCGCCACGGGCGGTACGCTCGGCATCCTGATCCCGCCGAGCAACCCGATGATCATTTACGGCGTCGTGGCAAACACATCCATCGCCGGGCTGTTCATGGCCGGATTTATCCCCGGCTTCGTGCTGACGAGCCTTATGTGCATCACCGCGTACTGCATCGCCAAGAAGCGCGGCTATCAGGGCACGAACGAAAAGTTCTCCATTGTCGGCTTGTGCAAGGCCATCTGGGACGGCAAGTGGGCGCTGGCGACCCCGGCGATCATCCTTGGCGGCATCTACTGGGGCGTGTTCACTCCCACCGAAGCCGCCGAAGTGGGCGTACTCTGGACGCTGTTCGTCGGCCTGTTCGTTTACCGCAAGCTGACGTGGAAGAACATTTCCTCGGCGCTTATCCGTACCTCGGCCTTTGCCGGTTCCGCCACCATCCTTGTCGGCGTTTCGATGGCCTTCTCGCGGCTGCTCACCTTGTACCATATCCCCCAGACCGTGGGTGCGTTCCTCGGTTCCATCTCCACGGACCCGACGATCACCCTGCTGCTCATCGCGTTTTTCATCTTCCTGTGCGGCTTCGTGGCCGACACGCTGGCGATGGTCGTGGTGCTCGCGCCGGTGTTCCTGCCCATCACGAACGCCCTCGGCATCCATCCGATCCAGCTTGGCATCCTGTTTGTGGTATGCTGCGAAACCGGGTTCCTGACGCCTCCCTTTGGTGCGAACCTGTTTATTACCATGAAGATTACGGATGTGAAGCTTGAGGAAGTGGCGTTGAGGGCGTTCCCTTATCTCCTGGCGATGTGGCTGCTCATCATCGTTGTCGCGGCTTGCCCGGACTTCGTCATGTTCCTGCCGCGGCTCTTGATGTAATCAAGCCTGCGGCGATGTCTGCCTGACATGGGCAGATGCTGTATGAGCAAATAAAAGTGCGAACCGGATGTTTCCGGTTCGCACTTTCAGGAGAATGGAAGTTCATGGAGGGCTTGAGCCGCTTGCCCAAGCTTTAGCGGCATGGGGCAAACGGGGCCGGATGGAATACGTATCCCGGATTTCTGGGGTATGCGGGGGACGGATTGCTTTTTCAGATTGGTATGGGTACACGAAAAGCATGGAAAATGAAAAGGCTATTCCCGGCGGACGGGTGGATGGTTCCGGGAACCGCGAGGTGCGGGGCACATGGCGGTTTTCTGGGGAACACCCTCTGTTTGATGAACATTTCCCCGGTGCCCCAAGGGTTCCGGGGACGCTCGTCATTGAGGCCATGCGGGCCGGGGCGGAAGCTCTCTTCCCCGGCTGGCGTGTTCTGGGCGTGAAGCGGTTCCGTTTTCGGCATTTCATTGAGCCGGGGGCGTATGATTACGCGTTTACCCCTCAACCCGATGCGGCGGCGATCCGGTGCGTCTTGCTGTCCGGCGAGCGGCGGATGGCCGAAGGCACGCTCCTTGTTGCGGCGGATCCTGCGCGGGGGGAGGCATGAAGTTGCTTTTCAAAGGGCCGGTCATCATTACGGGGGGAAGCAGCCAGCTCGGTATGGCGTTGGCCCGTGCTCTCCGGGAGGAAGGCGCGAAAACGCTTTCCGTTTGCCGTTCGTCCGAAGGGCTCGCACATTGCGGGGAAGCGGGGCTTTCCTGCCTTCCCCTTGATGAACCGGAAAGCCTGCCGGAACGATGCCGGGGGCTGCTCGGTGAACCGCCCGCCCATCTGGTCGACCTGATGCATTCGCGCTTCGAAAGCCTGATTGCCGGAGCCGCGCCGGAAGCGATTATGGAATGGGCCGCCGTGGATATCGGCTTGCGTGCCCGCCTCGTCCGCGCGGTGGGACGCTCCATGCTGGCCCGCCGGTTCGGGCGTTGCGTGTTCGTTTCATCCAGCGCCGCCGAGTGCCCGGCTGAAGGACAGGGGTATTATGCGGCCGCCAAACTGGCTGGCGAGGCTCTGTACCGGAGCCTTGCCGTGGAGCTGTCCGGAAGGGGAGTCACCGCCTGTTCCTTGCGCCTGAGCTGGCTGGATGCCGGGCGGGGCGCGGTATTTTTGGAGCGCAGGAGGGAGGCCGTAGAAAAACGGATGCCTATCGGACGGCTGGTCCGCATGGATGAGGCCGTTGAAACAGTGTTGTTTTTGCTTTCAGCTTCGGCATCCTCGGTCAATGGCACTGTAGTGACGCTGGACGGCGGGCTTTCGGCGACGAAAACCACATTTTGAGGATAGAATGGATTACTCGGAAATAACGGATAAGGTGTGCGGCATTGTTGCCGATATTTTTGAATGCGACCCCCGGGCGCTTTCCGGCGAAACCCGGCTCATGACGGATTTGCCTTGTGAATCCATCGACCTGTTGGAGATCGGCGCGCGGCTGGGCCAGACATTCCACATTCTGATTGATGACGACGTGGTGTTTCTGCGTTCCCTGCGTTACCACGTGGCGCATGGCGGAGAACCGGAAGCGGTTATCCGCCGTGAATATCCCTACCTTTCCCCGGAGCGCGTAAAGGCGCTCGCCCTTGGCTTGTCCAACCCGGATGCCGTCCCGCAGCTCTGCCTTGATGACATTGCGGCGTACATCCGCGCGGCGCTGCCTTCGCAGGAATATGAATAGGGTCGTCATCACCGGCATAGGCTGCTGTACCAGCCTCGGATGGGAGCAGGGCGGCATCGCGCGGGCGTTTGCCGGCGGATGCCCGGCGTTCGCCCCAAGCGAAGCCTTGCCGGGGTATTCTGCCTGCCCCGTTTCCGATTTGGGAGATGATGCGGCGTATTCCCGTTTTTCGGCATGGCGGCACCGCCGCTATCTGAACCGGGGTGCGGCGTTTGCCGTCTTGTCCGGCCTCCGGGCGGCGGCTTCGGCGGGATTCGATCCGCACATGCCTCCACAGACCTGCCTGATAGGGGCATCCGGCCCCATGCTGGATTTCGATCGGGAAAACGGGCTTCCTCCAGCGGATTCTGAGGCGCTCGACGCCCTATGGCTCTTGCGTTGGCTGCCTAATACCGGAAACACCGCGTTGGCGCGTTTTCTCGATATCCACGGAGAGGGCCTCGTGCTCGGGACGGCGTGCGCGTCCGCGCTGCAGGCCATAGGGGAGGGCTTCCGGCGCGTGCGGTACGGCCTTTCGGAAACCGTCCTTTGCTCAGGCGGGGATTCCCGCCTTTCCCGCGGCGGGATGCTCGGGTATGCCAAAGCCCACGCGCTCAGCCGGAACCCCGTGCCATCGGAAGCGTCCCGCCCCTTTGACGAGGCCCGTGACGGTTTTGTTCCCGGCGAGGGTGGAGCCGCATTCGTGCTTGAATCCTTGGAGTCGGCGCGGGCGCGCGGGGCGGCGGTGTTTGCGGAGCTCCTCGGGTTTGGGGCTTCTCTGGACGGAGGTGCGCTCACCGCGCCTGACGAATCGGCCCGCTTTGCGGAGCAGGCGGTACGGGGGGCGCTTGCCGATGCGGGCCTTGAGCCCCATGCCGTTGATTGGGTTTCCGCACACGGTACTGGGACTCCCCTTAATGACCGTAGTGAGGCCGTATTGCTGGAGAGGGTTTTTGCGCAGGCGGAGGCGCGCCCCGCCGTAACCGCCCTCAAGTCATGGATCGGGCATGGCTCCGCCGCCTGCGGGGGGATGGAGCTGGCCTTGATGCTCGCCGCATGGCGATCCGGGCGGTTGCCGCCCATCCGGAACCTGCGCGCACCTTGTTCCGGGCTGTTGGACTTTGCCGTTGCAACGCGTCCGTTTCCCGGCCCGGTGGGGGTATTGGAAAATTTTGGATTCGGCGGGCAAAACGCGGCCTTGGTAGTACGGTGCGGCGATGACTGATGCCCTTCCCGGAGACGCACCCCGGCCCTTTGTCCTGCTGGACGGGGTGAGCGCGGCAGAACCGGATCACCTCACCGCGTGGCGCCGTTTCGGATCAGCCCCCATGTGGCAAGGGCTGGAGGCCGCGGCACAGGCCGCCGCCCTGCATCAGCGGTTCCTTGCGGGATTCTCGTGCCATGCCTTCCTGTTGTCGGTGGATGAATGCCGGTTCCCCACAGATGCGCTCGATGGCTTGATGGTATTCCGTGCGGTTTTGCTGGGGCGGTCCTTACGGGCGGCAACGTATCGGGTGGATGTTTGTCCGGCGTGCTCTCTCCCTTTGTCGGAAACGTGGAGTGCGGCGAAAACGGAGAAAGGCCTTTTCGGAATGGAATGTGGGAAAGAGGCTGTTCCGGCATGGTCGGTTTCCCTCGGCATCGGGCTGGCTCCTTATGACGATACCTTTAGAAGGGATATGTTGGAACCTCGATACAGGCGGCTTTTTCAATGGCTGACGCAAAACGCACCCTCCGCGAATGTCTCGATGAAAGGCTGAAGGAAGGCCGGGCCCGAGGGCTTGAACGGCGGCCGCCTTTGCTGGACATGGCGGGCGAAGGCCCTGTCGTGCACATGGGGGGCAGGGCCTTCCTGAATTTTACGCTCAACGACGGGCTGGGGTTGGCCTCATCTCCGGAATGGCGCGCTGAGGTCGGGGAGTGTTTCGCGGCGTTCCCGCCGTCGGCTTCGGCGTCACGTCTGGCCGGCGGACGGAGCCGGATCACCGAAGAAGCGGAGCAGGCGGTTGCGGCGTATTTCGGGTTTGACGAATGCCTGTTCCTGCCGAGCGGCTATCAGGGCAACCTCGCTTGCGCTATGGCGTTGATCCATGCTGGACAGCCCGTTTTTGTGGATCGCCGGGTACATGCCAGCATCGCCCGAGGGCTCGTATTGGGGAAAGCCGATGTGCGGACATATGCCCATGCGGATTATGGGCATTTGGAACGGCGGCTCGCTTCCGCCCCTCCCGCCACGGTACAGCCGCTGGTGATGACGGAGTCCTTGTTCAGTATGGACGGTACGGAACTCGATGTGTCCCGTATGGCTGAACTCCGCAGCAAGTATGGTTTTTTCCTGATGGTGGATGAGGCCCATGCGGTGGGCGCGCTCGGCCCCGGAGGGCGCGGGCTGTGCGCCGGGGTGCCGGGTACGGCGGACATCGTCTTGGGAACATTCGGCAAATCGCTTGGGCTGTTCGGTTCGTTCCTGCTGCTCCCCAAGGGGTTTGCCGCCTTTTTCGAAAGCCTTTCCTCGGCGGTCATGCATTCCACAGCCATGCCTCCGGCCCATGCTGCGGCTGTTTTGAAGCTGTTGGAACGCTTGCCGCTGCTTGACGCTGAACGTGCCCGGCTTCGGGATAATGCCGTGTTTTTTCGCACCCGCCTGTGCGAGCTTGGGATTCCTACACGCGGCACCGCTCATATCGTTGCGGTACCTACAGGCGGGGAAGCAAGGACGACCCATCTTGGGGAACAGCTGGCGGAAAGGGGCGTGCTGGCACTGGCGGCCCGCTATCCTACGGTTCCCTACGGCGACGGTTTGCTGCGGTTTGGGCTCACCGCCTTGCATACGCAGGGCATGTTGGAGCGGACGGCCCGCCTCCTTGCGGATCTGTGGGGGTAAGTATACGGAGGAGATGGCTGTTTCAGTATCCGTTTCACAAAAAAATGAACGGATATTACAGTATTATAATGCTGGCATGACGATACTCGGAAATGAGGCCGCGGGCGCATGTAAGCCGGGGCGTCGTGTCCGAGTTCGTCATGGCAAATTGTGCATGGCGGCATCGTTGCCGGAGCGGGGGAACGAGCCCCATTCGGGTTATTTGCTTTTGCTGGGTGAGGCCTTCTTCATGCTCTGGACGACGTTTTCGAGGTGCAGGAACATGGCGTCCTGAGCCGCTTTCTCGTCGCGGTTAAGGATGGCCTCGACGATTTTTTTGTGGTGTGCGTAGACCTGCTGGCGGCCTTCCTGCGACGTGAGGAGCTGCGAGTTGAAGTCGCTCATCATTGTCCGCATGGTCTGGAGCATGGTGGCAAGGATGCTGTTCCCGGACGCCACGGCGATGGCCTGGTGAAACGCGTAGTCGGATTTGATGAAGGCCGCCTTGTTAGCGATCTGGCCGCGTGACTGTTCGAGAATTTCCTTGAGCGCGGCGAGATCCTCGTCGCGTGCCCGGAGCACAGCAAAACGCACGTTGGACGTCTCAAGGACCTTGCGGACCTCGATCATCTCTTCGAGGGCGTACTGTTTGATGAGGTGCAGCATCAGGAGATTGTTCATCATAATGCTGTCCCCGTCGGCCACGAAGATGCCTTCGCCCACACGGGTTTCCAGCATACCGGCGTATTCCAGCGCACGAAGGGCTTCGCGGAGGGAAGGGCGGCTCACGCCGAGCATATCCGCAAGCTGGCGTTCGGGCGGGAGGCGATCCCCGCGTTTGAGTTCTCCCTTGACCAGCAGTTCCTTGATCTGCTCAATGACCTGCCCCGGAACGGTGCTTTTGACGACTTTATCGAACATATCCCACTCTTTTTTGAGTCCAAAAGGTTGATGACGGGGCCAACGTTTTTTGGCCGTCGGGAAAAACGCTGTTCCGGCCCGCCTGGGTGGGTGGCGGAGCGGGATGCTGTCTTTCATCCTATCGGAACAGGCGGGAAGAGTCCAGTTTTACCGGGAAGAAGCAAATAGAGTATATTTTATGAAACATATTGAAATATATGTTTTTATGAACTGGTAACGGAAAAAATATCAAAAGAAGATTGACAGATTTTGTACAGGGGGCTATTGCTGTTTTTGGTAAGACCATCTGTCCAATAAAACGTCAAAGGCGGCCTTCCGGAGGGTATGCCTTGCCCCGGAAGGCAGGAAACAGTGGATGGGACATCCGGAAACCAACTGCATACGCCGATGCCGCGGCGCGTGCGAAAGGGAACAGGCCCCCGCGAAGGCGCGGGCGGCGCAACCGGGCGGGACGCGGCGAGCGGGCCGCCCGCGGAAGGAGAAGAGTATGGGGTATCCGAGCGATCTGTTGAGTTCCAGAGCCGTGGTGAAGCCGGGCATGTACGCGATCATCCCTCCGGAAGGCCGTGTGTTCAACGTGATCCCCGGCATCGAAGGCTGCCGGATGACCATCCTGTGCACCCCTAAAATGGGTGCGGGCTTCGTCCAGCACATCGGCACGGCCCTGCCCGGCGGCGGGACCACCGTGCCCTACGGAGCGTCCGGCCAGATCGAAACCTTTATCTACGTGCTTGACGGTGAAGGCTCGCTGACCGTCACTGTAGGCGGACGCACCGAAGTCATGCCGCAGGGCGGCTATGCCTATGCGCCCGCCGGGGTGGGCATCTCCTTCCGTAACGAGACGGACAAGCCCCTGCGCTTCCTGCTCTACAAGCAGCGCTACATCCCGCATCCCGATCCCGCGATGCAACCCTACGCCGTGTTCGGCAACACCAACGACATCGAAGAACGCATCTACGACAACATGGAAAACGTGTTCGTGCGCGATCTGCTGCCCGTGGACGAACGCTTCGACATGAACATGCACATCCTGTCCTTCGCGCCCGGCGGCTGCCATCCCTTCGTGGAAACGCACGTGCAGGAGCACGGCGCGTACCTGTACGAAGGGGAGGGCCTGTACCTGCTGAACGACGACTGGGTTCCGGTCAAAGCTGAAGACTTCATCTGGATGGGCGCGTACTGCAAGCAGTGCTGCTACGGTGTGGGCCTCACCCGCCTTTCCTACATCTACTCCAAGGATTGCCACCGCGACGCGGAGATTTGATGCCGGAGGCCCGCCGCGTTTCCGGCGGCGGGCCGCTTTCCCCACAACACCGCCGTCATACAATGGAGCGTTATCATGACCATTTCCGCAAGCCTCAAGCCGCTGGACCTTCGTGACGAACTTGAAGCCGCCAACATGAAGGGCAAAAACCTGACCTTCCTCGACGACTACAGCAAGGAGGAGCTCGGGCATCTCTTCAAGGCCGCCGAACTGCTGGAGCCGTACTCCAGGAACCAGATTCCTCTGCTTGCCAACAAGCTCCTGTATACACTGTTTTTCCAGCCGAGCACGCGTACCCGGTGCAGCCACGAGGTAGCCATGCACCGCCTCGGGGGGCGCGTGATCACCGAGACTGATCCGATGGGCCATTCCGCGATGGCGAAGAATGAATCCCTGTACGACGGCATCCGGGTCATTTCCCAGTACGCCGACGTGCTGGTGCTGCGCCACGGGGACAGCGAACAGGTCCTGTCCACGCTGGAACGCCTCGGTTCGGACGCTTGCCCGATCATTTCCGGCGGCTACGGGCACGTGACCCATCCCACGCAGGGCCTGCTGGACATGTACACCGCCCTGCGCGCCCTGAAGAAGCCCTTTGAGGACATGCGCATCATCATTTCCACGCCTGACCTGTCCCGCGCACGTTCCGGGCAATCCTTCGCCCTCGGCGCGGCCCGCATGGGTGCGCACATCATCTACACTGGCTCAAGCGGGCTGCGGACCCCGCAGGTCCTGATCGACAAGCTGAAGAGCATGGGCGCGAGCTTTGAGGAACATTTCGATCTGACGCACGACGAAAATGTCGAGCTCATGGCCAGGGCCGATCTGCTGTACCTGCCCGGCAGCTCCCTGAAGAAGGAAGATCCCAACCGCGAGGACTTCATGCGGAAGGTCGCCAACCATTATCTGTACCTCAACGATCTCGAATACATCAAGAAGAAGACCGGGCGCGTGGTCGGTATCATGCATTCCCTGCCGCGCAACGACTTCGAGTTCGAACAGAGCCTCGATAAGAGCGAATTCGAACTGTATTTCAAGCAGATCGGGTTCAGCATCCCACTGCGCATGGCTCTGCTCGCGTCCATTTGCGGCGTGAACTAGCCTTGTACGGGAGATGCGGGGCCGTTTTCGGCGGCCTCCCTCCCCGGCACGTTTCCGTGAGGCCCGCTTCCGGGCCGGTCGCCATCTCGTCCGGATCCTTTTTATCCATCAGCCGGTGGGGCCGTATCCCGGGACCCGCCATCGGGAGAAGCAGACATGCCGACACGCAAGGTCGCAGTTATCGCCATCGGGGGAAATTCGCTCATCCTTAGTAAGGACGCCCAGACCGTACAGGATCAGTACAGGGCCCTGTGCGTCACCGGAAAGCATATCGTGAGCCTCGTGGAGTTGGGATATCAGGTGGTTGTCACCTATGGAAATGGCCCGCAGGTGGGCTTCCTGCTGTGGCGGAGCGAAGTCGCGCACGCCACGTCCGGGCTGCACGGCCTGCCGCTGGTGACTTGCGTGGCGGACACGCAGGGCGGCATTGGGTACCAGATTCAGCAGACGCTGAAGAACGAGTTCCTCCGGCGCGGCCTGTGCGAGGATTCCATCGCCGTGCTGACGCAGGTGGTCGTGGACAAGGACGATCCCGGTTTCCGGAATCCCACGAAGCCCGTGGGCGAATTCTACCCGCCCGAGCGGGCCGAGGTCCTCCGCCGCGAAAATCCCTCGTGGGTGCTCAGGGAAGACGCCGGGCGCGGCTTCCGGCGTTACGTACCCTCTCCACGCCCTTTGGAGATCGTCGAGGAGGCCGGGTTGAAAACGCTCCTTGCCTCGGGCCTGCACCTCATCGCGGGCGGTGGCGGCGGTATCCCGGTGTTCCGTACGGAAGGGGGCTATGAGGGCGTCGATGCCGTGGTGGATAAGGATTTGACCTCCTGCCTGCTCGCCAAACGCATCAAGAGCGACTTGTTTGTCATTTCCACGGCGGTGTCCAACGTCGCCATCCATTTCGGAACGCCCGAGCAGGAAAATATTTCCCGGATGACCGTGGCAGAGGCGATGGCCTGCGTGGAAGCCGGGTACTTCGCTCCGGGCAGTATGCTTCCCAAGGTCCTGGCGGCGGTGGATTTCGTCAAGGCAACCGGCAAGGAGGCCATCATCACCTCGCCGGAAAACGTCCGCGCCGCGGTCGTGGAAGGCAAGGGGACGCATATCGTCCCCTGATCGGTGCCCAATCTTTCGAGAGGACGGATGTCTGCCGCGCCTTGCGCGTCTCGGGAACGCTCCGGAAGGTTTTATGAGGAGAAAAAACGGCAAGGGGTTGCGGAGAGAGGGCTAATACGTTATGATAAACCAAAATAGATAAATAACTTGCTGTAATTTTTTGTTTTATTTAAGCTGGTCAGACAGCTTAACCATCTTACTATGTAGGCGTACGATCCCTCTGCACATCTCTCCGGCGCCTGCCGCCGCCTCTCGGAGCCCGCATGTTCGATTTAGCGATCAGGAACGGAATGTTGGTCACCGCCGATAGGGTTTTCGGCGGGCATCTGTACGTCAGGAACGGGAAAATCGCGGCGATCTCCGATGACGGAACGCTGCCGGCGCGCGAGGAGCTGGATGCCGCCGGATTGTATGTGCTGCCCGGTATGCTGGACTGTCACGCCCATATCAACGATCCCGGCTTCACTTGGCGCGAAGACCTGCCGCACGCCTCGGAAGCGGCGGCGGTGGGCGGGGTGACGACCCTCATCGACATGCCTCTCCAAAACACGCCACCCCTGACCTCCGCGGATGCCTTCGCGAACAAGCTGGCCGTGTTCGAGGGCCGCAGCCTCGTGGACTATGCGCTCTGGGGCGGGCTCGTGACCGACAACGCCGCCGAACTGGCGGGCATGGAGGCGGCCGGGGCCGTGGGCTTCAAGGCCTTCATCGCGCCCGTGTCCCTCGGGTATTCCAGTGTGGACATGGGGCTGGCGCGTGAGGCGTTGTTCCGGATCAAGGCTTTCGGCGGCCTCGCCGGGTTCCACTGTGAGGATCACGCGCTTATCTGCGCTGGTGAAGCGAAAGCGAAGGCCGGGGGCGGGACCCGACGGGCCTTTCTGGACAGCCGCCCCGTGGTCGCGGAAGTCATCGCCACGGCGAACGTCATCGAACTGGCCCGCGAAACCGGGGCCCGCGTGCACATCTGCCACGTCAGCCATCCCCGCGTGGCCGAACTCGTCCGCCGGGCACAGGCCGATGGTTTGTCCGTCACTGGCGAAACCTGCCCACATTACCTTGTTTTTACAGAAGAAAACCTCTTGTCATGCGGTACGGTCTTCAAGTGTGCTCCGCCCCTGCGGACCGCCGAGGCCCGAGACGGGCTCTGGGAATACGTGCTGGACGGCACCCTGTCCTGTATCGGCTCGGATCATTCGCCGTCGCGTCCCGACGAAAAGGACGAGGCGGTACACGGCGTCATGGGCGCGTGGGGCGGCCTCAGCGGTCTCCAGAGCCTCGTGCAGGTCATGTTCGATCAGGCCGTGACCCGGCGCGGGTGCAGCCCGAGCCTGCTGGCCCGGTTCGCCTCCTCCGCCGCGAGGGTGTTCGGCCTCGACGGCCGCAAGGGCGCGCTCGGCGTCGGGCTCGACGCGGACGCCGTCCTGATCGATCCGGGCAGGGCTTGGACGATCACCGCTCATTCCCTGCGGTATCTCAATCCGTTCTCGGCCTTCGAAGGGCTTGAGGGCGTCGGGCTCCCCGTCTGCACGGTCGTGCGGGGCAGGGTGGTAGCCCGCGAGGGCAATGTACTGGCCCCGTTCGGGCACGGCCTTTTCCAGCCCCGCAAGCCCTGAGTGCGTCCCACCCGTTGCCAAGGCAACGCTAACTCATAAGGAGTACAACGATGGCAAGTCTCACGAACGGTTGGAAGCTCTTTTCCGCTGCCGCGCTGACGGCGGCGATGCTCTTTACGGCGGTGCCCGCAAAGGCCGAAGCCATCCCCGACGGGGGCACGTTCACGGTGACCTGGGCGCAGAACCCCGTTTCGCTGAACCCCGGCCTGAGTTCCGGCATCTCCTCGGGCATCCCCGGCGCGCAGCTTTTTGCGAGCCCGCTCCAGTACGACGACCAGTGGAATCCGCATCCCTACCTTGCCGAAAAGTGGGAGATGGCCCCCGACGGCCTGAGCCTGACCCTGCATCTGGTCAAGGGGGCCAAGTTCCATGACGGCACGCCGATCACCTCCGAGGACGTGGCGTTCTCCATCATGGCGATCAAGGCCAACCATCCCTTCAAGGCCATGTACGCGCCCGTATCCGGCGTGGATACGCCCGATCCGTACACCGCGGTCATCCGGCTCTCCAAGCCGCATCCCGCCATCCTGTTGTGCATGTCCCCGGTGCTGTGCCCGATCATGCCCAAGCACGTCTACGACACCGATCCCAACATCCGCCAAAATCCCGCGAACAAGGCTCCCATCGGCAGCGGGCCGTTCAAGTTCGTGGAATGGAAGCCCGGCGACTACATCATGCTCGAGAAGAACAAGGACTTTTTCATTAAGGGCAAGCCGCACGTCGACCGCGTCATCATCAAGATCATTCCCGATATGAACAACCGCGTCATGGCCGTCGAGCGCGGCGAAGTGGACGCCATGCCCTTCTTTGACAGCCTCCGCGAAGTGAAGCGTCTCTCCGGCGACAAGAACCTCGTGGTCACCAACAAGGGTTACGCCGGTATCGGCTCCCTCGACTGGGTGGCCTTCAACACAGGCAAGAAGCCGTTCGACGACGTGCGGGTCCGTCAGGCAGCGGCCTACGCCATCGACCGCAATTTTTTCGCCAAGGTCATCATGATGGGCCTTGTGATGCCTTCCGCCACCCCGATCACGCCGTTCAGCCCCTTCTATACGAAGGACGTGAACATGTATGACGTGAACCTCGAAAAGGCCAAGAAGCTGCTCGACGAGGCCGGGTATCCGGTCAAGGCCGACGGCACCCGCTTTACCGTGACCGTGGACTACGCCCCCGGTTCCCCCACCACCAGGATGATGGCCGAATACCTGAAGCCGCAGCTCGCCAAGGTCGGCATCGACGCCAAGATCCGCATTTCTCCCGACTTCGGCACGTGGGCCGAACGGGTGTCCAACTACAACTTCGACATCACCACCGACAACGTGTTCAACTGGGGCGATCCCGTCATCGGCGTGCACCGCACGTATTCCTCCGCCAACATCGTGAAGGGCGTTCCTTTCTCCAATACCCAGCAGTACCGCAATCCCAAGGTCGACGCGATCATGGAACAGGCGGCCTCCGAGGTCGACAACGAGAAGCGCGCGAAGCTGTACAAGGAATTCCAGCAGATCGTCATGAACGACGTGCCGATCTACTTCATGACCACCACCGCCTACCACACCATCTACAACAAGCGTGTCGGCAACGTGCCCGCGTCCATCTGGGGCTTCCTCGCTCCGTATATGGACGTTTACCTGAAGAAGTAGCCGCGCTTGACCGGGCCGGGCGGGGAAACTTTGCGCGGCCCGGCGTCCTCCCGGACAGGGGCTGTTCCGGACGTGCCTGTCTGTCAATTCTCGGAATGGGGCCCCGGCCCATTCGCAACATACGCGGAGAGTTCTTATGACGTTCTTGCGTGCCGTAGGAAAACGATTGTTCTGGGCGGCCGTCCTGCTCGTTCTGGTACTGTGCCTGAACTTCTTCCTCATCCGGCTGGCTCCCGGCGATCCGGCGGTGACCATCGCTGGCGAAATGGGCGGTGCCAGCCCCGAACTGCTTGCCTCCATCCGTGAGCAGTACGGGCTGAACCAGAGCCTGTTCAACCAGTTCGTCGCCTATTTCGGCAAGGTGCTGCACGGCGATCTCGGCTACTCCTATTTCTTCAATCTTCCGGTGATGGAACTCATTCAGGATCGCCTGCCCGCGACGCTGCTGCTCGTGGTCACCGCCGTGTGCGCGGCGGTCCTCATCGGCGTCTGCCTCGGCGTGCAGGCCGGGCGGCGTCCGAACAGCTGGACCAGCCATCTGGTGACCATCGTGGCCCTGATCGGCTTTTCCGCCCCCGCGTTCTGGACCGGCATGATGCTGCTCATCCTGTTCGCATCGTGGATCCCCATCCTGCCCGTGTCGGGCATGACGACCATCGGCGCGGGTTACACGGGGTTCGCCTATGTCCTCGACGTGGCCCATCACCTCATCCTGCCGGTGGTGACGCTGGCGATCCTCTACATCGCCCAGTACAGCCGCATGGAACGCGCCTCCATGATCGACATCCTCGGCACGGACTACATCCGCACGGCACGGGCCAAGGGCCTGAGAGAACGGACGGTCGTGTACAAGCACGCCTTGAAGAACGCGCTCATCCCGGTGGTGACGCTGGCGGGTATGCAATTCAGCCAGGTGTTCGCCGGGGCCGTGCTCGTGGAAACGGTATTCAACTGGCCCGGCATGGGGCGGCTCGCCTACGAGTCCATCCTGCGCAAGGACTATCCCACGCTGCTCGGCATCCTCTTCTGCTCCGTGTTCGTGGTCATCATCGCCAACGTCCTGACCGACTTCGCCTACCGGTTTCTTGATCCCAAAATGAGAGTGGGGAGGAGGTAGCCATGTCCGAACAAAGCGCCGCTTGGGAATACAAGGAAGAGTCCCCCCTGCGTGAAGCGTGGAAGATGTACCTGCAAAACCGGGCCGCCGTGCTTGGGCTGGTTCTGCTCGGGGCCGTCCTGCTGCTCACTTGCGTGGGCCCGCTGGTCTACCCGGTGGATCCCTTCGAGATGGTCGCTCCGCCCATGAGCGCGCCCGGTGAATATGGCCTGATCTGCGGCAGCGATTACTTGGGCCGCGACATCTTCGCGGGCATCATCGCCGGGGGCAAGGCCACCATGGCGGTGGGCGGCTTCGCCACGCTGGTGACGCTGTGCATCGGCATTACCATCGGGGCGCTGGCCGGATACCGGCAGGGCATCTGGGACGAACTGCTCATGCGGGCCACGGAATTCTTTCAGGTGTTGCCTCCCCTTCTGCTTGCGATGGTTGTGGTGGCCCTGTTCAGCCCCTCGCTGACCAGCGTGGCCGTATCCATCGGCATTGTGAGCTGGCCGCAGGTCGCCCGCGTCACCCGCGCCGAATTCATGCGGATCAAGGAAATGGACTACGTGGCCGCCGCGAGGACGATGGGCGCGGGAAACGCCACCATCATGTGCCGGGTCATCCTGCCCAACGCCATCCCGCCGCTGGTCATCGTGGCCACCCTGACCATTTCGTCGGCCATCCTGTTCGAGTCTGGCCTGAGCTTCCTTGGCCTCGGCGACCCCAACATCATGACATGGGGCATGATCATCGGCTCCAACAAGGATTACATCATGAATTCTTGGTGGGCGGTCACGTTCCCCGGCCTGGCCATTTTCCTTGTGGTACTTGCCATCGGGCTGATCGGCGACGGCATCAACGATGCGTTCAACCCCCGCCTGCGGCGACGCTAGCGCGGCCCGCAAACCGATTTCGAAACGAGGCGAACCATGGAAGATACGTTGCTTGAAGTCAGGGACCTTCAGGTGGAGTTCTCGACGAAGATGGGGATCGTCAGGGTCCTCGACAAGGTGAACCTGAAAGTCGATCCCCGGCAGACCGTGGGCATCATCGGGGAATCCGGGTGCGGCAAAAGCATGATGGCCCTTTCGATCATGGGGCTCGTGCCCATCCCGCCGGGCCGGATCGCCGGAGGCGAAATCCTGTACCGCGGGACCGACCTTCTCACACTGGAGAAAGACGCCATCCTCGACATCCGGGGAAAGCGGATCGCCATGATCTTTCAGGAGCCCATGAACTCGCTGAACCCTGTGTTCACCGTGGGCAATCAGCTCGTCGAGACGCTGCTGCGGCACGAGGACATGACAAGGCGGGACGCGTGGGACAAGAGCGTCGACATGCTCAAGGCGGTGGGTATCCCTTCCCCCGAGAAGCGGATGCACGACTATTCGTTTCAGATGTCGGGCGGTATGCGCCAGCGCGTGATGATCGCCATGAGCCTGTGCCTCGATCCCGACATCCTCATCGCGGACGAGCCCACCACCGCCCTCGACGTGACCGTGCAGGCGCAGATCCTCGACCTGCTGCGGGAGATGCAGGACCGCGTGGGCGCGTCCATCATCATGATCACCCACGATCTGGGCGTGGTCGCGGAGGTGTCCGACAAGGTCGCCGTGCTGTACGCGGGCCGCAAGGTCGAGGAAGGCTCGGTCGAGCAGATTCTGTTCAACCCGCAGCATCCGTATACGAAAGCGCTCAAGGGCTGTATTCCGCACCTCCAGCGGACGCCCACAAGCGGGCGGCACCGCCTGCACGAAATCCCCGGCATGGTGCTCGGCATGGCCGAACTCGGCAAGGACCGCTGTTCGTTCTACGAGCGCTGTCCGTGCGGGAAGCCGGAATGCATGGAGCACAACCCGCCCGCAAAGGCGATCGACGCCGGACATGAAGTGGCCTGCTGGCTCTACAGCTGACGTTGGCCCGTGAAGAGAACACCGTTTACCAAAGGGTGAGCCATGAGCACTGAAAATGAGGGCCTCCTTGAGGTCAGGGACCTGAAGGTTCACTTTCCGCTCCCGAAAAAGTCGCTGTTCGGGGAACGTTCCTACGTGAAGGCTGTGGACGGCGTGTCGTTCCGCGTGCGCAAGGGCACCACGTTCGGCATCGTGGGCGAAAGCGGTTCCGGGAAGACAACCATAGCCAAGGCTGTCATGGGGCTGGTGGGCGTCTCGGGCGGTTCCATCAGGCTGGAGGGCAATGAGCTTGTGGGCATCCCGGAGGATCGGCTCAAGGCTCTGCGCCCCAAGTACCAGATCGTCTTTCAGGACCCGTACTCCTCGCTCAACCCGCGTATGCGCGTGGGCAAGATCGTGCAGGACCCTCTGAATCTTATGGACCTGGGCAGCCACGAGGAACGCGAGGAGCGGGAAAAGGAGGTTTTCGAGCAGATCGGGCTGCATCAGGCGCAGCGGGCGCTGTTCCCGCACCAGTTTTCCGGAGGGCAGCGCCAGCGCATCAGCATTGGCCGGGCGCTGGCGAGCTATCCCGAACTGATCATCTGCGACGAGCCCGTCAGCGCGCTCGACGTGGCCATCCAGGCGCAGATACTCAATCTGTTTATGGACCTCCAGGAAAAGAACAACCTCACGTATTTGTTCATTTCGCATGACCTCGGCGTCGTGCAGCACATGTGCGACGACATCGGGGTCATGTACCTCGGCCGGTTCGCGGAGGTGGCGGACAAGGTGTCCCTGTTCACGTCCCCCGCCCATCCCTACACCTATTCGCTGCTGTCGGTCGTCCCGCAGGTGTCGCGTTCTCCCAAGGGCGGCCGCGTGAAGCTGCTCGGCGATCCCCCGAGCCCCATCGATCTCAAGCCCGGCTGTCGGTTCAACACCCGCTGTCCCTTTGCCGAGGACGTCTGCCGCCATGAGGAGCCGGAACTCAGGAAGATCGGGGACAACCATTTCGTGGCTTGCCATCTGGTCAGGGACGGGCTCGGCCCGCATCAGCGGGGCGGGGAGTGGAAGGCCTGACGGCGGCCCGCGCCGGAACCGGGATTGCGCATCAACGGGGGGATACCCCCATGAAAAGGATTCGTCATGGAAAAGAAAAGACTGACTGTGCACGGCAACGAAGTGACCGACGGGCGTTTTGCGTGGGTGACCCCCGAAAAGGACATCGAGCTGCTCCGCAAGGGCATTCAGGCGGGGTTCAAGTCGCTGGCCTACGGCAACGAGCCGTATGGCTGCGTGCTGGCCGGGCCGTCGGGGGAGCTGCTCCTCGAAGGGCTGAACACCTGCCTCACGGATCACGACCCGACCGCGCACGGGGAACTGAACCTGTGCCGCGAGGCCGCCCAAAAATACGATCCCGAATTTCTGTGGCGGTGTTCGATCTACGTGCCCGGCAGCCCGTGCAGCATGTGCACCTGCGCCATTTTCTACACGAATATCGGGCGTATCGTTCATGCCACGAGCATCTACGACAAGCAGGACTACACTGTGATGGATCTGCCTTATCTCGGGCTGTCTCCGCTGGAAATCCTGCGGCGGGGCAACAAGGACATCGTGATCGACGGCCCCTATCCCGAACTGGCTGAAGAGTGCATGAAGAAGTTTGAGCATTTCGATCCCTCGGGCATCGAGTTCTACGCCAAAAGCGCCCATCATCTCATGAAACGATAGGCCCTAGCTTTGGAAGGGACACCCCGGCACTGCGGGCGTTCCCGGATCTTGGAGAAACGGGCCCTCCGTCCGGCGGGACGGGACAACCCTTGGGGAGAGTATGTTATGAAACGATGCGCGATGGTCCTTCTTGCCTGCGCGGCGCTGGCCGGCTTTGTATCGGGGCGGGCCGTGGCCGCCATTCCGGTCAAGGTGGCTTCCTCGGTCGGCACGAGCGAACAGAACTACGTCAACGTGACCTACGGGAAGCTGGTCGAACTGGCCCAGAAATATTCGGGCGGCGCCTTCGAATTTCAGCTGTATCCCGACATGCGGCTTGGGGACGAACAGAAGACCGTCCGCGCGCTCCAGCACGGCGATATCCAGATGTCCGTGCTGGCGACGAATAACTTCATGCCGTTCGCGCCGTCCTGCGGCTGGCTGAACATGCCGTACCTGTTCGGCTCGCTGGAGGAATTCCGCAAGCTGGTCGATCTGATGTGGGACCAGCACAACGCGTGGGCGGTCAAGGAGAGTGGGGCGCGCGTCCTCGCCATCGTGGACATCGGCTATCGGCAGCTGACCACGGACGCGGCCCATCCCGTCCGCAATCTCGCCGACGCCCGGGGGCTGGCCGTGCGCACACCGCAGAACGCGCTGGCGGTCTCCGCCTTCAACGCCCTTGGCTTCAAGCCGCACCCCGCGTCCTTCGCGGACACCTACGGTATGCTCGCCAAGGGAACCGTCAACGGGCAGGAGGGCTGTTTCAACAACGTGGTGACCATGAAGTTCGCGGATCACCAGAAGTACGCCACCTGCATCAACTATGCGGTCCACAGCGCCAACATCATCGTCAATGAGGAATGGCTTCAGGGCCTGCCTGAACAGGCCCGCGACGCACTGATCCGCGCGGGCCGGGAAGCGATGGCCTACGAGCGGACGAAGGTTTCCCAAATGCTTGTCGCGGACGACAGGGCCTTGCAGGAGCAGGGCATGGAACTGCTCGGCGTGGTGGAGGATCTCTCCGAGTGGACCCGCCTCGGGCGGACTTCGTGGCTCAAATGCTATGACGTGCTCGGGTATGGCAACGCCGACAAGGGCAAGGCGATCATGGCGGTGGTGCTTTCCAAGAAGGAAGCACTGGCCAACGCGTGGGAGGACTGGCTCAGGCAGCCGCCCGCGACGCGCTGAGCCGCCTGCGAAACGCCATACAAAAAGCGGAGCCTCAGAGGTTCCGCTTTTTTGTGCCTTGGTAGAGATGGGCTCCTTAATGTCTTGTACACCATCCCATGCTGTGGCTGTCCAGAGGCCTGTCTTGGGGCTGAGCTTGGCGCTGTTTCAGTTGAGGCGGGGTCCGGGATGCGGCCCACGGCGCGCGTCAGGTATTCGAGGGTGCTATTGATGTGTATAAAATTACAATGCATTTCCTCTTGGTGCCCCTCGGCTCTCCAACAAGAGAGACTCTGGAACGGATATGAGGCCGCCCGACATGGAAACACAGGGGCGGCCTCATGGGTGAACGGGATCAGGCTTCTATGAGTTCGAGCATCAGGTTTTCAGGGCCTCGGACGAAGGCGACGCGGTTCTGATTGGCGGGCATGGACGCCAGCGTACAGCCAAAGCCCTTGACCAAGGATTCCACGCTGGTCTCGAGATGCGGCACATACACCCCCACATGCTCGTAGCCGACCTGGCCGGATTGCAGCTCCTTGGCCTGCGGGATTTCCTTGAAATAGATTTCCAGTCCTCCGAAGCGCATGATCGCACCCGGATCGTCCCCGAAAGTACGGTATTCGACGAATTCCGCACCGAGCGCCTCGCGCCAGAAGCGGATCATTTTTTCCATATCCCGGCATATGACATGCAAATGTGCCAACGTATACATGGCTTCTCCTTGGTGTTGGGGGAGGGCGACGGGTTCCCTGCCGGAAAAGGTGGGAAGGCAGAATTCCATCCCATGAAATTCCGAGGCGTCGCGTGTTGTTGAGGCAGGTCCTGTGGGATCCGGCAGCCTCTGATGCGCGTTGGGCATCCGCCTGATGCCGCAGGCGGGCCGTTCGTATGCCTTGTTTATGGATGGTGGTCAATGGTCTGTCCAATAAATTATCTTACCTTTAACCTTCATGCAAGGCCTTCTTTGCTGGCTGTGGGCGGATAAATCCGTCCGCGCGGGGAAAAGAGAGGCTGTGACGGCAAAAAAGCCTTGAAGGATACATGGATGGGATGGAGGGTAGGGAGAACGGAAAGATTTCCGTTCGTGTGGGAGGACAGGGCAAAATCGTGAAAGCTGCGGAAACCGGAGCTTGCACGTTCCGTGCCCGATAGTGGGGCAGGGGTAGCGTTCGGCTCGGGAAGCGCTGACGGCTGCGAGTTCCATTCCGAAGGGGATCCGCTCCAGCAGATGCGGAGTTGATTTGTATTATAGTAAAAATATCAAGTATATAATATTGATATCCCCCCAAAGCCCCTCTACATTTCACAGAATGGATTCTCACACTGTCGGCTTCAGTGTGCTATCCGGCGAAAAAGCACGTCCCCTTTTTATCCGAAGCCCGCTCACTGAAAAAACGGAACAGGATTGGGCATCAGGCGGATTGCTCCGAATCGGGACATGGCTTCAGGCCCGAGTTTTTCATCACACCCCAAAAAAGGAAAAGGCTCATGAGCGGCGAAACGATGACGGCTGAGATTGAAAAAAGGCCATTGAGCATGATTGTAAACGGCAAGGAGGTCGGCCCGATCGATGTGCCGGTCGGAATGCCGATGATCGATTTTTTACATCACTATCTCAACTTGACCGGCACACATTTCGGCTGTGGGCAAGGTGTCTGCCATGCCTGCACCGTCCTCGAAGTGCAGCCGGACGGGAGGCTGGTCGACACCCGGACCTGTATAGCCAATGCCCATGCTTTCAACGGCAAGACAATCATCACTATCGAAGGCCAGGCAAAAACGGACGCAGAGGGCAATGTCACGGAACTGACGCCGATTCAGAAAGCTTTCATCGAAAAATTTTCGTTCCAGTGCGGCTATTGTACACCCGGTTTCGTCGCGGGCGCGACCGCATTTATCGATCGCCTCAAGCATGAGCCGGTCAAGCGTGCCGATCTGGAGAGCGCAATCGAGGACGCCCTCAATGATCATATTTGCCGCTGCACGGGGTACGTGCGGTATTACGAAGCCGTGCGCGATGTCGCCCTCGCCACGCCCGGCTGTGTGATCGGCTCGGTGGATTAGCTATGAAAAACACTATAATGCGCAATTGGATTGTAGCCATCGTCGTCATTGCCGTGGTAGCGGCGCTTGTCGTTTTATCCGGCCTGTTCCGGACATCAAGCGTAGCTCCGCAGGCGCAGCAGACTCTTTCGCCCGAACGGATGCAAACCCTGATCCCGCGTGGCCGCGAGCTGGCCTTGGCGGGAGACTGCTTCGGTTGCCACTCGATGCCGCAGGGGCCGATGGGAGCTGGCGGTCTGGCGATAGCGACGCCGTTCGGTACGCTCTATTCGACCAACATCACACCGGACAAACAGTACGGCATCGGCAATTACACGCGTGCCGATTTCCATCGCGTAATGCGGGACGGCATCGCGCCGGGCGAGCGCAATCTCTATCCGGCCATGCCCTTTGTCTTCAGTCATATAACGACGCCCGACGACATTGACGCGCTCTATGCCTACAACATGAGCATCCCGGCCATGCCAATCGCCAATAAGTCCAATACGGGCGTGTTCGTGCTGCCGGTGCGTCCGTTCATGGACTTCTGGACGCTGTTGAACTTCCCCGACCGTAAGGTTCTGCGGAATGACCAGCGCTCCGCCGAATGGAACCGGGGAGCCTATCTCGTCGAAGGGTTGGCGCATTGCGGCTCGTGCCACTCGCCGCGCAATTTCATGATGGGCGTTGAATTCTCCCGATCCTTGCAGGGCGGTGAGGTGGACGGGGTGGTTGTCCCCGATATTACCGCAGCGGCGCTTGCCAAGCGGGGCTTCGACGTCCCCACGCTGAGCACCTATCTCGCCACGGGGATGGCACCGCAGGGCACCTCTTTCGACAGCATGTACACGGTCACGCATTTTTCGACCAGTGCGATGGAACCGGAGGACGTCAAGGCGGTCGCCATCTATCTGCTCACCGGCAAGGACGGCAAGCTGGCGCTGCCCGCCGCGTCTCCCGTACCGTTGCCGCAAGCCGCCGTTCCTAAAAACGGTACGCCCATGGCTGCGGGCCGATTGGCCTATATGGCGTCGTGTGCGGGCTGCCACGGCATGGAGGGTGAGGGCATTCCTAATGTCAGTCCGGCTATGAAGGGCAATGCGGCGTTGGCGATGGACAACCCGCAGACGATCATCAATGTCGTCCTCAACGGCACTCCCACACAGATATTCAAGAACGGAGAGCGGATGTACGCCATGCCGCCCTTCGCCCACCGCCTGAATGCCCCCGAGGTTGCCGATCTCGTGACCTGGATCAGAGCGGAATGGGGCGGCCAGACCGTACCGGTGACGGTGGAGCAGGTAAGCGCTCAGGAAACCGCGGTAAAATAAACGGAACAACGGACGGGCCTGCCACAAGGTGTGGCCGTCTTCTTTCATGACGCTTGCAGGTTCTTACGCAAAGGGATTTCGAACTGGAGAAAACGATGACGATGTATAGTTCTCGACGCCAGTTTATCAAACTTGGCATGTTTTTCGGTATTTCCGTGATGATCGGGCGCTTGCCCGATGCCCATGCGCTCGAAGTGCATTCGGGACCCAGTCCGTTGGACTGGATGTCGCCGGACGGCAAGGCCCGTTACCGGTGGGACGCCTTGCGCAAAGTGACCGGACAGAAGACGTTCGCGCGGGACTTTCGCGCACGCGATCTGTCCGGTTGGCCCAAGGAGCAAGCCCACGCATTCTTCATCAAGGCAACGCGGGCCGACCGGATATTCGAGGGCGTGGACTTGAGCCTTCTGGGGCCGAAATTGCAGCCTGACCGCCTCGTCCTGCATGAAGAACTCTTCGGCGACGGCGTGACCGTTCCGCAGCCGGAAAGTCTGGCAGCCGGGTTCTATGGCAAAAACTTTCTGGTTCCCAAAGGGCAGACGCCGCCTCTGATCGGACATCCGGTGGCGCTTCTGGTGTACCACGATTTCGATCGCTTTGAGGCGGCGAAGCGGATGCTGCGTTTTGCGCAGGATGTCGTGAAGTACGGCGCCGCCACCGGCCCGAATACGCCGCCCAATTACGGTGCGGCACGCTATGTCCGGATCGGCGGCGATACCCCGGCCTCGTCGTCTGTCTATTCGCCGATGCAGGATGCCATCATCTGGGGCGCTTTTGACGGCAATAATCCGGTGTGGCCGCCGGAATCTCCGACCGGAGTGTTCGTACCGACCTCTGTGATGTTGAAACAGCGGGGTGGCGGCGGGGTGCGCGATCCGCTTACGGTCGCACGCGAAACCTATGAACCGATGCGGCGCGGCATGGATGCGGCTGCGGATATCGAAAAGGCCATCGAAGCGGCGCGCAAGGATGAAAGCAAGCTTGTACTGGACCGGAGCGGGTTCTCGCAATCGATCGACCCATGCGCGTTGGAGGCCGACAACGGCAATGCGTGGTATGACGCAAAGACGCGCACGCTGCATCTGATCGTGGGCGCGCAGTCGCCTTATGAGGTCGCTCGGGTCGCGGCGCTGATGGTTAAGGACAACAAGCGATTCCCGGTCGAGACGATCAAGCTGCTTTCGGGCACCACCGTCGGGTACGGCTCCAAGGACCATTCGCTTTTCCCGTTCTACGCCATCGCTGCGTGTTTTTATGGAGATGGGCTGCCGGTGCGGCTGGCCAACGACCGCTACGAACAGTTCCAGCTCGGCATAAAGCGCCACTCGGTCGAAATGGATGTAACGATCGTTGCCGACCGCAAGAGCGGCAAGTTTGAGATCCTGAAGGTGTTCTACAAGTTCAATGGAGGCGGCCGCGCGAATTTTTCCTTCTCGGTCGCTCAGGTGGGTGCCACCGCAGCGCAGTCGATCTATTATTTCCCGAAATCCGATCTTACGACCGTCGCGCTTGCGACACCCGCAGTCGAAGCGGGGTCGATGCGCGGTTACGGCACCCTTCAGGCCATGAGCATCACGGAGCTGATGGTCGACGAACTCGCCGTTGAGCTGGGTATGGACCAGATCGAGCTCCGCCGCCGCAATGCATTGCAGGCGGGCTTTGAAAACACGCAGGGAGCCCAGCCGCTGGGCGAGCTGAACAATATTGAAATGCTCGATCTTGCGGCAAAGCATCCTCTGTGGGTGAACCGTGAGAAAGCCAAGGCCGATTTTGATAAGGCCAATCCCGGCAAGCGGTACGGCGTCGGCTTCGCGCAGGTACAGAAGGATTACGGCACGGGTGCGGATACCAGCGCGCTGGCGCTGGAATTTGATGCTGACGGCAAGGTGCGGATGCGCCACTGCGTGCAGGAGATCGGCACCGGCGCGACTACGGCGCAACAGGTCATCGTCCGCGACATGCTGGGCAAGGCTCCCGACTTTGTCGAATTTGGTGTTGCGGAGTTTGCGGAACTGCCAATGGTCAGTAATTGGGAACCCTATTCGACGACGCAGGAACAGCAGGATGAATTTCAGAAGAATCCCTACTGGGTGCCGTTCATGCTGCCGGCAATGAGTGCCTCCAACAGTGCCTATTTCATAGGTTTCGGCACGCGGCAGGCGGCGAGGTTCTTGTTTGAACATACCCTTTGGCCGGCTGCGCGCGCCATCTGGAGCGAGGGGCCGGCTGGCGGGCAGATTGCCAGCGCCCGTATGACGTTGAGTGACCTGCGCGTCGTCGAAGGCGGCATCGGTGGCGGCGGGATGGAGACGCTCTCATTCGAACGGGTTGCCCGGAAAGCCCATGAGATGGGTCTGGTGACAGGAGTTGCCCTGCACTGTTTCAGCCGCTGGGAATGGACGACGGCGACATTCGATATTCCGACGATCGGCTCGATCAGCGTAGCGGCGGACGTCATTTCGGTGCGTTACGGCGATGGTGCCGCGCCGGAACTCAAGCGGCGTATGACCACCGGCGGCTATGACTTCATCAAGAGAAGCAGCGTGAACTATCCTGCCGTTCAGCGCAATAATGCCGGTGTGACGACCTATACGCCCGCTGCCTGCATCGTCGAACTCAACGTCAACACCTTCACGGGCGAGATAGAAATCATGCGCCACCACAGTTTGGTCGACAGTGGCCAAATGATCGTGCCGGAACTCGTATCCGGCCAGTTGCAGGGCGGTTTGGCAATGGGCATCGGGCACGCCTTGATGGAGGAATTACCGCTCTATGAAGACGGGCCGGGCAACGGAACGTGGAACTTCAATCGCTACACGCTGCCACGGGCCAAAAATGTCGCTGTCTGGAACCAGACGGCCGATTATCTTGCGCCGCTGTCTGAAACCTCACCGACCAGAGGGCTGGGGGAGGTGGTGATGGTGCCGATAATCGCCGCAACCGGCAACGCCATCGCCCATGCCATCGGCAAGCGCTTCTATCAGCTCCCCGTGACGCCGGAAAAGATCAGAAAGGCTCTGGCGTTGTAAATGCACATTGAAACAGTGGATGTCGAGAGCGGTTGACGTGACAAATAGATTGCGTCTCTTGGTATCAGATATCCTCTCAGACATCTGAGCTGTGAGATTCGCTTGTGCATCCTGGCTGCAACGGCACTTTGTGCGGACGATGTGGATCTGAAGTTGCTTTCTTTTGACTGAGCGAGTGTTATTATCTGGCTATATTTATTATGCTACAAAACAAAGGAAGGGTAAATCGAGTATCTATAAATAGTGTTAGAAACTTTACTGCTACAGACAGTCGTTATGCCACAGGCATGAATACTGTTCATGCCTGTGGCATAACTTTATTTCTCTGTCAGCCTGTAGCCGTACCGATAAACGATCCGCTACGCTTTGGCCAACAGAATGTTCTATTGGATTCTTGCAGGAAGCAGTTATAAGTGTTATTGTTGACTATATAGATTGATCATCTACGATGGACATCGTATTTATACGATATAATTATTTAATATAGAAATAGTTTTTTATGAGTACTACTACCAGATGTTATAAAAATAAGATCTATTAAAGCTACACATGGTTTCTCTTCCTCACTTGTGCCAAAAACGGGTGCAAGTAGAGGAAGACGTTTACTGGTGTATTCGGGATTCATACATTTCCCCACAAAAAAGCCCCTTGAGCCGGAAACGCAAGGGGCTGAGCGGTTAATTTAGCTTTTTGGTTATTTTCGGGCTTCGATGGACAGGCTGACCACATAGTCGGCCATTTCCTCTCCTTGCGGAAGCGTTTCCGCTATTTGTTTGTACAGAGGATCGTTCCAGTCCTGCATATTCCGCACATAGTCGGGCTTGGGCGTCAGCACTATGGATGTGAACCCCGCTTTTTCGAGCAGCGCCTTGGTTTCTTCGACCAGAACCGCGCCAGCCACGCAGCCGACGAGAGCAGCGGCCATGTCCCGGACATTGTCGGGAAGAGGTTTCAGCAGCGCAAGGTCGGAAACGGACACCTTGCCCCCGGATTTCAATACACGGTATATTTCCCGCCAAACCTTCGGTTTGTCCGGGGAAAGGTTGATCACGCAGTTGGAAAGCACCACGTCAACGCTGTTGTCAGGTACGGGAAGGCATTCGATTTCGCCAAGACGAAACTCCACATTGTCCAAGCCAGTGCGCTGGCGGTACTGCCCAATATTTTTTCGAGCTTTGGCAAGCATCTCCGGCGTCATGTCCACACCGATAACCCTGCCAGATGCCTTCACCTTTTCGCCAGCCTGAAACACGTCAAAGCCGCCTCCGCTGCCAAGGTCCACAACGGTCTGTCCTTCCCGCAACGCAGCGATGGCAACGGGGTTACCGCAGGAAAGCCCCATATTCGCGCCATCCGGCAGCTTGGCTAGAGACTCGGCATCATATCCTACGGCTGCCGCCAAACGGGCAGGATCGGCCTGGCTGCCGCGCTGGCTGGAGCAGCAACAAGAACGCTGGCCGGTGGCAATGGCCGCGTATCCGGCTCGTACGGTTTCCTTCACGTCTTCGCTGCTTTTTGTTTTATCCGCTGTATCCATAGTCGTTATCTCCGTGTCATACGTTTGTTTTTGGCAATAAACCGATAAAAATTCCGGTTCGATACCGCCTTCCGCCAAGTACGGCTGGCAGTGGGCAGAATTGCCGGAACAACATTCGGACGCGAGGTAGGCTATGGTTTCCAGCATCAATGGAATGTTGGCCCTATAGCGGGTATTACGGCCTTCACGTTCCATACTGACGAGCCCGCTGTACATGATGTTTTTCAGGTGGAAGGAAAGATTCGTCTTCGGTATATCCAGCATCTGGGAAATCTCACCGGCAACCAAACCTTCCGGGGCATACTTGACCAATAACCGGAAAATGGAGAGCCGTACTTCCGAAGCCAGGACTTCAAAGATTGTGGTGGCTGTTTTGATTTTCATAGTTCTATTATTCAACATCAATTGAACAGTGTCAAGATGTGCTCTATTTTTTGATGGCGGTCGAGTCGCACGTTTTAATGGCAGCATAAAAACGCATTTTCGAAAAAGGGGCTCTTTCCACGTCTTCCGTTTCGGCTTTGGCTGGCTAAACCCGATGCTTGAGCGCGCTACGCCCCAGAGTGAGCCGAGGTCTGGGGAACCATTCCCACGCAGAAAAGGCCCTGAAGATCGGGCCTTTGGGAGCGTACAGCCGAATCAGGTCGGGTACACTAATACTATGTTTGTAACATGATAAAATAGAAGGACAACACCAAAGGAATCCCTTGAGGTGTTGCCCTGTGCTTTCTTTATGAAATACGGATGATATAAAACACACTTATGGCTTTGCACGGAGCAGACAGCGCATACAGACATGATCCAGTGCCGTCTCGGTACCGTCCGTGTAGTCCGTGGAATAGCCTCTCTTCGTCCGAAGGTTCCGCTTACAGCCCGTATGGATGCCGCCCCCGAAAGCGTTACGCGCTGACGACCATCTTGATGTCGGCGGGCTTGCCGAAATAGGCCCATGTCGTCACCAGCACGTCCACCCCGGTCGCTGCGACAGCCTCCGCGTTTTCACCGGTCACGCCTCCGGCGGCGAGCACCTGAACGGCGGCGTTGACGGCCTTGACCCCGCGTACCGTTTCTTCAAGATCCGCACAGGTAAAACGTTCGCATTGGATGGAATCGATGCCCGCGCGTGCCAGCAGGAGGGCTTCCTCCGGGGTGGCGACTTCCGCGCCCAGCTTCTGTTCCGGAAACGCCTTGCGGCACTCGGACACCCGGGCGGCGAATCCGTCGAGCCCGCCCGCGAAGACACGATGCTGATCAAAAACCAGCAGGGAATCCGAAAGCCCGAACCGATGCGCGATGGCTCCGCCAGCTTGCGCCGCCGCAAGCGAAAGCCGTTTGGTCCCAGGGAAATGCTTGCGGGTAACGGCCAGCTGCACATGGGGATTGGCCTTGCGCGCGCTTTCCAACATGCCCGCTGCGCGGGTTGCGATGCCGGATGAATATTCCATGACGTTCTGCGCGATTTTGAGGCTCCGGTGGATGGCCCCCGCCGAGCCTTCGGCGCGCAAAAACACCTGCCCCGCCTCCAGCCGATCGCCGCTGGCGGCTTCGCACGCAACCCGGCACCCCGAAGACTCCAGAAGCCGCGCGGCGACCTCCACGCCCGCCACGACACAGGCGGCTTTGGGATGGCACGTCAAAAGCCCCGGTTCGCGCCCGATGCCCAATGCCTCCACGGTCAAATCCATGTACGGACAGTCTTCTTCCAGCAGTTCGTCGATGAAGCGCTGGCTGATGTGAAAACTCATGCCTTCCTCCGTTGCAGTTGATCGATGGCGAGATACAGACACAGGCTGATGCAGGCGAGCAGGACGCACAGCGCCGTGGCCCGCTCGAAGTCGCCGCGCGAAACGGCATTGAACACTTCAAGCGACAACGTGTTCGTCCGTTGCGCGATGTTGCCTCCGAGCATGAGCGAAATGCCCACTTCGCCGAAAGAGCGCGTTACGCCGAGCAACAGCCCCACGACAAGGCTGGTGCGGATCAGCGGAATGACCACGAGAAAAAAGGCGGTTATCGGACCGGCACCGGTCACGCGCGCCGCTTCCGTGAGCTTGCGTACCGTTTCACTGCCGAGCGCCGCCTGGACGGGTTTGATGACCAGAGGCAGCCCCGCGATGTAGGCCGCCAGCACGACCGCCGCCTGAGAAAAAATCAGCCGGACCCCGAACAGCCGCTGGAGCGGCTCCCCAAGCCCGGTCTGCCCCAAGGCCATGAGCAGCAGGTAGCCGAGCGCGATGGGCGGAAACACCAGCGGCAGCGTCACAACAAAATTGAGCGTCCGGCGAAACGGCGCTTTCGGCGACCTCGCCCAGAGAGCCAGCGGAACCGCCGTGATGAGGTGCAGGGCCAGACACACGGCGGCAACCTTCAAGGTAAGCCACACCGAAAACAGTACTTCCTCGTCGTGCAACAGTTCGCCGAGCACGTCGGTTCCCGGTTATGGACGCAGCCCGTGCTTGGCGTAAACGGATCGGGCCTTGTCGGATTGGAGGAACGTCAGAAACGCCTCGACTTCGGGGTCCTTCTCCGCGCCTTTGACCACCGCCGCGACCATTTCGATGGGATCGTAACCGGACTGGATGTCTATAGAGCCTCCGATGGACTTACCCTGCGCCTTGACGACCGCCGTATTGACGAACCCGGCGTCCAGTTCGCCCGTGGTCAGATAGGAAAACACCTGCGGCACGGTGGAAAACATCCGCAGCTTGTCCTTCAGCTGTCCACGCAGGCCGCTTTGGGTCAGGAATCGCTCAGCGGCCTTTCCGTAAATGGCGCCCTTCTTGTCGGGATAGCCGATGGACTGGATTTTCGGATTTTGGAGGTCCTGCGGCGATTCCACATTCAGGCCCTTTTTCCACGCCAGCACAAGCACGGCGGTGCCCAAAGGCTGAAACGAAGCGAAAGAGACGTCCGAGTCCTCCAGGGTCTGCCTGTCCGAAACGAATACGGAAACCCCGCTTCCGGCCTTGTACTGGGCCAGCGACTGCCCGATGGTGCCGCTGTAGACCTCGGTCAGCTGTTTGCCGGACTCTTGCTTGTACAGCGCGCAGAGTTCGGAAAGCATTTTTTTGTAGCCCATCCCCGTGGTCACGGCTGTCTCGGCCAAGGCCGGTACGACGCTCAGGCCCAACATGACCAGCGCCAGAATCCATCGTTTCATTGCAGTTCCTCCCTGTGCGGCAATCACCGCGAGTTCAGTAGTCCGTCAGTTTGCCGTCTTCAATGTTCAGAACGCGATCCGCCAGAAAACGGCGCTCCGCGTCCGAATGGGTCACATACAGGATGGGTACGCCGAACCGTTCCGGGATCGCCTTGACGTAGGCCATGATTTCTTCTCGTTTGCCCCGATCCAGCCCCGTCAACGGTTCGTCCATGAGCAGCAGCTCGGGACAGGCCAGCAGGGCGCGCCCCACGGCGACACGCTGTTTTTCGCCTCCGGACAGATCGGAAGGCGTGCGGTGCAACAGCCGTCCCAGACCCAAAAGCGCGACCACGTCTTCGAACGATACCCCGGACGGGCCCCGGAACCGCCGCCCGAACAGCATATTCGAGCGCACGGACAGATGCGGGAACAGCCGGACGTCCTGAAAAACATATCCGAGCCGCCTCCGTTCGGGCGCGAGGCATACGCCCCGTTCCGCATCGAACCAGACTGCCTCACGGCAGGCGATCCTCCCTGCATCAGGGCGAAGCAACCCGGCAAGGCATTGCAGTAAGGTGGTCTTACCCGAACCGGACGCCCCCCACAGTACCGTGATGCCGTGGGAAGCGAGCACAAAAGAAACCTGAAGCGCGAATGCTTCAAGTTGTTTCTGGATGGACACCTGCAACACCCGCATGCTCCGAAAAAAGTCTTTCCTTGCTAACATGCCATAAGAGGACGGAAAAACAATCCGGGTAGGTTTTCGTCAGAATTCGTGACTCAGAGAAGGGAAAGGGAAGCGTGTGACGCCCTTGAGAATCGGCCACAGTCTTCTGGAACCGTCCAAGTACCCTAGCCCTTCACAGAATTTTTTGATGATGCCATAGCCATTTTCCATAACTGGGGAACGTACCTGTACAGTGCCCGCACCGACAAGCATGGACTCCACAGCCTCTTGCCATTCATAGACACCGCCGTTTCAGCGGACATTGATACAATTTCAATATTATGTTGCGATCGGCAGCGTTTGCTACTCAACATGAACCCCTTCGTGTCTTTATTGTGACGATATGCACAAATTTTACGGCATGTCGCTGGCTCTCGATGACAACAAGTCCGTTGTGACCCTATGCAAACAAGGAGGAAAGCGGTGATCAACTCTATTGATGTTTCCAAATGCACTGGTTGCGGCACCTGTTTTAAAACCTGCGGCCTTGATGTGTTCCGCTTGGATACGGAGCACCCCGTGTTGTCTCCCTGCATGGCCAAATGTCCGGCAGGTACTGTCCATCACTACCGAAAAAGAGCCCCCCAACAGTGTTTACTGCACTGTTGGGGGGGCTCCTTCGAATGAAGTGGGACAAACTTTTACCCAAAGGGAGGTCCTGTCCTTGGGGAAGACGTTAGCCGCACTTTAACTCCTTAATATCTACTCGCTATAGTTTTACAATTCCCCGCATAAAAAGATAGAGCGAGAACAAAGCTACAAGTACGAGCAGCACCAAAAGTACTTTTTCATATTTCAGGAACATGGGGTTCTGATCAGGATGTTGTTTCCGGCTCCAGATATAGACAGGGATACCGATGGCGATAAACACCGATGCCATAAGCAAATAGTGCAGACCAGCAGCGTAAATGAGCCAAAGCCCATAGGCCGACCCTAGAAAGCCGCAGGCCAGCGCTGAAGCGCGTCCGGTTGCGGCCCCCTGGGGATATTGGCCATCCTCGCACGTTTTCCACAAGAAAAGCGTGGAGATGAGATAGGCGGGCAAAACCATGACAGCCGTGATGCTCAGCATCATATTCCAAGCATTGTTGGAAAAATAGACAAGCAGGAGCGCGAGCTGCATGAGCGCGCTTGTCACCCACAAGGACACGGAAGGCGCACCGTTGGCGTTTTCCCTAGAGAACTGGCGTGGAAAGGTTCCGTTTTTTGCCGCGGCAAAAGGCATTTCCGCTGTGATCAATGTCCAGGCAAGCCAGCTGGCCAGAACCGCAATGATCAACCCAATGTTCATAATCCAGCTTCCCCATGTCCCTACGGCCCGTTCCAGTACACCGGCAGTGGAAGGCGTAGGCACGGCGGCCAGTTCCTGTTGGGTCATAAATCCAAAGGGCAATACCGACAACAGGACATATACAATGAGGCAGCCAACAAAACCCATGATCGTGGCCTTGCCTACGTCATCTTGGCTCTGGGCCCGATCTGAAAGGACCACAGCACCTTCAATCCCGATAAAGGCCCAAAGTGTAACCAGCATGGTACTCTTTATCTGAGCACCGAGCCCACCTAAATGCTGTCCATTGTCCACCGCCAGCTTGCCGAAGAAGTCGAAATCGAACTTATCGATATGAAAAACGAAAATCATAATAATGATAAACACGAACAACGGAATGAGTTTGCCGATCGTACCTATGGTATTGATCACGGCAGCCTGCTGTGTCCCGCGCAGTACCACAAAATTGAATAGCCAAATCAGGATGGATCCGCCGATGATGGCGTATATGGTATTGCCGCCGGCGAAATAGGGCGGGAAGAAATAGTTGAGGGCATCCATGGTGATGACTGCGTAGCCTACGTTGCCGAAAATCTGGCACAACCAGTATCCCCAAGCGATGAGGAACCCAACGAAAGAACCGAACCCCTCTCGGCCATACATGTAGATCCCCGCTTTGAGATCCGGTCGGATGTCGGAAAGGATGCGAAAGGAATTCGCCAGGAAAAACATTCCGATACCCGTCACGACCCAAGCGATGATCACAGCCCCTACCGAAGCCTGGGCTGCCATATTCTGGGGCAGGCTATAAATGCCACCCCCCACCATTGAACTCACCACCACACTGGCAAGCGCGATCACACCTAATTTTTTGGTATTATTCGCCATACCCCGCTCCTGTTCACTGACAATCTGTTCCATTTTGCCCGGACCGCCGCCCTGATCTGGCGGTCCGGGATCGGCTATGGGATGACAAAGCTAGCGTTTCACAGGATCAGCAAACTCGAAGTTGAGGAACCCCATAACGGTCAGGCAATATCCATAAGGCTTGGTGAGGTTCAGGTAATTATGCCAGAATTGGAACTCGCTGTGTTGTTCCACCCCGCGCAGGCTCAGCTCATGCTTGAGAGACTTGTTCAACCACATTTCGGCATGAGCCTTAGCGATATCGTCGTCGATCCAAGTGGGGAAGTATTCGACATATTCCGCCGCCCATCCCCCGATGAGTTCGCCCTGTTTGTTTTTTCCCCAGCAGATGCCCAGCCCGGTGGCAATGGCGCGGTGTTCTTCCAATCTGGCCCCATTAGCGGCCATAATGACCTCAAGCACGGCACCGTGTTTGAAGGAAGAAGCCACGGAATCGACAGGAACAATGTTGTTGTACAGTTCTTTCGGCAGTACGGAAGTATAAGGAATGATATTGAAATTTTCGATTTTAGCCTGCATCAGCGCCGAGTCGTAGCAAAACGTCTCAAATGGTTGTGGGGGAATGCCATCCTCTGCTTCTCCCACGCCTCCGGAAATAAACGCCAATGTAGGGTATCTTGTTCCAAGAGTAGTCATTTACGTTCTCCTATCGTTACAGGTTTCGCTTTCTCCACATCAATGCAGAAAAGCATACGATTTAAAAAATCGTAGCACGAGTTATTCGTAAATGATTTTCTCAAGTTATACTGTTGATACTCATCCCTGTTCGTTAGAGTGAGCTCGCTGGAATATGATGATGTACAGATTTCCTAGGGTGCGGAACCAGTGATTCCCGGTTCCCTTTCGCATCACCGTTTTTTGTCCCTGATCAAGCATGGCTACACCTTGGCACTGTGTGGTTTGGCTAGCTCCTGATGCGCCTGTTGGGATACTGCTTTCATAGTGCCTTATAAAAAAGAGGAACCCACCGATTGTATTGGTAGGTTCCTCTGTGGTTCTGTTTCCTGAAGAATACGGTGTTATGACGCACTGAGCAAAAACGGTTCTTTTCAAGGCTAATCCCAAGCCTGCATGAGTACGATGGGAAAACGGAACCGCTCATCAGGAGCGGTAAACGGATGACGTCGATAAACAGCATTCGCACAGTGCGGTATTGCTGCCCATACTGTGACCTTCTGGGGTTGCGCAAGAACTCTCCGTTCGTCCCGCGGAGGCTTGAACCGCATTTCATTTAAGGGAATATTTATAAATATAGTGTAATTGAATTCATTCCCTCTTGACACATAATACTTTTTTTATAAACGTGTTACTTATTCCAGCAAGGAGGGGTTCATGATGCACATTTGGGGAAGGCTCTCCCGTGTGATGATGGCTTGCGCGCTGTCGGTTCTTTTTTTGGGGGGTACCGGAAAAACGATTTGGGCTGCTCCGGCGATTTCCTTTACCGATATTGCTGGGCGCGAGGTCCAGCTGGATAAACTCCCCAAGACGTTCGTCGTCGCAAACTACATCGCCAATTTTTTGATGGTCGGCGGAGCGGGGAGTCTGGATAAGGTTGTAGGCATGACGTTCGACGGTTGGGAGGAAACCCGGTACGGCGAGTATGTCGTCTATACTGAAACATTTCCTAAACTGAAAGCTATCCCGAGTATCGGCGGATATCACGACAACATCCTCGACTCTGAAAAAATACTGTCTCTTCGGCCTGATGTTTTGTTGATAGGGCGCTCTCAGTTTGCGGACAACAACCAGAAAATCGACATATTTGAGAAGGCCGGCATCAAGGTTGTAGTCCTTGATTACCATGCCATGAAGGTGGAGAACCACACGAAGAGTACGATGATCCTCGGCCAGCTTCTCGACAGGGAAGCTGTGGCCAAGGAACAATGCGATGTCTACGCCTCCGCGCTTGAAGACGTGTATAGGAAGGTTGCCGCGCTCCCTGATTCCGCCAAGCACAAGACGGTTTACATGGAATTGGGGAACAAGGGCATTGGAGAGTATGGGAACAGCTATAATAAGGATGTACTCTGGGGCGCGATCCTGAAAAACCTTGGAGCCGACAATCTGGCTGAGAATGCCACCCAGCCCTATGCGCCGCTGGATACGGAATTCGTACTTGCATCCAATCCCCAGCTTATCGTCATCGGCGGCGGTATTTGGCGAAACAACGCCGAGGGTGACCAGATGAGCATGGGGCTGACCATCGACGAGGCCACTGCGCAGAAGCGGCTGAAGGGCTTTGCCGCGCGTCCGGCTTGGAAGAATCTCGCTGCGGTCAAGTCTGGAGAGATATATGCCGTGGATCACGGCAGCCTCCGGAACATGATCGACTATACGTTGACACTGTACCTCGCCAAGATCCTCTATCCCAACACCTTCCAAGAAGTGGATCCGATGGGCGATATGCGCGCGTTCTATGCCAAGTATCTCCCTGAACTGAAGTTCGACGGAACCTTTATGATCAAATGGAACCTTTATGATCAAATGTGCACGTTAGCATGAAGGGTGAAGGTATGCCTTCCGGCAATGCACATATGTACAGGCAGCTGAACGGAAGGCGTCTGTTGACTGGTATGGTGCTCGCCATCCTGACGCTAGGCCTCATCGTCGTTGATCTCGGCATGGGGTCTTCCGGCATCGGTCCCGGTGAAGTCGTCGATGCCCTGCTTGGCGGGCCGGACGGTGATACGGCGAATACGGCCATCTTGTGGTCCATCCGCTTGCCCATGACGCTGACCTGTGTTTTTGTGGGAGGCTCGCTCAGCCTTGCCGGTCTGCAAATCCAGACCATTACCAACAACGCTCTGGCGAGCCCCTATACTCTCGGCATTACGGCAAGCGCCAGTTTTGGAGCGGCCATAGCCATTACGTTGGGGCTTTCCGTGGCGGGGTACCTCTGGATCGGGACGGCACTGCTCGCACTCGTATTCGCGCTTGCCGTCTCCCTCCTCATTTTCTATTTGGGGCGCCTGAAGGGGATGTCCACGAGTACGCTGATCCTTTCGGGGATCATCATGAATTTCTTCTTTCAGGCGTTGCAGCAGTACCTGCAATACCGTGCCTCCCCGGAGATCGCGCAGATCATTTCCGGGTGGACCTTCGGGAACCTGCAACGTTCGTCGTGGATGAGCGTCGTCGTAAGTGGTTGTTTATTGGTAATGGGTGCGGCGCTCCTGTCCGGCTGGTCTTGGCGTCTCACCGTACTGACGACGGGTGAGGAGCGGGCGCGGAGCCTGGGGATCAATGTGGAGAGGTTACGCCTGCATGTCTTTCTGATCTGTTCATTTCTCATTGCCGGTGCCGTTGGTTTTATCGGTACGGTGGCCTTTGTCGGGCTTGTCGCTCCGCATTGTGCGAAGCTCATGTTAGGTGAGGATCAGCGGTATCTGCTTCCCAGCGCGACGATCCTTGGCGGCCTTATGCTGCTTGCGTCCTCGATTGTTTCAAAGCTGCTTTCTGGCGGCTCCATGCTCCCGGTGGGCATTATCACGTCCATTGTAGGCGTTCCGTTTTTGTTCGTTTTGCTCATGAAAAACGGGAGGTGACATGCTGACTTTATCTATTCAGAACCTGTCCGTACATTTTTCGGGAAACCACGTCATCAATGATGTATCCGCAACGCTGCATGGCGGAGAAATGGTGGCGGTGGTTGGCCGAAACGGCGTGGGTAAGACCACACTGATCAAGGCCATCGCGCGGCTGATCAAACGTTCCGGTGACGTGGCCTTGTACGACGATAAAGGCAACCTTTTTTCGGATCGGGACATTGCGTATGTTCCACAGCTCGAATCCGTTACCAGCCGCTTGACGGCCTTTGAAATGGTTCTCCTCGGCCTGGTCAAGGATCTCAGATGGAAAGTGACCGACGAGCAAATCGAAAAAGTGGCGGACACGCTGGCGGAACTTGGGCTTGACAGTCTGAGCCGGAAGCCGGTGTGCAGCCTGAGCGGCGGGCAAAAGCAGCTTGTGTTCATGGCGCAGGCGTTCGTGTCGCGGCCCAAGGTCTTGCTGCTGGACGAACCCACGAGTGCGCTCGATCTGCGCCACCAGCTCGTCGTCATGGATTTGGCCCGGAAATACACGCGGGAAAACGGGGCGATTACACTTTTTGTCGTGCATGATCTCATGTTGGCGTCGCGATACAGCAGCCGCTTGCTCATGCTTCACGAGGGGCGGATCAAGGCCTTTGATACGGCCGAACGGGTGCTGCACCCGCACTTGCTTGGCGACGTCTACGACGTGGAGGCGAGCGTCGAGCGGACGCGCCCCGGTTTTTTGAATGTCATTCCCGTGAGGCCGTTGTGAATAGGTGCCGCCTGGAAACGATCCGGGCCTACTGGTCGGGCAGGGTAGCGGCCTATTCCGCCGTCAATGCGGATGAACTTGGTACTATTCAGGCCAAGGTATGGGATGAACTGATCGCGGAGCAGCTTCCGTGGAAGCACCCTCTGCGTATCCTCGATGCGGGTTGCGGGCCCGGCTTTTTCTCCATCCTGATGGCTCGCCGGGGACATGAGATTACGGGGGTGGACTACAGCGAAGCCATGATCGAGTGTGCCCGGGAGAACGTCGAAAACCATTCCCCGGAAGCAAGCGCCTACTTTTCCCAGATGGATGCCCAAAACCTGACATTTGAGGATGATACGTTTGATGTCGTCTTGAGCCGCAACCTTACATGGAATCTGGAACACCCGGACAGGGCGTATGCGGAGTGGCTGCGCGTCCTCAGGCCCGGTGGCGTCCTCCTGAATTTCGATGCGAACTGGCACGCTCATCTGTTCGACCCGGAGCTTGCCCGGCTGTATGCGGAAGATGCCCAAACGCTGCGTGCTATGGGGTATGCCGTGGAGGATGAACACGGAGACCCGATCATGGACGAGCTGATCCCGCAGCTGCCGCTCAGCCGTGAACAGCGCCCCGGGTGGGACAAGGCCTGCCTGGAACGGCTCGGTTGCCGCGGCGTGCTTGTCAGGGCGGCTCTGCCTCCAGACATCATGAACGATTACTACCGGATTCGGTACACCCATATCCCGATGTTCCTCGTACGGGGCATCAAGCAGTGAGAAGGCCATGACGGAATTGGAAGCGATACGGCGTTACTGGAATACGCGGGCGGAAGGGTACTCCCTGAAGACTGCGTATGATCTTCAACATGCGGAAAAAGTCTGGCTGGAGCGTCTGCGTCCGTTTGTACTTGCGTCCGGCAAATTAGACATTTTGGACATAGGATGCGGGCCAGGATTCTTTTCCATCCTGCTGGCCCGGCTGGGGCATTCCGTGGTCGCCTTCGACTATACGGAAGGGATGCTGGAGCGCGCCTCTCGGAATGCCGCCGAAGCTGACGTCTCTATTGTTGTGCGGCAAGGCGACGCGCAGGACCTTCCGTTTCCGGATGAAACGTTCGATCTGATCGTGTCCCGCAATCTGATGTGGAACCTCGAACACCCGGAATCAGCCTATGCGGAATGGCTGCGCGTACTCAGACCGGGAGGGCGCCTCGTCAATTTTGACGGCAATCATTACCGCCACCTCTACAGCGAACCCTATGCGGAGGAGTTGAAACAGCCTGACTATACGGATGGCCACAATCCGGACTTCATGCTCGGGGTCGATCCCGCCCCGATCCATGCCATTGCCGCGAACCTGCCTTTGAGCAGAGTCGACCGTCCGCAGTGGGATGTGGAAACGCTCCTCAAACTGGGGGCACGCAATGTGACGGTTGACGTGGAACGAAAACATTTCGTAGACGGCACGGGACAGCCCGTATCCATTATCAAGCGCTTCATGGTATCAGCCCAAAAAGAAGAACAGCAGTGAGATAACGTATCTTTTTCTCTTTTGGATTGATTGGGGACCTTGGTCCTTTGGCTGGGATCTCATTTGGGCCGGGAGCGCCATTCATCAAAATATACTGATTGCAATTTGCTGGGCTGTATTACTGATACGGAAAAAGAGCGGCATATCCTATTGTTGGGTTAGGGCACATTACCCTTTGGGGTTGGTTTCATTTTCGGTAGGGTGGGACTTACTGGTTGAAGCCGCCCCAACTCCCTATCCCATATCTTTGGTAATCATTGCCGTACACTCCCCAACAGTGTTACGAAATAAAAAAAAATACTACCAAGAGGCAACGCAGCGTTTCTTGGCTGGACAATATTGGCCCTCGAAGTGCCATTCATTGCGGAACAGGTGAAGCAAAAAAGCTTTATAGCTCACGTTGTAAACGGAGAGGAATCATGTTCATGGGAAAACTGTTTGTCGTGGTTATCGCACTCTTGGGGCTTGCGGGGTGCTCGCGGGAGGAGCCGCCCTCCAAAGCCGAAGCGCCTCGTACGGAACTGGCGTACGCGAGCACAAAGGATATTCGAAACATCAACCCTCATCTGTATTCCGGTGAGATGGCGGCGCAAAACATGGTGTTCGAACCGCTGGTCGTCAATACGAAGGAGGGCGTCAAACCCTGGCTCGCGGAAAGCTGGGAAATCTCCCCGGATGGGAAGGAATACACCTTCCATCTCCGGAAAGATGTTGCCTTCACGGATGGAACGCCTTTCAACGCCGAGGCCGTCAAAGCGAATATGGACGCCATAGTGAGCAACCTTCCCCGGCACGCGTGGCTGGACATGGTCAACGAAATCGACCGCAATGAGGCCGTTGACGAATATACCTACAAGCTGGTGCTCAAGCATCCCTACTACCCTACGCTGGTAGAGCTGGGGCTGACCCGGCCTTTCCGTTTCATCTCTCCGAAATGTTTCATTGATGGCGAAACCAAGAACGGCGTGTCCGGCTATGTCGGCACGGGGCCGTGGGTTCTGACCGAGCACAAGGACAAGCAGTATGCCGTGTTCACGCGAAATGAACGCTATTGGGGGCCTAAGCCAGCTTTGGAGAGCGTACGCTGGAAGGTTATGCCGGACCATCAGACTATTCTGCTCGCACTCCAGAAGGGGGAAATCGATCTTATTTTCGGTTCCGACGGTGACATGCTGAATCTCGACGCGTTTGCCGCGTTGCAAAAGGAAGGCACGTACAAGACGGAGATCAGCGACCCCGTCGCCTCCCGGGCCATTCTTCTGAACGCGCATCAGCCGATTACCAGGGACATCAACGTGCGCAAGGCGTTCCAGCACGCCATAGACAAGAAGGCCATTGCCGACGGTATACTTAACGGTTCGGAAACGATAGCCGACACGTTGATGGCCAAGACCGTTCCTTATTGCGACGTTGATCTTCCGGTACGCTCCTACGACGTTGTGAAAGCCAATGAATTGATGGAGAAGGCTGGCTGGAGCATGGGCAAGGACGGGTACCGTTACAAGGACGGCAAGAAGTGCGCCGTCACTATCTACTATAATTCCAACAATTCGCAGGAACGGACCATCAGCGAATACATGCAGAACGATCTCAAGAAGATCGGCGTGGAACTCAAGATCGTGGGCGAGGAAAAGCAGGCGTTTCTGGATCGGCAGCGCACCGGCGAATTCGACCTGCAATACTCCCTGTCGTGGGGTACACCGTATGATCCGCAGTCGTATCTGTCTTCTTGGCGCATTCCCGCCCACGGGGATTATCAGGCGCAGGTCGGGTTGGAGCGTAAGGAATGGCTGGACAAGACAATCACCGCGCTCATGATCGAGCCGAATGAGGATACCCGTAAGAATACGTACAAGGAATTGCTGGCGTATATCCATGAACAGGGCGTGTACGTGCCTCTGAGCTATTCGCGTACCAAGGCCGTGCATGTCCCGGCTCTCAAGGGGGTTACGTTCTGTACCTCCCAGTACGAAATCCCCTTTGAAAGGATGTCGTTCTAGCAGACTGGCCCGGGAGACGCGTCTCCCGGGCCGCTTGTGATGCTTAAGGAGTTTCGTATGGGGAGTTATCTTTTTCGTCGCCTGCTCAACCTCATCCCCATCCTTATTGGGATTTCGTTTCTGTCTTTCGTGCTGATCAATCTGAGCCCCAGCGACCCTGCGGAAGTGGCCGTGCGTGTCAATGAAGTCACTCCCACGGAAGAGGTGCTCGCGGAAACCCGTGCAAAGTTCGGCCTGGATAAACCTTTTTTGACGCGTTATGTGGCTTGGCTGAACAACTCCTTGCATGGGGATTTCGGCAATCGTTATGTGGACGACAAACCCGTACTTGGTGAAATCCAAAAGGCGCTGCCCGCGACCCTCGTTCTTGCCGGAGCGGCTCTGTGCCTGACGCTTGTGTGCAGTCTCTCCGCCGGGATCGTCTGTGCGTTGTATGAAGGAACCTTTCTCGACCGGCTCATCCGTGGCGGTGTCTTTCTTGGTACGGCCATGCCCAGTTTCTGGGCCGGGCTTCTCCTCATGTGGCTGTTTGCCGTCAAACTTGATCTCGTTCCGACGAGCGGGATGGACGGTCCCAGCTCCGTCCTTTTACCTGCGGTCACGTTGTCCCTTGCATATATCGCCACCTATACGCGGCTTATCCGCGCCAACATGATTCAGAATAAGCAGGAAAACTACATTCTCTACGCACGGGTACGCGGTTTGCCCGAGCGCTCGATCACCCGCCATATGTTTAAGAATTCGCTTCAGGCTTCGCTGACCGCACTGGGTATGTCGCTGCCCAAGCTTATAGCCGGAACCTTTGTCGTGGAAAGCATTTTCGCATGGCCCGGCATCGGAAGGCTTTGCGTGGCGGCGATCTTCAACCGTGATTTTCCCGTCATCCAGGCCTATGTGCTGATCATGGCGGTTCTTTTTGTAGTCGGTAACGTATTGGTGGATATCCTGAGCGCTGCCGTCGATCCCCGGTTGAGGAAGGAATTCTAGCATGTCCCCGTGGATTCGTCTGCAAAGAGACAGGCTGGCGCTGGCCTGCATGGGGTTCTTGGGGGGTGTTCTTGTATTGGGCCTCCTCGCTCCCATACTTCCCTTGTCCGATCCGACGCTTATCGACGTCGGGGACAAGTTCGCGCCGTGGAGCTGGCATCATCCCTTTGGGACGGATCAGCTTGGGCGCGACGTCCTTTCGCGTCTTGTCTACGGCATACGCGCGACGGTGTTTCTGTCCTTGCTCACTATGGCCATAACTTCCGCGTTGGGGGCGTGCGTCGGCCTTGTTTCCGGTTTTTTCCGCAACCGTATCGACGATGTGCTTATGCGCATATGCGACGTCATGATGTCCTTCCCCAGCGAGGTCATGATTCTCGCTATTGTGGGCATGACGGGCCCGGGCCTGGAAAACGTGGTCATCGCCAACGTGGTGGCCAAGTGGCCGTGGTATGCGCGTATGGTCCGTTCCATCGTCCGGCAGTATTCGGACAAGGACTATATCCGGTTTGCCAAGGTCGCTGGCGGATCATCCATCAGGATCATGATGCGGCATCTGTTGCCCGGCACAGCCGGCGAACTCTTTGTCCTGACGACGCTGGATACGGGAAGCGTGATCCTGATGATTTCAGCATTGTCTTTCCTCGGGTTGGGCGTGCAGCCCCCCACCCCGGAGTGGGGCATGATGCTCAATGAGGCGAAGGAGGTCATGACCCTGTATCCGTTGCAGATGATCCCGGCTGGCATGGCCATTCTGTTGGTTGTGGCGGCATTCAATTTTTTAGGCGACAGCCTGCGTGACGCCTTTGATCCCAAACACGCGGGCAGGGAACGTTCATGAGCTTACTTGAAGTGCGGGATTTGACTGTCCGAGACTCCCTTACTGGGGCGCTGATCGTACGGGATGTGCATTTTTGCCTTGAACCGGGAACATGCTTTGGCGTCGTTGGGGAAAGCGGCAGCGGCAAATCGCTGACGTGCCTGGCGCTGTTGGGACTGGCGCCTCCTTCCTTGCGGGTTTCCGGCAGTGTCCGTTTCGGCGGCATCGACCTCTTGCAGGCAGGTCGGGAAACCGTGCGCGGCATCCGCGGCAAGCGAATCGCCATGATAGTCCAGCAACCGATGACGGCGTTCGATCCTCTTTACTCCATGGGGGCGCAGCTTCTTGAAACACTCCGGGTGACGACATCGGCTTTTTCGGAAAAGGAGAGCAGGGGACGCATCGTTGAGGCTCTGGAGATGATGCACATCCACAATCCGTTGGATGTGCTCAAGAAATATCCGTACCAGCTTTCCGGAGGCATGTTGCAGCGGTGTATGATCGCGGTGGCGTTGCTTCAACGCCCCGATATCATCATTGCCGATGAGCCCACAACGGCGCTGGACTCCATGAACCAGCGGGAGGTTGTGGCACAATTCCATTGGATCCGGGAACGGTTCGGGAGCAGCCTGATTTTGGTTTCCCATGATCTTGGCGTCGTCCGCCAGCTCGCGCAGGAAGTCTTGGTCATGAAGGACGGCGTCGGCGTCGAATACGGCGGAGCGGAGCTTTTCTCCGCTCCACGGCATCCCTATACGCGTTATCTCGTGGACACGAGAGCCACGTTGTCCAAAGCCTTCGAGAGGGTGATGCAATGTCGGTAGCACATCGGGAAACGCCGTTGCTTGAGGTCCGCAATGTCTCCAAAAGCTATCCGGTATCGGGAGGCTTTTGGAGGAAAAAACGGCAGCCGGTCCTCAGAGACGTGAACCTCACACTGTCCGAAGGCTCTTCCGTAGGGCTCATCGGCGAAAGCGGCGGGGGGAAAAGCACGCTCGGAAGGCTGATCCTTGGCTTGGAACAGCCGGACAGTGGGCAGGTATTCTTGGAAGGCCGCTCTGTTCAGGTATGGAGCAAGGAACATCCTGGGCAAATGAGCGTTGTGTTCCAGGACTATACATCCTCCGCCAACCCGAGATTCACGGTGGAGGAACTCATCAGAGAGCCGTTGGATATCTTGCGGCTGGACGCGTCATGCGCAATCCCGGAACTGCTTGAGCGGGTCGGGCTCCCGAAGGCGCTGCGGAACCGTTATCCCCACGAGTTGAGCGGTGGGCAGCTCCAGCGGGTGTGCATCGCGCGAGCCATAGCGACCAAGCCCCGTTTCATCGTATTCGACGAGGCCGTGAGCTCGCTTGACGTGTCCGTACAGGCGCAAGTGCTGGAACTGCTGTTGGAGCTGAAGGGGGACATGACCTACCTGTTCATTGCCCATGATGTTCAGGCCGTCACCTACTTATGTGATCATATTATGTTTCTTCATGAGGGGACCATCGCGGAATCCTTGGAGAAGGAGCACCTGGCAAGGGCATCCAGCGGATATGCACAACGGCTCCTTCAATCCGTTATCCCCTTTAACCCTGACGCTTGCGTCGCAACAGTATAAGGCTCCGCCATGAATTCCTCCGCACCGTGCTTGGGGGGAGAGCCCATCGTATAACCTTTGACGCTAGAGAGGTGATGATGAAACGTGCAATGATGTTGTTCCTTGCGGCGGGCCTTCTTTTAAGTATGACGAGCGGGGCGCGGGCGGCTGACGTGAATATTAAGGGACAATGGCAAAACGGTTTTTCCTGGGCTGATCGCAACCCCCTCAAATCAGCGAATGCTTCTGTCGATAGATTCAAGGCTTCCACACGGTTGCGCACGCAGATCGATATCGTGGCTTCCGATTCGCTCAAGGGCGTCGTCTTTTTTGAAGTGGGCCATCAAAACTGGGGAACAAATGATGCCGCCCTCGGAACGGACGGTAAGGTCGTCAAGGTGCGCTATAGTTATGTCGACTGGAATATCCCGGAGACGGACGCAAAAGTCCGCATGGGCCTTCAGCTCTTCGACATTGCGACATTTGCGGTACCGTACGCGGCATTCATGACCGACGGTGCCGGGATCTCGCTTTCCGGAAATTTCACTGAAAACGTGGGGGCCACGCTTTTTTGGGTTCGTGCGTACAATAACGATGAACGTACTGTTTCCGTATATGACAAGGACAACACGTTGCTGTATACATACAACAGCCACGATGCGATGGACGTCATCGGGCTGGCGGTTCCGGTGCAGTTCGATGGCATCAGGATGAACCCCTTCGGAATGTACAGCGCGATCGGTAAAGACACCCGTTTCGGTGCCGGTGCGAACAACAAGACCGGAGTCGCCAGCGGATTGCTTCCCGTTGGCACCGGGAAGGTTGTCGCCGACTCCAAAGACAATCACGGCAACGCATGGTGGGGCGGCCTTTCCGCTGAAATGACGTTGTTCAGCCCGCTCAGGGTCGCCGTAGATGGTGTTTACGGAAAGGTGGATATGGGGAAAACGGGCAATCAAGATCTGAAGCGCGCGGGCTGGTATGCCGCCCTGGCAGCTGAATGCAAAACGGATTTTGTCACACCCGGCCTTACGTTCTGGTACGCTTCCGGTGATGACGCGAACGCGCTTGACGGTTCCGAACGTATGCCCGTCATCGATACTGACGTGGCGTTGACCTCTTTCGGATATGACGGCGGGATGTATAACCGTTCCAGCACGTTTAACGGAACGGATATCAGCGGCAGCTGGGGGATCATGGCGGAGTTGAAGGATATTTCCTTTATTGAAGCTTTGAGTCACGCGTTCCGCGTCGCGATGGTCAAAGGCACGAACAATACGGAAATGGTACGCGGCGGGGTGGTCGCTCGTGACGCAATGGCTACTGTCGGCAATAATATGTACCTCACCACCAAAGACAAACTGTGGGAAGTCAATTTTGATTCCCAATACAAGCTGTACGAGGGGCTTACCCTCGCCTTTGAGCTTGGGTATATCTATCTCGATGCCGATAAGGAGCTCTGGAATGATTTATACAAGGAAAACAATTTCCAGGCAGCTTTTAGCGTAAACTACAAGTTCTAGCTCCAACCTTCCTGAAATGAAAAGGTATGCATGGATACTGGGTACCGTGCATACCTTTTCAGACAAGAAATGTTCAGACGAAGAACATGCGTCTTATTCGTTTGGTGCGCTGCGTTTGGCGCGGACAGCCTGACGGAGCCAGTCATACCATTCTTCAAGCCCGTCACCCGTACGGCAGGATATTTTAAAGACGGGGAGAGCGGCATTAAGATGGCGGGCATGTCGCGCGGCGGTTTCCATGTCAAAATCCAGATAGGGAAGCAGGTCGATTTTATTCAGGATCATGGCACTGGCACGGTTGAAGAGAAACGGGTACTTTTCGGGCTTATCGTCGCCTTCGGGGAGGCTGAGGAGGGCGATCTTGGCATCCTCGCCACAATCGAACTCCACAGGGCAGACAAGATTTCCCACGTTTTCAATGAACAAGATATCGATTTCGCTCAGGTCGAGCGCCCCCAACGCTTCCATGACAAGATTGCTGTCGAGATGACAGCCGCCTTCCGTGTTGATCTGCACAGCCTGAGCTCCGGTGGCGGCTACACGTTGGGCGTCGTTGTCCGTTTGGAGATCGCCTTCGATAACGGCCATGCGGAACTCGGGGGAAAGATCCGCAAGCGTCCGTTCGAGTAGGGAAGTCTTTCCCGCGCCGGGGGAACTGATGAGGTTCAAGGTAAGAATGCCGTGCCTGGCGAAATGTTCCTTCAGACGTGCCGACAGTTTTTCGTTGGCTTCAAGAACGTTGCGAATAACTGGTATTTCCATGAGATAACTCCTTTATCCCGCTTCCATGCTCTGGATATAGAGTTCCCGTCCCGCTCCTATGGAGTGCCCTTGTTCTTCTCCACAGAAAGGGCACGGTGCCGAAAAACGTTTCTGCCGAGCGGGAGAAAAGATTTGTCCGCATCGAGAACACTTGAGCGAGAGGGGGATTTCTTCGGCTTGCAACACAGCCCCTTCCCAATCCGTTCCTGCCGTAAGAGCCTCGAACGCGACGGACAGTGCTTCCGGAACGATGTTCGCCAGAGCGCCGTACCGTGCGCGTACTTGCAACAGACGGTGCAGAGCGTGCCGTTCCATCTCCTCGCGAATGATGGATAACAAGCTTGTAACAAGAGACATTTCGTGCATAAGAAAACTTTAATTGGCTTCCCTGAACAGGTTTCGCAATTACTGGGGAAACGGCGGCCTTGAGTATGTGTAAAAACAGGGGCTCCAGCGTGTACGCTGAAACGGGGCGAAGGGGCTTCCGTGCCCACCGGGTGGAATCATATGGTATCTTTGTTTTTTTCAGAAGAATCCAGACGGCATGTCCTTCCACCCGCAACAGTCCCGGCCTCATCGGGGGCCAATGAAAATGTATCCTCTCCAGCCGGATTCCTTATTTGTTTTTGATTGAGCGTCATGACACGTTTCATGGGCCAGCTCGCAGGCGGCGAGGGCATCGGGGAATGGTGTTAGCACCCGTTTGAGTACGCCCTGCGTGAAGGAAATGGCGACGCCGTAGTTCGTCATGGGGATGCCTCTGCTTTGAGCGGAGCGCAGGCGGCCGAGCATTTGCCGCCGCGTGAGTGTACACCCGCCGCAATGGACGATGAGATCGTATGATCCGGGACAGTCCGTAAGGGATTTGCCCGCACACATGTCAAAGCGCAGCTCTCCGCCCGCATACTGCTGGAGCAGGCGGGGAATCTTGATCCGCCCTATATCGTCCTGTTGCGGGTGGTGGGAACAGGCCTCCATCATGAGCACGCTGTCGCCGGGCTTGAGGTTCCCAATGGCGGCGGCCCCGGCGGCGAGGAGCGGCAGATCTCCCTTGAGGCGGGCCATCAGGATCGAGAAGGTCGTCAAAGGGACGGACTGCGGCGTCTCCAGCGCCACGCGGCGCACCACCTGCGAATCGCAGACCACCAGAGCCGGCGGTTCCTTCAGGCAGGCGAAGGCCGCCCCGAGTTCTCCTTCCGTCACCACAAGGCATAACTTGTGTCCATCAAGGGCATCCCGGATGGTTTGCACTTGCGGCAAAATGAGCCGGCCCTTCGGCGCGCCGGAATCGATGGGGACGACGAGGATGACGACTCCCTTCTCGGGAAGCAGATCCGCCACTAGCTGTGCTTCGTGAAGCGATTCGCCAGGCGACAGCCGAACCAGTTCGCGGCGGATCGTTTCGAGGCCTTCGCCCGTTTTCGCGGAAGCGCGTACCATGGGGAGGCCCCTCATGGCATCGGGTAGGCGATCCTTGGAAGCAACGGACGACTCCGTTTTGTTCATGACCACAAGGAACGGAATTGCCTGCTCCCTGAGCCTGCTCACGATGGTTTCTTCGTAGTGACCCCAGACGTTTTCCGCCGTCACCACCAAAGCCATGTCCGTTCGAGGCAATACGGCAAGCGTGCGTTCCGTGCGCTGTCTCCCGAGTTCGCCCTCATCGTCCAATCCCGCCGTATCCAGAAAAACGACTGGCCCCAGCGGGGCGAATTCCAACGTCTTTTCCACCGGATCCGTGGTCGTTCCCGGCGTATCGGATACGATGGACACGGATTGTGCGGCCAACGCGTTGAGCAGCGATGATTTACCCACATTCCGCCGACCCAAAAGGCCGATGTGCAACCTGAGGCCCTTAGGCGCATCCAGCATGTCACCCCTCCCTGTGTAGAGAATGGGTGCGCCCCGCCGATTCGATGACCTGACGGGCCTCATCCATACTGACTCGATGTTTGTTGTCATAAATACAGTAGTCTTCCCGGTGGGCCGCCGGCGTGAAACCGGGCATGAGCACATTGCCGCCGGCGAGCAGGCCCTCCCGTTGCCCTGAAACGGGATCAAGCGACGCCAAAGCCGTTGTCGCGGGGAGATTGGACCACGGCAGAGCGATGCGCAGTACGGCCATGACCCGCAAATTTCATAGCCGGCCCGCCGCAGGCGTTGCAGCGCATCCACCCGTTGCGCGAGCGTGTATCCGGGATGCAGGGCAGCGTACAGGGATGCATCCGCCGTTTCATGCTTCAGAAGGAAGCGGGATGCGCCCGCCTCCTTCCACAGCGCGTAGGAAGCAGTGGGCTGCTCTCCGACACTCAGGGTAACGGCCACGGGGAACCGTGTGCGGAGAGCATCCACCATATGGGCGATACGTTGCGGCTCATCATGGACCTCGCCGGATTGCAGGACGAGAGTGTCCACGCCGAAAGCCACGGCCCGCTCCGCCGCCTCGACAATTTGAGCCTCGTCAAGACGGTAACGTTTCAGGGACGGATTCGCCGAACGCAGGCCGCAGTATCGGCAGTTCCGTTCGCAACGGTTCGAGAATTCGATCAGGCCTCGGACAAAGACATGCTCTCCCTTTTCCCGGGCCCGCACCTCGTCGGCGCGCTCACGCAGAGTCTCGTACGGCGTTTCGAAAAGCAGTTTCAGAATATCGTTCCGTTGCATACCCTTTCTCCTGCCTTCAATCCATCGTTCAACACCCGTTCCTGCGGGAAAGGCAATCGGCAAAGCATCCGGCGCATGGGTTACATGCCGTTTTTGGCGAAGGATTTCATCGCGTTGGTGACCGTTATCTTGTCTCCGAAATGACAGGACCCGATGCAAGGATGGGCAATACAGTTCTGGCACGCGTCGGTCACATTGTATCGTGCGGGAATGCATCCCTGACAGGCCGTATCGCATACGGTCAGGATTGGGGCCGAAGGCTGTTCCCGTTCCAAGGCCTTTTCAGCATACACGGACAGAGGCGTGGAGTCGTCTTCCTCGTCTTCAAGCCGGAATCCGAGCGCGGCCATGACCTGAAAGCGCAATATGGCGCGATCCTTATAAATACAGCATCGGCTTGGTCTCGTATTTTTGGGACGCATGACAAAGGGGATGCGTTCCACGCTGTTGCCGAAATCCGCATAGTGGAGAAAGGACTCGGCGATCCGTCTGAGCACTTCACGACGCAATACGTTGATATGGTTCCGTTCCACCATGTATTTCATTCCCTGACGGGACGGCTCCCGGCTCAGGGATTGCCCGATCCGGAAGCCGTCCGCTCTGTTCATTGTAAGAAGGTTCCTAACAGCAGACGTCCCTGCGGCCGTCCCGCACCTTGGCGAGCAGGTTTTCGGAAACCTTCCGGATCCTGCCGTCCATACCGTCCAACGCCGCCGCAATGGCGCGCTCCCCGGCCTCCCGCGCTTCGTGTGTGCCGTAGTCGAGAAGATACTCCTCAAAGGTGGACAGGGCGTTGGGCGCGCATTTTTCCTTGATGAGGCCCGGTTTCGCCAGACCCATGAAATCGTTGCCGGTACGGCCGAGACGATAACAGCCGGTGCAGAAAGAGGGAATGAATTTGTGCTGTCCGAGATCGGCAATCACTTCCGCGAGGGAGCGGTGATCGCCAAGCTGAAATTGTGCCGCCTCGAACTGGCTGGATTCCTGATAGCCACCCGGATTGGTACGGCTGCCCGCCGAAATCTGGGAAACGCCGAGTTCCAGCGTCCGCTGCCGGATAGCCGGTTTTTCCCGAGTGGACATGATAATGCCCGTGTACGGCACGGCAAGGCGCAATATGGCGACAAGCTTGAGAAAATTTTGATCGTTCAAGGTGTACGGCGGCCGGGAGGCCAAATCCGACCCGATGGCCGGTTCGATGCGGCACGCTGATGGTATGACAGCCGACCCCAAACCGCTCCTCAAGATGCGCGATGTGGGCCATGAGCTCCAACGTCTCGAACCGCTAGTCATATAGCCCGTAGAGCAGCCCCATGCCCACGTCGTCGATGCCCGCCTGCATGGCACGGTCGAATACGATGCCCGCCAGTCAAGGTCCTTCTTGGGCCCGGCAAGGTGAACCCTGCCGTAGGTCGGCCGATGGTAGGTTTCCTGAAAAAGCTGGAACGTACCGATGTTCCGTTCCTTCAGGCGGCGGAAATCCTCTACGGACAGGGGGGCGAGGTTCACGTTCACCCGGCGAATGCGGCTGCCATTCTCTTCCGCACCGTAAATCGCGTCAATGAATTCCAGTACATAATCAATACCGCTTCCGGGATACGCCTCGCCAGCCACCATGAGTACGCGCTTATGCCCCTGCCGGAGCAGGATCTTTGTTTCCTGCCAGATCTCGTCCGGATTCAATGCCCGGCGGATCGCCTCTTTATTGGATCGTCGGAATGCGCAGTACAGGCACTCATTGGAACAGAGGTTGGAGATGTACAGAGGAGCAAAAAGGACAATCCTGTTTCCGTAGATCTCTTCCTTCACGGATTTGGCCGTATGAAACAGTTCGTCCAGTAAATCCTGTGAGTGAACGGCCATGAGACCGGCCACGTCCTCAAGCGAGAGCCCCGACAATGAACGGGCTTTATCCAGTACGTCCCAGACATGCTGCCGATCTTCGGCCTGATGTTTTTCCAAAAGCCCTTCAAGCGCAGACTTGTGGAGCCAAACCGCCTTCGTATCCGCCGCATGTTCCATTCCTTCCTTCGGCGGCAAACCGTGCCGTCGACGTTCAGTTATACGGTTATCGCTGGATAAGCTTGAAGAAACGACCTGATAGGCCTGTTGGCCGATGGTATAAAAACGAATCAGTGACATGGAGCGCATTGCTGCGTGGCCGCGAATGTATCGTTTTTTTCCGATGACAGCCAATGCATTATTTTCGCTGGCCTTTATCATATACTGCCCGGGAGCGGCTTCGTTTTGAGCTGGCTCTCCCGTCCATGTCGAGCATTCAGAATTTGTCCTACAAGCCGTATACCGATAACGCCGCGGGTAAGGTCAACATCATCCCATTTCAGGGAAAAGAGTTCGCTCGGGCCGATGCGGGCACCCGTATAAATGCCAAGTAGGATGACGCGCTGGATATGCGGGGCAGCGACGCGCAGAAGTGCATTGAGTTCTGAGACGCTCGGCGGGGGAGTCCTTCTGACTCTTTCTTTTGAAACGGAACAGCTCTCAATGGCTGAAGACAGATATCCTTCTTTTTTTCCAAAATTCGCTACAGAGCGTAGCAAAGAAATGTGCCTGTGGATGGTGGATTGGGCCATGCCAGACATTTTCTGGGATTTGCAGAAGGCCAGGATTTCTTTTTGGATTATGGACGATACCGGTCTGTTTTCCATAAATTCGAGTAGCGGTCTGGCATGATATACATCTTGCTTGATTGTTACCGGGCGTTTTGAGCACAGGCTGAAGTGGTGATCGAACAGTTTCCGGATTGTGATGTCTGGCCACCGTGTCCCCGGAGGAACACGCCAGCTTAATTGGGGGTGTATGGCTATCTTTTCCCAACAAGTAACCTGATGGGTAAATTGCAAAAAACATGCACAGGAAAAGCTCTCATCGCATATGGCCTGCCAATAAAGGTTCGGCGGTAGTGCCTAGGCGAAGGAGGCCCATCCTGGTGAGGTATATATGCAACCGTCTGGCGAGAGAATGCAACACTCACGACCGGGGAGGCCCTGCACGAGCTTCAGGGCGTCGGAGGGAGGGAGGATGGACAGCGCGGTCGCGAGGATGTCCGCCTCCATCGCCGTGCCTGCGACGACCGAGACGCTTCCCACGGCGGGGCTGAAGCCGGAGACCGGGTTGATCAGATGGTGATGCCTGCGCGAGGCATCATAATAGATTTCGTAACTGCCGGACGTCGCAATAGCCTTGCCGGAAAGCGAAAGCTCGCCCGCATAGGCCGGCCCCGTGGGTGACTGCACCGCAACTCGCCACGGCACACCCGGCGACTTATGCCCCGAGGCCATGATGTCCCCGCCCGCATTCACGAGATGGTTCTTCACCCCGGCGGACGTCAGCACGGCGGAAACCCGGTCCGCAATATACCCCTTGGCGATGCCGTCCAGCGTGATGCCCATACCCGAACGCGCAAAGGACAGATCCGCTCCCGAAACCTGAAGTCCCCGGCGGCCCACCAGCGCGCGGGCCGCCCGAAGCTCCGAATCGTCCAGCGTCAGCTCGCCGGAGGGATTGCGGTGTGCCCGGAAGAGATCGATCACCGGCTGCACCGTCACATCGAAACTCCCGCCCGTCAGTGCGCCGTAAAACAGCGACCGGTTCACCACCCGTACCAATTCGGCGGGCGCGGCCCGCAGACGGCCCGCACGGTTCAGCTCGCTCACCGGCGTGCCGCCGTCGTGCCGGCTGAACACCCGCTCCAGACGCGACGCCTCCGCAAAGGCCAGACCCAGCGCGTCCGACGCCTGCATAGAGGAAACGCCCGCCACCGAAACGTCCACGAACGTCCCGAGCATCACTTTCGTCTCGCGGGACACGGCGGCCTGCGCAAGTCCCGGAACCCCTAGCCACAACCCGGCTCCGGCGACGCCCGCCATGCCGAGGAATACCCGTCTCGTCATCATGATACATTCTCCTTCGCTGCGGGAGCGGGGGACGCTTCCGGGGCCGCCAGGGCGGACTGAACCGGAGCGGGCGCGGCCTTTCCCTGGGATGCCGGGGCGGCCTGCGCTGCGGACTTCGCGTCCAGCGGCTTGCCCGGAGCCGACGTCGCGCCGGCGGGGGCTTCGGACTTCAGAGGCGCGCTCGGACAGAGCACCCGCAGGGCCTCGCGCGCGCACGCGGCGGCGCAGGCTTCCCCGCATTCCGGGCCGTAGGTCAGACAGACCTTATGATTGATGTGGATGCGGTCGTTCTCCAGCGTGACCGCACCGGCGGGACAGCTCTTGACGCAACGCCCGCACTTGATGCAGCCGACCTTGCAGACTTCCGTCACGGCCTTGAGCCTGTCCTTGGTGGAACAGAAGACCATCACCCGGGCGCGAGCCGGAACGAGTTCCAGCACGTTGCGGGGGCAGGTTTCCGCGCACTTTCCGCAGCCCGTACACTTGGAGGCGTTCACCCGCGCAAGGCCACCCCGCACTTCGATGGCGTCGAAGGGGCACACCTGCACGCAGTCCCCGAAGCCGAGGCACGAATAGGAGCACGAATCCGAACCGCCCACCAGACCGGCGGCCGCCGCACACGAAGGCATACCCTGATAATCATAGCGCAGGGCCACGTTGCCCGCCACCTTGTCACAGCGGCGGAACGACACCAGCGGATCCGAGGCCGCCACCGTCTTGCCGGTCAGTTCGCCCACCGCAATGCTTGTTTCCGCACCTCCGGCGCAGCAGCGGTTCGCAGGCACGGCGGGGTCCGTCGCCACGGCGGTTGCGTAGCCTTCGCAGCCCGCATAGCCGCAGCCGCCGCAATTCGCGCCGGGCAGGGCCTCCAGCACGGCCTGCACGCGCGGGTCCTCCTCAACATGGAAGACGCGGGACGCCACGGCGAGCACCGTCGCCGTCACCAGCCCGAGCCCGAGGAGCACCAGTACCGATATCATAACCATAACGGTTTTCCTTTTCTATGAGGTCATACCCTTGAAGGCCATGAAGGCCAGCGACATCAGCCCCGCCATGATCAGCGCGATGGGGGTTCCCATGAGTGCCTTGGGCACACGGCAGGTGTCCAGCCGTTCGCGGATGCCCGCCATGAGGATGAGCGCGAGCATGAAGCCGAGGCTCGACGCCACCGCGTAGAGCAGCGAGGTGGTCAGGTCGTACTCCTCGCGCTGCACGAGGATGGTCACGCCCATCACCGCACAGTTGGTGGTGATGAGCGGCAGGAAAATGCCGAGCGCGGAATACAGCGGCGGGATAGCCTTCTTGAGGAACATTTCCACAAACTGCACCAAACCCGCGATCACGAGGATGAACACGATGGTCTGCAAGTAGCCAAGCTCGAAGGGAACCAGCACATACCGCTGCATGAGCCACGTGCACAGCGTCGCCATGAATATGACGAAGATCACCGCGCTGCCCATGCCGACGGCGACCCCCTTGTCGCGGGAACAGCCGAGGTACGGGCAGTTGCCGAGGTACTGGGCCAGCACGATGTTGTTGACAAAAATGGCGGAGATGAAGAGTTCGAAGACACTCATGATTTGCCTCCCGAGCAGCCACCACAGGACGCGCAGCCGCTGGAGATGTTTTCGGGTTCTTCCCGGCCTTTGCGCTTGGCCTGCCAGCGGTTGATCAGATTCATGGCAGCAAGGATCAACCCGAGGCAAAGAAACGCGCCCGGAGCCTCGACCATAACAGAGAAGGGCCTGAACCCCTCCCACATCACCGGCGTCCCGAACAGCGTTCCAGCCCCGAACACTTCGCGGATGGAACCGAGGAAAGTCAGGGACATGGTGAAGCCCAGCCCCATGCCCAGCCCGTCCGCGATGGCGAGCGGGACCGTGTTTTTGGCGGCGAAGGCTTCGGCCCGGCCCAGGATGATGCAGTTCACCACGATGAGCGGCACGAAAATGCCGAGCTGCTGGTACAGCGGGTAGGCGTAGGCCTGCATGAGCAGTTCCACGGCAACCACGAGCGACGCGGAAATGGCGATGAAGCAGACGATGCGGACTTTTTGGGGGATGATGTCGCGCACCAGCGAGATGAGCATGTTGGAGAGCACGAGCACGAAGATGACCGCCAGCCCCATGCCAAGGCCGTTGTCGGCGGTTTTGGTCACGGCGAGGGTCGGGCACAGCCCGAGCACCAGCCGGAACGGGGGAAGCTCGGTCCACAGGCCCTTGGTGAATTCCTTGACGAGTTGCCGCATAGCTTTCCCCTTACTGCCAGGCCTTGACGATTTCAGGCTTGAGCGCCGCATAGACCTTCGCGGCGTTGCCGAGCGCGGTCACCACGCCGGTGGAAGAAATGGTCGCGCCGGAAACGGCGTCGATGTCCCCGCCCTGCGACTTGAGCCGCGCGTCGGCGGGTTTGCCGGTAAACTGTCCGGTGAAGGCCGGGTCCGCCACACGCGTGCCGAGTCCGGGGGTTTCTTTCATGGTGGTGATCCCGATGCCGGTGAGGGTGTCGCGGTTCACGTCGTAGCCGACCATGACGCCCACGTCGCCACCGAAGCCCTTCCCGAAGTGCTCCAGCGCGACGGCGACGAGCTTGCCGTCCTTCTTGCCGGGGAACACGGTCACTTTCGCGCCGTCGAGCGTGAACGTCTTGCGCTCCGCGATGGGCGAGTTGTCGATGTCGGCAAAAACCTTCAGGATCGCAGGCCCCTGCACATAGGTGAGCACCTGCTCCTCAATACGCGGGGCCGTGGAGATCTTGAGGTAGGAGAGCGCGAACCCGGACAGGCCGCAAATCGAGGAGAGCACCACAATCATTCTGATGATGGCAAGCATGACCTACCTCGCTCCGAACGGTTTGGGGTGGATGGAATCGAGCAGCGGGGCCAGCAGGTTGATCAGCAGGATGGCGAAGGGCACGCCGTCCGGATAGATTCCGTAGACGCGGATGATGATCACCATCGCCCCGCCGATGAGTCCGTAGAGCATCATGGGGATTTGCCGTCCCGGCGAGCTGGCCCACTCCGTGGCGAGGAAAAAACCGCCGAGGAAGGTGGAGCCGGTGCACAGGTGGAAGAAGGGGGTGGCGAACCGCTCGGCATCGATCACGTTGTACAGCGCGGCGGTGAGGAACACGCCCACAAAGAAACTGAGGGCGATTTCCCAGCGGATGGTGCCGCGTGCGGCGAGATACGATCCGCCGATGAACAGTGCGCCCGCCTGCGAAGCGCCCAGCCCGCCGATCTGGTTGCCGAGGAGAAGGTCGGTCAGGTCGATGTGGCTGACCGCTCCGGCTCCGAAATATTTGAGCCGCACCAGAGGATCGATGAAGCTGGTGTCGAGCTGCATGGAGTTCGGGTCCATGAGCGCGGGCCACGAGACGTACAACATGGCCCAGCCGACGAGCGCGGTGTTGACAGCGTTGGCTCCCAACCCGCCGAAGGCCATCTTGCCGAGGCCAATCGCCAGTGCTGCCCCGAGCATAACCAGCCACCACGGGGCGTTGGCGGGCAGCAGGAATGCGAACAGCAGGCAGGAAACCGCTCCGGAAAAATCGTCCACACTGATATCCTGGCCCATGATCTTCTGACAGAGCGCCTCGGTGGCGATCCCGGTCACCATCGCCAGTGCCATAACCCGCGCCGCAGGGATGCCCCAGTGCCACACCGCCATGAACGCCGCCGGAGCCAGTGCCAGCAGCATCGCGTAGCTCGCTTTCTTCACCGTCCGCCCGCAGTGCCAGAACGGCGGCGCGCTCACCGCCAGCAGTACCGGCTGTTGATTCGTTTGCGACATCGGCCATATCCTCCTGAAAGCTTCCCTCTCGCATCCCCAGGTTCCACCCCTCTCCTTTCAAAGACGGTTGTAAGGGGGGCGGGGGCGGTTTGGAAGTCCGTTCCTGTTTGGATCGCATCGGGCCGCGAATGGTTTTCTTTACGCTTTATCATTACGTAATAGATAGTTATGTAAAACCGTTCGCCTTGGACACGCTCCCTGTTCGTCTTTCTCAGCGGTGCGGAGACGATTCCCCGTTCCCGTTCGTTTCCTGTGCCGTACGGAGAAAAGGCTCCGTTCCAGTCTGCTTTTCCAAGCGGGCCGGAATAAGTTTGTTTTCCGGACGCTCTTCCCCGGCGGAGGGGTTTCCTCCCCTAAGTGGCATCATAAAAATGCCGTAACATCAGTTCATTGCTAAAAATATCTGTTTTCAAGAAACCTAAAAGGCAGAGCCGCCCTTCTGGGATTTTCTCCCTAGAGTTACTTCGTCTTCAGTTCGACCAGTCCCTTGTCCCGCTCCATCTCCGCAAGCTTGCGCTTGGCGAGGCGGATGTACTGGAGGACGGGGCGCCGGGCGATGCAGACATACCCGCAGAGGCCGCACTCCAGACAGGATTCGATGTGCTCGGCACGGCAACGTTCGTGCAGAGCGAACTCCGCGTATCGGCTGAGGTTGCTCGGCTTGAGCCGCGCCGGACAGACCAGCACGCACGCCCCGCAGCTTACGCAGGGGCTGTGCCCTTCCATCGGTGGGATGGTTCCGGCCTCGACTACGAAAATGCCGTAGGTCCCTTTGGTGACGCTGCGGTCGAGCCGGTCGAGGCTCTCGCCGCGCAACGGGCCGCCGCGCACCACCGTGTCGCCGTCCTTGAGCCGGATGTTGGCGAATTGCAGCAGCTCCCCGATGGTGGAGCCGTCGCGCACGATGTAGTTGCCCGAGTGTTCGTAACTGCCGATGGTGACGACCGTTTCGATGAGCGGACGTCCGAGGCGGCCCACGCGCCCGAGGCTCCAGATGTTGTGCAAGCCCACGATGCCCACACCCTCGGGGTTCTCCTCGCCGGTCACGGCCTTGATCACCAGCTGGTCTACGCTGTTGGGATATTCCGGCTCGACATAGGCCAGCGGGATGCCCTCATAGGCCACCTTGGAGCCTTTGGGCACGGCGAGGATCACGTTGTCCGCGCGGGCCATGCGGCGGTGCAGCTCCATGCCCGTCCGCAGGTTCTCCACGTGCGACACAAGCATCGGTTCCGCCCACGTTACGCCGGGATCAGGGTTCAGGGCGTTGATGATCAGCGTCTTGCACCGCCGCCCAAGAGAGCGGGTGTTCACGCCCATCTTTTTCACAGCGAGGGCCAGCTCATCGCCTTCCAGCCCCTGCCCGAGCAGGTCCACGGGCTCCACTTCTGGGGCGTCCTTGGAAGGGTCGGTGGCGGCCAGGAACACGCTGCGTTCCGTGATTTCGCTGATTTCGCCGTGGATGGAGGCGAAGAGGTCGCCCTTGTCCGGTGCAGGATGCTCCCCGAGGAGCATACCCGGATAGACGGGGGTTTTCCTTTTCAGACCGGGAACCAGCGTGAAACCTTCCCGGTTGAGCCTGACCAGCTTGGGCGACGGCCCGTAGCTGAAACGCTGCGTCACCCCGTAGACGAGATGGAAACGGGGATCGTTGAGGATCTGGAAACGTTGCTTCATGACAGTCCGCCTATTTCGTGTGGCACTGGTTGCACTGGTCCTTGCGGAACGGCCCCTTGCCGTGCTTTTCGTGGCATTTCATGCAGTTGCCGTGGAAGGCCTCCATGCGGTCGGGGATGAGCTCCGAGGCCTTGACGTCTCCGTGGCAGACCGTGCAGTCGGCATCGCCGGGGTTCACGTCCACGGGCTGCCCGGAGGCGGACAGCTTGCGGTTGTCCGTAAAGGGATGGCAGCTTGTGCAGCCCTTCATGCCCGCGTCGAACCATTTCTGATGGCAGTCCGCGCACTTGGCATGTGCCGCAGTCTTCATGTCGGGGATGTCCCCCATCGGCTTGTCGAGGTGGCAGGCCGTGCAGCGGGCGGGTTCCGGCTCGATGTCGGCGTTGGCATGATGGCAGTCCGTACAGGAAAGGCCGTACTCCTCGGCATGGGCCGCGTGGTCCCACTTCGCGGGCGCGCTGCCCATATGGTGGCAGGTCGCGCAGGTCGTCTCGTCGTCCGCAAAGGCAGCGACGTGATCCTCCCGGAAGGAGCCGTCGAAGTCGACGCCGTGGCACGCGCCGCAGGGCTGGACATTTTCGCGCGCCTCCGCCGATTCGTGATGGCAGGTTTCACAGGCTACCTTGTAGTCTTCAGCGTGCCTCCGGTGGTCGAACACGACCCGTCCCCCGGCGTTTTCGAGCAGGAGGCGGACAGGCGTTTTCCCAACCGTGTCATGAGTATAGCCTACGACCGCCACCACGGCCATCAAACAGCAAAAAACGGTGACAAAGACATGACGTCTTGGCATGACAAACATTCCTTACCTTAAAATACGAGGGATCGATAAGGCCGCGGAGTACCGGGGCAGGGTACCCGGAAAAGGGGACGGCTGACGGTGTTGACACCGTTTCCATGTTAGGCGGCATAGCCGAATCGGGCATTGGATATCTATGCCCGCCCCCTGCGGTTACGCACCGCCGTTCCGGCGCAATGTCCCGAGCCTATTCATCGTATGGATAGCCGGATGCGACGAACTCCTTAACGTGACGTGGATTGGGGTATACTCCTTTCGCGGTCAGCTCCTTGAGCGCGCCGGATTTGTCAAACCATTTGGTATGCAACAGTTCTTCCGATTTATGGCCGAGCGGCTTGCCGAGATAGGATTCGTACAGTGTCCGCACTTGCGCGTTGTCTTGGGAAGCTCTTTTGGAGAATTGTTTGTCGGCACCGTAGACGCCATTGATACGATCTCCCATGTACTCCTTGAATGCTTTTACCGCAGCTGCGGCCTTGCCGGTCATGCGGATACCGAGAAGGATTCCCCCTGAAAGCATACAGGCTCCCTTTAGAAAACCGCGCCGGGTCACAGTGGCGAATGACATGGCCTTTCTCCTTTAAACGTTGGCAGATTGGGCGAGACGTTTCCTGAATCCAGCGAAGAAACCGAGGGCTTTGCGCTCAAGCGAGGCGAACAGGGACGGCATAAGCGGCTGTCCTCCGCCGCAGACGCATCCCCCGGGGCAAGCCATGAATTCGATGAAATGGTACGGCGAGTTCCCCGCCTTCACCTGATCGCAGATCTCGGCGAACCGTTTGGCTCCATGCACGACGGCAAGGCGGAGTTCCGTGCCGTCCAGGGTCACGGTATATTCCTTGAGACCGCTCAGCCCACGGACCTGTTTGAAATCCCATGAATCCGGACGGATTTCGGTAACGGCCTGATATGCGAAGCGCAGTGCCGCCTCCATGACGCCTCCGGTCACGCCGAAGATGGTGGCTCCGCCTGTGGATTCTCCCATCAGGCTGTCGCGTTCTCCGTCCGGGAGGCTGGCGAAATCAATGCCTGCCTTACGGATCAGGTAGGCCAGTTCACGGGTCGTCAGAGTGGCGTCGATGTCTTGCTGTCCGCTGGAATTGAGTTCCGGACGCAATCCTTCGTATTTTTTTGCGATACATGGCATGATGGACACTGTATAGATGTCCTTGGGAGCGTATTGCATCCGCTGCGCGCCGTAGGTCTTCGCCAGCGCACCGTTCATGCCGATGGGAGACTTGCAGGACGAAAAATGCGGCAGCAGTTCCGGGTAGAACGTTTCGGCGTATTTCTGCCAGCCGGGGCAGCAAGATGTGAACTGGGGAAGATCTTTTTGGCCGCCCAAGCGTTCCACAAACTCAGACGCCTCTTCCCATATGGTGACGTCTGCCGCGAATTCCGTGTCCCAACAGTGAGAGAAGCCCAATGCCTTGAGGGCGGACAGCATCTTCCCAGTAGTCACAGTTCCGACAGGCAGGCCAAAGGCTTCGCCGAGCGCATAGCGTACGGACGGAGCTGGCATGGCCACGCATTTCACGTGGCTGTCCTTGAGTTTTTTTTCCAGTTTGGGGACCCATGATCGAACCTCGTATATCGCCATCGAAGGACAATGGGTCAGGCACTGCCCGCAATTGATACAGATCTCCCGGTATTTGATGGTATGCGGCTCGAAAGTTTCCCCGTAGATGGCTCCAGTAGGGCAGTATTGTTGGCACGTATCGCACCCGATGCACTTTTCCTGATCGATCTCAACAAAGGTCAGGCTGTCAGGTTGTACCCCTGTTTCGGGCACATTGAGTTCGTATTCGACATGTTCCATAACGACACGTGTCATTCTACCCTCCTGTCGCTCATAAGGTTACAAAAAACTGCTCCATCCCCGGCGCGCCATGATGACATCCTCCCCGTGCCGCATGGAGTTAGGGGAACGGAGTGTCGGCTTTCCATAGGATATAGGAATCCGCCGGATGCTCGCCGACGTTAAGGGGCACCGCCGTTGCGGGCAGACGAATGCGGAGAGCATCCACTATATGGGCAAGGTGTTGCTGGTCTTCTGGATCCCACCCGACTGGAGAACGGTAGTGTTACGGTACGTTCCGCTTTCAAAGATAGCCCCTTCGGCAAGGTGGTGGCGGTGTGGCGTGGGGTTGGCCGAGTGCAGCCCGCAATAGCGGCAGTTCCGTTCATAGTGGTTCGAGAACTCGACCCGCCCGCAGACAAAGGTATGCGTCCCCTTCTCGCGTTGGCGCTCCTCACTTGCACGGGTGCAGAGCTCCGTGTAGGGCGTTTTGAACAGCTGTTTAGAAGATCTTCCTGGAACATGGCTGCCTCCCCCCAGAACTGGCGGCTAAAACCTGAAATCTCGCTGTCCGGCCGCGATTTTCTCCAGACGTTCGACCGCGATGTGCCTGATCCTCTCGTTCGGAATGTTGCCCAGTTCCCTCCGGATCAGCGCCGAACCGGTACGTCGCGCCTGTTCGGAGGCGTAGTCCTCCAGATACTCCTTCAAAGTCATCAGCCGTTGGGATGGCAGCAGTCGGCAATTCTGCCGCTTTTGCACAGCGCCATGAATCGGTCGCCCGTCCTGCCCTCCCGGTAGCAGGCCGTACAGAAGCTCGGGATGAAGCCGAGCTCCATCAGCCAACAGACGACCTCGTCCAGTGTCCTGTTGTCGCTGACGTCGAACTGGGCCGAATTTTCCTCTTCGGAGTCCGGAGAACCGTACCCGCCGACGCTGGTTTTCGACGCCCCGCTGATCTGGGATACGCCGAGCCGGATGACCTTTTCCCGGGTGGCCTTGCTTTCGCGGGTCGAAATGATCATGCCCGTATAGGGGACGGCAAGCCGCAGGCAGGCGCAGATCTTGGCAAATGTTTCGTCGTCGATGCCGTTGCCGAACTCGTCGGGATCGATGTCGTCAGCCCGCTTCACCCGGGGTACGCTTATGGTGTGTGGGCCGACGCCGTGTACGGCTTCAAGATGCTCCGCGTGCATCAGCAGCGCGGCGAACTCGTAGCGATACCTTTCGAGGCCGAACAGGACACCGATGCCCACATCGTCGATTCCACCCTGCATGGCTCTGTCCATCGCTTCGGTATGATAGGCATAATTGTGCTTCGGCCCCGTCGGATGGAGCTTCTCATAACTCTGCTTGTGATACGTTTCTTGGAACAGAATGTAGGTCCCGATTCCGGCGTCCTTGAGTTTTCTGTAGTTCTCGGCGGTGGTTGCGGCTATATTGACGTTGACCCTGCGGATCGACCCATTCCTGTGTTTGACGCTATATATGGTCCTGATGCTTTCCAGAATGTATTCAATGGGATTATTGAGGGGATCCTCGCCGGATTCTATGGCGAGTCGTTTATGCCCCATGTCCTGAAGAGCCGTCACTTCTCGGACGATGTCTTCCTGCGTTAGTTTTTTCCGCGCAATATGCTTGTTTTTCGCATGATATGGACAGTAGGAGCAGCTGTTTATGCAGTAATTCGACAGATACAGTGGTGCGAACATCACGATGCGGTTGCCGTAGATATCCTGTTTGATCCGCTCAGCCAGCGCATAGATTTTCTGAACCTTTTCCGGCACATCGCAGGCCAGAAGAACGGATGCTTCGCGATGAGAGAGCCCCTTCTTTCGTTCCGCCTTTTCGATGATGGAATCGACCAGCCCGAGGTTGTTCCTGTTCTCTGACGCGTATGCTATCGAGGCGAGGGCTTCGTCGTGGCATATGAACTCTTCGGCATTCAATGACGACGGATTATACATGGCTTATGTCCTTGTCATGGTGTTTGATGGAACGGTATTCCCATAATGCCTGTTTGATGCCGGACCTTGTCCATCTCACAACTATTTGGATATAATGAATATAAAATACTATTTTAAAGCCTACGCCCTCGTGTTACTTTTGTCAATATAATGTTACGAAAAAAGCGATTACGTTCTCCAATTCACAATAGTTGACTCGCGGAACAAGTATCCCACTGGAATCACTATCACCAGTTCTGGGTATATTGCTCGTGATATGGGTTTCCCATTACATTCCATCCTGTTATCTCTACCAGAAGGCCATGAGTTGGAAGGCCAGGTAATCACTGTTCCAACGAGGATCGAAGCGCCCACGTTTTTGACGAACTTGTGTAGGATTAAATCTGATTCCACTAGCAGCCAGACTCGGCAAGGCCAGTCTGATTTTTTGTTGTAACTTGTCTGTTTTTATTTCATCTTTTTGATTTATGCTGATCGTAGGATACTTTTAGGCATACAGGCGTCACGAAAAAGACATCCGTTGAAGGATTGGGAGAACAGGAGTTCATAGGCGACGAAGAAGAACCCTCCGATGAACGGATATGGCTTGGAAAGTGTCTTGAGGTCAGGAATGCCCTGTTTCAGAAACAGCAAAAGCGCACCGAGGCTATAGACCGAAGCGGTGCCTAGTGTTGCGCCTAAGGCTTCGGTTACGCTGCGCTAAGCGCAATTAGCATACTCCATATCAAAATGGCGCAAAAGCCGCACAGGGTTGCCTTTATTGGACTCATTGTTTGTTTTTTTCCGTATGATGAGACAAGTCCGGTACACGGAATGAGCGTGTACCGGACTCTGTTTTTATTTCCAGATGGATTCGGCAATTTCCTTTATGAAAGCGATCTTAGTCCATTACTCCTCTTCTGTCAGCAGGTTTCCTTCTTCCGTGGATGCAAAATCGCATTGAGGGCTGAGGCACAGTTGGTTGACGGGCAGATAGTCCGTAGCTTCCCGGATCCTTTCAATGATGGACTGCTTGTCTTCAAGTTGCCCTGTCTTGGATGAAACAAGTCCCAGAACGACCTGCTGGTCCTTCATGAATCGGAGAGGGCTGAAATCTCCAGCTCTGTCGCTATCGTATTCGAGGAAAAAGCCGTCTACCTTGGTATTGCCGAAAAGGATCTCCGCTACGGGTTCGTAACCGCCTGAAGAGAACCATGTGCTGCGGAAATTGCCACGGCAGATGTGCATGGCGACGGTCATATCCACCGGCCGTTCGGAAAGAGCCTCATTGATCATGGACACATAATCCCGTTCGAGGCGATCCATGTCGAAACCGCGGGCGATATACCCGGCTCTTTTTTCCTCCGAGCAGAATTCCCCCCAGCTGGTATCGTCGAATTGCAGATATCGGCATCCCGCCTCGTAAAAGGCCGCGACGGTCTTCTTATAGGTGGCGGCGATGTCCGCAAGAAGCGTGTCATTGTCTCTATATCGCTCAAGGGGCTTGTACTGCTGATTCCGGACGGCGGTAATGAGGTGAAGCATGGACGGGGAGGGAATGGTGAACTTGGCTGGCGAGTCCCCGGCAAGTGTCTGTACAGCCTTGAAGTCTTCAATAAAAGGATGACCACTGAAGCCGACTTTGGAGACGATTTCGATGGTTTCCGCCTTGGTCTGACATTTCTTGAAAGCAATGGAGCCTTGTTCAGCCGCAACTTTCCGGACGCCGTCGAGGTTCCAGAGGAAATCGAGATGCCACCAGTTGCGGCGGTATTCTCCGTCGGTGACGGCACGGAGGCCGAGGGCTTTTTGTTTGGCTACGAGTTGGGCGATTTCGGCGTCTTCGACCTGGCGGAGCTCCCGTTGGGTTATCCGCCCCTGCGCAAAGCGCTTCCGTGCCTCTTTGAGGGCATCGCTCCTGAGGAAACTGCCGACGATATCGTAACGGAAAGGGGCAACTGTTCTTTGGGATGCAGCGAAAAGGGAACCAGTCATTTGTGGAGTCTCCATTATCGGGTAACCTTGTTTTGCGTGTCCGAGTATTCCTCGCGGAGGACCCACACGGCCTGCACCATGTTGCCAAGCGAAAGCAGCGTTTCAGGCCATCCCCGGGTTTTGAGCCCACAATCGGGATTCACCCAAAGTTTTTCCGGGGCGATAAACCGTAAGCCCTGTTCGAGGCGCTCCAGTATTTCTTCCAGGCCGGGAACGTGGGGGCTATGGATATCATAGACGCCAGGGCCGATTGCGCTTGGGTACTTGAAGTCCACAAAAGCCTGTAACAGATCCATGTTGCTGCGGCTGGCCTCAATGCTGATGACATTGGCATCCATGGCGGCGATCCACTTCAAGATGGCATTGAACTCGCTGTAGCACATATGCGTATGAATTTGTGTCGTGTCCTCGACACCTGAAACAGTCAGGCGGAAGGCGCCGATGGCCCATTGTAGATATTTTTCCGCCTCATCCTTCCTTAGAGGAAGGCCTTCGCGGAGCGCGGCTTCGTCGATCTGGATGATCTTGAGCCCGGCCTGTTCCGGATCGAGCACTTCGTCGCGGAGGGCAAGCGCCAGCTGGCGGTCAACCTCCTCGCGTTCCAGATCATCACGCACAAAGCTCCAGCACAGGATAGTCACCGGCCCGGTGAGCATACCTTTCATGGGTTTTCGGGTGAGGCTCTGTGCATAGGCGAGCCATGAGGCGGTCATTGGCTGCTTTCCGGACACGTCGCCATAGAGGACGGGCGGCTTGACGCAGCGGCTGCCATAGCTCTACACCCAGCCGTGGTCCGTAAAGCAGAACCCTTCGAGCTGTTGGCCGAAATATTCCACCATATCCGTGCGCTCCGGTTCCCCGTGGACCAGCACGTCAAGCCCGAGGGCCTCCTGATGCCCGACGATTTCCCGGATGGTATCTTTCAGGAAAGCTTCGTAGGCGGCGGGGGAGAGTTCGCCCTTCCGGTATTCGCGTCTTGCCTTACGGATAGCCTCCGTTTGTGGATAGGAACCGCTATATAGCCATGTCTCTGAATATGTTTGCGCGGAGGGTTTGGTTGGTTATTGATTCCAAAGTGATAGTTTTTCTTATTCTTAGAAAACAAATAATCGATATGTAAAAACTGTTCATTATTTCATACAGTATTTACAAAAAGTCTATGGAAATTTAGAATGAGAACCTATCCTTTTTCTAGAAGACGGAGGATGCGTCCATATGGTTCGAGATTTGGCTGTATTAGAATCGTTGAATCAGCAGGTGTTAGATGCTCTTCCTTCAGGTATTTTATTCTGTGACACGGATTATATTGTTCGCAGAGTCAATGCCTGCTATGCGGCTTTACTTGGTGGTAAAGTTTCGAGCATCTTGGGGCGGCCATTGACGGAACTGAATCCCGCGACACGGGCCCCTATCGTTATCAAAAACGGCAAACCAGAACTCGGCGATTTGTGCACCTTGCCGTTATTCGGTGATAATTATAAATTTGTGGTCAATCGTGTCCCCGTACGTGACAATCAGGGGGACGTCATCGGTATGGTGTCTCATATCCTGTTTACGGATCCGAATGAGCTCAAGGAACTGCATGACAAGATTGATTTGCTTCAGAAGAAAAAGAAAATATACAATAAAAGTAATAATTCATCTTGTACACGGTATAATGTCGACAGCATTGTAGGCGAAAGCCGGAAAATCGTCGAAATCAAAAGGCAGATCAAGATATACGCCGCGGACTCCCATCCCGTGCTTATTCGTGGAAATACCGGTACAGGGAAAGAACTCGTCGCTCAAGCCCTGCATAGCGGCAGTACCTACGCGTCAGGGAAATTCGTTTCCATCAACTGTGCGGCTGTTCCTACGGAACTGTTTGAAGCGGAGCTTTTCGGTTACGCTCCTGGGGCTTTTTCTGGGGCGCATAAGAGCGGCAAAATGGGCTTGTTGGAGCTAGCCAACGGCGGCACCCTGTTTTTGGATGAAATAGGAGATATTCCGTTGCATGCTCAGGTCAAGCTGTTGCGGGCGTTGGAAGAACAAGAAATCCTTCGGGTCGGTGCCGTTTCACCTGTTAAAGTTGACTTTCGGCTCATTACGGCAACTAACCGAGATCTCAATGCAATGGTGGGGGAGGGGACTTTCCGGGAGGACCTCTATTATAGGATAAATGCCCTGCGCATTTATATGCCGCCCCTGTGCGAAAGGGGAGATGATATTTTGCTTTTGGCGCGACATATCCTGTCCAAGATAGGTTATTTGGACATAGATTTCACTGAGAAGGCTGCTCGGGCGATGAGTGTTTACGAGTGGCCGGGCAATGTGCGGCAGCTGTTCAATGCATTGGTACATGCTTCCATACATTGCACGGATAAGGTTATTGATATTAAAGATTTACCAAATGAACTCGTCAGCAAAAACGTCATCCCGGACAGCCCTTCTCCCGTCACCGCGCACGGTCGTAGCCTTTCGGACTATATGGAGTCCCAAGAGGCTAACTATCTTCTTTCCGTTTTACAGAAGAATAATGGGAACGTCTCCAAGACAGCACAGGAGTTGGGCATCACCCGCGTTACTTTGTATGGAAAATTCAAGCGGTACGGAATCCGGCGAAGTTCTTCTGGTCGTACATGAATGGAGAAATGTATAGGGGAGATTACACCTCACTCATGGCCTGTATGAGGAAATATACAACGTGCGGACAAGTGGAATGCTTTTCCGCATTTTTTTAGGGCAACATTCTGAAAATAAGATCTTTTATCTTCTTTATACATTAAAATAACTGAACATTTTTTGTCACCTTAGGAGGACATGTCGCGGGAACACTCCTTGCAAACTAAGAGAACATCTGGGCGGGATCAGTCGGCCGATCTAACCGGTTTGGGCTCTCAGGGAAAGCATCTCCAATGGCCCTCTCCATGCGGAGCGTGCGTGGACTAAGTTCCAACAATCTTCAATGAAGGAGTGACTCATGAAAAAGGCTCTTATATTTGCGCTATTGTCTTTTGGTATGGTTCTGGGCGGTGTTTCACATGCCAAGGAGTACAAAAGCATGACAGTCCGCATTGCCTGTTCCACTCCTCCCGGTTCTGTGCAGGCGGTACCGCTGGCTCGGCTCGCTGAAATCGTCCATAAGGAATCGAATGGCAAGATTAAATGCGAACTATACACGGGAGGTGTTCTTGGAGACGAACAGGCAGTCGTCAAGCAGCTGCGCAGCAATGAGATCCAGATGGGAGTTCTCGCTGCGGGCAATCTGACACCATTTGCTCCGAAAGCCACGTTGGTCATCCTTCCTTATATGTTTCCTTCAAAGCAGCATGCCTTCACGTTTTTCCGAAACGAGGCATTCATGAAGACTTTTAATGAAGCCATCACGGAGCAAAGTAAGACCCGCCCCTTGGGTTGGCTGATCGGAGGCTACCGCGTACTGACCAATTCCAAACGTCCCATCAAGACCATCGACGATATGGCTGGCCTCAAGTGGCGCGTTCCTCCCGTGGAGTTACAGCTTGCCGCGTTTCGTTCGTGGGGAGTGGAGCCACATCCTCTTCCGTGGATTGAAACCTTCAACGGTCTTCAGCAGGGAGTTATCGACGGTCAGGAAAATCCACACTTGATCAATCGTGACGCCAAATTTTGGGAAGTGCAGAAGTACATCACAGATATCCACTATATGCTGTGGGTGGCTCCCATTCTTGTGAGCGAGCGCTGGTTTGCCAAGCTGGACCCTGATACTCGGGAGCTTTTTGTTCGCGCAGCCAGGGAAGCTGCTGAGTATGAATGGAAGTGGTCTGAAGAAGAGGATGCCAAGGCGCTTCAGCAATGCATCGACGGCGGTATGGTCATAGGCACCGTGTCCGATGAGGACAAGTGGGCGGAAAAGGCTCGCAGCGTATGGCCCAAGTTTTATGATACGGTCGGCGGTAAGCAGTTTGTCGATCAAGCACTTGAAGCCATGAAGTAGCCCTCTTTTTTCGGCGGCCTCCTTGTGCCTTCAGGAGGCCGTCGGCATTTCCGCCGTCTTTACTCAGGAGGTCGCCTACCCCATGCTCCGGACAATATATGATAATTTTGAAGAGTATTTGTGTGTAACTTTGTGCGCTGGTATGATACTCTGTCTGGCTCTGCAAGTCAGCATCCGTATGATTTGGGGATCAGCCCTTGCATGGACTGAAGAGCTGAGTAGGTATTGTTTTATTTGGACTGTGTATATCGGTATGAGCCTGGCGACCAAACGCCTTGCTCAGGTGCGTATTACGGCACAGTTCCTGAAAATGCCGCTGAAGATGCGGTTGTTTTTCCGTATCCTATCCGACATGATTTGTGTTGCTTTCAATGTGATGATTGCATGGTACGCTTGGGAGGTTATCCGCGAGAACTATGAATTCCCTGAAATCTCACCGACGCTTGGTATTGTCAAAGCCCACGTTGAAATGATCATTCCTTGTACGTTTCTTCTGACGAGCTGGCGAATCATAGAGATCTATTTACGGAGGATAAAGGAAGGGACGCTGTATTCATTGGTGAAGAACGTCGGGGAGGAGGACACGGATGGATACGCTTAGCATCTTGTTGATCAGTCTGGTGGTACTCCTGCTGTTTGGTGTACCTGTCTATATGGTGTTGATTTCCTCGACCATGATTTCGTTGTTCGTTTTTTCGAGCCTGCCTCTGACAGTTATCCACAATGCGCTTTTTGAGGGGCTCAACTCCTTTCCGCTATTGGCCATTCCTTGTTTTGTCGTAGCGGGAACCTTAATGGAGCAGGGCGGCGTAACGGGGCAAATCATTGATGTCGTCAAGATGCTGGTGGGGCGCATGTATGGCGGGCTCGGGATCACGACGATCATGGCCTGCACCTTCTTCGCCGCCATCTCGGGTTCGGGGCCGGGGACGGTCGCGGCTGTGGGAACGCTGTTGATTCCGTCTATGCTGCGCCAGGGGTATTCACCTCAATACGCGGCGTCCGTCTCTTCTTCCGGCGGAACCGTGGGCATCCTGATCCCACCCAGCAATCCACTCATTATTTACGGCATCATCGGCAATGTATCCATTACGGGATTGTTTACCGCAGGCTTTATTCCCGGCTTTATCGTCGCCTTTGCTTTGATACTTACGGCTTGGTCTCTTGCCAAACGTGATAAAGTGGGCATCGATGTGGGGCTTCCTCCATTCAGCGCCGTTATCTTTCTGAAGATCTGTTTCAGAAATATTTTTTCGCTGCTTACCCCGTTTATCATCTTGGGTTCCATATACTCAGGCATATGCACTCCGGTGGAAGCTTCAATCGTCGCAATCATCTGGTCGCTGTTTGTAGGTGGTGTCATCAACCGCGCCCTGAATGCGAAAAAGATTTATGCAGCCCTTCTTGAAGGGGCAATGCTGTGCGGCGTTGTCCTTCTGATAGTGGGGGCTTCCACGTTATTTGGAAAAATCCTTACCATCGAGCAGGCTCCTCAACGGCTGGCCAATATCTTTCTCAGCATTTCTCAAGACAAGTATGTCATTCTTCTCCTCATTCAGGCTATGCTTTTTCTCTTGGGCATGTTTTTGGAAACGTTGGCCACCCTTATCATTCTGGTTCCGGTGTTGCTCCCCGTTGTGATCCATGTAGGGGTAGATCCTATCCACTTTGGCATTATCCTTGTCGTTTCCAATGAAATCGCTCTGTTGACGCCACCACTCGGAGTCAATCTGTTCGTTTCATCGCGTATCGCTAATATACCGGTGGAGAAAGTTGCCGTGGGGGTCTTGCCTTACATCATTGTCTTACTGTTCTGTTCTCTGCTCATCACCTTTGTTCCTCAAATATCCTTGTTCTTGCCTCACTTCTTCGGATACTTCTGATAATAAGTGTGGCCCCAAAGGCAAAAAAACCGTCCCGACATGTACAGGGCGGTTTTTTTGCTGTTCTGTTGCGGCTGGGTGAAACCCTTTAGGGCTGGTATGCACTTGAAATACTGGATACTCCCAATCCCTCGGTCAAGCAGTACGCTGTTTTCATCTGATCTCACGCCGCATTGGATCGTGCTGAATTCCTATTTGGAGTCAGTGTCGTTCTTTTTTCAAAATGAAAATGTTTAAGGTTCGACACAGGAGCCTTTTGATGGAGTTTCAACTCAAGGAATGTCGCCTTGTTTTTATCTCTATCTGTTGGAGCGGGGATAAGGACGTACAGTGGATGCCGCAGCTGCAAGCGCTGAGTCTGGTTCATGTCCTTTGCGTTGTACACGATTCTTTACCCTGTTGAGTTCGTGTTCAGGGAATACCTGCAGCGGCGGAAACATGAACGCCCTCCCGAGCGTTCGCCGCAGGCACGACGCCTCAGGAGGGTGTTTGTCGGAATGGCGGGAAGTTTACAGCACGATCGCCAACGGATGTTCCAGAAGATCCTTAAGGCAGGCGAGGAATTGAACGGCGAGCAGGCCGTCGATAAGCCGATGATCGACGGATAGTTGGATGGACATCATGGGACGGATGGCCATGGCGTCTTCGCCGTGCTCGTCCAGTGTTATCACAGCCTTTTTCCGGACGGAGCTGACGGCCAGAATGGCTGCTTCCGGAGGGTTGATGATGGCGGTGAAATTTTCTATGCCGAACATGCCCAAATTGGAGATACTGAAGGTGCCGCCTGAGTATTCTTCCGGCACCAACGTGCCGGATTTAGCCCGTTCCACCAGATCGCGGGTTTCGGAGGCGATCTTGCTGAGGGGCTTTTCTTGCGTATCCTTGACAACGGGTACGATCAGACCTTTGTCTCCCGCTACCGCCATGCCGATATTGATACTTTGGTAGGTGACGATGGTTCCGTCATGTAGGGAAGCATTGATGTTCGGATATTCTTGGAGGGACTTGCTGACGGCCTTGATCAGCAGATCGGACATGGCTACCTTGTTTTCCGGGAGTTCGTTTATCCGCTTACGGAAGGCCAAGCATTCTCCCATATCCACATTTTCCGTGAAATACAGATGCGGTGCTGTGAACAGGCTTTGGCTTAAACGATCGCCTATGATTTTGCGCAGGCCGGTGTATGGTGCGGTGCGCAAAACTTTCGGCCCGGCAGTCACAAAAGAATGAGCCGAAAGCGCTTCCGAGACGCAGGGAGAAGCTATGGCCTGTTCCACATCGGTGCACATGACCTTGCCCGCAATGCCGGTTCCCGTGACGGAGGCCAGATCTATGCCATGCTCTTCCGCGACCTTACGGGCCAGAGGAGAACTTCTGTTCTTGGGTTCAGCGGCATTTTCCAATACTCCTGAAAGAAGGATATCGCGTGCGGTGATGCCCCCCTGAAATCCCGTTCCGGTGACAAGGGCTAGACAAGCTGGTTCGATCCTCCTGTCCCGCATCAGCTTTTGAGCCTTGGGGGACAGACGAAAGGCCTTCAGGCCTTCCAAACCGAGTGAGCCTTCTGAGGCTGGCTCTTCGTTTGTATGCGCATTTGGTTCTTGGCCGGGCGCATCCTGTCCGATGGCGGCGGCAGACAGAGCGGCATCAGCATCTTCTCCCGCGTCGCCTACCACCGCGATGGGCGTGAAGACCGGAACGGCTTCGCCTTCAGCAACAAGTATTTTCAGGAGGATGCCATCACGGGTGGCTTCCACCGGCATTGTTGTTTTATCCGTATTGGTTTCAAACAGCAGATCACCTTTGTTGATCGGATTGCCGACCTGCTTGTGCCATTTGACCAGTTCGCCCTCTTCCTGATTGAAACCGAGTTTGGGCATAACAATGATCTCAGCCATGTCACAGCTCCTTTCATGCCGCGTTGTTACAGCATTTCCCGAATTTTGGCGGCGATGGTCGTCTCGTTAGGCTGCATCGCTTGCTCAAGGCGAGGGGTGAAGGGGATAGGGATGTCTGGCGTACACAGGCGTTGGGCCGGAGCTTCTAGGGAGTAGAACACGTCAGGCATGATCCGGGCGATGATTTCTCCCGTGATCCCGTAACTGGTGTGCCCTTCGTCAACGACCAGCAGACGGCCCGTTTTCCGGACGGAATCGATGATGGTTCCCGTATCCAACGGCGTAATGGTGCGCAAGTCGATCAGTTCGACGGAGATACCCTCTTTGGAGAGCTCCATCGCGGCCTTTTCGCATTTCAAGGTCATGAGGGAACAGGACACGACGGTGATGTCCGAGCCTTCGGAGACTATGCGGGCCTTACCGAGCGGGATCAGTTCGTCGGCTTCCGGAGCGGGCAGATCATCGAACTTCATGTTGTACATGGCTTTGTGTTCAAAGATCAGTACGGGGTTATCATCACGGATCGCGCTTTTGAGGAGTCCCTTGGCTTCCCGTGCGGTGGAGGGCAGGGCGATCTTGAGCCCGGGGCAATTGGCTACCCATGCATGCAGGCATTGGGAATGCTGTGCGGCAAGGGCTCTCCCGCCACCCATGGGGGTCCGGATCACCAAAGGCACGTGGATCTGCCCGCCGGACATATAGTTGATTTTGGCGGCCTGATTGCAAATTTGATCCATGCAGACCAACAAGAAATCCGCGTACATGATTTCGACTATGGGGCGCATTCCCACAATAGCCGCTCCCACGCCGGTTCCCACGATGCCCGCTTCGGAAATCGGCGCATCCTTGCACCGCATATCGCCGTACTTGTCCCGTAATCCGACGGAGCATTTGAAAGATCCCCCGAAGATGCCGACGTCCTCCCCAATCAGAAATACGCGTTCGTCCCTTGCCAGTTCTTCATCCATCGCTTCGCGGATGGCGTCTTTGTACAACAGCTCTCTCATATCGACCAACCTTGTCTAAAAGAATAGGGCAACAGCACCTGAAGCAGATTGGCTTTGAACAAACGTCTTTTCAAAGCCGGAAGGCCTTCTCGAGTCGCGGCAGGAATGTTTTCCTGATATCCCGGAGCCTGACTTTGCAATATCTTAAAAATGGAAAGGATCTGGAGCGGGTTGAGTTGCCCTAATCCACAAAGACATCTGTACCGAGTTCCGAGAGGGGGGGGTATTCGCTTTCTGCGGCGAATGCGCACATATCGGCGATCTCTGCTTCCACATCGGAACGGATGGCGGAAATTTCCTGTTCGGACAGAATGCCGGAACGTTCCAGCAGTCTAAGGGGATCTCTGGATTTCCATTCTGCGACTTCGTCGTCGGGGCGGTATTTGCCGGGATCCCCCACGTTATGCCCTTGCCAGCGGTACGTCAGACACTCGAGCAGGGTCGGGCCCTCACCTCTCCGGGCACGTTCCACCGCTTTGGAGGCCGCTTCATACACGGCAAACACATCATTGCCGTCGACCGTTTCTCCCGGGATGCTGTATGCCAGGGCACGGTTGGAGAGCCGATGTTCCTTGGTCACCCTCGTGAATCCGGTTGAGATCGCATACCTGTTGTTTTCGATGACATAGACGATAGGAAGATCCCATGCCGCCGCCATGTTGATACTTTCGTGGAAAGTGCCCTGATTGGATGCTCCATCCCCGAAGAAGACAACGGACACGCGGGGTTCTTTGCGCAATTTGAAGGCATAGGCCGCACCGGTGGATATGGGGAGCTCCGCGCCCACAATGCCATTTGCCCCCAAGATCCCCCTGTCTCGGGCCATGATGTGCATAGTGCCGCCTTTCCCTTTGGAATATCCTGTTTTTTTGCCCAAAATTTCTGCCATCATGCGCCCCATGTCCGCACCTCGGGCGACAAGGTGGCCATGTCCGCGATGTGTACTGCCGATACAGTCTTCCGGTTTTAGAGCCGTACACACGCCGACCGCTACGGCTTCCTCTCCCAGGTACAGATGCGCCATGCCGGGCATCATTCCCTTTTTATAGAATTCAAAGGCTTCCTCTTCAAAGCGCCTTGCCCGCAGCATGGTGGCATAGAACTGCTCCGCCAATGTCTTTTGGTCCGTTTCGTGCGACATCATTTCCTCCGAATACCAGTTGAATGATGGGGATTATGAATCGCCACAGGCAAAGCAAAGATGATACCAAAATAATATATCTTATAAATTCAAATGATTAAATCATAATATGAACTGCCGTACGTTGGGAGGGGAGCATACTGTTAATCTTCTTTTACAGTTGTGTGCAGCAAAAATGTACAGCTTTCATTTTTTCTCCCCCCCAGCCTATGTCCGTTTGACGGCATATTCTTTTTTATGTCTCATAACATACTATAACTACAATATAAATACTGAAGTAGAGAATGGCGGCGATGTCGGTATGGATATTGCTTTATGTGAGGGGAAATCGTTTTACGGCTTGAGAATGGGCTTGTGGGAGGACGTTATGAGGTTATACCGCCTTGAGAGTACAGATCCATATTACAATCTGGCCGTTGAAGAGCATATCTTGAGCTGTTGGGATGAGGACGTTCTGCTGTTGTGGCGTAACGACAATACGATTGTTGTAGGGCGTAATCAGAACACGGCTGAAGAAATTGACCGATCTTATGCCGACGCGAACGGCATCAACATTATCCGCCGTATCAGTGGGGGCGGTGCAGTGTATCATGATCTGAACAACGTCAATTTTTCTTTTATCGTTGGGCTGAAAGATGTGGCGGGTCAACGTATGGTGGACTTCATGGCGCCGATAGCCGCCGCTCTCAATGTCATGGGGGTTCCCGTAACGCTTGACGGACGCAATGATCTTTCCGTCCACGGAAGAAAGGTATCCGGCAATGCGCAGTCTATTTATAAAAAGCGTATCCTTCACCACGGAACATTGCTTTTTGACGTCAATCTGGATGTGCTCTCCCGGTCGCTTCGCGTAACACCTGAAAAGTTTCAGTCAAAAGCCACAAAATCCGTTCGCGCGCGGGTTGCCAATATTAAAGACTGGCTTCCTGATGTTTCTGTATCGGCTTTTATGGAACGCCTTCAAAGGCAGTTGGCTTCAGGGTTTTCCTCTCAAAATTTGGTATTGCGGGAAGCCGATGAGCTGGCAGTACTGCAGTTGCGCTCCAACAAGTATTTGAGCTGGGATTGGAACTACGGGGAAACTCCTCCTTTTTCCTTCCGTAACAAATGTACATTTCCTGGAGGGAGTGTAGAGGCTCTGCTGGATATTCGGCATGGCATCATAGAGCACTGCACCTTCTTCGGAGATTTCATGGCTCGAGGCGATATCGCCTTGGTGACAAAGGAGCTGTGCGGGCTTCGTTATCAAGTGCGGGATGTGGACGAGGCTTTGGCACGTCTGCCAATAGATATGTGCTTCGGAACTCTGAAGCGCGAAGAGATCCTGAAATGCCTATTTAATTTTGAATCCGGATTTTCCGATGGTTGAGCGAAGGTTGGATGTATATTGTCTATCCAATATGGGCCTGCATGTCCTGATAGATGGACACAGCATCCTGATAGATGCCCTGAATAATGGTGAACAACGTCCATATGCAGGTATTCCACTGGATATGGCACAAACGATTATTCGTGGCGGGCCGCCTTATGAACGTGTCGATATGATGCTCATTTCCCATCATCATGAAGATCATTTCGATGCTGGGCTCGTTGCGCGTTTTGTGCTGGAGAGGCCTCATGTGCCCGTCTATTCCAGTCCGCAGGTGGTCGACGCAGTAGCGCGGTTGGCACCTGAAATGGACAGCCCTGTCAGTATAAAACCGAAGCTTATGCATACCGTTTCCTTTTCCAAAGGGAGACTGGGCGTAACGGCGGTTGCCCTGCGTCATGCAGGCCCGCAATATGCCGATATTCTGAATTTGGCTTTTATTGTCGAAGGATCGCATTCCATTATCTTTGCCGGGGATGCCGCTTTTTCCGAAGAAAATATGGAACGTCTGGCAGAGCTTTGCCCCTGTCCGGCATTACTGGTGATTCCCTTTCCCTGGTTTTCCGTCAAAACGGCATGTCAACGCATGCGGCATATCTTGCGGCCGTCTCGAGTGCTGATAACGCATCTTCCGTGTGAAGAAGGTGATCGCTGGGGCTGGAACAGAGCCGTACGGAATGCGTTGGCTCTGGAGGCCTTTTCCCCGATCTGTTGTGCGGGAATACCGGGGACGAGGTGTTTTTGGCCCGAAGTCTAGATGGCTCGCCCTTGGTTCGTACACGGCTGAGAACAGGCTGCCTTTGACACCTTATTGGGCCCAAAGAATGTTATTCATGTAATAGAGTGTGATTGCATAAATTATTCTGTTTATGGCTCTCTGTATATGCATTCGGAACAGAGCATTTCAATGCTGAAATATTCCAACAACAAAGGAGGACATCATGAGAGAAAAAACGACGGTCGCCGTCATTGGCGGTGGCCCCGGCGGTTATGTGGCCGCTATTCGGGCGGCCCAACTTGGGGCAGACGTCACACTGATTGAAAAGGAACAGTTGGGGGGAACCTGCCTGAATGTCGGCTGCATTCCTACAAAGGCGCTGCTGCACGGTGCGGAACTATATAATGAGGCCAAGAACGCTTCAGAATGGGGTGTCTATACAGATATACGACTTGATTTTACCGCGATGCAGCGGCGGAAAGCGGCTGTAGTGAGGAAGCTTATTGGTGGGGTTCAAGGTTTGCTCCGGGCCAATGGCGTCAAGGTCATTATAGGGACGGCCCAGTTCTTGGATTCAAAAAAACTTATTGTGAACGTTAAGGATGGCGAGCAGATACTCACGTTTGATCGGATTATTATCGCCTCGGGGTCAGTACCAGCCGTACCGCCCATCCCGGGGATTGATTGCCCGCAATGCATCGACAGTACGGGAGCGTTGGGTTTGGACACCATTCCCGCCTCTTTGATCATCATTGGGGGAGGCGTCATCGGTGTGGAGATGGCAACGCTATACAGTATGCTGGGTAGCCATGTTCATATAGTTGAAATGGCAAATGAGATTTTGCCGATGATGGACGGTGAGCTTGTTGGGATGCTGCGTGCGGATTTCGCACGGAAAGGCCTGAGGATACATACCAGGGCTAAGGTTATACGTATTGAAAACAGGGGGGCACAAGCCGCAGTATATATAGAAGCTGACAATGGTGAACAGATCCTTATTGGTGAAAACGTGCTGTTTTGTGTAGGCCGTAAGGCGAATACGGAAGCTCTCGGTTTAGATGCGTGCGGCATAGATACCGAACGCGGACAGATCCTTGTCAATATGCATATGGAGACGAGCAGGAGCGGCGTGTATGCGGTCGGGGATTGTACCGGTCAGATACTCTTGGCTCATGTCGCTTCCATGCAGGGAGAGGTAGCGGCGGAAAATGCGCTTGGCCATTCGGCAGAATTCAAGGCCGTAACCAATCCTTCCTGTGTATATTCCTGCCCGGAATTGGCTTGTACAGGTCTGACGGAGGAGGCGGCCCAGAGAGTAGGTAAAGCGTATGATGTGGGAGTGTTTCCGCTTGCAGCCAATGGGCGGGCTTTGATCATGAACGGCGGAAACGGGGTGATTAAAGTTCTGGTGGGAAAAACGCATAGGGAAATACTTGGAGTCCATATATATGGTCCCCGTGCTACGGATTTAATTTCTGAAGCCTGTCTAGCCGTCGGTATGGAGGCGACTTCGGATGAAGTACTGGCGACAATACACGGGCATCCTACCCTGGGCGAAGCCCTGCGAGAGGCCGTGTTGGCGGCGGAAGGCCGTGCCGTTCACCTACCTCCTGCAAAGGAGAGACTGTGATAGGAGAGTGCACTGTTCTTATCTCCGTCTTGGGTATTCCATTTTTCATGCGTATTAAAACAGTAGCCACGTGTAAACAGGCTGCTGAATAAAGGGGAATAAGCCGATGGAAGTAGCCGTGCAGACATATTGGGAATCTACCCAACAGACAGCTGTTGTGACAGGGGCCGCTCACCCTGCGGGAATCGGTTTTGGTATTGCGGAAGCGCTTGCTTCATGCGGTATGGATGTCGTCATCATGGATCTCCCTTCAACGCCTCTTGGTGAAAGTAGTGCCAAGCTGCAGGAGAACTATGGGGTACGCGTTTTACCTGTGCCTCTTGATATCACATCCGATCAGGATGTGAAAAAGGCCGTGGAACAGATAAGGAGATTCACCCCGACGGTTCACGCACTGGTCAACAATGCGGGGATAATGCCCGCCGGTGCCCGTTTGGGAGAGATGGACGAGGGGACCTGGTCGAAAGTGCTGGATATCAATCTCGGCGGCCCGTTCAAAATGATCCGCAAACTTTTACCCATGATGCAGCGGGGAAGTTCCATCGTCAATATCGCCTCCCGAGCAGGCAAACGCCCGTCGCCGGGATACAGTGCCTATTCAGTAAGTAAGGCAGCTCTTATCATGCTTACCAAGTGCTTTGCCGTGGAGTACGCCGCAGAAGGCATCAGGGCGAATGCCATCTGCCCCGGGCAAATATATACGGAGCTCAACAAGGCCCGTTTTGAACGGGAAGCTGCGGAGCAGGGTATCTCTTTGGAAGCGCGAGTAGCGCGCATGGTCGAAACCATCCCCTATGGTAGGATGGGAGCTCCGGAAGACGTGGGACATCTTGTGGCCTTTCTCGTTTCCCCGGAATCCGAATACATTACGGGCCAAGCGTTTAATATCTGCGGAGGCCAACTTACGGAACTTTAGTGTTGATGAATGTTGAAAATCATGGTTTTCAACGGAGTTGCACTAGATGAAGCGCTAGGGGATTTAATTTTTGAAGGTAAAGGACATAGTTATAAAATAGAGAATGTAAATATGGAAAGAATGGGACAAGAGTAGGGTGTGAACTGGCTTTATGCATTCTTTGCCGTACTTGAAGTTATCTATGAGGATTGGATTAAATAGGACGTGAGGGGCATCCGATGTGTTCGGGGTTCATCACTATATAAATGTGTAGGAATTTTTGTGTCTGATTCTTTGATATTGAATATGGAGTTTGAAAATTTTCAAGATATTTCTTGATAAATCAAGATAGACTGCCTAGCTTCAAGAAAAAGAGAAGAAAAATGACGCAATCAACTGCAACAACAGGACAAAAGGTCAAATTCGCAACGCAGCTCTCCTTGGATGCCCTTGCCAAATTGCATCAAATGGCCCATGAAAAGGGACGTCAGATTCAGCCCATTCTTGATGAAGCTCTGAGGGAATATATTGGGAGTAGTAAGCCACGCACTCATGTGATGACCGCTCTTTTTTCAAGTATGACGGAATAGGATGCGCTCTATGAGGCTCTGTCCAAATGAGTCGGGATTATCTTATAACTGCCGATACCCTTGGTTTGCATGTCATACTGTTCAAAAGCTGCTGTTGGGCTTCCGGTATTAGGGATATGGCGCGGTGGAGTCCGCCTATCGGCTTCAATGCCGCTATTACGCCGATGGTGTGGAAGAGGCTTGCATCCTGATGGAATGCTTGTTGAACAGTCACTCTTTTGTGTACGACAACAAAAGGACGGTATTTTCCGCATTTGACGTATTCCTTCGTATTAACGGGTTCAGCAAGGCTATACACTTTGATCATGTAATGGATAGGGCTTCCTCCCTCCATGCGATTACAGAATGATACGCGCTGTGCGACCATTTGTTATGGAGTAAACCAATCTCTGTGTTCTTTCTGACAACAAAGAAAAATCTTTTGAGGGATATCCGACATCTTTCGAGTATCCCTCTTCATCATGTTCGGTAGGAGTTTTTTTGAGTTTGCGCAGCCGTTTTATGGATACGGTCTGTGCAATAAACACAACCAGACGAGTATAAAGTTTAATGCCTTAGCGCAATTAAAACGGAATCTCTCCCCTCTCAGCCATAAATTTCAAGGGATTGTTGAAATCCAGTAAGCCCTTTTTTAGTGTTTCAAATCCACTACATTCTAAAATGTACGCTCTATAACTGACGCGGCGCGCGATTCGGCATAGGTCGGGTTCGATAGAGACCGGGCCAGGTCGAGCCGTCGGACATCGGAAGCATGGCGATATTGCGCCGGGCCGAGTACGTCACCTTGGGGATGGGGCTGGACAGCGATGTCGTGTGCATGGCCCAGATAGCGAACAGCGCCGTGCCGGGGAGGTGAAAATCGGCGGTGATAACTTTGCGGTAATAGTAATAATATATGCAGGAAATGTAGCGCTCCTCGGTCGGTTCGGATGCGCCTGCACCCGGCTGTGAACCATGACACCAGTTCGTTGTACTTGGCGTTGATGCCCGCCGTGCCGGAATTTAGGGGGGAGTGGAGATTCACCAGAAAGATGCCGCGATGCTCGTCCTTCCCCTGAGGGGCGAACATGACGGGCTGCGGCTTGTCCTGCAGGAGGGAAGCGTCGCTTACCGGCTCATCTGGGTCGGGATTGGTGAATGTTTGGTTCTTGTAGGTGGGGAAGGAAGAGAAGAATATTCCTTGATATGATACCCAAAGATGACCCCGTAAGAACATAAGGAAGAAATAGAAAAAGGACTGCTGAGCTTTTCAGCAGTCCCGGCAACTCATGCGCATGAATTATAGAAAAGGTAAGGATGGCGAACAGTCTGAAGTCTTTTACACTTTACGGGACTTCGCACTGTGGTTGCTTGTTGAGCACGCGGTATTTAGACGCTCTTGCCTAGAGCGAAGGCCTGAGCAGGAAATGGTGTCTGATTAATTGCACCCGTAGGCCAGACGCCGGGAACGATGATCCGTCCCGCATCCTTCCAGCCGAGGTATTCCAGCAGTACTTCATAATACGTGAGGATCGGGCTTTCGTTTCTGGGAGAATTGTTTGCGTAGGTCATCATCAGCATAGCTTTCTTGGGGATGTGTATTTCTCCGTTGATGGCATAGAAACGATCAATGACCGTTTTCAGTTGAGCCGAAATCCCGAAGTAATACATGGGGGTTGCAAACGCCACCAGATCGGCGGGAATGATGTGTTCGCGCACCACTTCAAAATCGTCTTTGAACACGCAGGGCCCGTTCATGCCGCATTTGTTGCAGGCAATGCATGGATGCACCTTGCTGGATGCGGCGTCAAAGCGGGTTACTTCGTGCCCGGCCTCTTTGGCTCCGTTGATGAAATGTTCGGCGAGGGTGTTGGAGTTCCCGTTTTTCCGTGGGCTGCCGGTCAGTACCAATATTTTCATTTTTGCATCCTCTGTCGTGTTTGGTACGGTTACCGCCGAGGCGGATGATAGCGGCCCGTCCAAAAGGACGCTTCCGGCCACTGCGGCTGTGGCGGTTAGTGAAGCTTTGATGAACGTTCGTCGGTTCATGACACTCCTCCGGTGTTTCCTTAATGATGCCCCTGAATGGGGTGTGGCATATACAGCTCTTTCAGAAAGGTCATTTCTTCGGGTGAAAGCCGGACGGGTACCGCATTCGCCGCGTCCTCGAGATGCGACATCCTGTAGGAACCGATAACGGGGGAAACCACCGGTTCTTTGTGCAGCACCGGGCCAGAGCTAGCTGTGTTCTGGTGAGGCCGCGCTTTTCGGCCAGTTCTGAAAGCCGATCCACGATCAGCCTGTCCGCTTCCTTGTTCGCCCCATACTTGTTTTGCGCGATGGTATCGGTTTCATAGCGTGCCGTGCTTTCATTCTATGCCCGTGACAAACGCCCGGCAGCCAGCGGACTGTACGGAGTCAGGCCGACGTACATATCCTTCACAAGGGCACCATTTCCCGCTTTTCTTCGCGGTATACCAGGTTGTAGAGGGTCTGCATGGAGACGAACGTTGTCCAGCCATGCCTTTCCGCGATATGCTGTGCTTTCTGGAACTGCCAGACCCACATTGCCGAAACCCCGATGTAGCGGCCCTTGCGCGACAGTCCGCCGCCGTTGGGGCCACTCCTCATGACGCCATGCACCTTGGTGGCGATGACAACCTCGTCCCTCCGGGCAAAATCCTTGATGGCGCGTCCCAGAATTTCCTCGCTTCTGTCGAGGCTGTAGACATTGGCCGTATCAAAGAAATTGATGCCCAGATCCAGAGATCTCTGGATGATGGGTTTGCTGTGTTCTTTGTCCCGCGCCCATTTGTGTATTCAGCCTTCGGGATCGCCAAAGCTCATGCAGCCGAGGCACAGCGGAGAGACATCCAGACCTGTTTGCCGAGTTTCACGTATTCTTTGGTATGGGGCCGAAGGGAGGCTCCTTCTTTCGGCGTAGGGGATTATCGGGTCAATGGCTTTATCAAGTCTGATTAGCTGCCCGGTGCGAGCTGTCCGTCCCCCAGAGCGGCATGGACTCTGACCAGTTCATCCCTGATGGCGATGTGTTGCGGACAAACCGCCTCGCATACGCCGCATTGGACGCATTTGTCAGCGCTCTGCCTGTCATGTCCCCCGACCATCCATTGTTCTTGGACACGCGCCGCGCGTTTGTCTTTATACAACGTCAGGTAGTTCATCGCGATGAACGATCCCGAGATCCCTATGTCGTTGGGACAGACTTTTGCGCAGTAGTTGCAGGTGGTGCAGGGAATGAGCGGAATACTGTTCAACGCCTTCTGCGCTTCCTGTATTGTGGTATGTTCTTCCGCGGACAGAGGAGCAAAGTTCCGCATGTATGAGAGGTTGTCCTCCATCTGTTCCAGATTGCTCATGCCGGACAGTACTGTGATGACCCCTTCGAGGCTCGCCGCGAAACGGATGGCCCAGGAAGCGTTGGAGGCCTGCGGATTTGCCTTACGGAAAATCTTCACCACCGGCTCCGGCGGGGTGGCGAGCATACCCCCCTTGACCGGTTCCATGATGATGACGGGTTTTTCATGCCTTCTCGCCACTTCGTAGCAGGCTCTGGACTGAACGGCGGGATTTTCCCAGTCTCCATAGTTTATTTGCAATTGCACGAATTCCATTTCCGGGTGCGCGGACAGAATCTGCTCCAGTTCCTCCGGCCTGGAGTGGAAGGAGAATCCCACATGCCTGATGAGCCCCTGCCGCTTTTTCTCCTGAACGAAGTCCCACATGTTGAAAACGTCAAAGAAGCGGGTGCGGCTTTCTCCAAGGTTGTGCAGCAGGTAGAAGTCAAAATAGCCCGCGCCCGTCTGCCGCAGCGACGTTTCAAACTGTCCGATAGCCTCTTCCCGGCTTTTGCACTTGATCCATGCCGCGTTTTTCGTGGCCAACTGAAAGGCTTCACGGGGGTGCCGCTCCACCAGAGCCTGCCGGATGGCGTCCTCACTACCGGGATAGGCCCAGGCCGTGTCGAAATAGGTAAAACCGTCAGCAAGAAAGCGGTCCACCATGATCTTGACCTGTTCCACATCTATATTGTCGCCCCTTTTGGGCAGACGCATCAGGCCGAAACCTAGCTTTTTTATTTCATATCCCAAGTGTGACATGACGCGCTCCTTTACTTGAGTTGCTGGTATTCTTCGTCAGATACTTGTTCCAGCCATTCGTTGGAAGCCCCTTCTGCCGGAACAGCCACGGCAAGATGGGAAAACCAGCTGTCCTTGGCCGCGCCGTGCCAGTGTTTGACCCCGGCCGGAATGTTCACCACGTCGCCGGGCTTGAGCGCCAGCGCGGGCTTTTCCCACTGCTGGTACCAGCCGCGTCCTCCGGTTACGAGAAGAATCTGCCCTCCTTTGTGGTGGATGTGCCAGAAGTTGCGGCAGCCGGGTTCAAAGGTCACGTTGGCGATGGTCACGCCTTCGGTGGACAATGCCTGGAGATAGCTGGTGCCGTTGAAATACTGGGCATAGGCGTCGTTGGTCTTTCCTTTGGGGAAGATGCCCTCGCCCTCGGCGTTCATGAAGGCCGGGGCGCTGTGCGTCTCTGCCGCGTGTGCCTTGAGGGAGAATCCGAAGAAAGTGAGTGCCGGAATACATACGGAAAGCAGAAGCCGTTTCATGACAATCTCCTTGTGGTATTCGGGGCCACCGTTTTTGTAGCGGCGGTTATCGGTCCTGTTGCAGGGGAATGGTCAATGCCGTTGTTTGGGGAGCCGGGCCCCTGTGGGGAACGCCTCGACCGTCCAGCCCCTTGGCGTGCAGCCATTGCTCGAGGTGATCGGCGATTTCCAGATTGTTCAGGTCGGCAAAGGGCGCGTGGGTGTTGCCCTTGATGCCTATCTCCGGAAGGAAGGCCAGTGTGGCATCGCCGCCATTGCGGTTGATGGCGTCTACAAAATGTCTGGCACGAGTGCTGGCTATGCGCCAGACATCCACGTTGAAAATATCGCTGGGCTCTGTGGCGATGTTGTCGCCATAGATGATTAGTATGGGCATTTGGGTCAGTTTCCGAAACGATTCTGATGAAATTTTAATAGGTTGGAGCATCTCGTTGGCCAGCGCATTTTTGAAGGGTATATCCCTCGCCGTTTCGCCTTCGGGAAAAACGAACTGGCCTGGTTCATAGGCGACGATGGCCTTGACGGCGTCCGAGGCCATGGCTGTGAACCAGCCGTATTTTCCGCTGTTGGAATGAGTGACCAGTACCGCCGGGCCAGTTTGCCGCAGCAGGGCGGCGGCTGTGTTGCCCATGTACGTCAGATATTCTGTTGTGCGCGGTTCCTGCCCCGTATTGAAGGTCTGCTGGCGGAAGAACTGGTCAATGGCGGCTGGGGCGGACGGGAAACGCACGCCCGGATACAGGGATGCCTTCTGTCCTGGAACCCAGATGCCGTTGCGGAAGGCATTCCAGACGCCGCGCTCGCTGGCCGAGGTAGGGTGGGCGCTCGCGTCGTCTCTGGCGGACGCAGTGTACCCGGCCCTGCCGCGGCGAGGCTGATCAATGATATACAGCGGCCAGTCGCGCCGCGTCAGGAGGGCCTGAAACCCTTCGCGTCCGTCCGGCGTGGATTCCCAGCTTCTGCCGGACTGCCCCATGCCGTGCCACAGAATCAGCGGATAGTTACGGGCCTTTTGCGGGATGTAAAACTGAGCATAACCGTGATCCCCGTGAAAGGTATCCCCGTTCTCCCTCTCGATTACCGTACCGCCGAACAGCAGGCTACCCATGGTTTTCAGGGTGATGGGCTTCTGCTCCTGACCCGCCGCCATGCCGCCGGTCGGAAACGCCGATGCAAGCGACAGGGCAAGGAGGAAGGCGGCGCAGACAATTGCGATACGCTTTCCGGCAGCGTATTCCGCACGGCTTCCAGACGTATGCGCGTGGATGTCGACCGTATCCTTTCCGTTTGCGCCGGTGTCCGAAAGCATATGAAGACTCACCGGCACATCTCCTCTTTTGTTTTCGAACGGTACTGTTTGCATGGCAGATTCCTTGTTGTATCGTTTGGTTATGGAGAGCTATTCGCGTTATCCGTTCTTCTCGTCTTTAAGCATGGCTGGCAGGCCGTATGCACATCTGTTTCAGTGCGGCCTTGTCTTACGGTTTGCATAGGATAATCCACCGTTAGCATGGCAGCCCTTCTTTGAGAGTTCCTGTGATTTGGACTCTATCCGCCCGGTCCGCCGGAAAATAGGGAATTTCTCCACAATTTCTGCCTATTGCTCTATGTCTGACGGCATGACATGGAAGTCGATGTGTGACATTGAGAACATTGACGGGATACGGGATGGCATTATAGGGATGAAAGACGAGGAAATACATGAAGAAAAAAAGGTGGGCACGGGCTGCACAAGCTGGAAAACACTTGGGTAGTTGCCCAATTCTCCACATGAACGGTTTTGCGATAAACAGGGTTACTCTCAAACGAAGGCAAGGTGCCATCATGACAAGGGCGATACGAGTCAATACGGGCAACAGCTGGGCCATTCTCCGGGACATCATCCTTCGGAATACTGCTTCTCGTTCCGAGAGCTATATAACGCCCATCAAAGGTTTCGAGTTCCACCGTCAGGTGAGCAACGCCGATCCTAAGCCGCATTTTTACGAGCCGGTTATCATTGTGGTGGTTCAAGGAAAGAAGCTAGTAAAGATAGGGGCGGAAGAGCACCATTATGGTGAGAACATCTGTTTTGTGTGTGGTGTGGACATGCCGGTCTCCAGCTGCGTCATGGAAGCCAGTAAAGAAACACCCTACCTGTCCATGTCGTTGAAGCTGGATACCGGCCTGATCGCCAGTCTGGCGTCGCAGATACCTTCGCCGTCAGACTCCACGGTCTACAGGGGCGCGGGTACGCAGGAAGTCGATCCGGACTTGCTGGATGCCTTTGTGCGGCTGGCCGAATTGACGGAAAAGCCGGAACAGATTTTGGTGATGCGGGATATGCTGATGCGGGAAATCCATTACCGCCTGCTGGCGGGGGCATTCGGCAATACCCTGCGTTCACTCAATACTCTTGGTTCCCAGGGGCACCAGATTACCAAGGCTATTGCCTGGCTGAAGGAATTCTATAAAGAACCGCTGCTCGTGGAGGACCTCGCTAACCGTTCGCATATGGCCCCATCAACATTCCATAAATACTTCAAAAGGATAACGACGCTGAGCCCCTTGCAGTACCAGAAGCGGCTGCGTCTTGGTGAAGCCCAGCGCCTCATGCTGTCCGAAGGCTACGACGTGACGCAGGCCGCCATGGCTGTCGGGTACGAAAGCGCGACGCAGTTTATCAGGGAGTATAAACGTCTTTTCGGCGATCCGCCGCGCAGAAATGTCATGAGCATGAAGAATATAGCGAAAGGAGCACTGCAGTGGGCGGCCATGTAACTGCGGGGGGGAGCCTCGGCTTTTGAGCTGAAAACTTCCCTTGAAAAAAGAAATCTCCGTTTTGATGGAACTGTAAACGTACCATCAGTCGGGCATTACGCCCACGGAGATTTTGTGTTTGTTTTTATTATAGTTGCCGTATTTCGCTGAAGTGTTCCTGAGGAATACCTCCGCTGCTGGAGAAAATACCTGATACTTTTTCCATACGGTATCCGCAGGCATAACCATCGTCGTCCTGAACGGGATCAGAGAAAAGCGCATTGTAGAACAAAAGTTTTTATTTGGATGTGAAGGTCATCGCGCCATCAAGGCGAATACGCCCCATCCAAGGTATTCACGTGTATACGTGGCATAACGTTTTGGTTCCAAGGTCAGCTGGGTTCGAACTTCTTTTGCAAAGTCGTCGTCAGGGTTCGCTTCGAGCCATCGTCGCATAGTGAGCCATTTGGCTGCCTCATATCTATCCCAGCCTTCCTGGTCAGCCAGAACCATTTCCACAACGTCATAGTTGAGGTCGCCGAAAGATGCGAGAAGTTCTGGAAGTATGAGAAAGTCGATGACGGCATTGGCATGGCAAGCTTTGGCAACATCTTCCGTTGGAGGCAATTGCCGCCAGTAGGGCTCACCGATGAGGATGATACCTCCGGTGCAAAGGCTTTTGGCCAGAAGCTCGATGGTTCCGGCGACCCCCCCACCGATCCATGTGGCACCGATACAGGCCGCCACGCCGACCTTTTCCTCGGTGACGTAGCCGACAGCATCTCCGTGGATGAATTTGACTCTATCTGAGACTTCGAGTTCTTCAGCACGGAGTTTCGCTTGCTCGGAGAATAGCTGACTCATGTCGATGCCAACACCGGTGATTCCGTAATCACGTGCCCATGTGCACAACATTTCGCCCGAACCACTGCCGAGATCGAGTACGCGGGTTCCCCGTTCCAGACGTAACGCAGCACCGAGAGTGGCGAGTTTTTCTGATGTGAAGGGGTTATGGATACGGTGAGCACTTTCGGTAATGTTGAAGATGCGTGGGATGTCCAAAGTAGAAACTCCTTGTGATAAGTGATGATTAAAAACGCTATGTTGTTCAGGTATTGGATGCAACCTACTTCTTGTTTCAGAAAAGAAAAAGCGCCTCGAGCGAAGCCAAAGCGTCTTTATTGTAACTGTTTTTGATGGTGCTAATGATTTCGTATATGGTTTTTCTGACAAGCAATATCATTTCTCCAAGTCGCTAACAGCGCATCCCGCCAGACGTATGGCTAGAATTTGCCTGTTTCTTGCTTGGAGAGTTTTTTGTCTTTGTATATGTAGGGCACTTGTTAGCTGTATTACGTGAAATATAACTCTATTTCCATAGCTAATTCCCATTTAACGTGACGTTCATATTTTTCTTGGTGCTTGACCTTTTCCACCGCCTTTCCTTCGCCATTGGACTCGTTGTTTTTTATCTCGATGCCGTCCTCCTTGTCTCCGAACCACCAGGCGGCGAGTTTCCAGCAGAGGGGTTCCACGTTGCCTTTGCGCTGGGCGAAACTACAAGTTGCGTGTCGATCTGTGCTTTGCCCATCCTTGATTGCAGGGTTGTCCACCCGGGCGTTTCGGTTGTATCCGTCGATTTCCTTCTGATTATTCATATAAAGGGGAATGACAAAGGAGATCATCTGCACGTTGATGTTTTTGTTGAGATAGGGATGCATCCATGTGGCTTTCCCATTTCTGATCGGGGTGTAGTACCAGCCTACATGTTCGGTATCCTCCGGGCTGAATCTGGAGAAGTCGGTGGGAAGGTACTGCCGGAAACTGCCGTCAAGCGTCGTTTTGCTTCAAAACAAGCCCGATGTCGGCGGTGTAAATTCGGGATTGAAGCGGAGGTAGACCGCCAGCGTCTTGACCGATTGCTGGATTCTCGAGACAGCGCATTGATTTCCTGTTTTTTTCTTTGCACATGAGGTTCATGATTTTTACCGAATCCTCATCCACCACATGCTTGGCGTTCAGAATGCCCGCTCCTCCGATCACGCTTGAGGAGAGGAGAATGCAGCCAAGAATCAAGACAATAAATTTGGTCTGGATGGATTTCATCTCTATGCCTCCCCGTGTGAGATTTGCCGCTCGTCGGTTAAAGGACATCCGTGTTTCCTGTTGGGGCAATCCGGCCGCAAGCGGATTTCTTGAGCATGATTCAGGAAGGCAGTCGTTGGCTTGACGGATAACATGAGGATATGGTTGGCAAATACGTTGATAGGGCAGGCCGGACACGTGCTTGGTGTCCTTTGTGCTGTGGGGGATATGGTGCGGATGTTCGTAAGGAAGAGGGAAGGAGTATGAGCATCCGGCAGCAAACCAGAGAGGATTGGAGGGTACCGCTTTCAGGGCATAGGGAGTAGGAGTTCAGCGCCAGCACTTTTTTTATGGGTGGGCTGCCGCAATTGAATGGTCGCCAGCGGATTTTCAACGAGCCTTGCAGCGCCTTCGGCCATGTCGTTTTTATGGCGTTTTTCGGCTCCGTCAGCCGCTCGACGGGACTGTTCCCTGCCGCCATTTTCATGAGCAGCCTCCCTATTCCAAACGATGCACTCAAGCTAAACGGCTGAGTACAACAAAAGGACAACGAAAAGAGGGGCTGTCCGCAGAAAGCACAGATATGCCGTCAGCGCACCTTGCTGTCCAAGTAGCCGACATGAATTCCGCCCAGCCATAGTTGGCCATGTATTCGTCGGAATAGGCGTTGACGGCTTCCAGATCCTAGGCAAGGAAGCGGTAGAAATCACAGTCCAGCTTTGTCATATCCACCGCATATATTGTAGGTCTTGATGATCACGAGGAATATAGCGTGCGGTTGTCAGCGATTCCGTGTTTCCCCGCAGGTATCTGGAGAAGAGCGTCACCGCCTGTTTGGCCTTTGGGGGATCGATATCGCAAAGCTGCCGGATGGCAATCAGGCTATTGTACAGGAAGTGGGGCTGAATTTGGGACAGTATGATGGAGATCCTCCATCAGGTGGAGGGATCTCCCAGATGGCGCCACGCCCTGCGTCTAGCAGGACGATGACGGCCCCCAGCATGACAGCACGCCTTCGGTGGGGAAGTATTCCAGAAAGAGCGGGGGGGCGTCCCCCACATGGATTTCGTTCAGCAAATAGTTGTAGAGTCCCGGCATATCGCTTCTGGAGCGGCAGGAAAGGATGATGATTTCGTCCGTGGTCGAAATACCGGGGGAAGTGAGGCTGAGCCAGCCGTTGCCCGCCGTTCTGGTGCCCGGCGGAAGATCCTGGGGCGTCCCAAGGGAACCGATCTTTATGCCGTTTTGATGCAGCTCCATCCCGATATGGCAAATATGGAAGTAGATCTTTCGGTTTTCGGGGATGGGTTTGTCAAAATGTCCCCGCAGCACCACGATGGGGTAGCGGGCATTGTCGAGGGATATTTCCGGCGTCCATACAGCCCACCCGGAACCGACCTCCGGCTGATAGACGCCTGCAAGCGGATTTCCTGCACATCCAGGGAGGATTTGCCGTTGCCCGCCCGCCAGAACTCATATGTCAGCACCAGCGTAATCGCAACAAGCGCCACTGCCAGCAGCGCCCGCATCAGGATTGTCAGTTTGCGTTCCATGACCTCTCCCCCCGCTACTCATTGACATATTCTCATATGTTTTCAAAGAGCCACGGGGGTGCCTTGCCTCCGTTGTTTTGGGTTCATTCGAAAGAGGGGGTCCGGGACACACAAGGCCAAGCCCTGATGGTTGGGGCTTGGCCTTGCTTTTGAAAGAGGAAGGGCAGCGCGGGATCCGCTACAGGAACACCTTGCCGATGAGGATGACCACCGCGCTCGCAACGATGAGCGAGAGCACGATAAGGAACGGGGCGATTTTCCAGATGCTTTTGGTGTTGGTCCAGTCGTTGCCGTGCAGCATGGCGGCTGTGGAGCTTGCGGCGGGCGTGAGGAAGGCCAGGCAGCAAGCGATGGTGATGAGGATGACGGGCAGTTCGGACGACACGCCGTTGGTCGAGCAGTAGGTATGCACCACCGGCATGAGCGCCACGGCCAGAGCTGTATTGTTGATGAACTGCGTCATGATGACGGCCACGATGCCCATGCAGAGCACAAAGATCGTGCCGGAACCCGAGCCGAACAGCGGCTGGAGCATCTCAAGCATGAACGCGGTAATGCCGCTTTTGGGGTCGGACAGCGGCCCGGCCAGAGGCAGCGTGAAGGCGAGGATAAAAATGATGGGCCAGGCCACGCCTTCGTTCACCATGGCGCGCCACGGAAGCAGAGCCTTTCCTTTGACGCGTATGGCGCATAGCAGGGCCACCAGCAGGATGCACACGCCGGTATTGCCGATCTTTTTGAAGAAGATGGTCACGGCAAGGTCTTTGGGGAGGAAACCGGGCAGCATCATGAAGATGATGAGTGCGACGAGGAAGCCCAAAAGCAGCTTCTGGATGCCGGTCAGCGTCATGTCCGATTCCTTGATGATCAGCTTGATGTCGAGCGACTCGAGCTTGCTGACGTCGGGCCGGAACAGGTGCTTGCCCAGAGCGATGAACAGAAGCAGGCAGAAGAGGCATGTGGTCAGGGAGGCGAGCAAGTAGAGTGCGTAGTCCACGGAAGTGCCCGACAGCTTTTCATAGGCGCTGATGGCCACGAGCGGCAGGGATTTGAACGGGACGAGCGACATGCCGAGCTGCGCGGCGAACACGGTGCCGATGATCATCATGATGGGGTAGCCGTCGCCTTTTTTGTAGCCACAGATGTCGAATACGCCGTACAGAAGGCTCCAGCCGATGACGGCCGCGGGCGTGGCGCTGGTCAGGCCGCCCAGGATGGCGATGGCGAGCAGCAACGCGAAGGTAAGCCGCCACGGTTTCCCCATGACGCACTTGCGGCTGACGAACCAAAGCGAGATATACTTCGCCAGGCCGTAGTGATCGAGGGTGGCGCTGAACACGAAGATGAACATCATCATGATGACTGTGGGATCGCCGAAGCCCTTGTTGAGCAGCGCCGTTGCGGGCAGGACGTCGAGCAGCATGAGCGCGAGCAGGCCCACCATGCTGGGCCAGATGATGTCGATAAACACCCACGCGTAGATGACGCCGAGGAACACGCCGATGGTATTCATCCCGAAGAGGGTCAGCGGCGCGATGGGATCGAGCTTGCCGAAAAGGAACGTGATGCAGAGAAAAACTATTATATGGAAGAAATAGTTGACGTTTCCTGAGTTCTGGGGACCGGCGGCAGATGCCATACTGACCTCGTGCAGGTTTCAGGGGAGAGGCCCGCGCACGCGGCCCCCTCCCTCTGTTTTTTTAGTAAGGCTCGGGCGTAGCCCGTCCCCGTTCGGTATCCACGGTGATCGCGTGCTTCGGGCAATAGATGATGCAGAGGAAGCACGACTGGCAGTCTTCACGGTATACGATTTCAGGCGTGGTCTTGCCCTCGCGCAGCACGTCGAGGGGGCATATCTTCACGCATTTGCCGCAATTGACACAACTTTCAGCGTCTATGGAAAAGATGGGCATGGAGAACTCCGGTTCTTGCTGAGAATGAAATGGATAGCCGGGCCTAGCGGGGTAGGATGTCCAGCCCATAGCGTTCGAACTTTTCAAGCGGGATGGGTTCGGCTTCGACCACGATCTTGCCATCCTTAAAGCTCGACTTGAGCCAGACATTCCAGTGTTCGCCGTCGGTTTCCGTGTAGTCTTCACGGTAATGGGACCCACGGCTTTCCTTTCTCTGGAGGGCGCTGGTGAAGGTCAGGCGCGCCGTCGCCAGCATACCGTGCAGCTCATGGTAGAGCATGAGTTCGTGCATGTCGCGCACGGCTACGTTGGCTTCGATATCGCGTTCCACCTCGTCCAGACCGGCCAGAGCCTCTCTAAGGCTCGCCTCCGAGCGGATGATGTTGTACTTCGCTGGGATAGTCAGCGATTGGATACGGTAGATGGCATCGCCTACGCTCATATGCCCCTTGTGGCCGAACTTGGCGAAGGTTTTTTCCTTGAGGGCGGCGATCTGCGCCTCATCCACGGGGAGTTGCGTTTGGCCTTCACAGGCTTCCGCCGCGCCTTCACCGGCCTTCCAGCCCGTCACCAAAGCCCAACCCAGGTTGATGCCCCCGGGCCCGGCAATTGCGCCCATGACAAGGCCCTGATTGGCCATGTCCCCCGCTGCGAACAGGCCGGGGATGGTGGTGTCGCAGCTGAAGGACTTCAGCGTGAGGCCCGCGCCGCAACTGGTGGAACCCATGAACCCCGGGATCCACTCCACAGGTTCCGAGAAGGGGGCGACGCCCTTGCTGGCGCAGGCTTCAAAAAACATGGGGAGCATCCGCCTGCTCAGATCCTTGTCTTCTTCACTCATCCCCCTGAGGTCAAAAGAGATGGGCCCGCGTCCGGCCCTCACTTCCTGCGTCATGGCGCGGACGAGGATGTGCAGCATGGCGCCTTCGCCCTGCACGGGGTCGTACTTGTGCATAAAGGTTTCGCCAAGGGCGTTGGTGAAACGGCCGCCCAGGCACTGGAAACGGCTCATGCCGCAGATGTCGAAGTCCTTGGCGGTGGCGTTGTAGGTGTTGGCGAATTCCATGTTGGTGAATTCCGCGCCCACGCGCAGGGCCATGTCGTTCCCTTCGCCGGACACCATGTCCTGCCCGTGGTACTGTCCCTTGAAGCTGCACGCGCCCGTGGAAAGGACCGTATTCTTCGCTTCGAACACATAGAACTGGCCAGTGCGGACATTGAAGCCCGTAGCCCCGGCCACATGGCCGTCCGAGGTCAGGAGTTCCGTGATCATCACGCGGTCGACGATGATCACGCCGAGCTTTTCGAGGATGCCGCGGAGCTTCTTCTGCATTTTGTAGCCGGGGAAGACCACGGCTTCGCGGTGGCCGCGTCCCGGCTTGCGCTTGAAGCGTCCCTGTGCGTCTTTTTCGAACTCCATGCCCCATGAGTCGAGCATCAGGATCAGCTCGTGTACGTTCTTGCCGTACCATTCCAGCCATTCGGGATCGAACATGCTGTCTCCGGCCTTATTCCACCGTTCCAGCCATTCGTGCATGTCGTCCTGCTCAGGGTCGTAGTAGAGGATATCGCCGGCGGCGAAAGTACTCTCGCCGCTGCTGCCGACCCACGCCTTATCGGCAAGGATGACGGTACATCCCTTCTTGATCGCTGCCACGGCGCCCATGCACCCGGCCAGGCCTCCTCCGAGAATCAGGACGTCCGCGCTCAGTCTTTCCGTTTTGGGAATCATAAAGCCTCCTCAAGAGTTTGTGCGAAAAAGGACTTTACGTTCCCTGTAGCAAGTAGCGTGCTAACTTTATAACATGGCAATATTCCATAAAAAGAGGAATGGCAAAGAATCCACGGGCATTATTTCTGTTGCATGAAGAGACGAAATGTTTCACCATTGATGAAACATTTTGGGACGGATGCCCGCTTTGCCGCCCGGAGGGATCATGAAAGACATTCTCGTGCTTGTCACACTCCAACCTTTACTGCGCGCTATTCAAAAGTATATTTTGGAAGAGGACAGAGCCCGCGTCGATATCCAGTACTGCAAGAACCTGAACGGCATCATAGACTTTATTGACAAAAAACTCCCAAGCTCCGTCGAAGTCATTATCAGCACGCCCGGCCCGTCTTTCTTCATCGCGCAGCTCATCAAGAAGAAAATACCTATTCTTCCGCTGGAATATAACAATATAGACATCATCAAATCGCTGCATATGGCCCTCTCCGTGTGCCCCGGCGGCGTTGCCTACGGGCACTATCTCCAGGAAACCCAGTGGCTCGACGATATCCGGAAAATGGTAGGGCAGGATTTCGGCAACTTCCTCTTCGGCAATGACGACGCCACCAACGCGGATATTCTCAGAAAACTGCAGGGCAGGGGGGTGCGCGCCATCGTGGGCGGCGGCTACATCTGCAACATAGCGCAGGAAATGGGGTTTCTCGTCTTCCCGGTCGAGGTCAACAGGTTCACCGTGAAGGAGACCATCCACAAAGCCCTCTCCATCGCCGATACCCAGAAATATGCGCGGTATTCGCAGAAAAACATCGATACCATCCTGAGCAATCAGGCGGAGGCCGTCATCACGGTCGATCAGGACAACGAGATAACCTTCTTCAACAAGAGTGCCGAAAAGCTTTTTGCCGTGTCGGGAGCGGACGTTATCGGCAGAAAATCGTGGAATATATTCCCCCAGAATACGTTCGAGGCCGTGCTGAAAGGAGGGGAACCCCAGGAAACCCATCCCCATACGGTGCATGGCGTCGACATCGTGGGGAACTACAGGCCCGTTTTCGACAATGGCAGCGTTATCGGGGCGGTCGGTACGTTCAGCACGATGACGGACATCCAGAAAAAGGATGAGTTCATCCGGAAATACTACGCGCCCAAAACGGCTCAGGCCAAACATTCCTTTGATGATTTCTACGGCGGGGGGCTCCTGTTTCAAGAATTGCTGGAACGCGCCCGTTGTTTTGCCCGGACCGATGAGACGATTCTGATCACGGGCGAAAGCGGTACAGGCAAGGAAGTGATGGCCGGGAGCATACACAATGCGAGCCGGAGAGGTTCCAAACCTTTCCTGTCCATCAACAGCGCCGCCATTCCCGCAACGCTCATGGAAAGCGAGCTGTTCGGCTACGAGCCCGGGGCATTCACCGGCGGCAAGAAAAACGGCTCGCCCGGCATGTTTGAATTTGCCCACGGCGGGACGCTCTTTCTCGACGAGATAGGGGAAATGCCCCTTGAGCTGCAATCCAAGCTGCTGCGCGTCATTCAGGAAAAGGAGGTCCGGCGCATCGGCGCTTCGCGGGTCATCCCCGTTGATGTGCGCATCATAGCCGCGACCAACAAGGATCTGAACGGTGAAGTGGCCGCCAACCGCTTCCGGGCGGATCTGTACTACAGGCTGAATATCCTGCACCTGCACCTGCCGCCGCTGCGGGCGTACACGGAAAGCGCCGGAGAGATAGCGGAAAAAATCCTGCGGAAGCTGGCCCCCGGCTCGGAGCCAGACCGCGCCGCGCCGCTTCGTGCCCTGTTGGCAAAGACGGGGCAGTACCGCTGGCCCGGGAACCTGCGCGAACTGGAAAACATCGTCCGGCGTTATCTCGCGCTCAGCCCCTATCTTTCCAGAAGCATCAAACTCAGCGATATCTTTGAGCCCTCCGAGTTGGCGGAAGGGCCGCGCGAGTCTGGAGGATGGGAAAACAGCGGCGAATTGCAAAAAATCCTCTCCACGTATTACCGCATGGGGTGCAGCAAGACGCTGACGGCGCAGGAACTGGGCATTTCCCGTTCCACGCTCTGGAGAAAGCTGAGGCAGATACGGAACCCGGACAGCTGATCAGGCTGGGTGCCCGTACCGCTACCACAGCCATTGGGTTGGCCCGGGCGCGGGGGACCGCCCGCCTCGAAATCAGAGTATGCGATATGATATGCCCGGCATCGTATGGCTCGCATCGGAGAAGCGGGAATGCGGGCAAAAGTCCTCGGCTGAAAAGGAAAGGGGTGGGGAGCGAACGAAAAGGCACGCCGGATGAAGCCGGGATGTCTAAGGCGGACCCGCCAGCTTGAAAGGGAAAAGGCGGGGCCCTGTAGATGCTTGACGGTATGGCAGGTAGGCGTGTAGGAAAAGAGATTATTTTTATTTAAACGGATGTTGGATGCTGGATACCGTAATCATTGGATAAGTAAGTTCCGCTGGCCGTAAGGCCGGTGGAGCGCGACTCTGGCTGGCCGCCCTTGTGCGGCGTCTTGTCGATTATCCATTGTAAGGGGTATTCCCGTGAACATTTCCCGTTTTGAGCAAAGAACCCTCCATGCCCTCGCCAAGGGTGGCAGAATCATAATAATCCGCGACGATTCCGGCAAAGTGGCCGATGTAGAATGCTATACCCGCGAGGGCTGGCTGCTCTGCGATTGTACTGTGGAGATATTCAAGAAACTGAAAAGCAAGAAGCTTATCTGTTCGAAAAACAGCCTTCCTTACCGCATTACCCCGGAAGGCCTGCTTGCCGTGCGCTCCCAGAGTGATAACCGCTGATTGCCGGACATGATGGTGTTGGCTCGTCCCCTGCGCCGGAACCACGGCAAAAGATGCGATTGGGCTGATTGCCCGTAACCGTGAACCTCGTCAGAATCCCCCGCTCTCCTTGCTGAGGAGCGGGGGATTCTTTTTATGCCCGGGATCTGCGTTGGATTCCGGCTTTTCCTCCGATTCCGGTATGCGGATTCTTTACCTATAAAGGCCATACAGGCCTCCACGCGAGAAGGGCAGCCCGAACGTGGCGCGGCCGGCGTTCAAACAGGCATTCAAACACCGTAGCAAGGGAGGCCGCGTAAAGTCGCCGCCATTCGTTGGCGATCAGTTTTTTCTCTGCGGTTTCCGCCAATTCTGAAAGAGGTTTTCTTTATCAAAAGAAGCCTTTTTCATACACAATATATGGGTACATTCGGCCAGATCTTTGCGTGCCGCCAAAGGTTGGAGCGATTCCTTTGCCACACGGCATTCCGTGATGACGTCATTCAGGGCGGAGCGGAGTTTGCGGGCATTGTGAGGGACAATGACCTGCGTTTCCGCGAGAATCCGCTGCACGTTGCCGAGGGCGGCCCCGGCGCGGACCACGGAGGTCAATACCTCGGTCCTGTTTTGGGCGGGAGGGACGGCGTTTTCCTCCGCTTCGACTTGCGCCTCCAGCCAGCGCAAAAGGATATTGTTGCCCAGTGTTGAACAGAGGCGCGGTATCATTTCCAGGCTGGGGAGATAGTTGTCCCCCGCGTTGAGATAGCGTTTGATTACGGAAGGAGAAACGGTAAGCCGTTCAGCGATTTCTTCGATAGTAAGGGCGCTTTCATCCTTTGCGAGTTGGAATGCTTCCGTTCCGGTCATATTCTTCAGATCCGCCATGTGGTCTTTTCCTTAAAATGGATACAGTGATTCTTATTCTTAAACCTTATATTTCTTTCCAAATAACGATATATTCACAGGGAGGCAAATGATGAGCTTAAGCAAGGAAGAACTCGTATTGGCAGCATGTCTTTTGGAAACCACGGATGCGTCGCTTTCGGCTGAGGACGCTATGAGTGATGTGAAGCAGATTATGATGAACCTCCCTGAATCGCTTGATCCGGCGTATCGAGGCCTTCTCGCAAAGGCCGCGTGTATTCTGCTTTCGTCAAACAGGTTTTCGCCGGGAGCGGCAATAGCTGAAGCCCGGAAAGTCATGACGCTTGCCGGGTTTTGATACATTCTTATCCATGCCTTTCTTCCGTATCAGGGAGGGGGGAGCCTTGAAGCCTCCATCAGCCCGGATCCTATAGCCATAAGGGAAAGGGCTGATGCCAGTGGAAAAAGGCATCTTGGCATAAGAGGCGCTCAAGAGCATTGGATGCTGGGCATAAGAGAAGGCCGAGGATCGGCAACGTCCCCGGCCTTCTTTTATTGTTTTGGCTCAAGTGGAGCGGAAGGAAGGGTGCCGCTCCAAGCAACCTATCGTCGTAACGGAGGGTAGGTCGCTTCCTTTTCATGGGGACGCCTAAAAGCGGAATCCGTATGAAACGCCATAGGTATTGAAGCCGGAGTTGTGGTTGTTGAGGCCGGCGTTGGAAAAATGGGCCACGTCAACCTGAACATCATGGCGATAGGATTCTCCAAAGCGGATACCGGCACTTCCTTTGGTGCGGAACTGGAAGTTGCAGCCAAGGGAGTGCGAGGCGATTTTATTGTCGGAAAGCATGAATCCGCCGAAACTCCCCGACACATAAGGCCGCCAAGAGCCTTCCCGCCAGAAATCCACAACGGCTCCGCCCGCAATGCCGCCTCCCCAGATAGCATCGTGATCCCGTTTCCAATAGACGCCGGCGCATTCGATTAAGGGGCGTATTTCCAACATGTCGTTTCCATAAAACGGATTCAATGTATACCGCAGGCTGAGATCGCCGGTTATCGTATCCGCGTCACCTCCGTTCATGCCTAACGAAACAGACCATTCTCCTGCAAAGCAAGGGATACAAAACAAACAGAGTACAGCCGCCGTGAGCAGAAGCTGGCGTAAGGAAACAAGCACATCATACTGCCTATTTTGAAAAAAACGCTTCATGGCTTCCAATACCTCATGCTGCAACGGATTATGGGGTAAAACCATATCGTAATCGGGAACTTTTTTCAATTGCCTTTGGACATTCTTGAGCAATGTGCGGCTTATCCATTGCTTTTTCCTTTTGATACACAGGGAAAGAGGCTTCCCCTCCGTCTGAGGCCGTGTTTTCCGGAAAACGGATGCGCTCTCGCGGGAGGACATCTTTGTGTTAAAGGAAACGGCGGTAAAGGAAGCCGATGACCGGCGCAGCGCACCGCTTGTGCAGGTGAACCTGATGGCTTGCCGGTGGAGTCCGCCGCCGGTTCCGCTTGCGGTTTTGGCCACGGCAAGGGAACAGCCTCCACTTTGAAGTTGTACCGTGTACGAAGTGGCCACATGGCACATAAGGCTGGGCAGACAATCCGGCGCGCTTGGTTGTCCTCCTTCCCTCTTTTTGCTATCCAAAAGTTATTTTATTGACGATTTCAGCGTTGCTATTCGCATATCATTTAAATAACAATAGCCAGCAAGCCGTTTTTCCTTTCTTGTATAGGCAAGCCGTTTTTTTAGTAAAGCTGTTTGCGTGACAAGCAAGCGTATCCTCAAAACTGCCAAGTCCTTCCGGTATTCTTTATGAGAAAGTTGTTTTTTGGGTTTATCCTCTCGCAATGCTTTCTTTTATCCGGTTTTTATTTCCAAAGGGGCAATCAGAATGTGGAATACGATAACCCCTCCCTGTACCCGCAAGTTCTGCTGACGTTTTTGGGGGTTCAATACCCGTCCGAAAATAAGGCAGTCACAGAGCATATTTTAAATAACTACTCAAAATCACATCCTAATATCCTCGTCAGTTACGAATGGGTCCCGTTACGCACGTACCCTTGTATCCTCAAGAAGCGTATCTGTTCGAACAGCCTTGACGACGTGTTCATGCTTTCGCTGGACTCCCGGTATCAAGTACCGGAGGGGGTGCTTGCCGATCTCTCCAGCCTGCCGACCTTGGCAGCGTATCGTCAGCAAGTCCTCGCGCAAATGCGGAAGGGTGACACCATCCCGTATGTGACGACCAGCCTTGGAGCGTTCGGCCTGTTCTGCAATTTGAACATGCTTGAGCGGAACCGGCTGAAGGTCCCACAGACTCTGGAAGAGTTCCTTGCCGCCTGTGCCGCCTTCCACCGCATCGGGATCACCCCCCTTGCCGTGACCCGGGAATGTTTGCGTGCTTTGCTCATTGCCAGGGCCTATGAGCCCGCCGTCTTTGGGGACGCCAACGCCTTCTTTCATTCGCTCAATACGGATGAGGCCTTTTTGAGGCGAACACTGCTGAGAGGGTTCCTTTTTCTGGCTCTGCTGCGCGACAAAGAGTATTTTGATGTCGACGACCTCGTCCTGATACGGGAAAACATGCCCGGCATGTTCTTTTCGGCGGGTGAGCAACCGTTCATGATCGGTGGCAGCTGGTTTTCCCCGGTGCTTGGCAAGGCGCAATCCGCGTTTCGCTTTTCCGTTTTTCCTCTTCCGGTGACCAGCCAAGGGGCTGTCACCGTGCTCGGTCTTGATACGCCGCTTTCGGTCAGTTCGCGGGGTGAGCATGTACCGCAGGCCGTCCAGTTGGTGGAAGGGCTGACGAGCCCGGAGAACATCCTGATTTTTAATGATGGGCAGGGCGGCTTCAGTCCGCTGAAGAACGCGCCCCTTCCCGCTGACAAAGCGGTACATCCGCTTTGGAAGAGCATGGATGCGGGGAGGGGGATCTTCCATTCGGATATCAGGCTGCGCTATAATCTTTGGCACAGGCTTGATTCCGGTATCGAATTGATCCTTTCCGGTGCGTCCGCCGAGGAAGCGACGGAAAGCGTCATTCAAGCCTTGCACGACGCCCAACAGGGAAAAGAGGAAAAACAGGGAAAACAGTCATGATGACGTCACGAAGGCAAAACCTGTTTATCGGCTCCGTCGGTGCCTTGCTTTTCGGGGTGTTGTGTTGGATTTCGTTTGATTTCATGCATTCGGTTCAGCAGTCCCTGTGGGATAATTCGGTCAAGAACATTATGGAAAGCACCGCGCGCGGCGCGAATGTGCTCCAGCGCGGATATGTCAAAGATCTTGAAATGCTGCGTATGCTGGCGAGCGAACTTGAGCAGGGAAAATCCTCCGATTCTGGGCGTATCCGCAGTAAGTTGAAGACGTTCCTTTCCGATACGGGCAACCTTTCCGCCCTGATTTTCGAGGATGGGACCGGCTATGTGGACAGCGGGCTTGCCGTTACGCTCACGCCTCAGGAAATGGAGACCTTCAAAGGATTGCACGAGAGCAGCGGCCTGCTGTTCCCACACCGCAACCGAGGGACCGGGCGGAGGACATTCACCATCTATACGGTGGTGGATTTCCCCGATGGGCGCAAGGCGTACTTGTTCAAGGGCTATAATGTTGAGACTCTGTACGCCACCTATGCCATGTCCTTCTATAACAATACGGGGTTTTCCTATGTGGTGGCCCCGGACGGCAATATTGCCATGCGCTCAGTCCATCCCGCCAGCAACAAGACCTTTTCCAACCTGTTCGATCTCATCAGCCAGAGCGAGAACAACCCGGATGTGGTGGAGTCGTTCCGCAATTCCTTGAAAAACGGCAAAATAGGCATAGCCGTATTCAGCAACCGGCATGAGGAATTTGTTTTTTGCTATGTCCCCATGCCCGAGATGGACGGATGGTATATCGTTTCCATTGTCCCCAATGTGGAGATCATGCGGGAAGCGAACTCCATCATTCAGAAAACATTGTTTATCTGTTTCCTGATTTTTGTGGGTTTTCTGATCTGCTTCCTCATTTACCTGTACATCACGCGGGGCTATCAGAAAGAGATCTACGCGCTTGCGTATACGGACAAGCTCACGGGAGTACGGAATTTTACGAAGTTCAGGCAGGATGGCGAAGGGATGCTTCAAGCCCCGGACGGGCTCCCGTGCGCACTCCTATCCATCAACATGCTCAACTTCAAGATATACAACGACGTGATGGGGTATTCGGAAGGGGACGCGCTGCTGAAAGCCTTTGCGCGCATATTGGAGCGCGAAGCGCCCCGCCCGGTGCTTGTCGCGCGCATGTTGGCCGATGCGTTTCTGGTGCTGTTCCCCTACAAGGGGAAAGAGGAGCTGGTGACGTATTGCGAGGCATATTCCCGTGCGCTCAATGGTTTCATCGTGTCACGGGAGCAAAATTACCAGTTGGAGTTGCGTTCCGGCATCTGCTGCGTGGAAGACAGCGACGCCTCGGACATCAATTCGCTGTTGGATCGCGCCAACATGGCCTTGAAGACGATCAAGGTGAAGGGCGCGGCCCAGTGGAAATTTTACGACCACACCATGCGTGATAAATTGCTGCGGGAAAAGGATCTGGAAATACGCATGGAAAAGGCTCTTGCCGATGGGGAATTCCTCGTCTACATCCAGCCGAAATATTGGGTCGGGACCCGGGCCCTCGCGGGCGGGGAGGCGCTGGTGCGGTGGAAGAGCCCGGATCAGGGATTCCTTTCGCCCGGTGAATTCATTCCGCTTTTTGAAAAGAACCGTTTTATCGTCAAGCTCGATCAGTTCATGTTCACATCCGTATGCGGCCTGTTGCGTCAATGGCTCGACGCCGGGATCGAGCCCCGCCCCCTGTCGGTCAACGTGTCGCGGATGCAGTTCCACACGCCTGATTTCGTCGAACGGTACATCAGGATAAAGTCCCAGTACGCCATCCCCGACGGCCTGTTGGAATTGGAGTTCACCGAGAGCATCTTTTTCGACAATGTGGCGCTGTTGAGTTCCGCCGTGCATGAATTGCGCCGGGCGGGGATAAAGTGCTCCATAGACGATTTTGGGGCGGGGTATTCCTCGCTCAATGTGCTCAAGGCGTTGCCCGTGAGCGTGCTCAAGCTCGACGGCATGTTCTTCCGTACGGCGAAAGACGATGAGCAGGCCAAGATCGTCATCCGGAACATCATGCGCATGGCCGGGGAGCTCAAGATGGCCACGGTTGCCGAGGGCGTCGAGACGCATGAGCAGGTGGCATTTCTGGAGACGACGGGATGCGACATCATCCAAGGTTACGTGTTCGCCCGCCCGATGCCCGCAGCGGAATTTACCGAGCTTCTTGCCGGGGAGGGTGGGCACGCGGAGCGTTGATCGGAAAAAGGCGGTTTGTCCGGAAACCGGGTTGGCCCTTGGCCGTCTTTGCCCCGCCCGCGTCAGTGGGGTTGACCCCGGCCCCAACGTGGGGGAGGGGCTTCCCGTTTGGCGGCTTTTCCCCATATCCTGACATCTGTTCCCGATTCCCTGGTGCCCGAGGCATCCGGGGATCGGGCATTTTGCGTCCCGCCTCTTTTTCCTCTTATTCCGAAAGGTGCGGTAGACAGCCACTCTAACAGCGTTATAGTTAGGCTGCTCCCTTCAGGCTCGCCTCGCCGTTGATCCGGCCCGGTCGTCAACATAGCTTCCCGAACAGTATGCTATTCGCTGAAAGGCGAAGGCATTCCAACCGATAAGGGGCTCGACATGCGTTTTTTTGCGGACCGGACCACCACGCTGTTGCAGATTTTCCATGTGATCGTGGACGGATTGTATGACAGCGTGCCCATTTTGCTGTCGTTCATGATCGTCGCTTTTGGCGCGCAGGAAAAGGACGCGGGGGTCATCCTGTCGGTTGCGGCCCTGCTGGGTACGTTGGCGGGCCTGGGCACGAAGGGCTGTTCGCAGCGGTTCGGTTTTTTGCGTACGCTGTGCCTGATCACCGGCGCGTACGGCGTGGGGTATGCGGCGAACACGTTCTCCCAGAATATCTGGTTCTCGGGCTTTTTCTTCGTCATTGCCATGATGGGGTATGGCGTGTTCCACAACGCGGCGTTTTCGTATCTTACGGTGCGCACCGAGCGTTCCATGCTCGGCAAAGTGTTGGGGGACTTCACGGCCATAGGCGACATCGGCCGGATTCCGATCACCGCTTTCGCCGGGTTCCTCGCGGCTTGGAGCGTTGCCGGAATCCCCGGCTGGCGGTTCGTCTGTGCCCTGTTCGGGGCTGTGGCCTGTTGCATTACGTTGTACTTGTTGTGGACATGGCTGCGGAACGGAGACGCTGGCGGTTCGCCCTGCGAGGAGCGCAAGAAGCCGCAATCCCTGTTGCCGCCCCTTTCGCTTCTGCGGGATCGCCATACGGCGTCCACGGTCGTCGCCAATATTCTGGACGGCTTCAGCGGCGATCAGATTTTCGCTTTCCTGCCTTTCCTGCTGTTCGCCAAGGGGATGGATCCCAAGGTCATCGGCAGTTTCGCCTTGGCCTTCACCGTGGGCTGCTTCGCGGGGAAAATGGCCTGCGGGCGGCTGGTGGGCATTTTCGGTTCCCGCAAGGTTTTCATCACATCCAAACTGCTTATGTCCGCCCTGTTGGCGGTGCTTGTGACGGCGCAGGGCTTGCCCGTGATCATCGTCACCTCCATCCTGCTCGGCATCGTCACCAAAGGGACCGTCCCCGTCTTGCAGACACTGCTTGTGGAGCCGGTGACGGATCCGCAAGCCTACGATGATCTGTTCGCCGTCAATACGTTCGCTCGCGGCTCCACCAATATCCTGACGCCGTTGCTGTTCGGGGTCATCGCTTCGGCGTTCTCTGCGGAATACATCTATGTGCTGATGGCGATAGTCTCCGTGTTTGCGGTGGCCCCCGTCCTGTTTGGGCGGCCCATGCGCGCTTAGCGATTCCCTTCGTGGGGGTGGAGAACCTTTCCGGAGAAGATGGCCCTGTTTTTTGCCATTACCGTGCGCGATGTTTCTTGAAGAGGCAGCGTGAGCGCCGTACGATGAGGCCGGTCCTAAGAGGCTGTCTTCACCGTGGCGGCACTTCTTTTTCCGTTTCGTCCACAACGGCGTCCAGCCGTTCGCCGTGGCGGACGCCGAACGCCCTCGCAAGCGTAATCAGCATATCCACATTGGGGACGCTGCGTCCGCCCTCCAGTGCGGAAATGGAACCCTTGCTGACTTCGGCGTAGTCAGCAAGCTGCTGTTGGGGCAACCCCCCGGCATCCCTGTAGCGCCTGAGAATCATGGGCATGACGTGTTTTCTGATTTTAGTCCGTTCATTTTTCATTCTCCCTTTGTAGCGTTTTTTTACTCTTTGAGTAGTTATAAGTACTCGGTTGAGTGCTTATAGCTACTCGCGAGGTGCGGTGTGGAAACAGGTTGGGAACGGAAGGGTTTCATCAACCCGGCAAAAAATTGGTATTATGGCAATAGATGTACTCACGCGCATGAGGGAGGCCATAGGGGGAGCAAGGATGAAAGAACTGGGGGCATGGTTGAGAGTGAACCAGTCAGCTCTCTCTGATAGAATACGACGGAACATCATGCCTATCCGTCGTCTACGGCTGTTTGAGGCGGGAACCGTCACAATCCATTTGGGATCCTGACCGGGAAGGGGAAAAAGTACTGGTAAGCTGGCGGATAGTCTGCGGCAGCGTAAAAGTCCTCTGGGGCAGGAGGCCGCATACGCCAAGAGGCACGATCGTGTCAGGCCCAGGCTTTGGCCTTTTGAGCTGCCGCTGGTCACATTGAGTTCTTCCTGGCGTGGCTTTCCGTTCGTTTCAAAATGGCCTGAGGACAGGGCCGAAGGCTTGGGAGTGGGATTTATTCATTTGAAACCCATAGCCCACAGCGTTTGGCTTGCTTTCACCTGTCAGTGAAATGGTCCATAGGTGAAAAACGGAGTACCCCATTTTTCTCCTGTCAGAATATGGCCTTGCATCCAATGGCGCAAGCAGGCAAGGGCTATGGATGCTCCATCCGGCGGAAAGCTCGTTGAGTTCTCCGTCAGCATACTGTACGACGGTAAGAACGCCTGTAGAGGCGAACAAGACGCGTCAAACCGGAAAAGGAGCGTTAAAGACCATGTTGAAGCCAAACGGAGCAGCAGAACTCACTGTATTTACGGAAAAATCTTATAAGGAAACGATAACGCCCATTGTGCCCGGCATTTGGCATGTCCTCGGCGTAGGCCACAGCAACGCCGTCATCATCGAAGGCCGCACCAGCGTCATCCTGGTCGATACGCTCGATACGCTGGAGCGGGGGCAAAAGCTGCTGGAGATTATCAGGAGCAGGACTGAAAAGCCGGTTAAGACCATCCTGTATACGCACGGCCACCCGGATCACCGGGGCGGAGCCGGGGCGTTTTCCGGTACGGACCCGGAAATCATCGCCTTCGCGCCAGCAGCCCCTGTGTTGAAGAAAACGGAAATGTTGCAGGATATCCAGAACCTGCGCGGCATCCGGCAATTCGGGTATGCATTGAGCGATGAAGAAAACATCTCCCAAGGCATCGGGATACGCGAAGGGCTCGCCTACGGGGAGTCCCGAGCTTTCCGGCAGCCGACGACCGTCTACGATGAGGACAAGGTCGTCCGCGAAATCGATGGCGTCCGGCTGGAACTGGTCCGGCTCCCCGGCGAAACGGACGACCAGATCATGATTTGGCTCCCGGAGCGGCAAGTGCTGTGCTGCGGGGATAACTATTACGGCTGTTGGCCGAACCTGTACGCCATACGCGGCAGTCAATACCGCGACATAGCGGGCTGGTTGGACAGCCTCGACGAGATTTTGTCCTATTCGGCGACCTACCTGCTGCCCGGACATACGCGGCCGCTGTGTGGCAAGGAGGAGGTCCGGAGCGTGCTGACGGGTTTCCGCGATGCTATCCGGTATGTTCTTGAGAAAACGCTTGCGGGCATGAATGAAGGAAAGGATATAGACACCCTGGCTTCCGAAATCGTACTCCCGCAGGAGTATGCCTCGCTGCCGTATCTGGGGGAGTATTACGGATGTGTGGAATGGACGGTCCGGGCCATCTTTACCGCGTATCTGGGGTGGTTCGACGGTAACCCCACTAATCTGCACCCGTTGCCGCCGAAGGAGCGTGCGGAAAAGGCCGTTGCGCTGGCGGGCGGGGCGGACGCCGTGTTGCGGGCGGCGGAAGAGGCCGTGCGGAAAGGGGAATGCCAGTGGTGTCTGGAGCTGTGCGATCTGCTGTTGACCATAGGCGTGAACGCCGAGGCCGCTCGGCGGCAAAAAGCCGTTGCCCTGACCAAGCTGGCCGCCTATGAAACCAGCGCCAATGGAAGGCACTATTATTTGGTCTGTGCCCACGAATTGGAAAATCGTCATTAGGAAAAAAATGGAATCGTTGAAAAGCGGATCACCGAGTGTTGTAATCCGCTGAAGGAGGCCCTCATCCGTAAGGAAGGGGGCCTTTCGCATTGAATGGAGGCTACCGGAGTGTTGCGCTGAGCCCGGAACCGTCATTCCCTTGCGGGGGCGGTTCGGTGGCATACTGTTGCGGCGCGGTTATTTCAGGATGGCGCCTTCGAAATTTTTGAGGTGGCAGTATTCCGTTCTTTCCTCTCCTTCATTGCTGTGAGCTGGTTGTCCCATACTCTCGCTACTCGGATTCGGTAAGGATACACCTTTTTCTATTGTATGTAATATGTTGTGACAAAAGATTTTTTTTGTGAATAGTGTTCTGCCGTGAAGAGTATTTGACTATTTATCATTTTATATATATCAAAAAATCGATATAAGATATCTCATCTTATGTATGACGGCGTTAGGAAAGCGCCCCACCGATGGGGGACGTCGGCAGCGACGATTGAAAGGAGAACGGACATGCATGAACAGCTTATTAAAGAGATTCAGAAGATGGTAAGAGATGGGGAGGTCCCCGCCAAGAGTGTCGCTGAAGCAGTCGGCAAGCCCTATTCGACGCTGATGCGGGAGATCAACCCTTATGACAAGGGCGCGAAGCTCGGCGTGGAGACGTTCATGGCGATCATCGAAACCACGGGTGACCCCACGCCGCTGAAACTGATGGCGTACGAACTCGGCTATAGGCTCATCCCCGACAAGTGATGTCGGGCTCCGCTGTAGGGGATTTCCCCCGTATCGAGAGGGGCAATCCATTGCGGTGGGAAGGCCCCTTCCGGAGCTCATCCCCCGATTCCGAAGGGGAGAGGAAGCCCTGCGGACGATGGGGACGAACCGTTGTGAAGCTGTACCGCTTGGAGGTGCGGAACCCTGCCGTTGGTAGAAGGACATAAAAAAGAGGAGAAGCAATTCCTTCTCCTCTTTTTTATGCGAAGATATATGGGATTTCCATTCCACGGCAAGATTTCCGTAGGCGAATGCGTTGTTACGTTGAAGAGTTCACTTCCGGTATTCAGCAAGAAAGTTACGCCTTTGTCTGTATTGAACTCGCGCCCGCAGCACATATTCCGTCCCGCCTCAGCTGATTACCGGGAATACATGAGAAGATTCCTGTCTCATGTATTCCCTTTTTATCTTTTGAAATTATTCGTGGTGAGGAGGTCTGTCTTGGGAGAGGGGCTCCTGTGAAACCTTAGAACAGGGCCACGCCCAGTGCAACGACAATGGCCGAGATAGTGGCCCATGTTGCGAGGATGACGATGGGCACGGTCCTCCAGATGGCTTTCGTATTCGACCATTCATTGCCGTGCAGCAGCGAGGCGCTCGCGCTGGCGGCCGGAGTGAGGAACGCGATGTGGACGCCCATGACCACCATGATGATGGCAAGCTCGGGAGGAACGTTCATGCCTGTACAGTAGCTGTAGACGACGGGCATCAGGGCGATTCCCGTTGCGCCGTTGTTCATGAACTGCGTGAGGACGGTAGCGAAAAAGCCCATGCACAGCGCGAATACCAGCGAAGATTCGTTTCCGAAGAAGGGTGTCATCAATGCCATGAGGAACTTGGTGATCCCGCTTTCGTCGTTGGCCATGGCATGGGAAAGGGGCATCACCACGGCGAGGATGAGGATGATCCCCCACGTCACGCCGGAATCCACCATCGTCTTGAACCGGAGCAGCGGCTTGCCGTCGACCTTGAGGAGACACATCACGGTTACGAGGAGCATACAGATGCCCGTGTTCCCGATGGTCTTGAAGAAGCGGGCGATGCCGGACGTGGCGGGCAGGATGTTGGGCAAAAGCAGCAGGACGACCAGCGCGAACAGGAACCCCAGCACGATTTTTTGGACTTTATTCAGCCGCAGCGCACCTTCCGTGTCCAGCCCTCCCGTATCCAGCGAGATCAGTTTCTTCATGTCGGGCTTGAACACGTACTTGGCCATGACGATGAACAGCAGGGAGCACAGCGCGCAGCATGTTATCGCAATGATCATGTACTTCGCGTAATCGATGGTCATGCCGGACATGTTTTCATACGCGCCGAGTACGGTAAACGGAACCTGCTTGAACGGGATGATCGACATGCCGATTTGCGCCGCGTACACGATGCCAAAAACCATCATCGTCGGATAGCCTTCGCCCTTTTGGTAGCCGCACTTGTCACAGATGCCGTACAGGATGCTCCAGCCGATAACGACCGCCGGGGATGCGCTGGTCAGTGCCCCCAGCAGCATGATGGACAGGAAAAACGTATAGGTGAACAGCCAAGGCTTCCCCGCGACGCATTTGCGGGTGATGAACCACAGCGAGATGAATTTGGACAAGCCGTAATAGTTGATGGTCGCGCAGAAGACGAAAATGAAGAACATCATCATAACGAGCGGATCGCCGAAACTTGTCTGGAACAGCTCGTTGGGCTTCATGCCGCCGATGAGCATGAGCGCCAGCAGGCCCGCCATGCTCGGCCAGATGATGTCTATGAAAATCCAGCCGTACAGCACGCCGAGAAAGATGCCGATCAGATTCATCCCCAGCGGGGTCAAAGGGGTTATGGGCGTGAGCTGGCCGCAGCCGAACATGATCAGGAGGCTTATCAGGGAGTGGGCGTAGTAGGCGATTTCTTTGTCTTTGCAAGAGGGAAGAAGTGGCATGACCGGTTCTCCTCGCGGGGTGCCTCTGTAACAGGGTTGTTCTTGCCTGTTGGCAAAAAGGGGGGAGGCCGTTTCCCGTCCTCTTGCGAAGACGGGAAACGGAGGGTCTCAAAGCCGGGTGGAAGGGGAGGGGGGGGCGGAATCAGACGGCCTTGGGAGGCGTCGGCCAGCTGAAGTTGTCCATGTAGTAGCGGTATGGCTTGATGGGGTAGTCGTTCAAGGGAACGGGGACCGTATGGACTTCCCGCTTGCCGTCGACCTGCTTCTGCTCGATCCACTTGAGCCAGTGTTCGTTGTCCCGTTCGGGGTAATCTTCGCGGTAATGTCCGGCGCGGGATTCCTTGCGCATCAGGGCCGCATTGAGGCACAGCTCGGTAAGGAGCACCGTGGACGTGGCCTCGAACAGCTTGGCGAGTTCGTGCGGATCTCGCGCTCCCAGGTGCGGCAGCACTTCCGCACGGATTTCCTCCACACGGTCGAGCCCGCGCGAAAGCCCCTTGCCCGTCTTCATCAGCGCGATGTCGGGGGCGCTCATGACCTCGCGCATGTCGGAGATGACATCCTTGGGCGCGATGCCGTCCCTGCCGAGGTATCCGGTGAACGCTTCAAGCCGGGAGGCGGCGTACGCTTCATCAAAGGCCACTGCATCGTGCCCCTGTACGAACTGCGCGGCGGCTTCCCCGGCCGAATAGCCCGTCGTCGCCGTGATGCATGTGGCCCAGCCGCCCATGTAGACGCCCGGATCGGGATTGCGGGCAAGCCCGGCGGCGTACAGCCCCTTTATGGCGGTGGAGCCGTCGAGATCGGCCACAATGCCGCCGTAGGTATGGCGCACCTGCGGCATCCATTCCAGTTCCTGCCCGAAGAAGTCGATGCCGAGTTCGCGCAGCTTCTTGTCGTTGAGGCCCATCCAGCCCGCTCTGGGGCGCATGGTTTCCACATCCTCGGGCTTCATCTGGCTGCAATCGAAACGGATGGGGCCGTTTCCGGCTCTCACTTCGTGCACCATACCCCGGGTATTGTAATGGGGATCGGCCTTGGCTCCGAATTTTGGGGAGTATTTCTTCATGAAATCCTCTCCCTTGGCGTTCAGGAACCGGGCTCCCTTGGGAAGAAGGCCCGTTTGCCCTTCCCACGCGAAATCGACAGGCACGTTCCACACCTTCCAGAATTCGAAATTCCGCATGGCGCAACCCGCGTTCCAGGCGATGCTGACGCCTTCGCTGGCTGGCGTGTTCTGATGGTAGGAGGGCTTCCAGCCGCCCGTATTGGTGGCGAGCAGGACGGCGCGGGCCTTGATGAAGACGGGCACCCCGCTCTGGCTGTGGAAGCCCACGGCCCCGGTCACGCGTTCGCCGTCGGTGATGACGTCGGTGATGACCGTGCGCCCAAGCCGCCGCACGCCCCGCTTTTCGCATTCCTGCTTGAGCAGGCGGGCTTTTTCGATGCCGCCCATCCCGTAGGGGTGGTAGTAATAATAGCGCATGTAATCAAGGGCTCGCTGGGGGATGAAGCACAGTTCGCCCTTATCGTTGCGGACGAATTTGTGCCCCAGATTCTCAAAATCCATGAACCGGTCATAGGATTGCGTCAGAATCTGCCCGAGAAGCTTCTGGTCGGCGAGGCCGTCGTAATAATACACGAGATCGTCGAGCAGATCGTCCAGCTTCATATCGGGCTGCTTGACGATCATGTCCCCGCCGGAAAGCCCGCCCAGCCCGCCCCAGTCTCGGGGGCCCTTGTCCACGACCAGCACGTCGCCCAGAAAGTCCCTGGCGCGCATGGCAGCCCACATCCCGCTGAAACCGCAACCGATAACCAGCAGGTCCGTCGTATATTGATAGCCTTGTTCTTTCATATGCGCCTCGCTTACCGGTTGTCGGCTTCGATTTGATCAAGGGTACGGGCAAAACGTTCCTTGAAGGGATGCACATAGATGGCCCCGGAGGGGCAGTTCAGCTCGCAGTTGAAACAGGTCATACAGTCGTCGGTATAGGTGATGCGGGACTTACTGCCGCAGGTCATGCAGCGCAGCGCCTCGGCGAAGCAGGCTTCCATATCCAGAGGCCGCAGGGTTTCCGCAAAAGGATCATCGGCCGGGGCGGGGAGGCTGGCGCGCTCCTGTCTCGGTTCGTGGCGGATGCCTTCGCGGGGCCATTGTTCTTCGGGAAGCTCGGGACGCTTGCGTTCGCGTTCGCCCCGGATGTCCGCGCCCTTGAGCATCCGATCGATGGAAAAGGCGCATTCGCGTCCGCCGGCAATGGCGCTGACGACGGAAGAGGGGCCCGTGGCGGCGTCGCCCGCGGCGAAGATCCCCCATGCCGAGGTGGAGAAGGTGACGTCTTCAATCACGATGCGTCCCTGTTCAGTACGCACGTCCTTGGCGAACCCGTCCAGCTCGGATGCTTGGCCGATGGCGAAGATAATATGATCGGCCCGGATGCGCATGGTGGCGTTTTCATCGAACAGGGGCGCGAAACGTCCCTGCTCGTCGACAACCCGGATGCACGTTTTCAGTTCCATGCCCGCGACGTGCCCGTTTTCTTGAAGGATGGTGCCGGGGCCGAACCCGCAATGGCATTCGATGCCCTCCCTCAGGGCGTCCGCCTGATTGTGCGGATACGCGGGCATGGTTTCGCGCGACTCAAGGCAGGCCATGCTGACCTTGGCGGCACCGAGCCTTTTGGCGGTGATGGCGGCATCCACGGCGACGTCTCCGCCTCCGATGACGAGCACGTCTCCGGACAGGCGGGGCTGTTCGTCGCCCCGGTTGGCGCGCAGGAACTCAAGGCCCCAGTGGACGCCGGGAAGCTCGACGCCTTCCATGCGTACCTTGCGGCTGACCGTCGTTCCGGGGGCCAGCATGACGGCTTTGAATCCCAACCGTTTCAGGTCGGAAAGGCTCAGGTCCGCGCCTTCGCCGATCTTCGTATTGCAGCGGAAGGCGATGCCCATCGCTTCAAGCCGGGCGATGTGGGCCGCAACGATCGCGTCGGGAAGCCGATACGCGGGGATGCCGTACCGCAACATGCCGCCGGGAAGCGGCATCGCCTCGAAAACCGTCACCGGGTACCCCATCTGTGCGAGGAACCACGCGCAGGAAAGCCCCGCCGGGCCGGAACCGATTACCGCGACCTTTGTGATGTGCCTTCGGGCGGGCTTTTCGAGAGGAGCCTTCAGATCCCAGTCGCCCATGATCTGCTCGACGGCATTGATGTTTACCGCCTCGTCCACATGGTTCCGGGCGCACTTTTCCTCGCAGGGATGGAAACATACCCGGCCCGTGATGGCCGGAAACGGCTGGACGATGCGGTAGCGCCGGGCCGCTTCGCCAAGGTGCCCCTGCTGGATCAGGTAATGGTTGCCACGAATGTCGACCCCGGCTGGGCAAGCCGCCATGCAAGGGGAAAGGGCCTCTTGCGCGGGTTCGAGCCTGAAAACATCCAGTGGGCATGTCTTGGTGCAGGTTCCGCAGCCGGTACAGGCCGCAGGATCGATGCTGTGGATCATATGAACTCCTTTTACGCATCTGATTGGGAAGGTGACTGCCCCTCTGGGGACAGTGTGTCCGAAACATGGCTGCCGCCGTGGTGTTTTTCTTTGGTCGGGAAAGCAATATGAAAGGGACCCTCCTCTAGGCTGCATGGGGACGGACGTCACGGCAGCGAAATGTTGTGCGTCGTTGATAAAGAGTAAGCAAAGGGTGTTCCAGCTCGTTATTGTATCGTTTTTATTGTTTTTTATTTAAAAAGGAAGAATCCGCATTTCTTTTTTTGTCTTGAAAACGGACAATTTTGTATATTGCCGTATTGTTTCCGGACGGCTATGTTGGCGAGGGCTGAACGGTCGATGGGCCGCGGTGAAGGAGAAGGATATGGCGAAAGAAAAGGCGTGGTATGCGGACAGTGCTGTCGGGACGTTGCTCGCGGATCTGTTTGAAGGGAAATGGTCCCCCGAATTGCTCGCACAGCTTGCCCAGATCCCGCTCGCTGAAGCGGAGCGGGGTGCGTTCCCCGGCTGCCCGCCTTCCTCCGGGAGGAAACGCCGGTTCCGTCTGGTGGAGCGCGTCCAAGCCCACAAGGAGGCGTGCTCGTTTTTGCTGGCCCGGCCCTCCGGCTCCGGTATCGAATCGTTTTTGCGGCTGTCTGCGGATGGGGAAGAGCTTGGGGCACTGGAAACGATGTTGGGGCTGGGCTTGAGCCGCATGAACACCTTGCGCCCGGCGGGGATCAATCTCGTCCTCCGCCTCGTCCATCGAAGCCTTCTGGGAGTGGGCTTGCGAGGACTGAACGCCGATGGGGCGAAGCGGTACCGGCGTCTTTGCCGTGACGTGCACCCGCTCATCGTTTGTTCAGGCAGCAATACGCCTTCGCTTGCCCGGCTCTTTTTCCGGGCGCGGGGGCTGGCCGTGAAGTTCGGGGACAGACGCGACATGGCGCTCTTCGACCTGCTCGTCGGTTCCATAAACGTCTGCAATACGCCGGAACACGGGAACCCGCGTTTCCACGCTATCATGGCCCGCGGGTATACGGCGCTTGAGGCGCTCAAAGAACCGGACCTGTTCGAACAGGCGGCACCCTATCTCGGCATTTACCATTTCATTGAGGGGAACTACGAACAGGCAATGAACCTCTTTTCCCGCGCAAGCCGGAAACTGCGCGCGCAGGAGCACCATCTCGTCGAAATGTTTTATGTCAGGCACTGGAGCTTTGCGGCTTCCTGCCGGGGGAATTTTGAGCTGGCGGCCGGGCTGCTGCTCTCGCGGCTGCGCATGTTCGCCGCGCGCAGCGACAACCAGCTCGCCCGTTCCATACGCGGGCAGCTTGCGGCGTTGTATCTGCGCATGGGGCAATATGAAAAGGCGCTGGAACAGCTGGACATAGCGCAAATAGGCGTTTCGCCGCAGGTGGATATCGTCAGCGGCGTCACCAATGCGCGCCACCTCGCCTACTACCATATGCTGTCCGGAAATCCGAAAGCGGCCTACAAGGTGCTCCATTCGGCACTGGATGAGGCACGGCGTCAGGGGTATGAGCGCCCGATTTATCTGGGGGGCGCACTGCTTGAGCTTTTGTGCGCCTTTCAGGAGCAGGGATGCCCGCCGCTTCCCTGCTATTCGGCGGAGCAGGAGCTGCAACGCTGCCTCAGGGGGCCCAACCGTATGTTGCGGGGCGTTGCGGCCCGCTTGTCCGGCAACGCGCTGATGCGCGGAGGAAATGAGGATGGGGCGCTCGGCTTGTATCAGGACAGCCTCGCACTGCTTGAAAAGATAGGCTGCCCGCTTGAGGCGGCGAAAACGCGGCTGGCGCTGGCTTCACTGGCGTTACGGCGCAACGACAAGGAAAAGGCCGTGCTGCTCGTGAGCGACGCATGGCCCATGTACGATTGTCTCAAGGATTTTTTCTGGCCGGAGGAACTGCTTGCTCTGGTCCCCACCTACATGCGCAAGCATGGGGACGCCAATCTTTCCTCGCGGGCCCTTCTCGAAGCCTACCGTGAAAGTTTTTCCCCCCACAGGACATGGGAACAGTTCGAGGCCTTTTCGCAGGCTTTGTTGGCGGAGTCGGCCCGCATCCTCGGCACTACGCAGGGATACCTCTTTCATGTCCCGTATCCACATGCGCCGCTCCGCCTTGTGGCCGTTCTCGGAGGCAAGCTCGAATCCGTGACGTATCCTTATGCCTCCCTGCCCGATCTCATGGAGCTCGTAGCCGAGGGAGCTCCGCTTATTCTGGACAATGTGCAGGAAGGGGGGATGGGGTTCGGAAGCATGTTGATCGGCATTCCCATAGACTGCCGTCCCGATGGGGTTTATGCGCTGTGCCATGTCGGGGCTTTTTTGCCGGAGGTCCGCACCGTCCTTGAAGAGAATGTGCTGAAAGATATCGGGCGTGTCCTTGCCTGGGAGTGTTCCCGCGTCATGGAGCGGGAGCGGCGTCATGCGGAGCGCCTTGAGACGCTTGCAGATACGTCTGGAGAGATGATCTGCGTTTCCGATGAGATGGAACGGTTTCTCGGCGATGTGGAACTTGCGGCGAAAACCGACGCTTCCATCCTGCTTTGCGGGGAATCCGGCGTGGGCAAGGAGATGGTGGCCCGGTACATCCACGAGAAAAGCGGCAGGAGCGGCAGGCTTGTCATCATCAACATGGCGAGCCTTCAGGACGAGTTGTTCGAGAGCGAGTTCTTCGGGCATGAAAAGGGATCTTTCACGGGAGCCATGACCAGCAAGCCCGGTCTGGTGGAAATGGCCGAAAACGGCACGCTGTTTCTGGATGAATTCACGGAGGCCAGCACGCGGGTGCAGGCCAAGCTCCTGCGGGTCCTTCAGGAGCGCTGCTTCCATCGCGTGGGCGGAACGCAGACCATCAGCGTGAACTTCCGCCTTATCGCGGCCTCCAACAGGGACATCACCCATGCGGTCAGGCAGGGGCTCTTCCGCGCGGATCTCTACTATCGCATAGCTGTGATCAATCTGAAAATCCCTCCGCTGCGCGAACGCAAGGCCGATATCCTCGCCATTGCCCGCTACTATCTGCATTTTTTTTCGCACTGGCATCATCGGGAATGCGTTCAGGATTTTTCTCCGGAAAACCGCCGTATCCTGGAAAGCTGGAGTTGGCCGGGGAATATACGCGAGCTGCGCAACGTCATCGAGCAGTCGGTTGTCTTGACCGGGGGGCGACACCTGACGCTTCCTGATCCGGTGGAGCATACCGAGGCTTCCCGAGGCGTCGGGGCTCTGGGAGGTGGGGAGATGCCCGAAGAGTTGTTTTCCGGAAATCCGTCTCTGGCGGATCTCGAAAAACGGTATATCGAGAGGACGCTGGAGCAGTCGGGCTGGCGGATTGAAGGGAAGAGGGGAGCACTCGCCGTGCTGCGTATAAGCCGATCAGCATTGTACGACAAGATGCGGCGGTATGGAGTGAAGAGGCCCTTTTGAGGACTGATGCCTCTGAAGGCCGTCATAGCTAAAGTAAAACATGAAGGATGAGCGACATAAAAAACATTCCCAAAACGGGGAAGGGAGGCAAACGCGGGACGGAGAAAAGAGGCTGCCAGCCTTTGCGTGAACGGCTGGCAGCCGCGGAGATGATCTCAGGATTCGTAGACGATGCGCCCTCCGGAGATGGTCTTGAGCACGGAAAGCGTTTCGATGGACTCGGGCGGCACGGTCAGCGGATTTCCGGAAAGCTGCACAAAATCCGCATAGTATCCGGGAGCGATTGTACCGACGGCATGATCCCGTGCGCTGCACTTGGCGGCATTGACGGTGTAGGCTTTGAGGGCGTCGAGCGGCGAGATCCTCTGATCAGGGCCGAGAATGCGCCCCGCCGTGGTTGTGCGGTTGACGGCGGTATGGATGGAACGGATGGCATCCACGGGCTGCACCGGAGAGTCGACATGGAGGCCGAAGGGAATTCCCATGCGCACGCAGGAACCGCAGGGATCGAGCCGCGCGGCCCGCTCTTCGCCGAGGAACAGGTTGACGTGGCGCTCGCCCCAGACGTTGACGTGGCGGACAAAGAACGTCGGCGTGACCCCGCAGGCATGGAGCCGGGACAGCTGTTCGTCAGTCGCCATCTGCACATGGATGATCATGTCTCCGGGGACTTTCCTCGGGCACTTTCGGAGGGCCTCTTCAAACCCCCGCACGACGAATTCGATGGCGGCGTCGCCATTGGCATGGAAGGCGACGGGGACGCCCTGGCAGTGGTACTTGGCAATCAGCTCGGCGATCTGCTCGGGCGTGAGGACATGATCTCCGCAAAAATCGGGTTTGCAGGCGTAAGGCTCCCCGAGCACGGCGGTCAGGGACTGGATCGAGCCGTCCGCAAATGATTTCACCCCCCCGTAGTAGAGATAGTCGGAAACGGGCATGTTCCATGTGCCGAGTTCGAGCATTTCATCCATGATGTTGGGCATGAAATGCAGGTAGCCTCGGGCGTTCATGCGTTTTTCCCGGGCCAGCCGGTTGTAGGAGCGGAGAATGCCGTGAGCGCCGTTGCTGAGGCCGATGCCTCCATCCTGAAACATCGTGAATCCCGCACGGTTATAGTCGGCGATCGCATATTCGATTTTCTCAGGGAGCTTCTCGGGCGGGCAGGCCGGAATCTTTTGAAATACCTTGAAATAGGCGTTCTCTTTAAGCAGTCCTTCCGGCATCCCGTCATTCCCGAGTACAACCATTCCGCCTTCGACGGAAAAATCCGCGGTGACGCCGAGCTTGGCGAGGCCGAGCGTGTTCGCATACCCCATGTGGCTCGTGATGTGTGATACGAAAACAGGCCGCTCCTGACTGACCGCATCGAGATCATGGCGGGTCAAGTGGCGGTGGTCGCTCATGCCCGTGTCGTCGTAACAATACCCTATGATCCATTCCGTGTCGGTCTGCGTGGCGGCGTGCATGCGAAAGGCGGACAGCAGGTTGCCGATGGTCCCGTGGGCCGTATCACAGAAAAATTGGGTGCGGCACTGCGCGTACATGGAAAGGTGGCTGTGCGAGTCTATGAAGCCGGGGAGGAGCACGCCTTCCTCCAGATGGATTTCCTTGCGCCGATGCGGGGGGGCGAATGCGCGGAGTTCTTCCAGCGTACCGACGGCGAGAATTTTCCCTTCACTGATGCAAACGGCTTCGGCGGTGGGGGTTCCCTCGTCCATAGTAAGTATTTCCGGGCAGGTGATAAGCGTGTATTCGTTTGTGAGCATAACCATTTCCTTTTTTAACCAGTGAGGTGCCGTGCGGGGGCACGCCGCACGTGGAAGAGAAGGACCGTACCACCCCACCGGACTGGTGCGGAGGTACGGCCGCCGTTACCACTGCTTTTGTCCGACCAGCTTCAGGGCGAACATGGCGGCGATGCCAATGACGGTGATCGAGCCGTAGATCATGAGGATTTCCATTCCCGTGAACGTGTAGAACGCGGGGGCGAAGAAATAGAGGATGGGGGCGCACGTTACAAGGATGCCCACATTGAAGAAGGCGAGCTCAAGCGTGGCGGGCGTGCTGAAATCCGGGTCGATGATGCGCAGAAGCAGCAGGCCGGTGGCTGTGGAACCGCAACAGCAGCCGAACTGGCAGAGCACCCGCTCAGGCCCGTAATTGGTCCGGCGTCCGAACCAAAGGTTGAGGGCGAGAGCGAACAGGGTGACGGTGAACGCCACGAGGAAGATGGGGATGACGTACTGCTTGAGGACGACGAGGTGGATGGACATCAAGGTGGCTGTCAGCAGGTAGTCCACGGAGGCCCCGGTGATGCGGGTCTGGACAACGGGGTCCATGAGCCTGCCCGCGCCGAGCTTGAGGAGCAGGGTACGGAGAAGCCACGCGACGATGAGGCCGTGAATGAAGAACATCGGCATACTGAGGGTGGCCCCGAATCCCTTAAGCCACTTGTATTGGTCAAAGAAGGGTTTGATGTGGGTTTCGAGCCAGCTCAGTTCGGCATAGGTGATGAGATAGACGATGCCGACGAGGGCGACATGGAAGGCCAGCGTGTCGATGGTGGAAGCGTGGGTCGTTTCACGTCCATTGGTTGCGGTGGACTTCTCGTCCATGATGCCGGTCAGGAATTCTTTGGTGATGGAAGCTCCGGTCTTGTTGGCGTTGAGGCCCTTGCGGACGAACCATCGGGCTACGGGTACACCGACGATGGCGGCCGAAAGGAAGCCGAGCGCCGCGTAGATCACGCCGATGGTGGCGCAGTCGGCGATGCCGCCCTTTTCCCACAGCGTGCCGAAGGCATAGGCTTGCCCGGGGCCCTGCGTATAGCCGTGGGTTACGATCATGCCGATGAATTCGTTGAGGCTGTTTCCGGTCGCCAGATTATACAGCCAGATCACCGCGCCGCCGATGAGGGCTTGCGCGGGAAGGCTGATTGTCCAGATCAGCGTCTGCCACATGCCCCCGCGCACGACTTCTTTGGACGTATTTTCCTGATTGCCGCGCGGGCGTGTCAGCAGAAGCGAAATGTAGCTGATGTTGAAGGCGTGGAACAGGAACCAGTTAAAGCTGCTGCTCGTGATCTGCCATTCTCCGATTTTAAGCCAGCCCGTGGAAACGATGGCAAAGCCGATCAGGCCGCCGATGATGCTGGCGGGGACCAGATAGTCCTGAAACAGTTTGACTTTTGCGCGCAGCAGGGTGCCGATGAGCAGCATCAGCGAAAGGAGGCCAAAAAGGATGAGATTTTCAAAACCGCTTCCCATGACAAAACTCCGTCTTTGAGGTTGACCCGAGCGTTTGAGTGCGCTGAGCCCATGCGGGCTCTCTCTGGACGTCTTTGTCTGCAAGCGGTATTCCATAAAAAAAGAATAAATAAATTTCATTTGTTATGCGTTAAGGACCTTCCCAAAAGTGTCATTTGTCATTATACTGAGATAAAACAATATCATACTGTATTTATTAATTTTTAAAGAAAAATGTCTCTTTTTTATGACAGAAATGTCTTGTTCTTCTGCCTGACGTGGGATGCATACACTGGGAGACTTTATGTCCATGCCTTTTCCCATCGCTTCGGATGAGGATTTCAAACGGCTTGTTGAAAACCCGTTGTTCCATCAGCTGCTTGATGCCCTGAGCATCGGCGTTTCACTCACGGACCCTACGGGGACGGTCAGGTATTTTTCGCAGTCCTGCTACCACATCTATGGGCTTGATCCGTCCGAGAGCGTCGTAGGCAAAAAAATCGACGCCATATTCCAGACGGGAAGGGCGGGCGTCCTCAATTCGTTGCAGACACGGCAGATCAATACGGTGAACAGCATCTCCTACAATGGAATCGAAGGGTTATGCCGCCGTTGCCCTATTCTGGACGACAAAGGAAATCTGGTCTGCTGCCTTTCGGAAGTGATCGTTACCACGCACGACAATGAGCGCATTGAGGAGCTATTGCACAACCTCCAACAGCTCAAACGCAAGGTCGGGTACTTCATCGCACAGGAAACGACGGGCGGGGGCCTGCGTACGTTTGACGATCTCGTCGGCGATACCAGCGTGATGCAGGCACTCAAGGCAATGGGGAAGCGGTTCGCGCGCAGCAGGGAGCCCGTGCTGATCCTCGGGGAAAGCGGCACGGGAAAGGAATTGTTCGCGCAGGCCATCCACAAGGCGAGCCCTCGCGCGAACGGATCTTTCATTTTAGTAAACTGTGCGGCTTTGCCGCGTGAATTGGCTGAATCGGAACTGTTCGGCTATGTGGAGGGAGCTTTTACCGGAGCGCGGAAAGGCGGGCAGAAAGGCAAGTTCGAGCTGGCGGACAAGGGCACGATCTTTCTTGACGAGATCGGCGAACTCCCGCTGTATCTTCAGGCAAAGCTGCTGCGCGTGCTGGAGAGCAATGAGATCCAGAAGATCGGGATGAGCGGCAGCAAGTATTCGGATTTCCGCCTCATCGCCGCAACCAACCGCAACCTGCCGGAACTCGTGGACAAACGGCAGTTCCGCGAGGATCTGTACCACCGCCTGAACATTCTTGAGCTGAATCTGCCGCCCCTCCGCAAGCACAGGGGGGACATCCCGTCCCTGATCACCCAGCTCATTGAGGGGATCTGCGGACCGCAAAAGGCGCTTGAGATGCGGGTATCGCAGGACGTGCTCGACCTCTTCATGCGGTACGGCTGGCCGGGGAACGTGCGGGAACTCAAGAATGTGCTCGCCTATGCGTACTGTTGCATGGACGACGACGCGGTCGAGCTGACGCCGCGCTATCTGCCCGAGCGGCTTTTCATGGGCTCTCGCTCGGAGGATGTGCCCGCAGCCGTGGAGCCGGGCGCGTTTTCTTTTCAGGCCATGCAGCGGGAGGCGGAAAAGAGGGCCATTGAATCCGCGCTGGCGCTGGCGGGCGGCAACAAAAGCAAGGCGGCGAAGCTGCTCGGATTTTCAAGGAACACCCTCTACCTGAAAATGAAGGCGCTGGGCATGGGGCTCAAGAGAAAAGAGACGTGAAAAGGCCAAGAGGCCCGAGTCTTTCCGTCTATCCTGTTCATGAAACCGTGCGCATATGTCTTTATAAGAATGCGGTTGAAACGGTTAGAGTGGCCGGAAGCTTGGAAATCGGACATACTCAGAGTGAGAAGGCCAACGCCTCCTCACTCAGCGCGTTGGGACTCTCCTATATGGCGGTCCAGCCTCCATCGATGTGGATGACCTGCCCCGTGATATAGTCGGACGCGGGGGAAGCGAGGAACATGGTCAACCCTTGAATATCTTCCGCGAAGCCCACCCGTTTCATAGTGGTTTGGCGGGCGAGAGCCTCGACGACTTCCGGCTTGTCGAAGAGCGGGGCGGTGAGCTGCGTCTTGAAGAAGCCCGGCGCGATGGCGTTGGCCGTGATGCCCGCTCCGGGGCGCGACCATGCTTCGGCCATGCCCCGCGTGAGTTGGGCTATGCCGCCCTTTGACGCTCCGTAGGGCAGGCCGTTGGGGAAGGCCCGGCTGCTTTGAAGGGAGGCAATGTTGATGATGCGCCCCCATCCCTGCTGCATCATTTCGGGCACGAGGGCCTGAGCGAGGAAGAACGGCGCGGAAAGATTGAGCCGCAGCGTATATTCCCAAATCTCGGGCGTAAGTTCGTTCCACGGCTTGCGCGGATTCAGCCCGGCGGCATTGACGAGGATGTCCGGCGCGCCGAAAGGCTGGGACGCCTTTTGGACAAGTTCCGGCAGTGCCTTGAGTTCGCTCACATCGAAGGCAATGCAGGCGATGCGTTTGTTTTGGTCCGGGTCCCGATGGGCAGAGCGTGCCGCGGGATCGGAATCATACGCAAGGCGGCAGCCTTGATGCTTCAAGCTTGCAAAGATCTCTTCCGCCGAGGCTTCGAGGCGATCCAGCGTGCGACCGACGAGGATAAGATTGGCCCCGGCGTGGAGCAGGGCATGGGCCATATATTTGCCGAGCCCGGAACCCGCGCCGGTAACAAGCGCGGTATGGCCTTGAAGCGAAAAGAGTTGCGTCTGAAGGGGGGAGCGTGCTTCCGTATCGCGTTGACAATCCATGAGAGCCTCCGGCCGCGTAGTGTTTTTGTGTTTTGGACTCGGTGCTGTTTAACGAGACGCCGTGTTTCGAAACCGCTATTCGACGTAGATCATCCGTTTGGTCATTCCCCCGTCGACGACGAGGTTGTGCCCGTTGACGAAATCGTTTTCCTCGTGGGCAAGGAACAGGCAGGCGTTGACGATGTCGCGGGGGATACCCACACGCCCGGAAGGATGCTGGGCATGATCCAAGTGGGAAAGCGTTTCATAGCCGTCGACCTGTATCCAGCCGGGGCTTACGGCGTTGACCGTGATCGGCGTGGCGCTCAGGGAGACGGCCAGCGTGTTCGTGAGGGAGACAAGCCCCCCTTTTGAAGCGCCGTAGGCCTCCCATCCCGCTTCGTTCTGGTTCCAGCGGGTGGAGGCGATATTGATGATGCGCCCGTAATCCTGCCCCGCGTTGGCCTTGATGAAGGCCTGCGCGCACAGGAACGCGCCGCGCAGGTTTACGGAAAGGGCGTTGTCGAATTCGTCGGCAGTCATTTCCATGACGGGCTTGTGGAAATGGGCGAGGGCCGCGTTGTTGACGAGTACATGGACGGTGCCGTGCCGTTCCGTCACCCGCCGGAAGGCCTCGCTGACGGCCTCGGCCTGTCTCAAGTCGGTTTGGATGAAGCCAATAACGTCAGGCAAGGCTTTGTGCTGTTCCACGTCGAGAGCCGTGACCGCATACCCCGCGCGCTGGAAGCCTTCGCAAAGGTGAAGCCCTATGCCGCCTGTGCCGCCCGTGATGACGCATATCCTCATGCCGCACCCCGTTATGCTGAGACAGCCTCAGCGTTTTTTATGTTCTTCTGCGGGAGCTGCGCAAACACGATCGCGCAGAACATAAAGGCGCATCCCATCGTTTCCCGCATGGTCAGTTGCTGGTCCAGCATGACGAATCCGGCCAGTACGGACACCACAGCCTCGAGGCTGAGGATCAGGGAGGCGACCGTGGGATTCATGCCTTTCTGTCCCACGATTTGCAGCGTATAGGCAACGCCGCTCGACATGATCCCCGCATAGAGGACGGGTTTCCATGCGGCGAGGAGCTGCGTGATGTCCGGCGTCTCAAAGAGCAGCATGGGAACCGCGCAGAGCAGGCCGCAGACGAAAAACTGGATACAGGACATTTTGACGCCGTCCACGCGCAGTGTGAAGTAGTCGATGATCAAAATGTGGATGGAAAACAGGATGGCGCAGATGAAGATCAGGAAATCGCCGAACTGGATGGTCAGGCTCTCCGTAATGCAGAGAAAATAGAGGCCGACGATGGCCAGCGCCACGCCGAGCCAGACGAACAGGCCGCACCGTTTTTTGAAGAACAGCCCGAGGAGCGGGACGATGATGATATAGAAGGCCGTAATGAACCCCGCCTTGCCCACGGACGTGTACATGATGCCGATCTGCTGAAAACAGCTTGCGAAGCAGAGCATCACACCGCAGCACACGCCGCCGATCCAGAGCTGGCCCTTCGATTTCGCGTTCGAAGGCCTGATGCCGCCGGGGGAGACGGGGTTCAGCCTGTTGAGCAGCGCGATGCAGGGAATGAGGAACAGGCCGCCGATAAAGGAGCGCACGCAGGTAAACGTGTAGGGGCCCACATAATCCATGCCTACGCTCTGGGCGACGAAGGCCACTCCCCAGATGACGGCGGTGAGAAGCAGCAGAAAGGAATTCCGGAGTTGCAGCGTGTTCATGGTCGGTGTGATAGCCCGAGAAGGCCGGGGATGCAATAAAGCCGGGCGGCTTTCTTGGCAGGGTGGGGGGCACTGTCCACAAAGGGGAGCCGTGGGTGCCCAGCGTCCTCTGATACTGAGACGCCATTTGGGGAAGAGGCGAGGGCGCCGCGCTTGAGGACGGCTGATGCCTTTTGGATCCTGCTCGTCCGACATCTTGATAACACGTTGTTTCTAGCGTAAAATGAGATACTTTAGTCGATAATGTGGCTCCAAAAACGTTTTTGGCTCTCATTATTGGAAAAATGGGAAGGAAAACGCGTATAGTGATCCGCCATTTAGCCTTGGCCTGCTGATTCAGGATGTGCGTGGCTGGGCGATTTTGAAAATGGTCGTCATCCAAAATGTGAATGGGTTCGCATTATGACAACATCTTTTTCCAAAGCACAGTATGTTTCCGGTGAACACGAAGACTGCCCGGAGAGCCTGTTGCAGATTATTATGGAGGAAGTGGATGAAATCGTTTATGTAAGCGATATCGCCACGTATGAAATCCTGTATCTGAACGAGTTTGGAAAAAAGGTATTCGGGCTTACGGACATCGGAAAAGGCAGGAAGTGCTATGAAGTCCTGCAAGGCATTGACGCGCCTTGTCCGTTTTGTACGAATCAGTTTCTCAACTGCGAAACGTTCTACACTTGGGAGCTCACGAATCCCATTTCGCACCGCCATTATCTGCTCAGAGACAAGCTGATCCGCTGGAATGGCCGTCTTGCCCGGCTGGAATTCGCCGTCGACATTACGGAAAAGGAAAATATCAGCCAAGCTGTGCAGCGCAAGCTTGATATTGAGAGTACCTTGCTGGAATGCATCCGCATCCTGAACAGGGAAGAAAATTTTCCGCAAGCCGTGGACATGGTCCTGGAGAACCTCGGAATGATGCATCAGGCCGATCGTGCCTATATCTTCGAGTACAGCGTTCTGAAAAACGGCGGGCTCATCGCCAACAACACCTATGAATGGTGTTCAGAAGGTATTTTCCCTCAGAAAGAAGTCCTTCAAAACGTGCCAATCAGCTACATGAGCTGTTGGCAGAAGATGTTCGAGCGGCGTGAGGATGTGGTCATCGACAATCTTGAGTCAATCCGGGACAGCGATTTGGATATGTACAGCGTACTCAAGCCACAAGGTATCGAGAGCCTCATCGTCGTCCCTCTCGTCCTGAACGACGTCATTTCCGGGTTCATCGGCGTGGATAACCCGAAAGCCAATCGGGATGATCATTCCCTGCTGCATTCTCTGGCCTATTTCGTCACGAATGAGCAACGGAAGCGTAATATGCAGAGCGAGCTCAAGCGGATGAGCTACTGCGACGACTTGACGGGGCTGCACAACAGAAACAGCTATATTTCCGTATTGCAGAAGCTCGAAAAAAATCCCCCGGATTCGCTCGGCGTCGTTTTTGTGGATCTCAATGGGTTAAAGCGCATCAACGATCAGCAAGGGCACGACTCCGGCGACAAATACATCCGGGACATCAGCCGGATATTCAGCCGCTATTTCAGGGGAGACGATCTTTTCCGTATTGGCGGAGACGAATTTGTCTTCCTCTGCCCGAACATTCCGGAACGGGTCTTTTATGCGAAGATCGCCGCGCTCCAACGGGAGGCCAATAAAGCGTATCCCGAATCCCTGTCGCTTGGGCAGGTGTGGGCCGAGGGGGACATGCTCATCATGGATATGGTGAGGCAGGCGGATAAACGTATGTATCAGGAAAAAGCGGAGTACCACGCCCGGCGTGGCGATACGGTCTAAAGCAATGCGTAAACAGGCACGCCGTCCTTGAGGATGCCGTGCCTGTTTTTTATTCCATATGGAATATGGAAGGAGCACGAGAAACCGGGATTTCCGGGCCGTCCTGCCCTTCACTCGAAAATACACAAAGACCAAGTTCGAGGGCGTCTTCTTCCGCCAGTCCGCCAAGCGCGATCCGCGAACCGGAGAGTACGACAAAATCTACTGCTTCTGGTACGCTGATCATGAAGGTAAGGGCCACTGGAAAACCGTTGGCAGGCACAGCAAGGGCGTCCGCCCGGCCACGGTCAGAAAGGAGCGGGCAAAGTTCCTTGCCGAGTTTGATGCCACCGGCATCAATCCCATTGAGCGCGACAAAGTTACCATCGGGGAGATAGTGAACGCCTACCTTGCCTGGGGCAGAAGCGAAGGGAAGTACGTTGACCAGCACTACAGCCAGTATTGCGCCCACCCCAAGGCCAAAACCCACGCTTTGCCTATTGCCGATCTGACTCCGAATTTGCTTTCCAGCCTCAAGGCGCAGCTTTTGAAAACGCCTACTGGGAATACAAAGCCCAAAAAGGCCACCAAAAAGCCTAAAGCCAAAGCACCGACGCGAAAAATGCTGACCGGGCAGACCGTCAACAACATCTTCAGCTTTATGCGTTCCGCCATAAACCGTGCCGTCGCCACAGGCATGTGGAGCGGAGTCAACCCGTTGTCCACCAAGGGCGGCACTTGGAAGATGGTAAAGGCTGACAATGAAAGGTTGCGTTTCCTGACCAGAGAGGAAGTCAGGGCGCTTCTGGGCGACCTTGAAAAGCGGCATCCGCAGTTGCACGATATGGCCTTGCTCTCCCTGCGAACCGGCCTTCGTCCCACGGAAATTTTCAAACTGCGCGGGCAGGATGTGGACGGCAATGCCTGCGGCCTCTATATCATTCAGAAGGGAGGAAAGCGGGTATTCGTCCGCCTGCCGGAGGATATGATCCGGATGCTCCAGGCGTATACGCGCAAGCCTGCGGAACCCATCTTCCAACAGCCTCGCAAGAAGACGGCGTTTGAAAAACACCCGTCTGTTTCCAGACCGCCGTCAGAAAGCTCAATCTGGCTCCGGAAGACGGCGACAGTCTGTACGCCGTCACCCTGCACACCATGAGACATACCTTTGCCTCCTGGTTGGCGCAGTCCGGCAAGGTGACGCTCATGGAACTGCAAAAGCTCATGCGTCATAAGAACATCACCATGACCATGCGGTATGCTCATCTGTTCTCTGGTCAGGAAAGCGAAAAGCTCTCGATTATCGGGGATATGCTGGCCTGAGAAGTCCATCACTTGATTGATTCCGAGGTTTGGACACGCCCGGATGCAATATACTCTTCCAATACGGCGCGCTCATAAAAGACACGCCTGCCGAAGTTCGTATATACCGGACCGACGCCTTCCATATGCCAGTAGGCGAGTGTCTTCTGGTGAATGCCGAATTCTCTTTCCACATCTTTCGGGGCAAGCAGTTTTTACCCGGCAAGTCGGGGGCATCCGCCGTTTTCCCCTGCTCAGCGGTACGGACGGCTTTTGTAATGAGAGGAAGCAGTTCTTCCGGCGTGGAAAGTATGATGGTGCGGCCTTCAATTTCCATGTTATGGACCTCACAATTGACGATTTGGATTTGTCCCATGATATTTTGCAATCAATTCCAACATAGAGTTACATTCGTTCGGCAAGAGCATTTTTTCCTTGTGCCGAAGGACGCCGCTGTAGATGATTCCAAGACGTTTACTGATTTCTCTGATGCTCAGACCGCTCATAGCGAGTTCAAAAACTTCCCTGCCGCGCGGTATCAGTCGAATAGTAGATATACTCGCCTCCGGTTCCTCATTGAGGTGGTACAACAGCTCAATGTTGCTATGAACGCCGAAGGCTTTTCGAATTGCTGCCAAATGCCAATATACCGTAGCCACCTCGATGGAGAGATTCCCTGCAATAATTTTTGAGGGGAAATCCTTTCGCCAGCATCTCCACGATTTATCGCTGTTGTCTGGTGAGATTCCGCATAATGAATCCTCCCGATGCTGGTTCAGCACACAAAAGTGCGTACATAATCGCAGTAACACGGTGGATTTTTGCGGAGGAGTGGTAGAATTATTGGTTTTTGAAGTTTTTTCAGCGGGACGGCCTTATTCCGGTTCGGATTGGATGCCGCAAAAAAGCGGCGCGATTCGCCGTTGCCGACACCGCGCCGCATAGTAGAAATTGCTCCAAGAGAATAAATTTGTTCCCCTACGAAGTATTGGAGTGTACTGCGTATAACCTCACACGAACTATCCGTAGCCTAAAATATGATGCACATACCTTTGGGTGTTTACATACCATTTGAATTTTTTCTGAAGCAGACACAGCCGATATTAGGTCTTCCAGAGAATTGTTGTAGATGAAATTTTTGATAGTATAGATGCTCGTTCCCCTTTTTATCCTTTCCAGAGTGTGCAGTTGAAGAGATGTTTAAAGCTGGGGGCGTACACAAAAAACGGACGCTCCCCTTTGCAGACGCTCAGAATTCCCACTTCACCATCAGACTGCCGGTCACGCCTTCGCGCTTGCCGGTGTAGCCCTGCACGCCCAGGTCTACGGTCAGGGGCAGGTCAGCGGAGGGCGTGAGGGAGATGCCCAGTTCGCCGATGCCGGTATTGCCGTGCAGGTTCGGGGCATCGATGTCGAAGCCGTTGGTGGTGGCTCGCGCCTTGCCGTCGAATTCGTGTTCCCAGGCCGCGCCGATGTACGGAGCGACGTGTTCGTTCAGGATATAGGCGAAGCGCCCGCCGAAACGCAGGCGGCTTGAGTTGATGTCGTCGAAACTCAGATGTTCGCCGGTGGACAGGCCCACGCTGTCGCCCTGCTGCCGTGTCCAGAAGTACTTGCCGTACAGGTCAAGGGTGGCGGCATCGTTGATGTTCCAGACGTAGCCCGTGCCGAAATGCAGGCCATAGTAGGGAGAACTGCTGTCGTAGTCCGCCTTACGTCCGGCTGCGTCGCGCAAATCCGAGCTGTCGTACTCGTTGTGCGTCTTGCCCGCGCGTCCGCTGGCTTCGGCCTAGAAGCGGCCCGGCCCAATATTGACGAAGTCCATGCGGGCCAAAATGCCGCCGCCCAGATAGTAGGCATTGCCGTCGCCGTCTACGGAAGCGGCGTTCGTGAAGGAGTTGTGGGTGTCGTAAGAGCCGTTGCCGTATTCAAAGAATGCGCCCAAGGTCAGGCGGCCCGGCGCAAGGTCGATTCCCCAGGACAGGCCGGTAAGCAGGGAAAGGCTGTTCATGTCCAGATGCGAGCCGGTGTTGTAGCGCAACGAACCGCCGGACAGCGCGCCGAACCCGGCAAAGCCGTGCCTTTCCGCGTCGTCCGTACCGGAGGAGGCCCGCACGGCGGAATCCATGCCCCGGCCCGCCACGAGGTCCGCGCCTTGCAGGTTCAGGGCCAGTCCGCCGAGGAAGCCTTCGGACAGGGCCTTGGACTGATCCGTGGCTCTGCCGGGGCTGACTTGAGCGGTGACGGCATTCAGCCGTCTTGTTGTCGGGTCAAGATTCACATCCGCAGTGATGTCGTGCGCCACGGTGGAACCGATCTGCACAATCCCGTTGCCGCGCTGCAAGTTGTTGGCCGTGAGCGTTTTGTCCGGATCGACCTCCAGCAGGGTCAGGGTAGACCCGGAGGCCAGGGACGTACCGCCCGCCAGTCCCACATTGCAGGCACTGCCCGAGACGTCCGCATCGCCGGTGACGCGCAGCAGGGGCTGCGTAGGATGTACCGGAGAGATGAAATTGAGGGTCGCGTTCCTAGCGGAAAGATCGCCTTTGTACATGGCGCTCTGGCCGTTGGCCCCATTGACACTCAGGATACCGTTGTCCAGGCTGTGGTTGTGGCTTCCCCGGTCGAATACCGTGCCGCCGTACAGAGTGAGTTGATTGGATGTCAGATCGCTGCCCAGGGCCAACGTCCCGCTCCGTACCGTGGTCATGCCGGTGTAGGTATTGGTTCCCGAAAGGGTCAGTGTGCCCGCGCCGGTCTTGAGCAGGCTGGTGTTGCTGTTGTCGATGATCCCGGCGAAGTCGCCGCTCTGGACGGTGAGGCCGTTGGTGTTGAGGATCTTGCCGCCGCCGTTGAGGCCACCCACGGAGCGAGCCTTGTTGGCACCGTCATAGGTGGCGCTGTCGGCGATGCTCAAATCCGTGCCGCTGGCGATGTTGCCCTTCAGGGTTCCTTCGCTGATGGTGGTGCCGCCCGTGTAGGCGTTGTTTC